>NZ_QVTE01000066.1 GCF_003429095.1 Peribacillus saganii
AGGCAAAAAGCGCCTTCTGTCAGCGCTTGTCTTATGCTTGTCGGGGGCCCACAGGAGGTGGGTCAGGACGGCGTTGCCACAGGACGTGGCGAACATAGCCGTTCTACCTCTTTCAGGGCGCTTGCGCTTTTCTGGTAGAAAGTTTGGTGGAATGCGTGAATCAACGAAAAGGATTTGTATTTACTATTGTCGCGACGATTCTTGGCTTTATGCTTGCAATCCAATTTCAGACGATCAAGGAGCCGGAAATTCAGGAGACACGCGACACTTGGGAAATTCGGGGAGAGCTCCTGAATGAATTACAGACGCAATCCAAATTAGTAAAAGAAATCCGGGCCCTTGAGGAAAGCATTGCGGATTATAAAACTGACATGACTTCTTCGAAAGAGCAGGTTCTTAAAGAAACATTAGAAGATCTTAAGCAGGAAGCGGGATTGACGGCAGTCAAGGGTCCCGGAGTGGTATTGATAATTAAGCCTGTACCCGAAGCTATTGTCCTTGGTGAGGAAGTTAATAATATTTCACCAGAGCTGCTAAAGAGATTAATCAATGAATTGAATATGTATGATGCCGAGCATATTTCGGTAAATGGTCAAAGAGTTATCAACACCACTGTCATTCGTGATATAAATGGGCAGACAAAAATTGATGGATATCCGCTTACTGACTACCCAATCGAAATTAAGGTTATCGCAGAAGACTCGGTGAAGCTTAGCGACCGGCTGAAGGTTTCCGAATCGATAGAAGAATTTTTTATCGATAACCTGGAAGTGAATATTTCAAACCAGCCATCTGAAGTCACTATCCCGGCGTATAAGGAGTCTATAACAATCAGACATATGGAACCCGCCTTAGAGAGCGAAAAGGGAGGAAACACATAATGTGGCTGCCAATTTTCGGACTGTTGATAGGCGTCCTCCTCGGGCTGCTGACTGATCTCAAGATCCCTGTGGAATATTCGAATTATCTCTCCATTGCGGTGCTCGCTGCACTCGATACATTGTTTGGCGGCATAAGAGCGCATCTTCAAAATTTATATGATGAGAGAGTCTTTGTGTCAGGATTCTTTTTTAACATAATTTTGGCTGCAAGTTTAGCTTTTCTGGGCGTACATCTTGGTGTAGACTTGTATTTAGCTGCAATCTTTGCCTTTGGGGTCCGCTTATTTCAAAATATTGCAGTTATCCGGAGGATCCTTTTATCCAGGCAGCCGAAGAATGTGAAAAAACCTGAAAAAAGTTAACCGGTTTTAGAGGGAAAAAGAAGTACGTGACGAATAGTTTTCTATAGTAATTTGAATACTGTTATACTATTCTATATTAAAAGGTCATAAAAAATAAAAGTTTCATTTAAACTATTAAAAGTGTTAAAGGAGGTGCCATGGAATGAACAACAGTGAAATATACGTAAGTCTTGACATCGGTACATCCAGTGTGAAGGTAATCATTGGTGAAATGGTCAATGACACTTTAAATATTATCGGGGTTGGCAACGTAAAGTCAGATGGACTAAAAAAGGGGTCAATCGTTGATATAGATGAGACCGTTCATTCAATTCAAAGAGCAGTTGAACAGGCTGAAAGAATGATAGACATGGATATTAAGAAAGTAGTTGTGGGTATAAGCGGCAACCATGTTATGCTTCAGCCCTGCCATGGCGTAGTTGCTGTTTCAAGCGAAAATAAAGAAATTACTGAACATGATGTAATCAGGGTAAGGGAGGCAGCTGAGCTTCTCACTATTCCGGCTGACAGGGAAATCGTTGATGTTCTCCCGCTGTACTATAAGGTGGACGAGCTGGATGAAATCAACGATCCACGGGGAATGATCGGTGTCAGACTTGAGATGAGAGGCATACTTATTACTGCATTACGGTCATTATTACATAATACGCTGAGATGTGTGGAACGTGCCGGCCTTGAAATTACTGATATTGCATTGCAGCCGCTTGCTGCAGGTTCCCTGGTACTGTCCCGGGATGAAAAGGAACTGGGAGTAGCGCAGGTCGATATCGGCGGCGGTTCTACCACCCTCGCGATTTTTGAACAGGGCCACCTGAAACATACTACAGTTATACCGATTGGCGGAGAGACTATCACGAAGGATTTATCGATTGTTCTCCGCACGACTACGGAAGACGCTGAAAAAATTAAAGTTAAGCATGGACATGCCTTCTATGATGACGCTTCTGAAGATGAAGTGTTCAATGTTCCGATTATAGGAAGCGATCAGATGCAGACATGCAACCAGCTGATGATTTCTGAAATAGTAGAAGCAAGGATGACGGAAATTTTTGAGTTGGTACAGGATGAATTAAGCCGGCTAGGCTATGCAGATGTACCAGGGGGATTTGTCCTGACTGGCGGTGTAGTAAAAATGCCGGGAGTCCTTGAACTGGCCGGGTATGTGTTACAAAACCGTGTCCGTACGGCGGAGCCAAATTATATCGGTGTCCGCGAGCCGCAGTATACAACAGCGGTTGGTCTCATCAAGCATGCCTGCAAAAAGGCAAGGCTGCAGGCCGGTGGTCCACAGACTAGTTCTGTAGCCGCTGCTGCGGAGCGAAATGATCAGACTCATCAAAAACAGCCCCAAAGGCCAAAGGAAAGAACAGAACAGAAGCCGGTTGAAAAGGGCGATTCTAAATTTAAAAAGATATTGGGTTATTTTTTTGAATAAAAGGAACGTAAAAGGGAATTTCGTTTAATTAGGAGGATTATCATGTTAGAGTTTGATTCTAATTTAGATCAATTAGCTACGATTAAGGTAATCGGCGTCGGCGGCGGCGGAAACAATGCCGTGAACCGAATGATAGAGCATGGTGTACAAGGTGTTGAATACATTTCAGTTAATACAGATGCGCAGGCTCTTAATCTTTCAAAGGCTGAGATAAAAATGCAGATTGGCGGCAAGCTTACTCGCGGACTGGGAGCGGGTGCAAATCCGGAAGTCGGCAAAAAGGCTGCTGAAGAAAGTAAAGAACAGCTTGAGGAAGCATTGCGCGGAGCCGATATGGTATTCGTAACTGCTGGAATGGGCGGCGGTACAGGTACAGGTGCTGCTCCTGTTATTGCCCAGATTGCAAGAGACCTGGGAGCACTGACAGTTGGTGTCGTCACCCGCCCATTTACCTTTGAAGGCCGCAAACGGGCAACTCAGGCTCAGGGTGGAATTTCATCATTAAAAGAAGCGGTTGATACGCTAATTGTCATCCCGAATGACCGAATTCTGGAGATCGTTGACAAAAGTACGCCAATGCTTGAGGCTTTCCGTGAAGCAGATAACGTGCTCCGCCAAGGTGTTCAGGGTATTTCAGACCTAATTGCGACACCGGGATTGATTAACCTTGACTTTGCGGATGTTAAGACAATCATGTCCAACAAAGGATCTGCATTGATGGGTATCGGAATTGCCTCCGGAGAAAACCGTGCTGCGGAAGCAGCTAAAAAAGCTGTTTCCTCCCCGCTTCTTGAAACATCCATTGACGGCGCACAGGGCGTTCTGATGAATATTACCGGCGGTACAAATCTCAGCCTTTTTGAAGTCCAGGAAGCTGCAGACATTGTTGCGTCAGCTTCTGACCAGGACGTCAATATGATCTTCGGCTCCGTAATCAATGAAGCATTAAAGGATGAAATCGTGGTAACAGTAATCGCCACTGGTTTCAACGAAACAGAAGCTCCGGCTCGCCAGCCTAGGCCGTCATTTGGCCAGCAGTCCAGGCCGGCTGCTGCACCTCCAAAAAGGGAAGTTAAGCGGGAAGAGCCTGTAAGTGAACCGGTTCGCCATGTGAACAATGCAGAGGAAGCATTAGACATTCCAACATTCCTGCGCAACCGAAACAGAAGACGTTAATAATCATTCAAAACCTTGCCATTAGGCAAGGTTTTTTTGATGCGAAAGAAATTTATAAAAATACCATGCATTGAAATTTCGTAAGGAATTAAGTCTTTGGTGCTGCAATCCAGGCTATACCACGATTTTAAAAAGAATTCATTCAGCTCTTGCTTAGCTCTGCTAATATCTTTCTACAAAAAGGACAAAAATGTCTAAAAAACTCCCATAAATCCATGTCAAAAAGTGACACACTTCCAGTGGTCAGGTACGCTATACTTTTTTAAAAGAATAGGTTCCAATCTTATAAAAAAATACAGTCTACTCCAGCACCCAACATTTTTTCACAGAATGATATAGCTAGGACGAGTGTTTAGCCGGTCCTTTTAGAAGGCTGCTTATGTATTTCATGTTAATAGGATGTAATTGCAAGGAGGGGAATGCTTGACGCTTTATTTAGATGTAATATGGCTCTTGAACTGGTGTTTTGATTGCCTCCTCCTTTATTGGACGGCCATTCTGCTAAAAAGAAAGGTGAAAGGCTGGCGGATTATGATTGGGGGATTCATTGGGTCGCTGATTATCATTTTGGCATTTACACCGTACCAATGGCTGACGGGCGACCTTTTTGTGAAGTTGCTTTTTTCCTTCTTCATGATAATCACAGTTTTTGGCTTTGTCAGGCTTAGATTATTTTTAAAGGGTCTGTTGTTATTATATTTTATAACCTTCCTATCAGGCGGAGTGCTCCTTGGGCTGCATTATTTTTTCCAGTTTAATCCTTCGGCCCTTAATTCTGGCTTTATTCAAATGACGGCCGGATTTGGTGATCCGGCAAGCTGGATCTTTGTGCTGCTTGGTTTTCCTGCAGCATGGTATTTTTCAAAACGAAGCATCGATAATATTGAAATGGCTTCAATAGCCTTTGATCAATTGGTTACAGTAGCTATTAAGCTGAAAAACTGTGAATGGACGGTTACCGGGCTTGTCGATAGCGGGAACCAGCTGTATGATCCGATTTCCGGTTCCCCTGTCATGATTCTTTCGGTAAGGGGAATTGAAGAGGATTTACCCGAAAATGTATTAAGGATAATTGATGATGTTGATTCTTTTCTGTCAGGGGATGGCTCAATGGATGTTGAATGGGATGATCGGCTGCGAATTATCCCTTGTAAGGTAGTTGGTAATGATAAAGGACTTCTTGCCGCATTTAAAGCAGACTCTATCAGAGTTCACCAAGAGAATGGGATTCTTGACGCAACAAAGTCCCTCATCTCGTTTACTCGGCAGCAGCTGTCACCGGATGAGGCATATCAGGCGATCGTCCATCCTAAAATGCTTACCGGCACCAATATCAGAACTGCATCTTAAAGTGATTATTAAATCTATACTCAGCAATTAATAAAAATAGAAGGGAGAACCATCATGAAAAAATTTATCCTCCGCCTCACTTATTACTGGTATAAGCTATTATATAAATTTGGCCTGAAGTCAGACGAAATATTCTATATTGGGGGAAGTGAAGCTCTCCCGCCTCCGTTAAGCAAAGAGGAGGAAGAATTGCTAATTAATAAGCTTCCCGGCGGAGATGAAGCAGCCCGTGCTATTTTAATTGAAAGAAATCTGCGGCTGGTCGTGTATATTGCGAGGAAGTTTGAAAACACCGGAATCAATATCGAGGATTTAATTAGCATAGGAACGATTGGACTTATCAAAGCGGTGAATACATTCAACCCAGAGAAAAAGATAAAGCTTGCTACATATGCTTCACGCTGTATTGAAAACGAAATTCTAATGTATCTGAGAAGAAATAATAAAATTAGGTCAGAAGTTTCTTTTGATGAACCATTGAATATTGACTGGGATGGCAATGAACTTCTCCTCTCTGACGTATTGGGAACGGAAGAGGATATCATTACGAAGGATCTGGAAGCAAATGTTGACCGAAAGCTGTTAACTAAGGCATTGCATCAGCTTTCCGACCGGGAAAAGCAAATCATGGAACTTCGTTTTGGTCTTATTGGCGGAGAGGAAAAAACGCAAAAGGATGTTGCTGATATGCTCGGTATCTCCCAATCATATATATCGAGGCTGGAAAAAAGAATCATTAAAAGGCTGCGCAAGGAATTTAATAAAATGGTGTGAACCAACCAGGCAGCATCTGGTTTCTCATCAATTTTAAAAGGTTACTGAAGTGCAGCAGCTGGACGGGTCCGTACCCTTAATGCAAACCGTAGGAGCAGTAGGCCAGTGCCGTACAATAAAAAATTTTTAATAAAAAAATCCCATGATTATCAATATTCCGGGTACCTGTATTCCTTTTTTTGAAGACTACAGTACTGATACCGGGTGCATATTTTTTCCTCCCACGGAGATACTGTTTTTGAACAGCAGCTCCTGTGAGGAGGGAATAGATTGTCACGAAATAAAGTTGAAATCTGTGGTGTTGACACGTCGAAGTTGCCAGTTTTGAAAAACGATGAAATGCGAAAGCTTTTCAAGGAAATGCAAGAAGGCGATATTTCAGCAAGAGAAAAATTGGTGAACGGAAACCTCAGGCTTGTATTAAGCGTAATCCAGCGTTTTAACAACCGTGGTGAATTTGTCGATGACCTGTTTCAGGTCGGCTGTATTGGATTAATGAAATCCATTGATAATTTTGATCTAGGACAGAATGTCAAATTTTCTACGTATGCAGTGCCAATGATAATCGGTGAAATTAGAAGATACTTGCGAGATAACAATCCTATCCGTGTATCCCGGTCTTTACGTGACATTGCCTACAAAGCATTGCAGGTAAAGGAGAGGCTTATGAGCGAGACCTCCAGGGAACCAACTGCAATAGAGATCGCCAAAGTACTGGAAGTTCCGCATGAGGATATTGTTTTTGCACTTGATGCCATCCAAGATCCTGTATCTCTATTCGAACCGATATACAATGATGGCGGCGACCCAATCTATGTAATGGACCAGCTGAGTGATGAAAAAAATAAAGACAGCCAATGGATTGATGAAATTGCACTTAAAGAAGGCATGAGAAGGCTGAATGAAAGGGAAAAACTTATTCTTCGCAAACGGTTTTTCCAAGGTAAAACGCAAATGGAGGTTGCCGAAGAAATTGGAATTTCCCAGGCCCAGGTGTCACGTCTTGAAAAAGCAGCAATCAGGCAGATGAACAAAAATATACAACAGTAACTAATTTTAAACATAAAGTTTTCATAAAAGCACATAAAATTGTATGGAGCAACCCCTGTCATAGCTGGCAGGGGTTTTTGCATGAATTATTAAAATTGGAAAATCTAAACTTTTCCATGATAAATGAATACAAAAGCTAGAAATAGATACAGCGTACGAATTTAACTTCATCAATTGCAGGGATCGGGATACTTTGCCCCCTTTTCTACTGTTTCGGCTCTCTGCCCTTTTCCCATCAAATAAACAGCAAGCAGCAGGGCTTTAAGTAAACCGGAAAGGAAACCTTTCATGGTAAACCTTCCGGGTGCATATAGTTTAATTAAAATGATGCTTCAGGAGCTGGTAAACATGGTGAAAATATCAGAATTTCAGGTGAAGGAAGTTGTAAGTATTTCTGATGGGAAAATTTTAGGTAACATATCAGACCTGGTGATCAATGTTAGTAAAGGTACTATCGAAGCAATCGTTGTTTCAAACGGCGGGAAGGTGCTTGGCTTCTTTGGCAAGGATGAGGATGTCATTATACCGTGGCGGAAAATCCGGAAAATTGGGGCAGATGTGATACTAGTCGATCAATCGGCAGGATTGCTGACAACTGTGGAAAACAAATAGTGATCAGCATTTTTGTAAGAGAGGTATAGCATCGATTACTAAAAAGGAGCGTTTTGAGTGGGTAATATGTTACACTTATAAAAAAACTCTGAGGTAGGACAATGAACGAACCTTTTGTAAAGGAAAGTAAACAGCTTTTATTAATAGAGCCTTGGATGGATAGTAACCCGTTATTAACTGCGGGCTTTACGACAAAAAACGGCGGGCATGGCAAGGGACATTTTGAAAGCTTAAACCTAGGTTTTCACGTAAACGATATTTTGGAAGATGTTATTTCCAACAGGGAAACCGTTGCAGGCAATCTTTCTTTCCCTTTAAGCTGCTGGACAGGTGCTGAGCAGACCCATGAAGTCAAAGTGGTGAAAGTTACATCAAAAGAAAAAGGCATGGGCTCAAGGGACTATTCTTCAAGCCTAAAAGGAACAGATGGATTGTATACAGAAAAGTCAGGGATCCTATTAACCCTTTGCTTCGCTGACTGTGTACCCCTTTATTTTTATTCTTCTTCCAGTCGGCATATTGGAGTTGCGCATGCCGGCTGGAAAGGCACAGTTAATGGCATAGCGGCAGAAATGGTCGAGAAATGGCAGGCTGAGGGAATCCACGCTGATGATATCCATGCAGTTATAGGGCCCTCCATTTGTGGAGATTGTTATGTGGTGGATGACAGAGTCATTCAATTTGTCGAAATTAGACTGGAAGAAATGGACAAAAAACCCTATAATCGAATCAGAGAGGGACAATATCAGCTCGATTTAAAAAAATTAAATGAATTGATTTTGCAAAAAGCAGGCGTTCCTCCAGCCCAAATACAAGTATCCAGGTTTTGTACCAGCTGCAATAGCGATCTGTTTTTCTCACATCGAAAAGATTCTGGAAAAACTGGCCGCATGATGAGCTTCATTGGCTGGAAGGAGGATTAGTGTAAAAGTGAAGGTTGCAGACAATTTAAACAACATCAAGAACAAGATAGAAGAAGCATGTGAAATGTGTGGCCGTACTCCTGAAGAAATTAAAATTGTAGCAGTGACAAAATACGTTTCAACTGAACGGGCTGCTGAAGCTCTGGAAGCAGGCATAACTGATTTTGGCGAAAACCGTGATGAGGGGTTATTGGCAAAATATGAACACCTGGGGGACAAGCCAGTATGGCACTTTATTGGTACTCTGCAAACAAGGAAGGTAAAAAATATCATCGGCATAGCTGATTATATCCATTCGCTGGACCGTGTGTCACTGGCCGAGGAAATCCAAAAGCGTGCCCATACTCCGGTTAAATGCTTTGTCCAGGTGAATGCTTCTGGAGAAGAGTCAAAACATGGTATTTCGCCTGATGAGGCCTTATATTTTATCAAAGAGCTAAGCGGTTTTGATAATATTATTATCGAGGGACTTATGACAATGGCTCCACTTACAGAAGAGGAAGGTATTATCCGATCCGCCTTCCGAAAACTGAAAAAGCTTCAGCAGGAAATTCAGGCTGCCGGCCTAAAGAACGCACCGTGCAGGGAGCTTTCGATGGGAATGAGCAATGATTTCATGATAGCCATTGAAGAAGGAGCTACATTTATTCGAATAGGAACCGCATTAGTGGGTGAAGATTCTTAAGGAGGTGCCATAATGACAATCGTATCAAAGATTAAATCATTTTTCGCACTTGATGATGAATATGAATATAAAGAAATAATCGAAGACGAACAGGTACCGGAACAAAAGCCTGCCAAAGCCGTTTCCAGACAGGCTCAGCAGCCTCCGCAGAATGTTGTCAGCCTGCAGAGCGTTCAGAAGTCCTCAAAGGTTGTATTGCTGGAACCGAGGGTATATTCTGAGGCACAGGATGTTGCAGACCATTTGAAAAACCGCAGGGCAGTTGTAGTTAATCTGCAAAGGATCGAACATGACCAGGCGAAAAGAATTGTAGATTTTTTAAGCGGAACCGTTTATGCAATCAGCGGTGATATACAAAAAATCGGCACGGATATTTTTCTGTGCACACCTGAAAATGTCGATGTTTCCGGTAATATTACCGGCCTTTCGAATGATGAATATGAAGAATTGAGGTGGTAATTAGAACATGTACTTTGTTGTCCAGATACTTTTACAATTGATTGAAATATACTCGTATGCGTTAATTATTTATATTTTAATGTCATGGTTTCCAAATGCCCGTGAATCCGCGATTGGGCAGTTTCTCGGGAAAATTTGCGAGCCCTATTTGGAAGTTTTCCGCCGGTTTATCCCCTCTATCGGGATGATTGACATTTCGCCGATTGTTGCCTTCTTTGTCTTGAACCTGGCATCCAGGGGGCTGCATGACCTTTATTTCATTGTCCAGGGAATGCTACAATAGGCTATTTTATTGAGGGGGTCTTTTTGATCCCTTTTTATTTTTTTATAAGTATATACTTTTACTCATAGAACCATTGGACAGCGCGAACGAGCGTTCCTGCCGGGATAACTGTGTTTCGGGAATAAAAAGCCAGGCAGTTTTTCGCGATTGGAGCAAGTGGCGTTGTCATAGAATTTGCTCTGATCAAATAAGGAGTGAAATTAATGAGCATTTATCAGCATTTCCGGCCTGAGGAAAAAGAATTTATTGACCAGTCTCACAATATAAAGGAACAGGTGAAGAACTCCTATTCACCCAAGCTAACGGACTTTCTTGATCCAAGGGAGCAGCAGATTATGATTGCAATCGCAGGAAACGATGCAGAGGTCAAGCTGGAGTTTTTTGGCGGTGGAGAGTATGCTGAGCGGAAAAGGGCATTGCTATACCCAGATTATTTCATCCCGGAAAAAGAAGATTTTCAAATTGTCCTTTTTGAACTTATATACCCAAAAAAATTCATAGCTATGGAGCATCGGCAGGTACTTGGAACACTGATGTCACTCGGGCTGAAGCGCGAAAAATTCGGCGATGTTTTGATTTCAGGGGATTCAGTCCAAATCGTCGCAGCAAAAGAAATTGAAAATTATTTGCTGGCCAATCTTGATAAAGTCGGCAAGTCAGCAGTTTCTTTAAAGGAACAGACAATTGGAAAAATTATACAGGCAGAGGAAAAGTGGGAAGAAATGATTACCACGGTTAGTTCAATGAGACTGGATGTGGTCCTTTCAAGCCTCTTAAACCTGTCCCGAGAAAAAACAAAGGCTTTAATTGTATCCGGTAAGGTGAAGCTGAATTTTAAAGAGGAAGATAATAGTTCTGAAGAATGCAGAGAAGGGGACATTTTGTCAGTTCGTGGCTTTGGGCGCTGCAAAATTCTGTCGATTGATGGCAAAACAAAGAAGGATAAATGGAGAATCACTGCTGGACGCCAAAAATAATTGAAGAAATAGAAGGATTTACAAAATCACTGTCGAAACGTACTATAGATAATATAGAAAATAAAGTACATCTGGAATGTGTACTTGTGTCTAGCCCAAGCAGCTCTAGCAGATTTTTTTCCGAAAAAGACCATATGTGCTGGGCAAATGTTAAAACTGTCAGGATAAGGACGATAAGTGTAAGTAAGGTATCTTAGCTGATGCCATTTTGACAGGATGCTCCGCGCTTTTCTAAATTTTTATGGAGGTGCTTTATGCCTTTAACCCCTTTGGATATACATAATAAGGAATTCAGCAAAGGATTCCGCGGGTATGATGAGGATGAAGTAAATGAATTTCTTGACCAAATTATAAAGGATTACGAATTGCTTCTTCGTGAGAAGAAAGAGCTTGAAGAGAAATTAAATGATATGCATGATAAGCTTGGCCATTTTACAGTGATTGAGGAAACGCTGAATAAGTCGATTATAGTTGCACAGGAAGCTGCTGAGGAAGTAAGGCGAAATGCCCAAAAGGAAGCTAAGTTGATTGTTAAAGAAGCAGAAAAGAATGCCGATCGGATCGTAAATGAGTCGCTTTCAAAGGCAAGGAAAATAGCCCTTGATATTGAAGAACTCAAAAAGCAATCCAAGGTTTTCCGGACTCGTTTCAAGATGCTGGTAGAGGCACAGCTGGATTTACTGGACAATGATGACTGGGACCATTTGCTTGAGTATGAATTGGATGCTACTGAATTAAACCCTGTAGAACAGGAATAAGCTTGGGGACTTTTGGCTGTAGAGTTATGAAGCAGTCGGTTTATCCGGTTGAGTGACTTGACGCTAACAACATTTTTCGCATATAATCTTTTAATAACATAACATTCATATTTTTAAAACGATGACAGGGACAGTACATGACTTATCCCGCCTATAGCAAAAGGACATTACCCTTTCGAAAAGCGAGCCGGGGACGGTGGAAGCCCGGTATAGGCAAAGCTATGGAAGATCACCCTGGAGTTCTGAGTTGAACATTGATAAATCAGTAAACGAAGCGTCGCCATTCACGTTACGAATGTAAGAGAGGACAAAAAGCATTTGGCTTGTTGTCTAGCAAGGGTGGTACCGCGGGAAAAGGATCTGTAAGCCTTCTCGTCCCTATTCAGGGATGAGAAGGCTTTTTTGTGTGTGAAAATGTTTTCTTATTGGTGACAAATGAATGTTAATTAAAACGGAGGAATTGAAATGGAGTATAAAGATACGCTGTTAATGCCAAAAACAGAATTCCCAATGCGTGGAAATCTGCCGAAAAGAGAACCTGAAATCCAGGAATCATGGGACAAAATGGACATCTATCGAAAAGTACAGGAGCATACAAAGGGACGGCCATTGTTCGTTCTTCATGATGGACCTCCGTACGCTAACGGTGACATCCATATGGGGCATGCTCTAAATAAAATTCTGAAAGACTTTATCGTGAGATATAAATCAATGAACGGGTTCCACGCTCCGTATGTACCTGGCTGGGATACTCATGGATTGCCAATCGAAACAGCCTTGGCTAAAAAAGGCGTTAAACGTAAAGAAATGAGTGTTGCTGAATTCCGCAAGCTTTGTGAGCAATACGCTTATGAGCAGATTGACAATCAGCGTGAGCAGTTTAAGCGCCTTGGCGTTCGCGGCGACTGGGAAAATCCGTATATTACGCTTAAACCGGAGTATGAGGCCCAACAAATTAAGGTTTTCGGTGACATGGCGAAAAAAGGCTATATTTATAAAGGGAAAAAACCAGTCTATTGGTCACCTTCCAGTGAATCAGCCCTTGCAGAAGCAGAAATCGAATACTATGACAAACGTTCTGCCTCCATTTATGTCAGTTTTGAAGTTACCAATGGTAAAGGTGTTGTCGAAGAGGGTGTAAATATCGTTATCTGGACGACGACTCCGTGGACAATTCCAGCAAACCTTGGAATTTCGCTTCACCCAGAGCTTATCTATGTAACTGTAGAAGAAGCAGGCAAGAAATATATTGTGGCTGAAGGTCTTTTAGAGTCAGTCACGCAAGCTGTTGGCTGGGAGAATCCAACTGTTGTTGCAAAAAACAAAGGCAGCGAATTAGACAGAATCATAGCGAAGCATCCATTATTCGACAGGGAGTCATTAGTAATGCTTGGCGAGCATGTAACTCTAGATGCAGGTACAGGATGTGTTCATACAGCTCCGGGCCACGGGGAAGACGACTTCATTGTCGGCCAAAAATACGGGCTGGACGTTTTATGCCCAGTTGATGAAAAAGGCTATATGACTAATGAAGCGGGAGAATTCGAGGGGCTATTTTATGACGAAGCAAACAAGCCGATCTCTGAGCGGCTTAAGGAAGCAGGAGCGCTTCTAAGTCTGTCATTCATCACACACTCATATCCGCACGATTGGCGTACAAAAAAGCCAACGATCTTCCGTGCGACAGCGCAGTGGTTTGCATCGATCAAGGATTTCCGCGCGGACCTGTTAAAAGCTATTGAAGAAACAAAATGGGTTCCGGCCTGGGGTGAAACCCGCCTGTTCAACATGGTACGTGACCGCGGCGACTGGTGTATCTCACGCCAGAGGGCATGGGGCGTTCCAATCCCAGTCTTTTACGCTGAAAACGGAGACTCCATTATTACTGATGAAACTATTGATCATGTTTCAAACCTGTTCCGCGAGCATGGCTCCAATGTCTGGTTTGAACGAGAAGCTAAAAACCTGCTTCCGGAAGGCTTTACCCATGAGGGCAGCCCGAATGGCCATTTTACAAAAGAAACAGATATCATGGATGTTTGGTTCGATTCCGGTTCATCACATCAGGCTGTTTTGGAAGAGCGCCCAGACCTGCAAAGACCTGCAGATTTATATTTGGAAGGGTCCGACCAATACCGCGGCTGGTTCAACTCTTCGCTTTCAACAGCAGTTGCCGTTACAGGAAAAGCGCCATATAAAGGCGTGTTGAGCCACGGGTTTGCATTGGATGGCGAAGGCCGGAAAATGAGTAAATCCCTTGGAAATGTAGTTGTGCCGTCGAAGGTCATGAACCAGCTTGGTGCAGACATTCTCCGTCTTTGGGTAGCATCTGTTGACTATCAATCAGATGTTCGTGTATCCGATGCAATCTTAAAGCAGGTAGCTGAGGTGTACCGTAAAATCCGGAATACATTCCGATTCCTTTTGGGAACTCTGCACGATTTTAATGCGGAAACGGACGCTGTAGCATTTAGCCAACTGCAGGAAGTTGACCAGTATATGCTAGTTAGGCTTAACAAACTAGTGAAAAATGTGAAGCTGGCATATGAAAGATATGAATTTGCAAACATTTATCATCTTGTGAACAACTTCTGTACACTTGATTTAAGCGCATTCTACCTTGATTACGCCAAGGATATTTTATACTGTGAAGCACCGGATGATGTAAGACGCAGATCTATCCAAACGGTATTATCAGAAACGCTTCTTTCACTCACTAAGCTCGTATCACCAATCCTGTCCCATACAGCAGATGAGGTTTGGTCATTCCTGCCCGGCGTACAAGAGGAGAGTATTCAGCTTACTTTAATGCCAGAAGAGCGCGAGATTGAAAATGCTGTGCAGCTGGAAGAAAAATGGAGCGCGTTCATGGATCTTAGAGATGAAGTTCTCAAAGCGTTAGAGGAAGCAAGGAACGCAAAGGTTATCGGAAAATCTCTTAACGCTAAAGTCTCTGTCTACGTTGATGACAAAACAAAAACGTTGCTTGATAGCATTAACGAAAGCCTTGAACAGCTGTTTATTGTTTCTGATTTTGAAGTGGCGGGAAGCAAAGGAGACGCACCTGCAGACTCGCTGCAATTAGAGCGTGCTGCAATCGTGGTAACAAAAGCTGAAGGAGAAATTTGCGAGCGCTGCTGGAATGTTTCTAAGGAAGTCGGCAATGTCGAGTCTCATCCAACCCTTTGCCCTCGCTGTGCAACTGTAGTGGAAGAGAATTACGCTAATAGTTTGTAAAATATTTCACTCTGCTAAATTAAATTTAGCAGTGACGAAGGGAGCCTTTTATAACTCGGCTCCCTTTATTTTGTTAAGAAATATATAAATGATGGGGACTAAATGTCAGCATAACGTAAAGCGACTTTTTTTACGACAATATTCAATGGCGGAAGTTTCATACCCACGAATTAAAGCGGCAGCTTTTTCAAGACGGCCACAATTTATTCTATTTTCTAATTTTCTGAATGTAGGCCGGGATGGAAAACTTGCAATGTGTGCTGTGCATTAAAATATGTAATATGCTACAATTCAAGAAAAGATTAGTGTATGAGTTGGGGGAAGCTTTGTGTTATATTATTTTATTGCTCTGATTGTGATTGCTCTGGATCAATTCACGAAGATGCTGATTGTTAAAAAGATGGAGCTGGGGGAGAGCATCCCGGTCGTTGAAAATCTCTTTTACATAACTTCCCATCGTAACCGTGGTGCCGCTTGGGGAATCCTTGAAGGTAAGATGTGGTTTTTTTATATCATAACTGTTGTGGTTGTAGCCGGTTTGATATATTACATTCAGAAAATGGCAAAGCAGCACTGGCTTCTTGGCATTTCTCTAGGCCTGATGCTTGGCGGGGCAATCGGGAACTTTATTGACCGTGTTTTCCGAAAAGAAGTGGTCGATTTTATCCATACATATATATTCAGCTATAATTTTCCGGTGTTTAATATTGCGGATGCTGCACTGTCAATTGGGGTAGCAATGCTTGTTATTTACATGCTTTTTGAAGAAAAATTGGTGAAGGGGCAAAAAACAAATGAGTAATTTTCAGCATAGAGTGCTTGAAGAGGAAAACGGGCTTAGAATTGATAAAGTGCTGTCCACCTTAAATGAAGAGTGGTCGAGAACCCAGGTTCAGCAATGGATCAAGGAAAGCCATGTTCTTGTAAACAGTTCAGCAGTAAAAACGAACTATAAATGCAGCACAGGAGACGAAATTGAGCTTGTAATACCGGAACCTGAAGACCTGGATGTAGAAGCGGAGGAAATGAATCTTGATATTTATTACGAGGACGGCGACGTACTTGTGGTAAACAAGCCCAGCGGAATGGTTGTCCACCCGGCACCTGGCCATACTTCCGGAACCCTTGTAAATGGCTTAATGGCCCACTGTAAGGATCTTTCTGGCATAAATGGAGTTATGCGGCCTGGAATTGTCCATCGGATCGATAAGGATACGTCTGGATTACTAATGGTTGCTAAAAACGATATGGCCCATGAAAGCCTTGTACAGCAGCTGGTTGATAAAACTGTGACCCGAAAATACAGGGCTATCGTCCACGGTGTTATACCACACGATTACGGTACGATAGACGCGCCAATCGGCCGGGATAAAAAAGACCGCCAGAGCATGACCGTTACAGAAGAAAACGCTAAAAATGCGGTTACTCACTTCCGGGTGCTGGAACGTTTTGAAAACTTTTCCTTTGTGGAGTGCCAGCTTGAAACAGGGAGGACACATCAGATCCGTGTCCATATGAAATATATCGGTTTTCCTCTTGCTGGAGATCCAAAATACGGTCCAAGAAAAACTCTTGATATTGACGGACAGGCCCTCCATGCCGGGGTGCTCGGTTTTATCCACCCTCGAACGAAGGAATATTTGGAATTTGAGGCACCCCTTCCGCAGGAGTTTGAAGATCTGCTCGACAAACTTCGCCATAAGCGTTGACAAACCGCCTATCTTTCTGTAAGATGGGTTTAGCTTAATAAGAACCTTTAATACAGTCCCGTGAGGCTGAGAAGGAAACGGATTTTTATGGACAGCAGTGCTGTGGGTATTGAACAGACCCATAACTGCTCAGGACTATCTGTATCCTCCTGCTGAGCGGCGGGAGGATTTTTTCTGAATAAAAAAGTTATAATTTTTTTAAACAAGTACAGATGTCTAGCTCCAGCACCCACCCCCGAGGCACAGGATGTGCTAGTGCCTGCGTCGACGTTTGGTACAGGACGTACCAGAACTTAGTCGACGTTGCTCTGTCAGGGCGCTTGCGCTTTTCTAAATTCCGTTTCGATCCGGATGAGAAAGGATGAAACAAATGGTTGAAAAAGCAGTAGTTTTGGATGAACAGGCAATTAGAAGAGCTTTAACAAGAATTGCCCACGAAATAATTGAGAAAAATAAGGGTATTGATAACTGCGTTATAGTCGGTATCAAGACAAGAGGCATTTTCCTTGCGAACAGGCTTGCCAAAAGAATCGAACAGATTGAAGGCAAGAAGGTTGAGGTTGGAGAGCTTGATATCACTCTATACAGGGATGACCTTTCCATGAAAACGACTGACGGAGATCCTTTAGTAAAAGGGTCGGACATCCCGGCAGATATAACAAATAAGAAAGTAATATTAGTTGATGATGTCCTTTTTACCGGCAGGACAGTCAGGGCTGCTCTGGATGCTCTGGTCGATATCGGAAGACCGGCACATATTCAGCTTGCGGTACTTGTGGACAGGGGACACCGGGAATTGCCGATTCGCGCTGATTATGTTGGAAAGAACGTGCCAACCTCTCTGCACGAAAAAATATCAGTTTCACTGATTGAAATAGACTCAGAAGACCAAGTAAGCATTTTAGAAAAGTAAATAACCACCCTTTTAACAAGCAGTCCCGAGAGGCTGACAAGGGGGAGGCAGACGAGAGCGGCAAAAGGCCGACGGTGCCCTCCTTTTCCCTCTGACAATGAGGGTTTTCTTATTTAGATAAGAAAGTGTATCTTGCTTAACTAGTACAGATATCTAGCTTCAGCGCCCAGCCCAGACGCACAGGTAGTGACGAGCCGTTCTCTATTTGCCAGGGTGCTTGCGCTTTTAAGAACTAGGAGGAATGTATCATGGAACAAAAACGCGATGTAGTATTGGACATAAGAGATGTTCCGTCACCGGGGCAGTGGATAACATTAAGCCTTCAGCACCTATTTGCAATGTTTGGGGCAACGGTGCTTGTACCCTTCCTGGTGGGTTTGAGCCCAGGAATCGCCTTGATTTCAAGCGGACTAGGAACACTTGCTTATTTACTCGTAACAAAAGGGCAGATTCCTGCTTATCTTGGTTCATCTTTTGCTTTTATCTCACCAATCATTGCCGCAAAAGCTTTAGGCGGCCCGGAATCAGCTATGATCGGCTGTTTCCTGGCCGGACTTGTTTACGGAGCTGTCGCGCTGGTTATTAAAAAAATCGGCCTTGGCTGGCTAATGAACATTTTGCCGCCAGTTGTTGTTGGCCCGGTTATCATTGTAATCGGGCTTGGGCTTGCCGGTACGGCAGTTAACATGGCAATGTACGAAAATCCGGGAGCACCTGCCGGAGAGCTTGTTTACAGCACTACCCACATCACAGTTGCTTTAATTACACTTGGGGTTACAATCGTCTGCTCTATGTTTCTTAAGGGATTCCTTGGCCTGATTCCAATCCTTATCGGCATCATCACGGGTTATACAGCTGCTTTCTTCGCTGGAATCGTTGATTTGAGCGGTGTAAAGGAAGCTGCATGGTTCCAGATGCCGGAATTCATGATCCCATTTGCAACATACACTCCGGTCTTTTCCTGGGAAGTTGCCTTGATCATGATACCGGTTGCGATTGTAACACTGGCTGAGCATATCGGTCACCAAATGGTTTTAAGCAAAGTAGTTGGCAGGAACTTTATTGAAAAACCAGGCTTGCACCGTTCAGTGATGGGTGACGGGGTTGGGATTATGATTGGTTCCCTTATCGGCGGGCCGCCATTGACGTCTTATGGTGAAAATATCGGAGTTATGGCAATTACAAGAGCATTCAGCGTCTATATTATCGGCGGAGCAGCTGTGACTGCAATCTGCTTTGGTTTCATCGGAAAAATTTCAGCACTGATCAGCTCAATCCCCTCTGCAGTTATGGGAGGAATTTCGATCCTATTATTCGGAATCATTGCTTCAAGCGGCTTGCGGATGCTGATCGATAATAAAGTAGACTTTGGCAACAACAGAAACTTAATCATTTCTTCTGTAATTCTTGTCATCGGAGTCGGCGGAGCATTTGTGAAGCTTTCAGATGGAGTATCACTTTCCGGAATGGCTCTTGCTGCTCTAATCGGAGTATTGTTAAACATAATCCTTCCTGGAAGAGAAAAAAATAGCGGTAATATGTTCGAAACGGAAAAAAAAAATAAAATAAACGCGGCTTAAACACTTTTTAAAAGGTAGTCCAGAGAGGCTTAAAAGGGTGTTGGAAGTGAAGACGGTTTTTGGCTAAGCGAAAAGCTGTTCCTGCTATAAGTGTATATATCAGGAACTAGCTTCAGCTTATGCTACCCTACTTTACCCTATTACACCCTATCCTCTCTTTTGGATAGGGTGTTTTTTTTCGAAAAATATAACTGTTTAATTTCTGAAAAAATTGAAGGGAACGATACCTATGAATTCTTTACTGACAATGAATGAGCTGCAGGTTCGCGAAATTAATGAAATTCTTAAAGATGCGCATAGTTTTGCAGAGGGAAGGCAGTGGGCACCGGGAAAAAAGCTTTTTGTAGCCAACCTCTTTTTTGAACCAAGCACAAGAACAAAAAGCAGCTTTGAAGTTGCTGAAAGAAGACTAGGACTCGATGTGATACATTTTGATGCTGAAACATCAAGTGTCCAAAAGGGAGAAACTTTGTACGATACAGCAAAGACTCTGCAATCTATAGGTGTCGGTGCCCTAGTTATCCGCCATGAACAAGACAGGTACTTTGATGAACTTAAAGGAAAGCTAAACATCCCGGTCATCAACGCAGGTGATGGCTGCGGAAACCATCCGACACAATCACTTTTGGACTTATTAACAATCCAGCAGGAATTTGGCAGTTTGCGACGATTAAAGATTGCAATTATCGGAGATATCAGGCACAGCCGAGTTGCCCGTTCCAATGCAGATGCGCTTTCAAGACTTGGAGCAGAAGTCGTATTCTCGGGTCCAAAGGAATGGATGGATTTTAGCCTTGAGTCTGGAAGTTATGAAAATATTGATAGTGCAATTAAAACAGCAGATGTAGTTATGCTGCTGCGCATTCAGCATGAAAGGCATTCAGGAGATTCCTCTGCACCGGATGGTGATTACCTGTCAAGCTTTGGCATGACGAAGGAAAGAGAGCGTTCAATGAAGCCAAAGGCCATTATTATGCATCCCGCTCCTGTAAACCGGGGAATGGAAATAGATAGTGAATTAGTTGAATGCGACCGTTCGAGAATATTTAAACAAATGGAGAACGGTGTATTTGTAAGAATGGCAGTTTTAAAGAGAGCATTCGAAAAAGCTGAAGGAGGAAACATTTATGAAGCTCATAATCAAAAATGGTTCGTTGCTAACTGAGGAAGGCAATCTGAAGAAAGCAGATATTAAAATAGATGGGAAAATAATTTCCGAAATTACAGAGAATATGGAGGGGGCCGATTATGAAACAATTGATGCTTCCGGACTGCTTGTCGCACCAGGTTTGATCGATCTCCATGTCCATTTAAGGGAACCGGGCGGAGAGAAAAAGGAGACGATCGAGACGGGTACCTATGCAGCGGCGAAAGGCGGTTTTACAACAATTGCAGCCATGCCCAACACCCGTCCGGTTCCAGATACTAAGGAACAAATAGAATGGCTTATTAATAGGATTGAAGAAACAGGGCATGTCAGAGTGCTGCCATATGGATCAATTACAACGCGCCAGCTTGGCCGAGAGCTGACGGATTTTGCCGCAATGAAAAAGTCAGGGGCTTTTGCCTTCACTGATGATGGTGTAGGCGTACAGGAGGCCGGCTTGATGCTAGAAGCCATGAAACAAGCTGCTGCACAGAATGTTGCAATCGTTGCCCATTGTGAGGACAATTCATTAATCAATAAAGGAGCTGTACACGAAGGGACTTTTTCACTAAGCCAAGGTCTAAGAGGAATTCCGTCTGTGTGCGAATCTGTACATATCGCAAGGGACGTGCTTCTTGCCGAGGCAGCGGGCTGCCATTACCATGTGTGCCATATTAGCACGAAGGAATCTGTCAGAGTAGTAAGGGATGCGAAAAGGGCAGGCATCCGCGTAACAGCCGAAGTTAGTCCGCATCACCTGCTGCTTTGTGATGAAGACATTCCAGGAATGGACACCAATTATAAAATGAACCCTCCATTAAGAGGCAAAGAGGACAGAGAAGCACTTATTGCAGGGCTATTAGATGGAACGATCGATTTTATTGCGACAGACCATGCACCGCATACCGCAGAGGAAAAGGAAGAAGGAATGGAAATGGCCCCTTTTGGTATTGTTGGGCTAGAAACCGCGTTCCCGCTGCTGTACACAAATTTTGTCCGTACCAACAAAATAACGCTAAAGCAGCTAGTTGACTTTCTTACAGTAAAACCTGCAGAGAGCTTTGGACTTCCTTTTGGAGAACTGAAAGCCGGCGGTATCGCTGATATTGTGTTAATAGATTTAGAGAATGAGAGTTCGATTGACAAGAATAGCTTCGTGTCAAAGGGAAAAAACACACCGTTTCACGGCCTTACATGCTTTGGGTGGCCGGCAATGACGATCGCAGAAGGTAAAATAGCCTGGAAAAAGGAGACAGTTAACCTATGAAAAGACAGCTCATCTTAGAGGATGGAACAATATTTACAGGTGAAGGTTTTGGCAGCAATGTGGATAAAGTTGGCGAAGTTGTTTTTAATACCGGGATGACTGGCTATCAGGAAATTATGTCGGATCCTTCTTACTGCGCACAGATCGTAACCCTCACATACCCCTTGATAGGGAATTATGGCATCAACCGCGATGACTTTGAGTCAATCATCCCTGCGGTTCATGGATTAATAGTGAAGGAAGCAGCGGAATATCCGTCAAACTGGAGAAGCCAGATCTCACTCGATGAGTATTTAAAACAGAAAAATATCCCAGGAATCAGCGGTATTGATACGAGAAAGCTGACAAGAATTATCCGCAAATACGGGACATTGAAGGGCTCAATATGCAGCATGGAAAACAGTGCGGCTGAAGTAATTCAGCAGCTAAAAGCTACAGTTACACCAACCGACCAGGTAAAACGGGTATCAACCAAAACGGCTTACCCAAGTCCAGGCCGCGGCAGCAGAGTTGTCCTAGTTGATTTCGGTATGAAGCACGGAATTTTAAGGGAATTAAATAATCGCAATTGTGACATTGTAGTGGTTCCTTACAATGTAACGGCAGAAGAAGTGCTGAGCCTGTCTCCGGATGGCATCATGCTGTCAAATGGCCCTGGAGACCCAAAGGATGTTAAAGAAGCAATCGAAATGATAAAAGGAGTTCAGGGAAAAGTGCCTTTGTTTGGAATCTGCCTGGGACATCAGCTGTTTGCCCTTGCTAATGGAGCGGATACAGAAAAAATGAAATTTGGCCACCGAGGTTCCAATCATCCGGTGAAAGACTTGGAAACTGGCAAAATTGCTTTGACTTCCCAGAACCATGGCTACACAGTTCAAACGGATTCACTTAAACATACAAATCTCAAAGTAACTCATATAGCATTAAACGATGGCACTGTCGAAGGCTTGGCACACACAGAATATCCGGCCTTTACTGTCCAGTACCACCCGGAATCATCACCGGGACCAGAAGATGCCAATTACTTATTCGATGAATTCATGAATATGATTGAAGCTGTTAATAAGGAAGGGGAAAAATTATGCCTAAACGCACAGATATAAAAAGCATCCTAGTTATTGGTTCTGGCCCAATTGTAATCGGCCAGGCAGCAGAATTTGACTATGCAGGCACACAGGCTTGTATAGCATTGCGTGAAGAAGGCTACAGGGTAATTCTCGTAAACTCCAATCCTGCGACAATCATGACAGATACAGAAATTGCCGACGCAGTGTATATTGAACCGCTGACTTTGGAATTTGTGAGCAAAATTATCCGCAAGGAACGCCCGGATGCCATGCTTCCAACGCTTGGCGGACAGACAGGACTGAACATGGCAGTTGAATTATCTAAATCTGGTGTATTGGAAGAATGCGGCGTTGAAATTTTGGGAACAAAGCTTTCCGCGATCGAACAGGCAGAAGACAGGGATTTATTCCGTACCTTAATGAACAAGCTTGGCGAACCGGTACCTGACAGCGATATTGTCCATACCACAGAAGAAGCGCTCCGGTTTGTGGAACGAGTAGGCTACCCTGTAATTGTCCGCCCTGCTTTTACACTCGGCGGAACGGGAGGCGGCATTTGTTCGGACGAAGCTGAACTGCTGGAAATCGTAACAGGCGGACTGAAGCACAGTCCGGTAAACCAGTGCTTGCTAGAAAAAAGCATTGCCGGAATGAAAGAAATTGAATACGAAGTAATGCGCGACTCCAACGATAATGCAATTGTTGTCTGCAATATGGAAAACATCGATCCAGTGGGGGTCCATACAGGTGATTCTATCGTCGTTGCACCTAGCCAGACGCTGAGCGACCGGGAATACCAGCTTCTGCGGAATACCTCATTAAAAATCATCAGGGCGCTTAAAATTGAAGGCGGCTGCAACGTCCAGCTTGCACTTGACCCATACAGCTTCCAGTATTACGTCATTGAAGTAAACCCGCGTGTCAGCAGATCATCAGCGCTTGCTTCCAAAGCAACAGGCTATCCGATTGCAAAACTAGCTGCGAAAATTGCAGTTGGCCTGACGCTTGATGAAATGATGAATCCTGTTACGGGAAAAACATATGCAAGCTTTGAACCAGCGCTGGATTATGTAGTTTCCAAAATTCCGCGCTGGCCATTTGATAAATTTGAGTCAGCCAACCGCAGGCTTGGTACTCAAATGAAGGCTACCGGTGAAGTTATGGCAATCGGCCGTACCTTTGAAGAATCCATCTTGAAGGCGGTCCGTTCACTAGAAGCTGGCTTTTTCCATCTTGAATTGAAGGATGCTGACCGGATAAGCGATGAACTGATTGAAAAAAGAATCCGCAAAGCCGGAGACGAGCGTTTATTTTACATTGGGGAGGCTTTAAGAAGAGGAGTAACGATTGAACTGCTTCACGAGTGGAGTGCGATCGACCTTTTCTTCCTGCATAAATTCCATAAAATCGTTGCATTTGAACAAGTGCTGCGGGAAAACCCTTATGACAAGGAAGCGGGCGAAAAAGCAAAAAGGATGGGCTTCAGTGATCGGACCGTGGCTGCGCTCTGGAATACAAATGAAAAGACTGTGTATGAATGGCGCAAGGAAAAGGGTATTATCCCGGTTTATAAAATGGTTGATACATGCGCAGCGGAATTTGAATCTGAAACACCTTATTTTTACGGTTCGTATGAGGATGAGAATGAATCAGTTGTCAGTGACAGGAAAAGCGTCGTAGTCCTTGGTTCAGGACCGATCAGGATTGGCCAGGGCGTTGAGTTCGACTATGCGACTGTCCATTCCGTCTGGGCGATTCGCGAAGCGGGTTATGAAGCAATCATTATCAATAATAATCCGGAGACAGTTTCTACTGATTTCAGCATCTCAGACAAGCTTTATTTTGAACCGCTAACTATCGAGGATGTTATGAGCATTATTGATCTTGAAAAGCCGATTGGTGCAGTCGTCCAGTTTGGGGGACAAACAGCAATCAATCTTGCTGATGCATTAGTAGATCGGGGCGTGAAGATACTTGGAACATCACTTGAGGATGTGGACAGAGCTGAAAACCGGGATAAATTTGAGCATGCTTTAACAGAGCTTGACATTCCGCAGCCACTTGGAAAAACGGCAGTATCCGTGAAAGAAGCCGTGTTGATTGCTGAGGAAATCGGCTACCCTTTGCTTGTCCGGCCTTCCTATGTACTTGGCGGCCGGGCAATGGAAATTGTCTATAAGCAGGAAGAACTGCTTCATTATATGAAAAATGCCGTGAATGTAAATCCGGAACATCCAGTATTAGTTGACCGCTATTTATATGGAAAGGAAATCGAAGTTGATGCGATTTCCGATGGGAAAGATGTAGTGATTCCTGGAATTATGGAGCATATCGAGCGGGCCGGAGTTCACTCCGGAGATTCAATTGCTGTTTATCCTCCGCAGAGCATCAGTATTGAAATAAAAAATAAGATTGTTGAATATACAACCCGTCTTGCCAAAGGGCTCAATATTATCGGCCTGTTAAATATTCAGTATGTTGTCAGCAAGGGTGAGGTATTTGTTCTTGAAGTGAATCCGCGCTCCAGCCGGACGGTGCCATTTTTAAGCAAAATCACGAATGTGCCGATGGCCAATATTGCTACGAAAGTGATTCTGGGGCAATCGCTGGCATCTATGGGTTATGACAGCGGGCTTGTGCCTGATAAACAGGGAGTTTATGTAAAGGTGCCTGTGTTTTCTTTTGCCAAGCTGAGAAGGGTCGATATAACGCTTGGGCCTGAAATGAAATCCACCGGTGAGGTTATGGGAAAAGACAGCACAATGGAAAAGGCATTATATAAAGGCTTATTGGCCTCCGGTATGAAAATTAGAGAGCATGGTTCTGTGCTTCTGACGGTGGCTGACAAGGATAAACAAGAGGCTTTGAATCTTGCAAAAAGATTTCATAGTATCGGCTACCGATTGATTGCCACGAGCGGTACTGCTTCTGCAATAAAAGAAGCAGGGATACCGGTAGGGGAAACAGACAAAATCGGAGGTGAAGGCCATACACTTCTTGATGTTATTAGGACCGGCGAAGCACAGCTGATTATTAACACACTTACAAAAGGAAAGCAGCCTGAAAGGGACGGATTCCGGATTAGAAGAGAGGCTGTCGAAAATGGCATCCCTTGCTTGACTTCCCTTGATACTGCAGATGCGATACTTAAGGTTCTTGAGTCTATGACTTTCTCAGCCGAACCAATGAAAAAAACAGTGGAGAATGAATCAGTAAAGAACCCTGAGGTGACAATTATATGATCAAAAACGAGCAGCTGATGATTGTCAGCCAAAAACAAATCGCCGAATCAATCTATGAATTGACTTTACAGGGCGAGCTGGTTTCCGAAATGAAGCAGCCGGGGCAATTTGTGCACCTCAAAACAGGGGATGGCTATGAACCGCTGCTTAGAAGGCCGATCAGCATCTCTTCCATTGATAATGAAAAAAAGCAATTTACGATGATATACCGAGCTGAAGGCAGGGGAACAGCCCTGCTTTCGGCAAAAAAAGAAAAGCAAAAGGTCGATGTACTGGGCCCGCTTGGAAATGGTTTTCCGGTAGAGGCGGCTGCAGAAGGCGAAACGGCTCTTTTGATAGGGGGCGGGATTGGTGTTCCTCCACTTTTTGAGCTTTCCAGAAAGCTGACAGAAAAGGGTGTCCGGGTAATTCATGTGTTAGGCTTTCAAACGAAGAATGCCATGTTCTATGAACAGCAATTCAGCCTGCTTGGGGAGACTCACATCGCAACTGTTGACGGTTCCTATGGCACAAAAGGCCTTGTCACCGATGTAATCGATAATCTGAGGGATAATTTTGCCGCTATTTATTCCTGCGGTCCAACTCCAATGCTAAAGGCTGTGCAAGACAAATTTCAGGGCCGCGATGTCTTTCTTTCTCTTGAGGAGCGAATGGGCTGCGGAATTGGGGCTTGCTTCGCGTGTGTCTGCCATGCTGCAGAGGGAGCTGGCGGGAAAAGTTACCGCAAAGTATGCAGCGATGGACCGGTATTTCCTGCTGGGGAGGTAGTACTATGAATACATTATCTATTAATCTGCCTGGGCTAGACTTGAAAAACCCAATCATGCCAGCATCAGGATGTTTTGGATTCGGTCGTGAATACAGCCAATTTTATGATTTGAGCAGCCTTGGAGCTATCATGATTAAAGCGACTACCGCTGAACCGCGTTTTGGCAATCCGACTCCAAGGGTCGCTGAAACGTCTGCGGGTATGCTGAATGCAATTGGACTGCAAAACCCTGGACTGGAGAAAGTTCTCGAAGAAGAGCTTACTTGGCTGGAGCAGTTTGATGTACCAATCATCGCTAATGTAGCAGGTTCATGTGAAGAAGATTATGTGCATGTAGCCAGGGAAATCAGCAAGGCGCCAAATGTCCATGCACTGGAACTGAATATATCCTGCCCAAATGTGAAGGAAGGCGGAATTGCATTTGGCACTATTCCTGAAGTAGCCAGGGAAGTCACAAGAAAAGTAAAGCAGGTATCAGATGTTCCTGTTTATGTGAAGCTTTCTCCTAACGTTTCCAGCATCGTTGAAATAGCCAAAGCAGTGGAATCGGGCGGCGCTGACGGGATAACGATGATTAATACGCTGCTCGGGATGAGAATTGATCTTCGTACTGGCAAGCCGGTTCTTGCCAATACAACAGGAGGTTTATCCGGCCCTGCAATCAAACCGGTTGCTTTAAGGATGGTGTATGAAGTCAACCAGCACATATCCATCCCGATTATTGGGATGGGGGGAATTTCAACGGCAGAGGATGCTATGGAGTTTATCTATGCGGGTGCCAGTGCTGTCGCTGTGGGTACAGCTAATTTTGTAGACCCATTTGTATGTCCGAAAATCATAGACGAGCTTCCTGGACTTCTTCAAAAGATAGGTGCTGCTCACATTTCAGAATGTATCGGAAGGAGCTGGAAACAAAATGAAGCAATCGCTAATCATCGCGCTTGATTTTCCTAATCAGGAGGAAACAATTAACTTCCTGAGTTTCTTTAAGGAAGAAAAGCTGTTCGTTAAAGTAGGCATGGAGCTATTTTACCAAAATGGGCCGGCTATCCTTTCAAAAATAAAAAGTATGGGTCACCAAGTCTTTCTTGATTTAAAGCTCCATGATATTCCAAACACCGTAAAACAGGCTATGAAAGGTTTGGCTTCTCTAGGCGTTGATATCGTAAATGTCCATGCAGCCGGCGGAACAAAGATGATGTATGCAGCGATTGAGGGCCTTGATGCAGGAACAGAGGCCGGAGCACAGCGCCCGCTCTGCATTGCCGTTACGCAGCTGACGAGTACCACGAACGAACAGATGAATAAGGAGCAGTTGATTCCGGGAAGCATTGATAACTCGGTTCTCCAATATGCAAAACTTGCAAAAGCTGCGGGGCTTGACGGTGTTGTTTGCTCACCGCTGGAAGCTCCCGTAATTCATCAGTACAACGGTTCCGGCTTTCTTGCAGTCACACCTGGGATCCGGCTATTGACAGACGATAGCCATGACCAGCAGAGGATCGCTACACCAGAGTTAGCCCGTCAGCTTGGTTCTGATTATATTGTCGTAGGAAGATCCATTACTAAGGCAGCTGATCCTGTTGATGTCTATCATACAATTCGAAATGCCTGGGAGGGTGTGCAAATTTGAAAGACTATCTTGCTGGAAAATTATTAGAAATAAAAGCTGTATATTTGCAGCCGAATAACCCTTTTACTTGGTCTTCGGGAATAAAATCTCCCATTTATTGCGATAACAGACTGACCCTTTCTTATCCGGAATTACGTAAGGAGATTGCAAAAGGCCTTCAAGTTCTGATAGAAGAGAAGTTCCCTGACACAGAAATAATTGCAGGGACAGCAACAGCTGGAATTCCTCATGCTGCCTGGGTGAGTGACTTGATGAATCTCCCTATGTGTTATGTCCGCTCCAGTGCAAAAGGACACGGAAAGGGTAACCAGATTGAAGGTCAGGTGAAAACCGGACAAAATGTCGTAGTTATTGAAGATTTGATTTCTACTGGCGGGAGTTCGATTACTGCTGTTAAGGCGCTTCGTGAAGCGGGCTGCAATGTATTAGGGGTAGCTTCAATTTTTACATACGGAATGGAAAAAGCTGAGCAGCAATTTGCCCAAGCAGGGATCCCTGCTTACGCATTAAGCGATTATTCTACTTTAATCAATGTTGCAAAAGATCAAGATTATATTGAAGGAAAAGATATGAAAAAGCTTGAAACGTGGCGGGAAAACCCGGCCGGCACAGAATGGCTGGAAGGATAAGCTCAGCGGATTTGAGGATTATGTTTGAGACAACTTAAAAAAGTATACAAACTGAGCCACAATGCAAAATCATAGGAAAAGCTAGCAGGTAACGCATATAAAATTTACAGAAAAACTTAAACAAGGAGTCCATTGATGGAACTCCTTGTTTGCATTGATTTGTTGAATCTATTTTATTTTTTTATCGCTTTGCTGCTTGGGCACTATTCGTTCTTTTAGAGCAAGAACAAGATCCGGATCAGGAGTGACATATACCGTTTGCTGATTATCATATATTACGAACCCAGGCTTTGATCCGTTAGGCTTTTTAACATGGCGAACCTTGGTGAAATCAACCGGAACAGAACTGGATTCCTTCGCTTTACTGTAAAATGCTGCAATATTGGCAGCTTCCATGATTGTCTTTTTAGATGGGTTTTCATTGCGAATAACGACATGCGACCCTGGGATATCTTTCGTATGGAGCCAGATCTCGTCTCTCCTTGCAAATTTATTAGTCAAGTAATCATTCTGTTTATTGTTCTTTCCTACAAAAATGGTGTCTCCTTCAGAAGATAAATAAGTTTCAAGCAGTGGTTTGGCGTTGGCAGGCTTTTTCATACCTTTTTTCTGCCGTTGTCTGATATAGCCTTCCTCTTGAAGTTCTTCCCTTATTTCATCAATATCCCTAGGCGACGCTGATAACAGCTGCTGAAGAAGCATTTCAAAATAAGCAGTTTCCGTCTCGGCTTTTTCAATTTGCTCAAGGACAATTCCAACCGCATTTTTTGCTTTTTGGTATCGTGTAAAATACTTTTGCGCATTTTCTGACGGTGTTTTTTGCGGATCAAGCGGAATGATAACAGTTCCGCCTTCCTCATCGTAATAATTTAACACCCCAATTTCCTTCATGCCCCGCTGCATCTGGTACAGATTGGCAGTCAATAATTCCCCGAACAGCTGGTACTGATCCGCTTTCTCACTTTCCTGCAAAGTCCGCTTCAGTTTCCTGATTTTATTGGTGTTTTTCTCTATCTCATTCGAGATGAACCGCTCAAGGTCATTACCCTGCTGCCTAACACGGTCCCGTTCCGCCTTTCCAAAGTAAAACCTGTCCAGCATTACCGACAGGCTGGAAAACAAACGCTTGTTACCAGAAAGATGCTGCAGCTCAAGCATATAAAAAGACTCTTTGCCGTTTTGTTCCATAATGGAAGGCTGATATTTCCTGCTGGCAATGTCACTGATAAGGTCAAAAAATGCATCCGGCAGAGTATTTCGGTTGGCTAAACCTGCCCGATGAACTGCCTCTTTGGCAAGCAGCGGCGATACACCGGCAAAATTGGAAACAAGCTGCTTATCCAGTTTGCCAGTGTTAAAGTCGATCCTTCCCAGTAGGTCATCTTTTCCGCTTTCAAATGGATTCATCTTTTCCTGGGCAGGAGGGGCGATATAGGTCTGTCCAGGCAGAACAGTCCGGTAGCTGTTAACTGCCAGTGAAACATGCTTGATGCTATCAAGAATCATTTTCGTTTCCTTATCGATCAGGACAATATTACTGTGCCTGCCCATAATTTCGATTATCAGCTGACGGGAAGAAATGTCACCCAATTCATTTCTTCCCTTTGCCTCTAAAACAATGATGCGGTCAAGAGCAGATTGATAAATATCTTCAATTACGTATCCTTCTAAATGCTTTCGCATCAGCATGCAAAACATAGGAGGTGTCTGTGGATTTTCATAGCTTTCCTGTGTCAGCTGGACCCTTGCATAACTTGGATGGGCGGAAAGAAGCAATTTATGGTTTTTCCCTGCTGCCCGGATCAGAATAATTATTTCATTTTTATATGGCTGATGGATTTTATTTATCCGCCCGCCCTTTAAATTGGCTGAAAGCTCTTCAGCCATTGCTTTTGTAAAAAGACCGTCAAACGACATAGTAATAACTTCCTTTGCTCATTTATGTAGGCAGAAAAGGCTTTTTATCCCAATTCTCCCAGTTTTATTCGAAGCTGGATCCATATAGCAATATATACCCGCCAGTCCCAGGCTAAAGCCTTCTTTCATATAATCCATCCGTTTACCCAATCTGCTAGCCTAGGTGCAATTACTCAGGATCATCAGTATAGACGATTTGTATAGAAAAACGCTCTGAAACTGATCGGGCTGCTTTCGCTGGTTACTTCTTAATTAAAAAATCATTTTAACCCAAGCTATCCAGCTCCAGCACCCAGCCCCGACGCACAGGACGTCGGCCTTGAGGTCATAAGCTAAGCACTTCGGAAGGCAAAAAGCGCCCTCTGTCAAGCTTGGCTTATGCTTGCCGGAGGCCCACACGATGCGGGTCAGAATGGCGTTGCCACAGGACGTGGCGCCTTTAGCCGTTCTTCCTTTTAAATGCTTCCGCTTTAAATTATAGCATTTTTCTGGACGAGTCTGAATAAGCATGAACTATGAGCAACACCGGGTTAGTTTAATTAAGAAGGGGAAGTGTGATGCGCACATGAAGTTCCGTGAGATGAATAAACAGGAAATAGAAGCGTCCCTGGGGACAAGCGCCCAGCATGGCTTAAAGGAGGAGGAGATAAAACTTCGTCAGAAACAGCATGGCTTCAATGAGCTGCGTGAAGGAGAAAAGCAATCTGCGCTTATGTTATTTCTGGCTCAATTCAAGGATTTCATGGTCCTTGTCCTGCTTGCCGCGACCTTGGTTTCCGGTTTGCTGGGAGAATATATCGATTCGATTGCCATTATTGCGATCATTTTGATCAACGGGTTTCTCGGCTTTTTTCAAGAACGAAAAGCGGAAAAATCCCTTGATGCACTAAAACAAATGGCAGCACCCCAAGTTCAGATTCTCCGTGAAGGAAACTGGGTAAAAAAGCCATCACGTGAAGTTGTTGTAGGGGACATCATTAAGTTTTCTAGCGGTGACCGCATTGGTGCTGATTTGCGGATCATTGAAGCAGTTTCCCTTGAAATAGAAGAATCTGCTTTAACCGGTGAATCCGTTCCGGTAACTAAAATTGCGGAGCCTCTTTATCATTCTGCCGAGTCAATTGGTGATGAAGAAAACATGGCGTTTATGGGCACTATGGTCACACGGGGGAGCGGCGTTGGTGCGGTAGTTTCCATTGGTATGGATACATCAATGGGGAAAATTGCTGATTTGCTCCAATCTGCTGAAACAATGGCAACCCCGCTTCAGCGAAGGCTTGAACAGCTTGGAAAGATCCTGATTACCGCTGCACTGCTTCTTACTATTATAGTAGTAGCTATCGGGGTGCTTCAGGGCCAGGATTTGTATACGATGTTCCTTGCGGGTGTATCACTCGCCGTTGCTGCCATTCCGGAAGGGCTTCCGGCAATTGTAACCGTGGCACTTTCTTTAGGAGTGCAGCGGATGATCAAACAAAATTCAATTGTCCGAAAGCTTCCTGCGGTAGAGACATTAGGGTGTGCTTCGGTTATTTGTTCAGACAAAACAGGCACTATGACGCAAAATAAAATGACAGTTACCAATCTTTGGAGCGGTGGAACTAGTTGGACGGTCAGCGGTACCGGATACGAGCCTGAAGGGGAATTTTATGACGGGGAGAAAGCGGTAAAACCACAGCAGGAAAAATCACTGCAACAGCTGCTGACATTCGGCCTTTTATGCAACAATTCTGAGCTGGTTGACCGGGACGGAAAAAACATCTTGGATGGTGATCCGACTGAAGGAGCAATGCTTGTTGCTGCATTAAAAGCAGGGCTGACCAGGGATAAGCTGAAAAAAAGCTTTACCGTCATTAAGGAATTCCCATTTGATTCCACCAGGAAAATGATGAGTGTGGTTGTGAAGGATGATACCGGAAAGCAATTTGTAGTTACAAAGGGTGCGCCGGATGTACTGGTTAGCCATTGTGAATCGGTGCTATGGGATAACAAGCTGCAGCTTTTGAATAAGGATCTCAGGCATTCGATCCAAAACGCCGTTGATTCCCTCGCTGCCCAGGCACTTAGGACGATTGCTGTCGGCTATAAACAAATTGGAGCCGGAACCGTCCTTCTCCGTGAAGAAGAGGCCGAAAAGGACTTAACTTTCATCGGTTTACATGGAATGATTGATCCGCCCCGTCCGGAGGTAAAAGAAGCTGTAAAAGAGTGCCATGAAGCCGGCATTAAAACGGTAATGATTACAGGTGACCATGTGGCTACTGCCAAGGCCATCGCAAAGCAGCTTGGCATTTTAAAGGGCAAAGATAAGGTGCTTGATGGAAGGGCACTCTCGGAAATGTCTGTACAGGAACTTGAGAATGTGGTGGAAGATGTCGCCGTTTTTGCACGTGTATCTCCTGAGCATAAACTGAAAATCGTAAAAGCCCTGCAGAATAAAGGGCATGTAGTGGCCATGACAGGGGACGGAGTAAATGATGCACCAGCCATTAAATCTGCAGATATCGGGATATCAATGGGAATCACAGGAACAGATGTAGCAAAAGAATCATCTTCTTTGATTTTGCTGGACGACAACTTTGCAACGATTAAATCAGCCATTAAAGAAGGGCGGAATATTTACGAAAACATCCGTAAATTCATCCGCTATTTGCTGGCTTCCAATGTTGGTGAAATACTGGTTATGTTTTTTGCCATGCTGCTCGCTCTCCCTTTGCCATTGGTACCGATTCAAATCCTTTGGGTCAACTTAGTTACGGACGGGCTGCCGGCTTTGGCGCTCGGGCTTGACCGGCCCGAAGGAGATGTTATGAAACGGCATCCAAGAAGTCCGAACGAGGGAGTGTTTTCAAGAGGGCTTGGCTGGAAAATTATTTCCCGCGGCTTTTTGATCGGACTATCGACGCTTGCAGCATTCATGATTGTTTACAAGAATAATCCTGAAGACCTTGTGTATGCGCAAACTGTTGCTTTTGCCACATTGGTTCTTGCCCAGCTTATCCATGTTTTTGACTGCAGAAGCGAAAAATCAATCTTTGCCAGAAATCCTTTTGGGAATAAGTATCTTGTCTGGGCAGTGCTATCTTCCCTGCTGCTCGTCCTTATCGTCATTTATTACCCGCCGCTCCAGCTGATTTTCCATACAGTGCCAATCCTTGCGCATGATTGGTTCCTGATTGCGGGGCTGGCTTCGGTACCAACTTTTTTACTTGCGGGATCATTTTTAATAAGTAAATCAAAATAGTTTATGATATAATTCAAAAGGTAGTAGAGTGTGCTCTATTACCTTTTTGTTTTTTCTCGAAAAAAGCGGGCGGCAGCAGCTGTTCCCAATATAAAGTGCCAAAAAGATCGATGGGATGTGGTGTGTCATGGCAGTAAGTATGACCGGATACGGCCGGGGAAAAGCAGAAAGCGGTTCCCTGATTATAACTGTGGAAATGAAATCAGTTAACCACAGATTTCTTGAGTATAATATCCGAATGCCGCGTCAGTTTTTGATGCTTGAGGAAAAAATAAAAAAAATTGCTGGTCAATACATACGAAGAGGACGGGCAGATATTTTCGTTTCAGTTGAGGGCGAAGGACTTGTCGACCGGAACCTTAAGCTCGACTGGAAGCTGGCAGACCAATATTTTGAGATTATTGGCCAGGCTAAGGAAAGGTACGGGCTGAATTTTGAAACTGGGATCAAGGATCTTTTACATATAAACGATATTTTTACAGTCGAGGAAAAGGAAACCCAAAATGAGCAAGCGGAATCCGTTTTGCTTTCAGCGGTTACCGAAGCTCTTGACGCCCTGCTGAAGATGAGAAAGCAGGAGGGAATCCTTCTTGTCAATGATTTGAGAAGCCATTTGAATAAAATAAAGGCTTCGGCGGCAGGACTGGCTGAATATGCACCTGAGGTATCCAGGAAATACAGCGACCGGCTTGCCCAAAAGCTTCATGATTTCCTGACAGGGGCGGTAGATGAGAGCCGGCTGCTTACAGAGGCTGCCATATTTGCCGATAAAGCAGATATCAGTGAAGAGCTTATTCGGCTCGAGAGCCATATATTTCAGTTTCTTGAAACGCTCGAATTGACGGAGCCAATAGGAAGGAAACTTGATTTCCTTGTTCAGGAGATGAACCGGGAGGTCAACACTATTGGTTCGAAAGCGAACGACGCTAAAATTACAAAACAGGTTGTTGAGATGAAAAGCCTGCTTGAAAAGATGAAGGAACAGGTGCAAAATATCGAGTAATCTGATTATGATTTTAGAGCTAAGGCTACAATAGAATTTGATTGGGGGACAAAGATGTCTATCAAGCTGATTAACATCGGTTTTGGGAATATCGTTTCCGCTAACCGGATTGTGTCGATTGTGAGTCCGGAATCGGCTCCGATCAAACGGATCATTCAGGACTCCCGGGATAGGGGCTCATTGATTGATGCAACATACGGACGAAGGACGAGGGCCGTTATTATTACAGACAGCGACCATGTAATTTTGTCGGCAGTCCAGCCAGAAACAGTGGCTGCCCGCCTTCATGATCGCGATGAAAGTGTGGATGAGGGATAGGTGAACAAAATGGTGGAAAAAGGATTATTAATTGTGTTGTCAGGTCCCTCCGGTGTAGGGAAAGGAACTGTGCGCAAACAGATATTTAGCCAGCCGGAAACAGCTTTTGAATATTCGATTTCAATGACCACCCGCAAACCTCGCGAAGGGGAAGTTGATGGTGTAGATTATTTTTTTAAATCCCGAGAAGAGTTTGAGACTTTAATTGAACAGGGAAAGCTGTTGGAATATGCTGAATTTGTTGGAAATTACTACGGAACTCCTGTTGATTATGTCCGTGAAACGCTTGATGCAGGAAAGGATGTCTTCCTGGAAATTGAAGTACAGGGCGCGAGCCAGGTTCGTGAAAAGTTCCCTGAAGGGCTTTTTATTTTCCTTGCACCCCCAAGTCTTTCGGAACTGAAAAACCGTATCGTCACACGCGGTACTGAATCAGAGGATTTAATTGGGAGAAGGATGCAGGCTGCGAAAGATGAAATCGAATTAATGGATTTATATGATTATGTAGTAGAAAATGATCAAGTAGATAGTGCATGCCGCCGTATAAACGCCATTATTGTCGCTGAGCATTGCCGACGTGAAAGAGTAGCAATACGCTACAAAAAAATGCTGGAGGTTGATTGATAAATGTTATATCCATCTATAGATTCATTGCTTGAAAAGATTGACTCAAAATATTCACTCGTATCTGTTGCAGCTAAGCGAGCAAGAACAATGCAGGAGAACAAGCCAACAAAGCTTGAAAAGCCAGTATCACATAAATTTGTCGGCCAGGCCCTGGAAGAAATCCATTCAGGAATCCTGAAGTACACTAATTCCTACGACGAAAAAAAGGAATCCTAATTTACCGGGAAAAGAAAATATTGACCGTCTTTTTAATTAAGTTGCAGTTCCGTAATTTCTTATCCTGGATCAGCGAAAATCCTTGTCATTTTTCCATATGGCAAGGATTTTTGATTGTTGATGAAAATAAACTGCCAGAGTATGTCATTTGAGGCAGGAAGATTGTAATTAGGTGAAAAAAAGCGGACAATCCTTCATAATGAAATAAGTAAGATAGGCTGGGGGAATATACATGCTTAACGATAAAAATATATTGCTTTGTGTTACCGGCGGAATTGCCGTTTTCAAAGCTGCGGCACTAACTAGCAAGCTGACGCAAGCTGGAGCTGCTGTAAAAGTGCTTATGAGTGATTCGGCACAAAAATTTGTAACACCTTTAACGTTTCAGGCGCTTTCCAGAAACGATGTGTATACAGAAACCTTTGATGAAAAAAATCCTGAGGTTATTTCCCACATAGACCTTGCAGACTGGGCTGACCTAATACTGATAGCACCGGCCACTGCCAATGTGATCGGAAAGCTGGCAAACGGTATTGCTGACGACATGCTCACGACTACACTGCTTGCAGCGACCGCTCCTGTCTGGATCGCTCCAGCAATGAACGTACACATGTATAGCCATCCGGCTGTGCAAAGAAACATGGATCAGTTAATTGGATTTGGCTATGAATTCCTCGAGCCATCAGAAGGATTTCTTGCATGCGGCTATGTTGGCAAAGGCCGTCTGGAGGAGCCAGAAACAATTGTAGCAAGATTATCAGACTACTTTTCTGGGACAGCCGCCAAACCTTTAGCAGGAAGAAATATAGTCGTTACAGCGGGGCCGACAAGGGAAAAAATTGATCCAGTCCGGTTTATTTCTAACCACAGCACAGGCAAAATGGGTTATGCGCTTGCAAGGCAGGCTGCAGCACTGGGTGCAGATGTTAAGCTTATCTCAGGTCCGGTACAAATTCCTGCTCCTCCAGGTGTCTCTATTATCAAGGTAGAATCGGCGGCTGAAATGTACGAGGAAGCCTTGAAAGCTTTCCCGACTGCTGATGCCGTAGTTAAAACAGCTGCCGTGGCCGATTACACACCAGCAGTCTATCATAAGCAAAAAGTTAAAAAACAGCCTGGCAGCCAAGTTCTTGAATTGGAACGGACAAAGGATATCTTAATGGCACTTGGAAATGAAAAACAGCAGCATCAGGTGCTGGTTGGATTTGCCGCTGAAACAGAAAAACTTGATGAGTATGCTATCGGAAAGCTGCAGCGAAAAAATGCCGATATGATAGTTGCCAATAATGTTACGGTTTCAGGCGCGGGATTTGGAACGGATACCAATATCGTAACAATTTATAAAAAGGATGGAAGCAAGATGGAGCTTCCGCAAATGAGCAAACAGCAAGTTGCTAAAGTAATCCTTGATGAGGTAACAGCAATGCTAAACGGGAATAATCGTCCATGAGCATTGCTTCAGTTATTGTTGATGTACCTGCCAAGCAGACGGATAGGGAATTTGATTATTTAATTCCAGATAAGTGGAAAAGTATAATCCGACCCGGGATAAGGGTAGTTGTACCGTTTGGACCAAGAATGGTCCAGGGCTTCGTAACAGGAATAAAAGAGAGCTCTGATCTTAAAAAATTGAGAGAAATTAAAGAGCCAATGGATTTAGAGCCAGTCTTAAATGATGAACTTTTGCAGCTGGGCGACTGGATGACCGAACAAACGCTAAGCTTTAAAGTCTCTGCACTTCAGGCCATGCTTCCAGCGGCTATGAAGGCCAAGTATGAAAAAAATGTTGAGCTTACTGATCTGACTTCGTTTGATAGGATGCATGAAGATGTGCGCTCCCTTTTTAAACATAGAAAAACATTGACCTGGAAAGAAATGCTTGAGGCCGGAAAGCCTTCACTGTTCCATAAAGAATTACAGAATGGAAATCTGGAAGTCGTCTACTATGTAAAAAACCGGTTGAACAAAAAGACAGTTCGCCATGTTAAACCATTATTGAGCACGGAGGAGCTATCAGAAGCACTTGATTCCCTCTCGGCATCCGCTAAAAAACAGCGGCAAATAGTAGAACATTTTTTACATGCCCCAGAATCCGTCTCCCTAAAAAATCTGCTGGAAATCGTTCATAGCTCGGCCGCAGCAGTAAAGGCTCTTGTAGAAAAAGGCATTCTCGCTGAATATGACGAAGAAATCTACCGTGATCCTTATGAAAACCGCAGCTTTGAAGAAACGAGCGCATTCCGATTGACCGATGAGCAAGCAGCGGCACTGGGGCCAATCAATGCGGCCGTTGATGCAGAAAGGAATGATATCTTTCTTTTATACGGGATAACAGGCAGCGGAAAAACAGAGATTTACCTTCAGGCAATTGATAAAGTTATACAAAACGGCAAGGAAGCCATTATGCTTGTACCTGAAATTTCTCTTACCCCCCAAACGGTAAAACGGTTTAAAGAGCGTTTTGGAAATCAGGTGGCCGTACTTCACAGCGGTTTATCAGTGGGAGAAAAATATGACGAGTGGCGAAAAATTCACCGCCAGGAGGTCAAGGTAGTAGTAGGGGCCCGGTCCGCTGTATTTGCGCCATTCCAAAACATAGGCCTCATCGTTATTGATGAGGAGCATGAAGGAAGCTATAAACAGGAGGAACCGCCACGCTACCATGCACGTGATATTGCGATCCAAAGAGGGCTGTCGCACAGCTGTCCAGTGATTCTTGGGAGCGCCACTCCTTCGCTTGAGTCGTTTGCAAGGGCACAAAAAGGTGTTTATAAGCTGCTTTCACTGACAAAACGGATGAATAATAGTACACTTCCTTCAGTCGAGATTGTCGATATGAGAGAAGAGCTTCGGACAGGCAACCGTTCGATGTTTTCTGAGAAACTTTTTGCCAAACTGGAGGACAGGCTGACTAAGGGTGAACAAACCGTCCTGTTTCTAAATAAACGAGGGCACTCATCCTTTGTTATGTGCAGGAGCTGCGGAGTGGTCATCAATTGCCCTGATTGCGATATTTCTCTCACATATCATCGCAGCAACCACTCCCTAAAATGCCATTATTGCGGCCATGAAGAAGGCATGCCGCCTGTATGCCCTGAATGCGGCAGTGACCATATCCGGTTTTTTGGAACTGGGACCCAGAAGGTTGAAGAAGAGCTTGGGAAAATTCTGCCCAATGCGAGAGTAATCCGGATGGATGTAGATACTACAAGCAAAAAAGGATCACATGAGCTGCTCCTGAACGCTTTTCAGGAAGGTAAGGCCGATATCTTGCTTGGGACCCAGATGATTGCCAAGGGTCTTGATTTTCCCAACATCACACTTGTAGGTGTTTTATCTGCAGATACGATGCTTCATCTTCCCGATTTTCGGGCGTCAGAAAAAACCTTTCAGCTGCTTACTCAGGTCAGCGGAAGGGCAGGCCGACACCAGCTTAAGGGCGAGGTGGTCATCCAGACTTATACGCCAGAACACTATAGTATTGAACTTGCGGCACGCCAGGACTTTGATACTTTTTTTGAAAAAGAAATGGAAATAAGAAGGCTAAACCACTATCCGCCGTATTTTTATTTAGCCCTTGTAACCGTGTTCCATGAAGATTTAATAAAAACAGTATCAGTCACAGAGAAAATTACGAAGTACTTGCGCTCTAACTTGAGCCGTCAGGCTATCATCCTTGGGCCGGTCGCCTCTCCGCTAAGCCGCGTAAAGAATAGATATAGATACCAATGTTTGATAAAATACAAGCGGGAACCGGGCTTGAACGCACTGCTGAAAAATATTATCAACAATTTTCAGCAGGAGACAGCAAAAGGACAGCTGCAAATTGCAATCGATTTAAATCCGCAGATGATGATGTAAGGAGTAATTATAATTTGGCTATTTTACCCATTGTGATGTATCCAGACGACGTTCTGGAGCAAAGATGTACAAAAGTGGCAAGTTTTAATAAAAAATTGGCAAAACTGTTAGACAATATGTATGAGACCATGATTGCAGCTGATGGAGTCGGTCTTGCTGCTCCCCAGGTCGGTGTTAGCCAGCAGGTAGCCATTGTCGATATCGGTGATGAGAGTGGAATCATTGAAATGATAAACCCGGAAATACTAGTGACAGACGGCGAGCAAACTGGTCCGGAGGGCTGCTTAAGTTTTCCGGGCACATACGGCGAGGTTTCAAGGCCATATTTTGTAAAAATCCGGGCGCAGGACCGAAAAGGACGGTTCTTTGAGCTGGCTGCCGAAGATTTCCTGGCGAGGGCCATCCAGCATGAAATTGACCACCTGAATGGTGTTCTGTTTACCTCTAAAATCACAGCTTATTTAACCGAAGAAGAGTTGGAAAGGTATGAAGAAGAATGACAAAAATCGTCTTTATGGGAACCCCGGATTTTTCTGTACCGGTGCTTAAAAGAATCATCGCGGAAGGCTATGAGGTAATCGGGGTAGTTACACAACCGGATCGCCCTGTTGGCAGAAAAAGGGTACTAACCCCGCCTCCGGTTAAAGTTGAAGCAGAGAAACATGGGATCCCGGTTTTTCAGCCTGAAAAAATCCGTATCCAAGAGGAACTCGCACCAATCCTTGCCTTAAATCCGGACCTTGTCGTAACGGCTGCCTTTGGCCAAATTCTTCCTAATGACCTGCTTGAGGCTCCTAAATATGGCTGTATTAACGTACACGCCTCACTGCTTCCTGAGCTGCGGGGAGGTGCGCCTATCCATTATGCTATTTTGGAGGGAAAAGAAAAGACGGGAATCACAATCATGTATATGGCTGAAAAGCTGGATGCGGGTGATATCCTTACACAGGCTGAAATTGCAATAAAAGAAGACGATACAACTGGCACGCTGTTCGAAAAACTGAGTGTACTTGGCTCAGACCTGCTTGCTCAAACTCTTCCAAAGCTAATAAAGGGAGAGCTCACTCCTATTCCACAAAACCATATGAAGGCAACTTTTGCGCCGAACATTAGAAGGGAACAGGAAAAAATAGACTGGAATAAATCAGGTGAAGACATATACAATCAGATCCGCGGCCTGAATCCTTGGCCTGTAGCTTATACGTCCTTAAACGGGGATGTCATGAAAGTATGGAGTGCAAGGAAAGCCGAAGCAAGCAACAATGGGGTACCCGGTGAAGTCATTGGCCTCCTTGATGATGGCATAAAAGTTAGAACCGGAAATTCAACCGCGGTGATCATTACCGAGCTTCAGCCTGCTGGGAAGAAGCGAATAAGTGCGAAGGATTATTTGCGCGGTGCTGGTGCGATGGTTGAAACTGGCTGGAAGTTAGGTGAATAGAATGGCAGCTAAGAAAAAAGGAGTTCGCGAAATTGCTCTTGAGATTCTCCAATCGGTTGAAAAAAACCAATCGTACAGCAATTTACTGCTTAATTCAACTATTAACAAATATAAGCTTTCCCAATCAGACAGCGGGCTTCTTACGGAATTAACGTATGGAACCCTGCAGCGCAGGATGACTCTTGATTATTTTCTTGAACCCTTTCTGGGTAACGGAAAAAAAGTAGAGGACTGGGTTATGATTCTCCTGCGCCTGTCGGTCTACCAGATGACATTCCTGGATAAGGTCCCGGATCATGCAATATTATTTGAAGCAGTAGAAATCGCTAAAAAACGCGGTCATAAAGGAATAGCTTCAATGGTAAACGGGGTATTAAGAAATATCCAGCGCAAAGGCCTGCCATCCCTTGATGAAATTAAGGATGAGGACGAACGCTTAGCCATTTCCACAAGCCATCCAACATGGCTTGTGAAGCGCTGGGTTGACCAATTCGGCTTTGATAAGACAGAGGCTATGTGTGAGTTGAATTTGCATGCTCCTGTGCAGACGGCACGTGTAAATAAAACGATTTTGTCCAGGAAGGAACTGATCTTACGTCTTGAGGAAGAAGGGTTTTATGTGGAACCGAGTCCTATTCTTCACGAAGCAATCAGGTGCCTGAAGGGTAATCTCGCACACTCTAATGCTTACAAGGAAGGCTTGTTAACGATTCAGGACGAAAGCTCGATGCTTGTTGCATATGCCCTTGGAGCTAAGGGCGATGATTGGGTGCTGGACAGCTGTTCTGCACCTGGAGGAAAAACGACCCATATTGCAGAAGGCTTGTCATCAGGTAAAGTTTTTGCCCTTGATCTTCATGAGCACAAGGTAAAACTTGTCGCGGAACAGGCTGAACGACTGCATCTGAATAATATCGAAATAAAAGCAACCGATAGCCGCAAAGCAGGGGAGCTGTTTGAACAGCAAACATTTGATAAAGTTCTTGTAGATGCCCCATGTTCAGGTTTAGGGGTAATGCGTCGTAAGCCTGATTTGAAGTATTCCAAATCAGAAAATGATATTATGAGGCTTTCAAGTATTCAGCGAACGCTGCTTCAGGCGGTTGCTCCCCTTTTAAAACAGGAAGGAACACTAGTTTATAGCACGTGTACGGTGGATAAGGAAGAAAACGAAAGGGTAGCTGATGCCTTCCTGAGCGCCCATCCGGATTTTGAACCGGATTTATCCCTTGCTAACCGTATGCCACAAGAAGTACAGCCATTTGTAGACCAGCATGAGATTCAAATTTTCCCACAGGATTTTGGCAGTGATGGTTTTTATATAGCTTGCTTCAGAAAGAAGGTGTAATAATTGGAAGAAAAGACAATTGAACAAACTACCGCCGCTACAGAAGAGAAAAAACGGTCCATTTATTCCCTGGAGCTTCATGAATTAAAGGATTGGCTTAAAAGCAATGATGAAAAGCCTTTCCGGGCTGAACAGGTATTTGATTGGCTATATAAAAAGCGAGCATCAAGCTTTGAGGATATGTCCAACCTTTCAAAGGAGCTTCGTGAAAAGCTGGCCAAGGATTTTACAATAACCACGTTAAAAACGCTGATTAAGCATACGTCGAGTGATGGGACAATAAAATTTTTATTTGAACTGCATGACGGTTATTCAATTGAAACCGTTTTGATGCGCCATGACTATGGTAATTCAGTCTGTGTTACCACTCAAGTCGGATGCCGAATCGGCTGTACCTTCTGTGCATCCACTCTTGGGGGTTTAAAAAGAAACCTGGAAGCAGGAGAAATCGTGGCCCAGGTCGTAAATGTCCAACAGGCACTTGATGAAACAGAGGAAAGGGTAAGTTCAGTAGTAATTATGGGTATAGGTGAGCCGTTCGATAATTATGATGCAATGCTTTCTTTCCTAAAAACGATTAATCACGAAAAAGGCCTCAATATCGGGGCGCGCCACATAACCGTTTCTACCAGTGGAATCATCCCGAAAATTTATCAATTTGCCGATGAAAACATGCAGATTAATTTTGCAATTTCACTACATGCGCCGAATACTGAACTTCGAAGCAGGCTGATGCCAATCAACCGTGCATACAAGCTCCCTGAGCTTATTGAAGCGGTGAAATATTATACAAACAAGACAGGCAGAAGGATTAGCTTTGAATACGGGCTGTTTGGCGGTGTCAATGACCAGGTAGAACATGCAGAAGAATTGGCAGCATTGATAAAAGAGTTAAAATGCCATGTTAACCTGATACCAGTAAACTATGTACCGGAACGCAACTATGTAAGAACACCTCGTGAACAAATTTTCGAATTTGAAAAGACGCTTAAAAAGCGCGGAATTAATGTCACCATCCGCAGGGAACAGGGCCATGATATTGAAGCGGCCTGCGGTCAGCTCCGGGCAAAGGAGCGTAAAGAAGAGACGAGGTGAGGGCTATGAAAGCTATTTTTAAAAGTGACCGTGGCAAAGTCCGCCAGCATAATGAAGATAACGGAGGGATTTTTAGAAGCTCAAAGGGAGTCCGCCTGGCCATCGTTGCAGATGGCATGGGCGGGCACCGTGCTGGTGACGTTGCAAGCGCAATGACCATTCAGGAGCTCCAGTCCCGCTGGGCAGAATCAGGGCCGATGGAGACACCGGAGGATGCTGAAATATGGCTCCGCGACAATATTGTCCACGTCAATAAGCTACTATTTGAGCATTCTGCAAATAACTCTGAATGCAATGGCATGGGGACAACAATTGTCGCTGCTATTTGTACTGACCGCTTTGCAACAGTGGCTAATATTGGTGACAGCCGCTGTTATATTTATAACGAAAGCGGATTCAAACAAATCACCGAAGACCACTCTCTAGTCAATGAACTTGTCAGGTCCGGTCAGATTTCCAAAGAGGATGCAGAACACCATCCCCGAAAAAACGTACTTCTGAGAGCTTTGGGCACCGAAACGAACGTGGTGATGGATACAGTGACAATCGGATTTGAAGAAGGGGACATACTCCTGCTTTGTTCTGATGGTTTATCCAACAAGGTTTCACAGCCTGAGATGCTTGATGTAATAACGAGAGACACTAATCTGGAACAAAAGGCCGACCGGCTGATTGAGCTTGCCAATGATCATGGAGGCGAAGATAATATCACCCTTGTCCTAGTGGAATTTTTCAATGAAAGTGAAGGCGGGTGATACGGATGCTGATAGGAAAGAGAATCAGCGGCCGGTATAAAATTCTAGACATGGTAGGCGGAGGCGGTATGGCCAACGTATACCTGGCACAGGATATGATTTTAGAACGTGAGGTTGCGCTAAAAATTTTGCGGATGGATTTTTCCAATGATGAAGAGTTCATTAAACGGTTTAACCGGGAAGCGCAGTCTGCTACCTCCCTGGCTCATCCAAATATAGTCAGCATATATGATGTCGGCGAAGAAAAAGACATTTACTATATCGTCATGGAATATGTTAAAGGTCTGACATTAAAGCAGTACATACAAAAGTATTATCCGATACCGATCGAAAAAGCGGTCGATATTATGAAACAGATTACAGCGGCTATTGCCCATGCCCATCATAATGGAATTATTCATCGAGATATTAAGCCTCAGAATATATTAATTGATGATCATGGCAATGTTAAAATAACAGATTTCGGGATTGCCATGGCATTAAGTGCAACTAGCATCACCCAGACGAACGCCGTCCTGGGTTCTGTCCATTACCTGTCTCCTGAACAGGCGAGGGGCGGAATGGCCAATAAGAAATCCGATATTTATTCACTGGGAATTGTAATGTTTGAAATCGTAACTGGGAGGCTGCCTTTCTCAGGGGAATCTGCTGTTTCCATTGCATTGAAGCACCTTCAATCAGAAACTCCGTCGCCCCGCCGCTGGAATCCAGAAATTCCTCAGAGCGTGGAAAATATTATTTTAAAAGCGACAGCCAAGGATTCTTATTACAGATACAGCAGCGTTGACGAAATGGAAGATGATATCCGTACAGCCTTGCAGCCGGAGCGGATCAATGAAACGCCTTTTACTATCCCAGAAGATGAGGAAGCTACGAAAGCAATCCCCATCATAACTAATGACAATGTGCCGCCGAGGGAAGAAACATTAATCAGGGATCCTGACAGATCGACAATCGTCAATGCCGAACAGTCACAGCCAAAGGAAAAAAAGAAAAACACCGCCCCAAAAGACAAGAAAAAAGGCAAAAAGGTAATGATTACTCTACTAATAATTTTTACTCTGCTATTAACGCTGGGCATCCTTACTGTGACGGTTTTCCCTCAGCTCCTGGGTCCTGAAGAGGTAAAGGTACCGGACGTAAGAGGAGAAGACCTTGATGACGCCTTAACTTCTCTGATGGGTGCAGGGTTTGAAATTGGCGAGACTCATAAACTTGAAGATGAGGAAATTCCTGATGGTGCGGTAATCAAAACTGACCCTGAAGCAGGTAAGCTTGTAAAAGAAGGCCAAGAGATTGATATTTACCGGAGTACCGGGAAGGGAAAAGTTGAACTTTCTGATTACCGCGAGCGCCTATATGAAACAATACAGCCTAATCTCAAGGAAATCGGATTCAAAGAAATCGATATACAGGAAGAATTCAACGAAGAAAGTGAACCCGGTACCATCCTGGAACAGTCGCCTTCGCCAGGCACAGAAGTCGTTCCCTCCGAAACAGTGCTTGAGCTCGTGGTCAGCAAAGGCGCGGATAAAATCACTCTTAAGGACTTGAAGGAATACACGAAAAAAAGCCTGGATGATTATGAAGATGAGGCTGGGATTATTATTGAGGTAGATAAAGAAGAATATCACGACACAATCCCTGTCGGCCAGGTTATCAGCCAGTCGCCTGCAGCTTATACCAAAATCAATAAAGGCAGCACCGTCAAGGTAGTTCTCTCAAAAGGAAAGGAAGAGCTTCCTCCCAAACAGGTAACAAGGGACATCACGATAGAATATGCTCCTGTGACCCCTGGGGAGCCACAGGAAGTACAAATATTCATCCAAGATATGACCCGGGATATTTCTGTACTTGATAATAGCTTCTTTATTACGGAGACTGCAAAAGAAACGCTTACTTTTACAATAGCACCTGGTACAACAGCTATCTATAAAGTAATCAGGGACAATACAACAATTTTTGAAGAGTACGTTCCGTATCCTGATGAAGAATAATAAGGAGTGATGCTATGCCTTCAGGCAAAATTATTAAAGCTCTTAGCGGTTTTTATTATGTCTTGGATGGAGATAAGATTGTGCAATGCAGGGGAAGAGGGGTATTCCGCAAGAATAAAGTCACCCCCTTGGTAGGGGACAGTGTTGTTTACCAGGCTGAGAATATCACGGATGGGTATATCCTGGAAGTGAATGAGAGAAAAAATGAACTAATCAGGCCGCCAATTGCCAACGTCGATCAAGCTATACTGGTTTTCTCAGCTGTGGAACCGGACTTTAGCACTGCACTGCTCGACAGATTTTTAGTGCTCATCGAGGATAATGAGATTGAGCCGATTATTGTTGTCAGCAAAATGGATTTGGCCTCATCTGGCAGTAAAGACGAGCTGGATCAGTATATTAAGGATTATGAAGCAATGGGCTATACTGTTATTGCTACATCCTCCGTTACTTCAGATGGAACAGAACGTTTGCTGCCTTTTCTGGAAGATAAAATCAGCGTGTTTGCCGGTCAATCCGGTGTCGGGAAATCTTCGCTATTAAATGCCATTAACCCGGAACTTGAGCTCAAAACGAACGATATCTCTACACATCTTGGCAGGGGAAAGCATACGACGAGACATGTCGAGTTAATCCATATCGGGACCGGCCTTGTAGCTGACACTCCGGGATTTAGTTCGCTGGAGTTCATTGAGATTGAAGCAGAAAGGCTATCCTACTGTTTCCCGGAAATTCACAAAACCGGAGAGTTATGCAAATTCCGTGGCTGCCTCCATGACAAAGAACCTAAATGTGCGGTTAAAGGAGCGGTCGAGGATGGAGTAATCCCTGATTACCGGTACCATCACTATATACAGTTTTTAGATGAAATCAGAGAGAGAAAGCCGAGGTATTAATGCGATGAAGATTGCACCATCAATATTGTCTGCGGATTTTTCGCGCTTGGGAGAGGAAATTCGTGATGTTGAGGCTGGCGGTGCTGATTATATCCATGTTGACGTTATGGATGGCCATTTTGTCCCGAATATCACCATAGGTCCGCTTATCGTTGAAGGGATCCGCCCTGTAACAAAGCTGCCGCTTGATGTACATCTGATGATTGAAAATCCGGACCGGTACATTGAGGCTTTTGCAAAAGCAGGTGCAGATTATATAACAGTTCACGTCGAGGCCTGCCCTCATTTGCATAGAACGATCCAGCTTATTAAATCATTAGGTGTTAAGGCGGGAGTAGTTTTAAATCCAGCAACTCCAGTTTCAACGATTCAGCAGATTATAGAGGACCTCGATATGGTGCTGCTTATGTCTGTAAATCCAGGTTTTGGAGGCCAGAATTTTATTTCTTCCACTTTGCGAAAGATAAGAGAAGTAAAAGAAATGGCAGATTCAAAAGGACTTCAGCTGGAAATTGAAGTGGATGGCGGCATTAACGCTCAAACTGCTAAGCTTTGCGTTGAGCAGGGAGCAACTGTCCTGGTAGCAGGATCAGCTATCTTTAATCAATTGGACCGGAAGGCTGCAATCGAAAATATCCGGGGAATTTAAGGTTATAAATGCAGCGAAGCTGACTGCTTCAAACGCAGTATGCAGAATTTCTAGCTGTGGAAAAACAGACCCTGTTATTCACCGGAGAGCGGCTGATGGCAGGGTCTACTTATATATATAAAAGCAATAAAGAAGGGGGTGCTTGTTTATGAATATATGCCTTGTTGCAGGAGGACCACCTGAACTGCTGCCTGATTTAAGCCTCTATCAATCTCCCAGCACTTTATGGGTAGGGATTGACCGTGGTGTGTTTATTTTGCTTGAAAAAGGAATAAAGCCTGATGTAGCTTTTGGAGACTTTGACTCAGTAACCGGAGACGAATTAGACTTGATCACGGCACAGCTGGGCGAATTGGAAATTTATCCATCCGAAAAGGATGAAACTGATATGGAAATCGCCTTCAACTGGACCATGTCACAAAAAGCGGAAAATATCTTTATTTTCGGGGCAACTGGAGGCAGGCTCGACCATATGCTTGCCAACATTCAGCTTTTAACAAGAGATGAGGTACTTCTGAACAGTGATGACCCTGAAATTCATGTTGTTGACCGTTTGAATATGATTACCGTACGTAAACCGGGCACCTACCATATTTCCCGGCAGACAGAGTTTCGGTATGTATCATTTCTGCCTGTTACCCGGGAAGTAAAAGGGATTACTCTTAACGGCTTTAAATATCCTTTAGACAATATGGATATAAAAATGGGTTTCTCATTATGCGTCAGCAACGAACTTATTTCAAACAATGGTACTTTTTCGTTTACGGATGGCATATTATTGGTGGTAAGAAGCCGTGATTGAATTCACGCTTATATGGGAAAAGCGGGCATGAGTGATGATGTCTGGATATCTCCTGATAAGCTTAAATTGAAATAAGTGAGATATTGCGAGGAGGGGCATTATGAAATTTTATACAATTAAATTGCCAAGATTTCTGGGCGGGTTAGTGCGCGCTATGCTCGGAGCATTTAAAAAAGATTAAAAATGAATTGAATGGAACATCCTTAGCACCCAGCTCAGTGGGTGTTTTTTTAATTCTGTTTTACCATAAAGCTTGAACACATTAAAATCTGCTGCAAATGGCCAGATGGCAGCCCAAACCCGTATGAAAAACTCATTTATGCCGAGAAATAAAAAAGGCATCCTTATTATCAAGGATGCCTGAGCATTATACGCGTTCTACTTTGCCTGATTTAAGAGCTCTTGCAGAAACGTATACACGCTTAGGTTTGCCGTCAACTAAAATACGTACCTTTTGAAGGTTAGCGCCCCATGTACGCTTGCTTGCGTTCATTGCGTGAGAGCGGCTATTACCAGAACGAGTTTTTCTTCCAGTGATTACACATTTACGTGCCATATTAAATTCCCTCCTAACTACGTGCTACGCTTAAGTATCAATCTTCTTAAGTCTTTTATAAGTCTTTAGAAAACACTTTAATAATTTAACACACATGCAGTTAGAATGCAATACTTCTGTTCTAAGGTTTCAAGAAAAAAACCTTGACATATTACTATAGTGATTGCTTTATAATAAGACAGTAACGAAAAAAAAGAGTGTCAGGCCTGAAAATCCCATGCTTAAAGTACTGGCCTGAAAGCGTTTTGCGATCTTTACTTTTAAAAAAAATGACAATATAGTAAAATGTCTATAGCAATGGAGTAATTTCCAAAGGGGGAACGATTAATGTCCATCGAATTAAAAACGAAGTTCGGTCAGATCGATATCTCAAATGATGTTATCGCTACGGTTGCCGGCGGAGCTGCTGTCGACTGCTATGGCATTGTAGGGATGGCTTCCAAAAAGCAGCTTAAAGACGGAATCGCGGAAATGTTAAGAAGAGAAAACTTTGCTAAGGGTGTTATCGTTCGCCAGGAAAACGATGAAGTACATATTGATATGTTCATAATTGTAAGTTATGGAACGAAAATATCAGAGGTTGCCCATAATGTTCAATCAAAAGTAAAGTACACTCTTGATAAAACGGTTGGACTTGCTGTGGATTCCGTAAATATTTTTGTTCAGGGAGTCCGAGTGACGAACCCATAGTAAGGAGGAAAGTTTGTGTCGATTAAAAGTATTAATGGAAAGCGTTTTGCTGAAATGATCATCCAGGGTGCCAACCATCTTGCAGCGAATGCAAACATGGTTGATGCTCTGAACGTTTTTCCAGTGCCGGATGGTGATACCGGGACAAATATGAATCTATCCATGACTTCGGGCGCTAAGGAAGTTAAGGATAATGTGCAGGACCATATTGGAAAAGTCGGGGCTTCCTTGTCAAAGGGACTTCTGATGGGGGCGCGCGGAAACTCAGGAGTAATCCTTTCGCAATTATTCCGCGGATTTTCCAAATCTATAGAGCATAAGCAATCTATTAACAGTGAAGAATTTGCTCATGCTTTTGAAGCAGGTGTCGAAACAGCATACAAAGCAGTCATGAAGCCGGTTGAGGGAACAATCCTGACGGTTGCAAAGGATGCGGCCAAACGCGCTGTCGCTGCTGCTAAAAATGAGACAGACATCATTGCGGTTATGGAAGAAACTCTTAAGGAAGCTAAGGCATCCTTAAATAGAACGCCTGATTTACTGCCGGTTCTGAAAGAAGTTGGCGTAGTCGATAGCGGCGGGCAAGGGCTTGTGCTTGTTTATGAAGGCTTCCTTGCCGAACTGAAGGGTGAAAAGCTGCCTGAAACACAGTATAATGGTCCTTCAATGGATGAGCTGGTAAGTGCTGAGCATCATATAAACGTTCAGGGACATATCAACACGGAAGATATCGTTTTTGGCTATTGCACCGAATTTATGGTCAAGCTTGAAAAGGATAAGATGTCACAAAAGCCATTCGACGAACAGCAATTCCGTAATGATCTAAGTGAATACGGTGATTCTCTGCTGGTTATTTCCGACGACGAAATTGTTAAGGTGCACATTCACTCCGAACAGCCGGGTGAGTGCTTAAACTATGGCCAGAAATACGGCAGCTTAATAAAGTTAAAAATCGAAAATATGCGTGAACAGCACAGCAGTATCGTTGGAGAAACTCATTCCAAATTAAATACAGAGATGAAACCCGCTAAGAAGGAACAATCAGAGTATGGTATTGTCGCTGTTGCAATGGGGTCAGGTATCACTTCACTATTTAAAAGCATTGGGGCGAACGCTGTAATAGAGGGCGGCCAAACGATGAATCCTAGCACGGAGGATATCGTTACGGCAGTGAAGGAAACAAATGCCAAGAACGTAATCATTCTGCCTAATAACAAAAACATCATCATGGCAGCTGAGCAGGCTGCAGATGTGCTGGAGGAAAATATTATTGTTATCCCTTCCAAGACTGTTCCTCAGGGAATGAGCGCACTTCTGGCCTTTAATCCTTCTGCTAAACCAGAGCAAAACTCTGAAGCGATGAAGGATGCGCTAAGTCATGTGAAAACAGGGCAAATTACCTATGCAGTTCGTGATACAAGCATTGACGGGCTTGAAATCGAAAAAGGTGACTTTATGGGGCTTGCAGACGGAAAAATCGTGATTAAGAACAAGGATAAGGTTCAGGCTGCCAAGGAATTACTGAAGGAAATAATGGATGAAGAATCAGAAATTCTGACAATCTTGTACGGTGAAGAAGCAAGCCGGGAAGAGGTAGACTTAATTGTTGAATTTGCCAATGAAAACTTCGAAGATGCAGAGGTAGAGATTCACAACGGAAACCAGCCGTTATATTCTTTCATTTTTTCAATTGAATAAGCAACAATGAATTAGCTGTTCCATTGTACCGGCCTAAAGAGAGCGAATTGCTTGAAATGCAGATTGCTATAGGCACAGGGTATGATGGAGCAGTTTTTTTATTTGGAAAAAAAGACTTTTTTAACCTGTACAGAGTATAGCCCCAGCACCCAGCCCCTCAGGGTCATCAGCAGGCAAAAAGCGCCTTCTTTCAGCACTTGTCTTATGCTTGTCGGAGGCCCACAGGACGTGGGTCAGAACGGCGTTCCCACAGGACGTGGCGAATTTAGCCGTTCTTCCTCTAAAACAGGGCGCTTCCGCTTTCTTGATATCCAGCTCCAGCACTCAGCAATTTTTTTTCGCAGGAAAATAAAGCCCCGACGCACAGGCCATGACACGCTTTGGCACCGAGGGATCTCACGAAATAATACGGCAGCTTTGTGAGGATGCGCTAGTGCTGACGTCATAAATGGACAAGGGTTGATCGGGTTTAAGTTACAACATTGGCGATTGTAGCAGTCCTTACGCTAATCAATGCGCTTGCGTTTTCCGTATCGATCGGAACATCAGTTTGTATAATTTCTGGAATAATTGGCCGGTTTGAGCGATAATAGAGTAAGAAAAATAGAATGTAGAGGGAGAAACCGCATGAACATCAATGATCCGGTCTCCGCGCTGAAGGGAATTGGAGAGGAAACGGCCAATTCATTGAACGAAATGAATATCTATACTATTGCCGACCTTCTCGAACATCTGCCCTACCGCTATGAGGATTACAGGCTGAAGGATTTAGAGGATGCTGGGCATGAAGAAAGGGTAACTGTTGAAGGCAAGATCCACAGCCAGCCTTCATTAATGTACTTTGGCAAAAAGAAGTCACGGCTTACCATAAAGCTTCTTGCAGGAAGGAATCTTGTCTCAGTCGTTTTCTTCAACCAGCCATATTTAAAAAGCAAAATGGCAATCAATGACATTGTTACAGTTACAGGGAAATGGGACCGCAATAGACAGACTATTACAGCCAATGAATTCACTGCAGGTCCATATAAAAAAGAGAAAGATTTTGAACCGGTTTATGGTACAAGGGGAAACTTGACTGTAAAAACCCTGCGAAAGTTTATTGCAGCAGCTTTTGCCGTGTATGGGGAACAAATTAATGAAAACATTCCCCGCAATATCCTATCAGAGTATAAACTAATGCCAAGGAAGGACGCACTTCGCACCATGCATTTTCCGCTCTCAGGGCAAGATATTAAACAGGCCAGAAGACGCCTCGTCTATGAAGAGTTTCTATATTTCCAGCTGAAAATGCAAGCATTGCGAAAGATGCAACGAGAAGAAACGAAAGGCATTCAGCAGAAATATAATTTATCAGAAGTAAAGGAATTCATAGGAAGTCTCCCTTTTCCATTAACCAATGCCCAAAAAAGGGTCGTCAATGAAATTAGTGCCGATATGAAATCTCCATACAGGATGAACCGGCTGCTGCAGGGGGATGTTGGGTCAGGGAAAACAGTGGTGGCCGCCATCGCCCTGCTCTCTTCTGTGTCTGCAGGCTATCAAGGGGCGCTTATGGTTCCGACTGAAATCCTTGCTGAACAGCATGCTGCTTCTCTCAAGGATTTGCTGAAACCTGCGGGACTCAAAACAGCGCTGCTTACAAGTTCAATAAAAGGAAAAAAGCGCAGGGAGCTGCTGGAATCGTTAAAAGCAGGTGAAATCGACATTATTATCGGGACCCATGCCCTTATTCAGGATGAGGTCCATTTTCAAAAACTTGGGCTGGTGATAACCGATGAACAGCATCGGTTCGGTGTAGAACAGCGCAGGATACTTAGGGAAAAAGGTGAGAATCCGGATGTCCTGTTTATGACTGCTACCCCAATCCCGAGAACGCTGGCAATTACCGTGTTTGGTGAAATGGATGTCTCAACCATTGATGAGATGCCTGCTGGACGCAAAGGAATTGAGACTTATTGGGCAAAGCAGGATATGCTTCCCCGTGTGCTTTCTTTTATAGAGAAGGAACTCCAGAAGGGAAGGCAGGCATATGTTATCTGTCCGCTGATTGAGGAATCAGAAAAGCTGGAGCTTCAAAATGTGCTTGATGTGCATGCAGCTCTGACCCAGTATTTCGCCGGGCGGTACCGCGTTGGCCTGATGCATGGACGTCTCCATCCGGAGGAAAAAGAAACAGTTATGAAGGCTTTCAGCGAAAACACTGCCCAGGTACTAGTATCCACTACTGTCGTTGAGGTAGGTGTCAATGTTCCCAATGCAACAGTAATGGTTATTTACGATGCTGAACGGTTTGGTCTGGCCCAGCTTCATCAGCTTCGCGGAAGGGTAGGTAGAGGCAGCGACCAATCATTCTGCATCCTGCTTGCCGATCCTAAGTCAGAAACAGGAAAAGAGCGGATGAAGATCATGACGGAAACGAACGACGGCTTTGTTGTGTCCGAGAAGGATCTTGAACTTAGAGGTCCAGGTGACTTCTTTGGCAAAAAACAAAGTGGGGTCCCTGAGTTTAAAGTGGCAGACATGGTCCATGATTATCGAACGCTAGAAGTAGCCAGAAATGATGCTGCCAAATTGATAGCATCTGATGAATTCTGGAATGCTCCCGAATATAAAATTATTAGAGAGTACTTACAAGAATCAGGTGCTATGGGCAGCGAAAAGCTCGATTAGCCAAAAAACCTTCTGTATCATTAGCAAATATAATACGTTATGGAAACTGAAAACAGATTGGGAGAGTTATTCAAATTCTTGCAATCTGTTTTTATTATCTTTATACTACTATTAGTACCTAGTCTTAATACTACGGATGGTGACCTTCAAATGAGACGGAATAAGAAGGAACGCCAGCATCTGTTAGTCGAAACGATTAAGCATAATCCTTTTATTACAGATGAAGAACTGGCTGAAACATTTTCTGTCAGTGTCCAAACGGTCAGGCTGGATCGGCTAGAGCTTTCTATTCCGGAACTCCGTGAGAGAATCAAGAATGTGGCGGAAAAGAGATTCAGTGACGAAGTCAGGGCGCTGCCGCTAGAAGAAGTAATCGGGGAAGTAATTGATATCGACCTTGACCAAAGTGCGATATCAATATTAGATATTACCGCTGAACATGTATTTAAACGGAATAAAATTGCAAGGGGCCATCACTTATTTGCACAGGCAAATTCCCTAGCAGTAGCAGTTATAAATGATGAGCTTGCATTAACGGCAAGGGCGGGTATAGTATTTACCAGGCCCGTCAAGCAAGGTGAGCGAGTAATCGCCAAGGCGAAAGTTAAATCCCTTGATAAGAATGACCGGACGCTTGTTGAAGTCAACAGCTATGTCGGCCAGGAACTGGTATTCAAAGGGGAATTTGAAATGTTCCGGTCAACAACCGCAGAAAAGGAAGAATTAGAATGAAAATAGCAATAGATGCAATGGGTGGAGATCATGCTCCAAAGGAACCTGTATTAGGGGCCATGAAAGCTGTTATGGAATTTCCGGACTTAGAAATTCTGCTAGTCGGGGATGAAAAGCAGATTAAGCAGCATCTGAAAGATAATACACGAATTACGATTTTACATACAGAAGAACAGATTTTAGGGACTGATGAACCTGTAAGGGCAGTAAGGCGCAAGAAAAATGCTTCAATGGTGCTTGCCGCCCGGCAGGTGGCTGACGGAAACGCCGATGGCTGTATATCCGCAGGCAATACTGGCGCCCTGATGGCTTCAGGATTATTTGTTGTAGGCAGGATTGAAGGAATTGAACGTCCAGCGCTTGCTCCAACTCTTCCCACTGTTGCCGGCGAGGGCTTTGTCCTGTTGGATGTTGGGGCAAACTCCGATGCCCGGCCAGAGCACTTGCTGCAATTCGCAATTATGGGTTCGATTTATGCCCAACAGGTAAGAGGCCTTGCAAGTCCGAGGGTCGGATTACTGAATATCGGGACTGAAGAGACAAAAGGAAATGACCTGACAAAGCAAGCTTTTGGGCTATTGAAGGATTCGGGCCTTAACTTCATCGGGAATGTAGAAGCCCGCGATTTGCTTGAAGGTGCAGCTGATATTGTAGTCACAGACGGCTTTACAGGCAATATGGTTTTAAAGACGATTGAAGGCACTGCATTTTCTGTTTTTAAAATGCTAAAGGAAGCTTTGACGAGTAGTCTGAAAAGCAAGCTAGCAGCCGGGGTTTTAAAACCGGAATTGAGAGACATCAAAATGAAAATGGACTATTCCGAGTATGGAGGTGCCGGGCTTTTTGGTTTAAAGGCACCAGTTATCAAAGCTCATGGTTCATCTGATGCAACAGCCTTCTTCAGTGCTATCAGGCAGACCCGCATAATGGTACAGCATAATGTAGCAGGAACTATAAAAGAAATGATTGAAGCTGCAAAAACAGCAGAGTAGGGGGATTGGTATGGGAAAAATAGCATTTGTCTTTCCTGGGCAGGGTTCCCAAACGGTCGGAATGGGCAAAGATATATATGCTTCAAACGAGTTTGCGCGGCAGATATTTGAAGCGGCAGATAGGAAACTGGATTTTTCTTTATCTCAGATTATTTTCGAAGGGCCGCAAGAAACATTAACAAAGACAGCAAACACGCAGCCTGCACTATTAACAACCAGCATTGCACTCCTTGAGCTTGCAGCTAAAGCTGGAATTACAGCAGATTATACTGCGGGACACAGCCTTGGAGAATATTCAGCACTGGTGGCTGCAGGAGCCATCGAGTTTGAAGAGGCAGTTTTTGCTGTCCGCAAGCGCGGAGAGTTTATGGAAGAAGCTGTTCCGAGCGGACAGGGCTCAATGGCGGCTATTCTTGGAATGGATCGCGGCCTTCTCGGAGAAGTTACTGACGCAGTGTCTCGCCAGGGAGATCCCGTTCAGCTTGCAAATATTAATTGCCCAGGCCAGATAGTTATATCCGGTACCGCTGAAGGTGTAAAGAAAGCTTGTGAAGCAGCAAAGGAAAAAGGGGCAAAACGAGCTATCCCGCTTGAAGTCAGCGGTCCTTTTCACTCAGAACTAATGAAACCTGCCGCTAGTAGACTGCTGAAAGTGCTCGAGAGTATTACAATTAGACCGGCAGTGATTCCGGTTATATCAAATGTAACGGCTCGTGCCATATCCGACCCTGAAGAAATGAAGACAAAGCTGGTGGAGCAGCTTTACTCGCCTGTAGAATGGGAAGACAGCATTCATACGCTTCTAGGGCTTGGTGTCGACACATTTATTGAAATTGGACCTGGAAAGGTACTTGGAGGCTTAATTAAAAAAATTGATCGTTCTGTAACGGTGTATTCCATTTCAGATGCAGAAAGCCTGCGAAAAACGACCGAGGCCATTAGGGGGTAAAGGGAATGCTTGAAGGAAAAACAGCGCTGGTAACCGGTGCATCAAGAGGTATCGGAAAAGAAATTGCTCTGGAGCTGGCGAGGCAGGGTGCGAATGTAGCGATTAATTTTGCTGGCAGTGAGGCAAAAGCAAACGAAGTGGCTGATGAAATCAAGGCAATGGGCAGGGATAGCTGTACCATTCAATGTGATGTCTCCAATTCGGAATCTGTAACAGATATGGTAAAGGCTGTGATTGAACGCTTTGGCAGCCTGGATATTTTGATTAACAATGCAGGCATCACCCGTGACAACCTTTTGATGAGAATGAAAGAGGAAGAGTGGGATGATGTAATTAACACAAACCTTAAAGGTGTATTTCTTTGCACGAAAGCAGTGACCCGCCAAATGATGAAGCAAAGAAGCGGCCGGATTATCAATATTGCATCGATTGTCGGTGTAAGCGGGAATCCTGGACAAGCGAACTATGTTGCTGCGAAAGCAGGTGTTATAGGGCTGACTAAAACGGCAGCTAAAGAGCTTGCTTCCAGGGGAATCACTGTGAATGCTATCGCTCCTGGGTTTATCACAACGGATATGACAGACAAACTGACAGAAGAAGTAAAAGAAGCGATGTTAAAGCAAATTCCTCTTGCCCGGTTCGGCGATCCAAAGGATATTGCCGTCACAGCTGCCTTCCTTGCTTCAGAGGGCGGATCATATATGACTGGCCAAACACTTCATGTGGACGGCGGTATGGTAATGTAAACAAGGCTTTACCTTACAGAATAAACCGTTTATTATTGTAATGAAATCGACTATAATGGCTTGAGGGGAGGTGAATGCAGTGGCAGAAGTATTAGAGCGCGTAACAAAAATCATCGTGGATAGACTTGGTGTTGAAGAATCCGAAGTAAAACTGGAAGCTTCATTCAAAGAGGACCTAGGTGCTGATTCTTTAGATGTTGTGGAATTGGTAATGGAACTTGAGGACGAGTTTGGAATGGAAATTTCAGATGATGATGCTGAAAAAATCGTCACAGTTGGAGACGCTGTGAGTTACATACAAAGTACTATGTAATCAAATGTTCCCAGGGTGAGCTCCGTTTATTAAAACGGAGCTTTCTGCTGTAAGAATGGATTAACTTTTAATTATGACTAAGTGTGTCCAACAACTTTTTTCCCATAGGAAATAAAGCGCCAGTGACACGACGTGCTAATTCCGGCGTCGCCAGGAAGAGAGTAGAACGTTCGAAACAAACCGCCAACTTTGTGAGGGTTTGCTGGTGTCAATGTTTGGCCCAGGACGCTGCAGATGTTTGTCGACGTTCATTTGGGACCTTGCGGATTTCTTTAAAAATAATATATATTATTACTGTTTAAACAAGTACAGATGTCTAGCTCCAGTGCCTAGCCCACTGTGGAGGAGATAAAAGCCCTCGAAAGGCAAAAAACCGCCTTCCGGGTTTTTTCCTATTTTCTTCACGGGCTAACAAGGCGCTTGTGCATTCATGAAAGATAAAAACTATAACTGTTTGAACAAGTACAGATGTCTAGCTCCAGCGCCTAGCCCACTGTGGAAAAGATAAAAGCCCTCGAAAGGCAAAAAACCGCCTTCCGGGTTTTTTCCTATTTCCTTCACGGGCTAACAAGGCGCTTGCTGGTTATTAATGGATAACAAAGCATTCCTTTTTAAAAAGTACAGATGTCTAGCTCCAGCACCCAGCCCCTCTAGGTCATAAGCCAATCGCTTCGGAAGGCAAAAAGCGCCTTTTGTCAGCGCTTGTCTTATGCTTGTCGGGGCTGACCAGGGTGCTTGCGCATTTCTTATGTGGAGGGCTTTATGCAGAAAAATGGAAAGAAAAGAAGAGCATCAATAAAAGAAACGAAATTTAAAGAATTTCAGGAAAAAATTGGCTTCGCCTTTCATGATGAAAATTTGTTAAGGCAAGCTTTTACCCATTCATCCTATGTGAATGAGCATCGCCGCAAGCCTTATGAGGATAATGAAAGGCTTGAGTTTTTAGGGGATGCCGTATTGGAGCTGACGATCTCAAAATTTTTATACAAAAAATATCCAATGATGAGTGAGGGGGAACTTACTAAGCTCAGGGCTTCTATTGTTTGTGAGCCGTCGTTGGTAGAGTTTGCCCATGATATGTCATTTGGTGAGCTCGTATTGCTTGGAAAAGGAGAAGAAATGACCGGTGGACGGGAACGCCCTGCCTTGCTGGCGGATGTGTTTGAAGCATTTATCGGCGCCCTATATCTTGACTTGGGGCTTGAAGCTGTTGTTTCTTTCTTGGAGAGAGTCGTTTTCCCAAAAATTAATGAGGGTGCTTTTTCTCATATGATGGATTATAAAAGCCAGCTGCAAGAGCTTATCCAAAGGGATGGTTCAGGAATTGTTGAGTATAAAATCCTACAGGAAACTGGACCAGCTCATAACCGTGAATTCCAGTCCCGGGTTTCCTTGAATGGCCAGGAATTAGGCACAGGGACCGGACGTTCCAAAAAAGAGGCCGAGCAGCGCGCTGCGCAAAAGGCGCTCCAAGCTCTGCGCGAAAACAAGCAGCATGACAGCTAGTGATAGTTTTTACATGAGGGGGGAAATGAAATGTTCCTCAAACGATTAGACGTTGTAGGATTCAAATCCTTTGCAGAAAGAATTTCTGTTGAATTTGTACCCGGCGTAACCGCGGTTGTTGGCCCAAACGGAAGCGGAAAGAGTAACATTACGGACGCAATTCGGTGGGTGCTGGGAGAGCAGTCAGCAAAATCACTGCGCGGCGCAAAAATGGAAGATATCATTTTTGCGGGAAGCGATTCAAGAAAAGCAGTCAATTTTGCTGAAGTATCCCTGACCCTTGATAATGGATCGGGCTTTTTACCAATTGATTATCAGGAAGTCAGTGTGACAAGAAGGGTTTATCGGTCCGGGGACAGTGAGTTTTTAATTAACAAACAACCCTGCCGGCTTAAGGACATTGTTGACTTATTTATGGATTCAGGACTTGGGAAAGAAGCATTTTCTATTATCAGCCAGGGTAAAGTTGAAGAAATTCTGAGCAGCAAATCTGAAGAACGCAGGATTATCTTTGAAGAAGCTGCCGGTGTCCTTAAGTATAAGAGCAGAAAGAGAAAAGCTGAATCAAAGCTTTCGGAGACCCAGGAAAACTTAAATCGAGTGCAGGATATTCTGCATGAACTTGAAGGACAGGTGGAGCCCTTAAAGATCCAGGCGTCCATAGCTGCTGATTATCTGGAGAAAAAAGAAGAGCTGGAGCAAATTGAAGTGGCTCTTACTGTGTTTGAAATTGAATCGCTCCACGAAAAGTGGCAATCTATTTCCAAAGAACTGGAGAAACACAGTGATATGGAGGTCAAGCAGGCCGCTGAATTACAAAAAAAGGAAGCGGAGCTTGAGGAGGCACGCGACCGTGTCACAGCACTTGATGAATCAATCAATGATCTTCAGGAAGTGCTCCTTCAAGCGAGCGAGGAGCTCGAAAAATTAGAGGGTAGAAAAGAAGTTTTAAAGGAACGTAAAAAGAACGCTTCCCAAAACAAACAGGGCCTTGAAAAATCAATTGAAGAGGCATCCACAAGAATTAAGGCACTGGAACTCGAAAAAATTGCAGAATCACAAGGATTGGAACTGCTGGAGCAAGAGGTCAAGGATTTGACTGGAACGCTCCAGGAAAAGCAGAAACAATTATCAGCTTTTAATTCCAACCTGGAAGAGATAATTGAAACGCTAAAGAGCGATTATATTGAATGGCTGAACAAGCAGGCTACCGCAAATAACGAAATTCGATATCTTGAGCAGCAAATCAGCCAGCAGGATCATAAAAACACGAGGCTCGATAAAGAAAACTCGAGATATATTGTAGAGAGAAAAAACATCGGCGAAAGAAAAACAGCGCTGATGGAATCACTGAAAGCCTTGCAGCAGGAAATAGAAGACCATGTAACTTTCTTTCGGAATGAACAGAGAAAGCTGGACAATGTGAAGTCAGCTTATCAAAAACAGGAGACAACCTTGTACCAGGCGTATCAATTTTTGCAGCAGGCGAAATCCCGCAAGGAAATGCTTGAAGAAATGGAAGATGAGTATGCCGGATTTTTTCAGGGAGTCAAGGAAGTACTAAAGGCCAAGGACCGTCAGCTTGCAGGTATAGAAGGCGCTGTTGCAGAATTAATAACCGTTCCCCGCGATTATCAGATCGCAATTGAAACGGCCCTCGGGGGAGCCACCCAGCATGTTGTTACTGCTAATGAAGAACATGCACGCAACGCCATTGCCTTTCTGAAAAAGTACGGCTATGGCCGCGCGACATTTCTTCCTCTTTCGGTTATTAAAGGACGGCAAATCCCGGAAACCCAGCTTTCCTACTTGAAGAACCACCAAGCCTTTATCGGCACGGCGGCTGATTTGCTAGATTTTGATGAAAAATACCGCTTTATTATCACTAATTTGCTTGGCACAGTGATAGTTACCAAGGATCTTAGGGGAGCCAATGAACTTGCCAAATTGGTACAGCATAAATACCGGTTTGTAACTTTGGAAGGCGATGTTGTCAATCCGGGCGGTTCCATGACTGGGGGCGCAGTAAAGCAGAAGACCGCTTCATTGCTTTCAAGAAAGGGAGAACTGGAAGAACTGAAAACAAGGCTTTCGGGTATGGAGGAAAAAACAGCTAAGCTTGAAGAACATGTTAAAAAACTTAAGGCTGATATTGCAAGCCAGGAAGAAAAGATTGAGGACATCCGTAAAGCAGGTGAAGCTCTCCGCATGGATGAGCAGAGTATAAAAGGCGATAGCAAGCAGGTAGAGCTCGAAGAAAAGAATGTTAATGAGCGGCTGAGGCTTTATGACTTGGAAAAGTCATCGTTAAACGAGGAACAGGAATCCAGAACAAATCGGTTGGGTGAACTAAGAGACCAATTGGCAGATTGCCAGTCTTCCATTAGCCGCCTTGACAAGGAAATTGCTGAATTGACCAAGCAAAAACAAACCCAGCAATCATCAAAGGAAACTCTTTCTCAAGAAACAAATGATCTGAAGGTTACTTTGGCTTCTAAAAGCAGCCAGCTTTATAATCAGCAGGAAAACGTAAATAGAATCACAATGGAATTAACCGCCCTCCAGGAAAAGTTGGAGGAATATCAGGATGACTTGTCGTTGTTAACTAATGAAATGCATGACAATTCAAGCGGAGAGCACATACTCGAAAAGGCTGCCGCCATGAAATCACAGGATAAACAAGAAGCCATCACCCTTATTTCCACAAGAAGAAGGGAACGGATGGAGCTGCATGCTTTGGTTGAGGACATGGAAATCGGAACAAAAGAACTGAAACGGATCCATAAAGGTTTGGCTGAAGTGGTTAAAGATGACGAAGTAAAGCTAAACCGGCTGGATGTTGAGCTTGAAACAAGACTGGATCACCTTCGTGAGGAATATTTCCTCACTTTTGAGGGGGCGAAGGAAAAGCACCCAATGACAATGCCTGCTGATGAAGCAAAAAAGCGGGTTAAGCTGATCAAGCTGGCCATAGAAGAAATGGGAACTGTTAACCTTGGGGCCATTGATGAATATGAACGGGTCTCTGAACGTTACCATTTTCTAATGGAGCAAAAGGAAGATCTTCAAGAGGCCAAGAAAACTTTGTTTAAAGTCATCGAGGAAATGGATGACGAAATGAAAAAGAGGTTTTCGGACACTTTTTATGCTATCCGGGAACAGTTTGAATCCGTCTTTAAAGCTTTATTTGGAGGCGGACGAGCGGAACTGAAACTAACCGAACCAAGTGACCTTTTGCGAACAGGTGTGGATATTATAGCCCAGCCGCCGGGAAAAAAACTTCAGAATCTTGGCCTGTTGTCAGGTGGCGAACGGGCTTTGACTGCGATTGCGCTGTTATTTTCAATCCTGAAAATCAGGCCTGTGCCATTCTGTATCCTTGACGAAGTAGAAGCAGCCCTTGATGAAGCAAATGTGCTGAGATTCAGCCAGTACTTAAAACATTTCAGCAGTCAGACCCAATTCATTGTTATTACGCATCGTAAAGGAACGATGGAAGAAGCTGATGTATTGTATGGTGTCACGATGCAGGAATCAGGTGTTTCAAAGCTTGTTTCTGTACGGATTGATGAATCAAAAGAATTTGCAGAGATCTAAGTTCCTTGCTTGGCAATAGTTTTGTTGGAACAATGAAATGCAATCAAGAAGCCTGCCATAGGCTATTGATGGATCATCGGAAAAAGGAAGTGAATAAAATGAGTTTTTTTAAGAAGCTGAAGGATAAGTTTACGACCCAGTCAGACTCGATGACTGAGAAGTTCAAAGAAGGATTAACGAAAACAAGGGATTCCTTTACCGGAAGAATAAATGACCTTGTGGCCCGTTACCGTCAGGTCGATGAGGAATTTTTTGAAGAGCTTGAGGAAATTCTGATTCAGGCAGATGTTGGATTCGATGCAGTAATGAAGCTGACTGAAGAGCTTAGGATGGAAGTGAAGCGCCGCAACATCTCTGATACAAAAGAGGTGCAGTCGGTTATTTCAGAAAAGCTTGTGGAGATATACAATAACAACAGTGATAGGTCATCCGAGCTTAATATTCAGGCTGAGGGGTTGACTGTCATCCTATTCGTAGGTGTGAATGGGGTGGGCAAGACAACGACAATCGGAAAGCTTGCACACAAATTCAAGGAAGAAGGCAAGTCAGTGCTTCTGGCAGCAGGGGATACATTCCGTGCTGGGGCGATTGAGCAGCTTGAAGTATGGGGCGAGCGTGTTGGTGTGGACGTTATTAAGCAGGCTGCAGGGTCTGACCCTGCAGCTGTGATGTTCGACGCGGTCCAGTCCGCTAAAGCAAGGAATGCCGATATCTTAATCTGTGATACGGCTGGCCGACTGCAAAATAAAGTGAATTTGATGAAAGAACTTGAAAAAGTAAAACGTGTAATAGAACGCGAAATACCGGGGGCCCCACATGAGGTTCTACTTGTGCTTGATGCAACAACCGGGCAAAACGCAATGATCCAGGCGAAAACCTTCAAGGAAGCAACGGATGTAAGTGGAATCGTGTTAACGAAGCTTGACGGAACAGCAAAAGGCGGAATTGTTCTGGCGATCCGCAACGAGCTTTCTATTCCGGTCAAATTTGTTGGACTAGGCGAAAAAATGGACGATCTCCAGGATTTCGATGCCGAGAAGTATGTATACGGACTGTTCGCTGATGCAATTGAAAAAGAAGAAGAATAGGCAAAGACTGAAACCGGAAGCCAGTGGCTTCCGGTTTGTTTCTACAGATATAATAACTACTGTATTAAACTAGACTTAAAAGTCGGGCGAAGGCCTAGGATGTGGGTCAGAATGGCGTTGCCACAGGACGTGGGAAATTTAGCCGTTCACCCTTACTAGCAAGGCGCTTCAGGATTCAAGTTGGTACAAAGTCTTCTTTTTTGAAAGTGTACTGATGTCCAGCTGTAGCGCCTAGCCCCGACGCACAGGACGTGCTAGTGCCGACGTTTGGCACAGGACGTGGCGTTCTTAGTCGGCCTCGAGGTCATAAGCCAAATTCCTTCAGAAGGCAAAGAACACCTTCCTGCGGAATTCGTCTTATGCTTGCCGGACTTGCACAGGATGTGCTGACGCCGACGTTTGGCACAGGACGTGCCAGACGTTAGTCGGCGTTCCTTACTTTAAGGCGCTTCCGCATTTATAGTTTGGTACAAAGTCTCCTTTTTTGAAAATGTACAGATGTTCAGCTGCAGCGCCTAGCCTCTCGAGGTCATAAGCCTAATTCCTACAGAAGGCAAAGAACGCCTTCCTACGGAATTCGTCTTATGCTTGCCGGACTTGCACAGGATGTGCTGACGCCGACGTTTGGCACAGGACGTGCCAGACGTTAGTCGGCGTTCCTTACTTTAAG
>NZ_QVTE01000067.1 GCF_003429095.1 Peribacillus saganii
CTTTTTGCCTTCCGAAGTGATTGGCTTATGACCTCGAGGGGCTGGGTGCTGGAGCTAGACATTATAGAAAAGCGCAGGTGTCCTATTTCAGCTAAAGAGCCAATGATGAATAAAACCACTCTTTTCTACTCTATAGGTAAAAGGAATCAGATGGGAGTCCTGTTAGGAATATTTGCCTGCAGGGCTTTTTGCTATGTCTGGGATATTCCGATTATTCCCTGTTATTACCTTCCTTTTTAATTGGAAAAAGTCTATATTAAATGTGTAACTTTTGTCTTATAGATGGCGACTATTGTATTGAGCGGAGGGGGAGATGAAGGTGGACTCCGTTTTTCATGAGCTTTATGAAAAATTTCATCAGGACTTATTCCAGTTTTTATTCTATATGGTCAAAAACCGGGAAACAGCAGAGGATCTGGTTCAGGAGGTCTATATTAGAGTGTTTAAATCGCATGACCGGTTTGAGGGGAAAAGCAGTACAAGGACTTGGTTATACTCGATAGCGAGAAATACGGCCATTGATCACTTTCGTAAGCATAAAAGCTGGAAGCAGCGCCTTCTTGAAAATTTTGATTGGGACCGGCAGCAGGTTCAGGATGATAAGCCTCTCCCCGAAGAAATAGCCTTGCAAAATGATCAGGCCAAATGGATATATAGAAGCCTTGACCTATGCTCAGTTGACCAGCGATCCGTTATCATTATGAGATATATTCAATCCTTATCCATCGCTGAGACTGCCCAGGTCCTTGGCTGGAGTGAGAGCAAGGTGAAAAGACCCAGCACCGTGCCCTAAAGGCAGTGAAGAAAGTAATGGAAGAAAATGCAGTAAAGGAGGGAAGCGCATATGAAACGATCACAATGGAGCGATCAGGAAATTGAAGATTTATTTAAAAAGCTGCCAAATGTCCAGGATACTCGCAATCCTGAAGAAATCTACAAGCAAATTTCCGGCCGGGTAAAGCGGAAAAAGCTTGCAGTTAAATGGATTCCGGCAATTGCAGCAGCTGCAGCTCTCATTGTGTTCACAGTGCTTTCGTCCTCGCTGCTTCAAACTAATTCCAGTGATCAGATTGCATCAGACAGGAGCAGCGCAGAGAAAGCAGCCAGCGAGCCGCCAACTGCTGAAAAAAAGGAAGAAACTAAACAGTCTGAACCCGTGAAACAGGAAAGTGATTCTAAAGAACCGCAGCTGAAAAAAAATGATAATAATTCAATGATGGAAATACCCGCTGCGCCACAGGAAAAGCAAACCGAAACATTACTTACTGCCCCACAAGAGCTAACATCCGTATTTCCGGCAGATAGATCAAATCATACCGTCTTAACTCTTGGAATTCCGGACGAGCAGCTGAACTATTTTATACCTGTTTCCTATGTAGTAAACAAAATGGATGAGGCAGGCCGTCTTGATGCCCTTAAGCAAAAGATGACGGATGTAATTGAACAAAGCTTCGGTCTTTCAGACTTTTATCCATTAAATGTAGAAATAGCCGCCGGCACTAACCCGGGGACAGTAAATATCAATTTTCCAGATGGCATTACCAATGCTATTGGTGATAACGAAATGTTTTTTATGAACGCATTAAGTGAAACATTTCGTTATGACGAGGAAATAAGCAAAGTTTCGTTCAGTACAAATGGGCAACCGGGAGCTGAATTCCCCCATATGGGCATGCTGCAGGAAATGGATATTGATAAAGCACCGAAACGGGCTATCTTGGTTTATCAGTTAAATCCGCAATCTCCAGTATTATTTGTGCCTTCCTATAACTCTTATGAAACAGTTGCAGCAGCTTTTGATGAAATGAAGAAAATTACCAAAGGCTCTCCCGTTACAGCTTCTGTTGATCAATCTATTAATGTCGCTGAGTTCAGGGAATCAGGTGAAGAACTTACTGTGATTTTTGCTCAAAACACTCAGCTTGAATATTCGACCAGCCATATGAGGAGCATCGAAGCGATACTGCTATTGGCCCGTGATTTTGGCTATAAATATGTCTTATTCGATAACAGTAACATCCAAACTATTGGAAGTCTTGATTTATCAAAAAAGATCCCAGTACCCGTAGCTCCGAATAAAACAAGTTAAGAGCGAAAAAATGTCTGCCCTAGGCAGGCATTTTTTTCTTTGCGGCAATAGCCGTTCCCCAATCTCAGGAGATTAGAATGTGCTAAGATTTACAAATCATACAGTTTTAATCCTCAAAAAATACCGAAATGAATATTTTTACAAAGCTGAGAAGAATATAAAGGGTAATGTAGATTTTTACTTTTTTGTTCCAGATTGTTCTATGTTAGGGCAGGTCAACATACGGTAAGAGTGGGAAATCTGACTTAGGAGGCTGAAAATGCTGGATTATGGTAAACGGTTTTTAATAGTAATGGTCGTGGCGGCTTTTATTGGGTTGTTATTTATTGGCGGAAAAAGCGGACAAGTCCGTGCTGAAGAATTGCGATCCTTGCCGGAGGGCTGGGTCTGGCCTTCAAATGGGATTATTTCAGATCATTTCGGAACAAGAGGCGGAGCCCATAAAGGGATCGACATAGCTGCTCCATCGGGGACTAAAGTAGTAGCAGCATCAAATGGCATTGTGAAGAAATCTTATTATTCCAGTACATATGGAAATGTAGTGTTTTTAAACCATGATGGTAAATATGAAACAGTTTATGCCCATCTGGAAAAACGGTTGGTAAAAGAAGGCGATAAAGTTAATCAAGGGGAAGCAGTCGGGATAATGGGCAACACAGGAAGATCCCGGGGTGTTCATTTGCATTTTGAGCTTCATCTTGATGAATGGTCAGTAGAAAAGGCAAATGCCTTAAACCCATTAACGGTGCTCGGAAAAAGGGAAGAACGTGCATTAACAGCGGATACAGGAGCAAATCAAGAAAAATTTGAAGACACTCAAGCTGTAAAGAACCTGGAACTTGATAATACGATACCTAAGGGCAAAAAAGAGGAAACCTACCAAGCTACAATTAAGGTTTCAGATTCATCATTACCTCAGGAAGACATAATGAATATTGCCTCTCTGAGGCCAAATTACATGAAACCCATACTTAAGGAGAAAAGTAAGAAAATGACCGTTGGCCTTGGTGACACGTTATATAGCATTTCGGCACGCTATAATATAAGTGTTGAAAGAATTAAAGAGATAAATGACCTTGAAAATAATCTTATATTTCCTAAACAAACGCTTTTGGTTAATTGATTTAGTTTGTTTATTTGCGCGGAGATTTGCTCAAAATTACCTTGTTTACGTTAAATAATTAGACATGGATTACATATAACGGCAAAAAACCTTTTTTGAAGGATAGCTGAATGCCATACATAGAAGCAGGGACGAAATTTTCGCCCCTGCTTTTCGCCGATATTATAAAGCGATCCGGTACATAAATGTTATGTCGTCAAGATTGTTTATTTTTTCGTACATCTCGTTGCTCAATGGTTTGTCAAAGGAAAGAACCATGATTGCTTCGCCGCCTGCTTCTTTTCTCCCTACCTGCATCGTTGCAATATTAACTTCATGGTCACCCAGGATTTTTCCTACACGGCCGATGACGCCTGGACGATCTGTATGTTGAATGTAAAGCAGGTTGCCTTCTGGGTTGAAATCGATATTGAAACCATTAATGCTTACAATTCTTGGGCCATAATTGGCAACAAAGGTGCCTTTTATTTCAAATTGGCGATTATCGCCTTTTATGACGGCGGCAATATAATTTTTATAACCAGAAGAATCAGATGCAACTTTTTCGCCGATTGTCACACCTCTCTCCTGAGCTATTAGCATCGCATTTACCTCATTTACAGGTATATCAAGCCTTGTCTTGAAAAATCCGGAAATAAGGCTTTTAGTAAGAATGCTAGTATCAAAGCTGGTAGCATCCCCGGAATAAGTGACGGAAATCTCCTGTATGCCTTCCTTCATGCATTGGGCTGCAGTGGCCCCCATACTTTTCACAAGTTGATAATAAGGCTGGATTTTTTGGAACATTTCTTTAGAAATAGCTGGCAGATTGATAGAGTTCGAGACAGGCTTCCCTTCTAAAAAGATCAGCACTTCCTCCGCTACTTGAGTCGCTACATTAAGCTGTGCTTCTTTAGTAGATGCCCCTAAATGAGGTGTAACTATCACAGAATCCAGTTCAAGCAGCTTGTTGTGTAATGGTGGCTCTTCCACGAACACATCAAATGCCGCTCCGGCGATATGGCCTTCTAGAATAAGCTCATATAAAGCTTCTTCATCGATAATTCCACCTCTGGCGCAGTTAAGTAAATATACGCCCTTCTTACATTTCCTTAGGTTATCAATATTAAGCAGCCCGCGTGTTTCGTTCGTTAATGGAGTATGGACAGTAATAATATCTGCCTGGCTCAAAAGTTTATCTAGCGTAAGGAGTTCAACATTCATAGCTTTGGCGCGTTCGCTCGTTAAAAACGGATCAAACGCTAGTACCTCCATGCCGAACACCTGTGCTCTTTTGGCGATTTCTCCTCCGATACGACCCATGCCGACAATACCCAATTTCTTGCGGTTAAGTTCTGTACCGGTGAAGGCTGAACGCTTCCACTCTTTGTTTTTTACAGAAGAGTGGGCCTGTGGAATATGTCTTACAAGAGATGCCATCATCGCAAATGTATGCTCAGCGGTGGAGATTGTATTCCCATCAGGAGCATTGACAACGACGATACCCCTCTTTGTTGCGGCTTCAACATCAATATTGTCTATCCCTACACCTGCACGGGCAATAATGCTTAATTTTGGCATAGCATTGATTAAATCCTCTGTTACAGTAGTTGCACTCCTTACCAGCAATGCATCAATTGTATCCAGTTCATCAGCTGCCTCATCAACCGTTTTCTGGATCAGGGTAATTTCAGGTGAATCCATCAGCGGAGTAAGCCCCTCCGGCTTAATTGCATCCGCAACTAAAATTCGATACATCTCAACAGCACATCCTTTTCTCTATGAAAAAATTTAACCTGCTTAACAATGTTTGGGTTCACTAATTCCCGTCCGTCTTTCTTTAGGAAAGAAATGAGGGGGAAATAAGGATTAGTATTACAATTATGTAATTTCAAAATCTTAAATTTCTGTTAATTCTACAAGAGCCCAGTTGTGCTGTCAATTCACCATAAGTAAATGAAAGCGCTTCACCAAAAATATTTTTTATTAATCAAAAAATGAAAAATTAAAAAAATATTTTAGGTTTATCAGCTTTGTGAAACAGTAGGCTAATTGCTTCACAACCTTTCGAGATTGGGATATAATCAGTATTGAAAAATATATAGGTCTATCTTCGGGGCGGGGTGCAATTCCCCACCGGCGGTGATAAAGGTAAGCCTTTTAAGCCCGCGAGCCTTTAAGGGCAGGATTTGGTGAGATTCCAAAGCCGACAGTATAGTCTGGATGGGAGAAGATGGAGGTTCCTGACAGCGTTTAAAATTTATATTTCAAACGTTTCTTTGAATATGCCATACTTCCTTCAATTCTTACACGGATTGAAGGATATACTATCGGTATGCTTAAGGGCCTGTCCTCTTTTCGTGGGGTAGATCACAAAAAGAAGGAGAGAGATCTATGAAAAACAACAAGGTAAGAACATTAGTCGGAATTGGTATGTTCAGCAGCATAGCGTATATTTTAATGCTAATGAACTTTCCCTTCCCAGGGTTTCCTCAATTTTTATTGGTAGACTTCAGCGATATTCCTGCACTAATCGCTGCGTTGATTTTTGGGCCAGTAGCTGGAATCTTGGTGGAATTAATTAAAAACATTTTGGACTTTATCATGACAGGAAGCCCAACAGGTGTACCGGTAGGGCATATCGCTAATTTCGTGGCAGGTATTCTTTTTGTTCTTCCATCTTATTTTGTTTACAAAAAAATGGCTTCAAAAAAAGGAATGACTGCTGCGTTAATTGCAGGTACGCTTTCCATGTCTATTTTGATGGGTGTGCTTAATTACTTCGTATTCCTTCCAGCTTATACGATTTTCATGGGCTGGGAAGCGATGTCAGCTCCAGACGCACGCCAGTTTATTGCAACTGCGATATTACCATTCAACCTTGTTAAAGGTGCCTTGATCACTATTGTTTTTATGCTGCTATTCGTCCGCCTGCAAACCTGGATTTCAAAGCAGTCTCAATATAGAAACGCATAATAAAGAAGCCCTGAATTGCCAAACTGCAATTCAGGGCTTTTCTTCGGCTCGATTTATAAAAAAGTAAAGGCCATGTGAAAGCATTTATCGCTAGATAAGAAAATAAGAGATTTTTAACAGTACAGACTCCAGCGCCCAGCAGTTTTTTTGCTTAAGAAAAAAAGCCTCGATTCATAGCAAAAGGAACACTATAGAAGCGATATCAAATCCCGGCGTTCTTAGTCTGCTTTGATGTTGTGACCAATTACCCGTCACAACTAAGATCATAAGCCAATCAGTATCCAACGGCAAAAAAACAAAAAGCGTCCTCTGTCAGCATTTTGTTTTTCCGATACCCATACGATGTGGGAAAGAACGGCGTTGCCACAGGATGTGGCAACTTAGCCGATCTGACCCAGGGGATCTAGCGCTTTATTAGGTTTATTCGAACTTAGTTGCATCTCCATCAAACGGCTCATCTGCCACTTTAATAGAATCAGTTGGGCATCCTTCAAAAGCATCCATCATATCGTCTTCCAATACATCTGGAATTTCTACGATACCTTGGTTATCATCCAATGTTACGAATGCAATGCCTTCGTCATCGTAATCGTAAATATCTGGTGCAGCAGCTCCGCATGCACCACAAGCGATACAAGTTTCTTTGTCAACAATTGTATACTTTGCCATTGAAAAAACCCCTCCCATTATATACACAAGTTTTCCACTTTACGCAAGGAAACCTGAACGTCCACTATTATTGTAAAACTGATACTTGAAATTTTCAATAGAAAATGTAATGAGAATACTTATCATACAAAGGGTTTGATGAAATAATCAGTTTGGAGATTTTCTATTTAACACTCTTATCTTCCAACTGATAAGCTTCCGTTAAGTTACTGAAGGAGAAAAGCATATTGCGTCTAGTCAGGGTTAGACAATTATTCGACAATAACTCCCTATTACAGCCTTCCTTTGATACAATGGATAGTAGATAAAAGCGTGTAAACTTGACGTAGTATAAGGGCAGTTATACCAGATACAGCAATCGTCCTTTTCCTGTTTTCATTTTACGCTAATGAAAAAGGTTCTGTGCCGCTTTTCATGATTGATTATTACTCCTAACCGGGACAGTGATTCTAAATGATTACATCTTATTTTCAGGCAGCGATTTTACAATGTATTGAGCGGTTTGCCGGCCAGCGCTCTATTTATGGAATATACCACTTGCTGAAAGGAAAGAAATCTTCACAAACCATTCAGGATGGTCAGCTTTTCGACTTGTCAATATTTTTCGCTGTGTTTCCGGATGCTAAGCGCTCAAGTATTGAAAAAGCCATTAATGAATTACGGCAGTATGGTTACATCAATAAGCTGGATGCCGAATACCATTACCATATCACTTCGAGCGGAAAAGATAGCCTCGAACAATTCTACCTGGAGAATCCTCTGCCTGCCGACCTTGATGGCTGGCAATTTCACTCGTTTGCACCAGTCTTTTGGGACCGGTTCACACTATTGGTACAATCACTTTCCAATATTGTTCACGGGGTTAAGTCGTTTTATCCTATTCAAAAAAACTGGAATGTCCAGCAATGGGTTAAAGCATATCTGAGAAGGGAACATACTGAAAGAACGTATATGGCAGCAAAATTTTATGAGGAACTAGTTATGCTCCTTGAGACTAGACAGCCCAATGAGCGTGACATATTTGTCCTGAAGCTGACAGGGAGCCGGCGTGCGGGATACACAAATGAACAAATTGGCAGAATGATCGGTATTCCGGCAGCTAACGTACGATTTTTATTTACGGGTACTTTGCACTATATAGTAAAAACGGTATTGGCAAATGAAGATAAATATCCACGTATCTCAGCTTTGATTGGGGATCTAACAGGATTGGAGGAGAAACCGCTAACCAATTCTGCAAGAGTGACTTTGAAATACATCAATGACGGAAGGGAACTTCCTGAAATCGCCCAAATACGCAGGCTGAAGATAAGCACAATAGAAGACCATATCGTAGAAATTGCTTTTTCCCTGAAAGATTTTTCGATTGAACGCTATGTATCAGATGATCTGGCGGCGGTTATCATCAAGGTGGCAGCTGATCTGAGGACAAAGCAGCTAAAAGAAATAAAACAACAAATAGACCATACAGCAAGTTATTTTCAAATAAGGCTAGTTCTTGCGAAGATGGGGGATATAGCATGATACTGGAAAGTATGCTTCAAAAACATTTTGGTTTCTCGTCTTTTCGGGCGGGGCAAAAGGAAGTGATAGCCTCCTTGCTTGGCGGACAATGTACACTCGCTATGCTGCCGACAGGAAGCGGCAAGTCACTTTGTTACCAGCTCCCGGCCTACATCATAAATAAAACGATTGTAATCGTTTCACCACTTCTATCATTAATGCAGGACCAGGCTGAGCAGCTTAAGATGAGAGGGGAAAAAAAGGTAATCACCTTAAACTCATTTCTGTCTCCGCAGCAAAAACAGGCCGCGCTAAAACAGCTTGGGAATTATAGGTTTATCTTTCTGTCGCCTGAGATGCTGCGTATGCGATCTGTAATGTCAGCACTTAAACGGCTTGATATAGGTTTGTTCGTTGTGGATGAAGCTCACTGTATTTCCCAGTGGGGCTATGATTTTCGTCCAGACTACCTGAATCTAGGAGGGTTCAGGGCAGCGCTGGGCGAGCCACTGACCCTTGCTCTCACTGCTTCAGCAACGGCAGAGGTAAGAAAGGACATACTTGAAAAGCTGGGATTAAACGGCTCCAATCAAATCATTACATCGATTGACAGAAGTAATATTGCCATAACAGTTGAAAAAGTAGCCAGCTATGAGGATAAGCTGGAAAGGGTTATTCAAGTGGCATCAGAAATGAAAGGGTCAGGCATTATATATTTCTCAAGCAAAAAGCTTGCAGAATCTGTTGCCGCCATGCTTACAGAGAAGGGAATAAATGATGTCGGATACTATCATGGCGGAATGGAGCAGGAACAGCGAATGCTGATACAGCAGCAGTTCCTTGGCGGGCAGATTAGGATTATATGCGCCACTTCAGCTTTTGGCATGGGCATCAATAAAGAGGATGTCCGTTTTGTTGTCCATTTTCATTTGCCAATGGGCATGGAAGCATATGTCCAGGAAATAGGCAGGGCAGGAAGGGACGGTAAACAAAGCATAGCGATTCTGATATATTGTGAAGGTGATGAGGGCCTGCCATTACGGCTTGCGGAGCAGGAACTTCCTACTGATATACAAATAATTGAATCCTGCCGGTTTTTGAGCCATCACGACCATAAACCCAGCCAGTTGCCTAAGTCCCTCCAGCTTGATTTAATGTCCAAATTCTCTTTGAATGAAACCCAAATCCGTTTTATTCTGGCTTTTATAAAGGATGGAAATCCAGCTGAAAAGGCAGAAGAAATGAGGGTATATGTACAGAATAGGAAACTTATCAAGCAGGATAAGTTCACCGCCTTTTATCACTGGTTTCAGTCGTCAAACTGCAGAAGGGAGCTCCTGCTTACTTATTTTCAGGAAGAAAAACAAGAAATTATTCCGTATTGCTGTGATAATTGCGGTTTTTCAATTACCCGTCTGCTAGAAGAGATGCCAGGTGAGATTAATCAGAGTTCAAATGGAGGACTGTACTTTTCATGGAAAAAGGAATTAGAAGCGATTTTATTTTCAAAGAGAGCTGTAAATGATGAAAAATAACCACGCTGAATTGGTTAAAAGCCTGTCTGATAGGGAATTAAAGTTAAATTTGCTGTTAACCCAGGTTATTCTCTTAACTCTTTCATTTATTTTAGGTATTATCTTATTTAAAGATATTTCTTCTTTTTTCGCTCTTTTTCGACCCGATGACCCAAGGATCGCTATTATTGGCGGAGGGGCGGCAATAACGGTCATTCTGCTTGATTTGTTTTTAATGAAAGTCGTTCCGGAAGCCTATCAGGATGATGGAGGTGTGAATGAAAGAATCTTTGGAAGTCTATCTTACCCAATGATTTTTGCAGTTGCCTTGGTTGTTGCCATTAGTGAAGAAATATTGTTCCGCGGAATTATCCAGACACACACAGGCCTTATTTGGGCAAGTGTGATATTTGCAGTCGTGCATTACCGGTATCTATTCAACTGGTTTTTGTTTTTAAATATCACTATTTTAAGTTTTTTTATTGGATATATTTTTGAACTTACCGGGAATTTGCTTGTTACTATTTTTGCCCATTTTTTAATTGATTTTATCCTGGGTATTATCGTGAGGAAAAAGGCAAAAAAACAAGCAGCGTGGATTGAACATCATTAGAAAGAGGGGAGCCAAATGGAGTCAGAAAGACAGGTTATTCAGGATCAGGCTGGAAGGCTGCGGTCAGAGATGAACCAGTCTAGAACCTCTCGTTCTTCTAAGCTTCCAAGCCGGAGTGAAGTACATAGAAATAAGAAAAAGAAAAATAAATGGAGAATAAAGTTTCCATTGTTAAAGCTTTTATCCTTGTTTTTTATCTTGCTCCCAGTTACGATTTTCAGTCTTTACAGTTACTTTGACCCAAAACAGCTGCCGGGCATAAAAGAGGAATCGGGAGAAGGATATGAAACTATTAATATTGGCGGAAGCAGCGAAGAAGCAGGAAGGGAATCGGAGGAAGCAGAAATGCCCCGTGATCCGGAAACAAATAGTACAGTCAGCCAAAACGCATCTGCCCCTGTCGAATATGTGTCAGGAGCAGCGGCAGCAAAGTCAGCGGAAGTTGAACCGAAAGAACCGGCAGCCTCTAGAGAGGGTTCAGAGCCGTCCGGGGCAACCGATAAGCATCAAAAAGAGAGTAACCCGCAGGAATACAAAATTCTTTATCATACAGTTCAGCCCCAGGAAACAATCTTTAGGATCTCAATGACGTATTATAAATCACAGGACGGGATCCCGCTGATAAGGGAATGGAATGGCTTGAAAGGAAATGAAATAGAGTCTGGGCAAGTCCTTAAAATCCCCATTAAACAATAACAGGAATGCTGTACTATTCTAAAAAATGCCCGCATATAATTGAATAGACATGCAAACCTGGGGGTGATACGGTTATGGAACCTGCCATTATACTAATGGACGAGCTTACCGATCAGGCGACAAGGCAAATGCTTCAAAGTGTTGTTGACCGAAAGCGCAAATTTGATAAATACAAAAGAGATCATCTCATCAGTCTTTGGGCTTCAATGATCTTAGCGGGGATGTTCCTGATTTATATTTACCTTTATATCGCAAAACCATATTCCTACTCATTCTTTGCCATGTTTTCCGCATTTGTTGATCAATCGGACCATTTTATTTTTCTTATAGCCGTTATTGGACTATATGGCTATATGCTCGTTCTGAAGCAAAAGCTGGACAAAGCAGAAAAGGAATACCATGGTCTTCGCTGTGAGATTATTGATAGAAGCAAGGATCTATGGAGAGATCAGGCCTGGAAAACGCGCCATAAAGTATATGAAGCTATGAAAAAGAATTATGATATCAATCTTTATCACGAAAATAAATGAAATGAAATTTTCCGCCAGCTTCAAGAACATATCATTCCAGTTGTTACTTTAAATAAAACAGAAAAATTGCACTTTTCCAAGGGTTGGTAACAGTCTTTGAAATATTAGCTAGGCAAATAAAGTGGTAAATCACAATAACACTTTGCCATATATATAGTGGCAAGGTTTATTTTTTTGGCTTTTTTTAAGCTTATTGTTGATTTGGTATTTTGTTGATGTCTAGCTGCAGCGCCCATCCTTCATCCGTTTTTATAGACTTTATGTTTTGCATTTTATTATGGTATGATTTCAGGGAGAATGAAAAAGGGATTAGGGTGGATTAGTTGAGTATTTTGTATTTCTTTGCTGTTATTATATTAGCTATTATATTGATGTTAATCCATATGTGGAAAACTGCACATCTTGATAGAGTTTTACATACTGAAATAACCTTTAAGGATTTTCCGGAAACCTTTGGTAAGCTTTCGATTTTTTTCATTTCAGATATCCATAAACGGAAGGTATCAGATAGTATTATTAATCAAGCCCTAGGAAAAGCCGATCTAGTGGTCATCGGCGGAGATCTTACCGAGAACAGGGTGCCCTTTAGCCAGGTTGAAGAAAACATCATCAAGCTGAAAACTATCGGTCCAGCCTATTTTGTATGGGGAAATAATGATTATGAGACAGATTACCATTTGCTCGACGCCACACTGCTTAATCATGGCGTCAAAATTCTCGATAATACCGCGGTCATGTTTGAATCAGCCGGAGGAGAAGTAATATCCCTCCTTGGCATTGATTATTTAAATGGAAAAAAAGCCCGCCTGGATCTGGCGCTGGCTGATGCAGAAACAGACTCCTTTAAAATATTGCTAAGCCATCATCCTTCTATCATCAAGCAAGTAAAAGAAGATTCGGGGATAATGCTGGTGTTGGCCGGCCATACACATGGAGGGCAAATTCGTATTTTTGGACGGGGACTTTATGAGTTGGGCGGATTAAAGGAACAGCGGGGAATCAAGCTCCTTACTAGCAATGGTTATGGCACCAGCCTGCTTCCGCTGCGCCTCGGCGCAAAGCCTGAGACACATTTGATTCATCTCAGGAAGGACTTAAAATAATTAGCAAAGTGGCGAAAAACATGATCCTTCTGGAGGCAGGTATGCAAGAGGGTAAATATAATATTAAAGCAATTTCCAAGCTGCTTGGCATACAGCCGGGTACATTAAGGGGTAGTCTATCTTGGCAGCGGCATTTCAGAGGCTGATTTGATAATTGCAATTGACGCAGTTAACCCTCGATTTCTTTTTTTGTCGTGTACCTTAGAAGCAAACCTTGATAATACAATAAAGCTTGTGGATAAATTTAATCGCAGTTTGCCTGGCCTGCAAATCGGATTGGAAGGTCCTGCTTTTACTGTACTCAAGGAGGAAAGGGTTTTAAGATACCAGGATTTATGGGTTGGACGCACTAAACGGGAATGGGACCAATGGATTGGCCGGTTGCTAAAACAATAGAAAAATGAATTCGATCTTCAAAACCTCCGTGGCTTTTGCAAGACCATTATCCTATATCAATAATTGTCAAGGATATGCACCCCGGTTTCGTGTCTTCATAATATGTATGAAGATAGGAACGCGGGGGGCTTTTTTATGAAACTTGAGCGGCTGACAACTAATAAGATTAAAATATTTTTAACATTTGACGATTTAAGTGATCGAGGGTTGACAGCTGAAGATATAAAAGGCAATTCCCTGAAGATTCACCGTTTCTTCCATGAAATGATTGAGGAAGCCTGCGAGGAAATAGGATTTGAAATGACAGGTACAATAGGAGTTGAAATATTCTCTCTTCAGGCGCAGGGTTTGATTATTATTGTATCAAGGGAAGAAGAAGATCAGTTCCTTAATGATGAAGATGAATACCTTGATCTTGAAGTTAGGGTTGGCGAGCACCCTTACACTTTGTATTCCTTTTCTACGCTGGAAGACGTGATACAGTTATCACATTGTCTTAAGAACATAAACATTGACACTGGTTCTCTTTATGCCTACGAAGATATTTACTATTTGCTTCTTGAAGAAATCCCGGTTGCTGTTTTTGATGCAGTCATTTCTCTGGCAGCTGAATATGGAAGTGCATCTACACTCACATTGCCGCGTCTGCAGGAGTATGGAAAGAAAATCATTGAACAAAAGGCCGTTGGAATCATTACCACATACTTTTCCCGCTAATCTTCTAAATATTAACCCTGTTTTAGTGCAAAGGCACTGATTAAAAAGCGGTACTCACATTAAATTTCAAGTTCCCGTTTATTCCTTCTTCCAGCAGGGAAACGGTATAAAGGAAAGGGCAAAAAAGATAGTGATGACAGCGTTTACATTTCTTTCCTCAAAGAGGGAAAATATATATTTTTTATCCTTTGCATAAGTGTATCAAAGGTGTATACTATGTCATGAAAGAAAGTCTTTATTTACTAATTGACCTTAGGGGGTACACAGATGGTAGCCGAAAAAGGTACTGAGCCTGCTAACAATGAAGAAAAACATGATGTGCTAAAATCGACTCAAACAGTTATACATAGAGCGCTTGAGAAGCTTGGCTATCCGGAAGAGGTATACGAGCTTTTAAAAGAACCAATCCGCATGCTTACAGTAAAAATTCCTGTCCGTATGGATGATGGGTCTGTCAAAATATTTACAGGATACAGAGCACAGCATAATGACGCTGTCGGGCCAACAAAAGGCGGAATCAGATTCCATCCTTCCGTATCTGAACGAGAGGTTAAGGCGCTTTCCATCTGGATGAGCCTTAAGTGCGGCATCGTTGATTTGCCATACGGCGGAGGAAAAGGCGGGATTGTCTGCGACCCACGCAACATGTCTTTCCGTGAACTGGAAAAGCTAAGCCGCGGATATGTACGAGCTATAAGTCAAATAGTAGGACCTACTAAGGATATTCCTGCTCCTGATGTATTTACTAATTCTCAGATTATGGCCTGGATGATGGATGAATACAGCCGAATTGACGAATTTAACTCTCCGGGCTTCATTACTGGTAAGCCGCTTGTACTTGGAGGTTCGCACGGCCGCGAATCTGCAACAGCCAAGGGAGTAACGATTTGTATTAATGAAGCTGCAAAGAAGAAAGGTATTGAATTAAAGGGAGCACGTGTTGTAGTTCAGGGATTTGGAAATGCCGGCAGCTTCCTTTCAAAATTCATGCATGATGCAGGTGCCATTGTTGTAGGTATTTCAGATGCATACGGAGGTTTGTATGATCCAAATGGTCTTGACATTGATTATTTACTTGATCGGCGCGACAGCTTCGGCACGGTAACAAAACTATTTAAAAATACCATTACAAATAAAGAACTGCTGGAACTGGATTGTGATATCCTTGTCCCTGCTGCAATTGAAAACCAGATTACTGATGAGAACGCGCACAATATCCGGGCGAAAATCGTAGTGGAAGCTGCAAACGGGCCTACTACTCTGGAAGCTACACAAATATTGACCGAACGTGGAATTCTCCTCGTTCCGGATGTGCTAGCTTCTTCCGGCGGTGTAACCGTTTCATATTTTGAATGGGTTCAAAATAACCAGGGGTACTACTGGACAGAAGAAGAAGTCGAAGAAAAACTCGAAAAAATATTGGTGAAGTCGTTTAATAATATTTATGAAACAGCCCAGACGCGCCGAGTCGATATGCGTCTAGCTGCTTATATGGTTGGTGTCCGGAAAATGGCTGAAGCCTCACGCTTCAGAGGCTGGATTTAATTTCCTTATACGTTTTCAATACACGAAAAAACCTTGTCTTTTCCAAAAAAGACAAGGTTTTTTACGTTTCATGGGTTTTTGTGTACTATTATGATTGTAAATGTATTCATTGTATAGGAGAAGGTAATAAAATACCAGCTAAGACAAAGTTTTATAGAAGGGTGTGGAATAAATGATCAAAGAAGATGTCATTATTATTGGAGGGGGGCCATGCGGATTGGCTGCAGCGATTTCAATAAAGGAAGCAGGGAAATCTCCTCTCATCATTGAAAAAGGCAATATTGTGAATGCTGTATATAATTATCCGACCCATCAGACTTTTTTTAGCTCAAGTGAAAAGCTGGAGATAGGAGATGTTCCTTTTATTACAGAAAACCGAAAACCGGTTAGGAACCAGGCTCTTGCCTATTATAGGGAGGTCGTTAGAAGAAAGCAGCTTCGTATCAACGCTTTTGAAAAAGCAGTTAAAATTGAAAAGCAGGATGGTTCATTTTTATTACATACGGATAAAGAGGAATATTCAGCCCCTTACATCGTGATTGCAACTGGTTACTATGATAATCCTAATTATATGAAGGTTCCCGGAGAAGACTTGCCAAAGGTATTTCACTATTTTAAAGAAGCACACCCTTATTTTGACAGGGATGTGGCGGTAATTGGCAGGAAAAACTCTAGCGTTGATGCTGCACTTGAACTAGTAAAGGCGGGTGCAAGGGTTACTGTTTTATATCGCGGGCAGGAGTATTCACCAAGCATTAAGCCGTGGATTCTCCCGGAATTTGAATCACTAGTGAAGAACGGAACAATTAATATGGCATTTGGGGCCGATGTTTTAGAAATTACCCCTGATACCATTTCATACAAACAAGACGGAGTAAAAAAAGAAATTAGAAATGATTTTGTGTTTGCCATGACAGGTTACCATCCGGACCACGGCTTTCTAAAACACATAGGAGTTAATATTGATACAGAGACGGGAAGACCATTGTTTGAAGCTGAAACTATGGAGACGAATGTCGAAGGGATCTATATTGCGGGAGTTATCGCTGCAGGGAATAATGCAAATGAGATTTTTATAGAAAATGGCCGTTTTCATGGCGGTTTGATTGCAGCCTCTATTGTGGAGAAGGAAAATCAGAGGGGAAATGAGGTTAAGCAATGAAACAAAAGATTTCATTAATAACAACCGGTGGAACTATCGCCAGCAAAGAAACAAAAAATGGAATGCTCTCCTCAGGTGCGTTAAGCGGTGATGAACTGGCGGCGCTCTGTAAGCTGCCGGATGATATTGAAATAAGAATCGTTGATTTTATGAAGGTTCCAAGTATGCATATGAACTTTCATAGGATGCTGGCTTTGCGGGATGCCATCAATAAAGAACTCGAAGATCCCGATGTAACGGGAGTCGTTGTTACTCACGGAACGGATTCATTGGAGGAAACCGCCTATTTTCTGGATATTGTAACAGAAGATAAAAGGCCCATTGTTGTTACAGGTTCCCAGCGTTCGCCTCAGGAGGTTGGTACAGATGTTTATTCCAACTTGAGAAATTCCATATATGCAGCTGCCAATCCTCTTCTGGAAAATGGTGGAGTTGTCGTCGTTTTTAATGAAAGGATTTATTCAGCAAAATATGTGAAAAAAGTCCATGCATCTAATCTGCAAGGGTTCGAATCATTTGGGTATGGATACCTGGGAATAATCGACAATGATGTAGTAAGCATTTATCAGAAACCGCTGCACAGGGAATTTTTCTCCGTCCAAAATGAGATTCCAAGAGTGGACATCATTAAATGCCACACCGGGGCAGACGGTTTGTTTATTGATGCTTCAGTAGCTGTAGGTGCCAAAGGAATAATTTTGGAGGGTGTTGGCAGGGGACAGGTAACCCCGCAAATGGTCAGTTCTATTCAGAAAGCTCTGGATAGTGGAACGAATATTGTAATAACAACGAGTGCAGAAGAGGGAAAAGTGCATCCAGCCTATGATTATGAAGGGAGTGCTTTCGACCTTAAAGAAAGAGGAGTTATTTTGGGGGCAGATTATGACAGCAAAAAAGCAAGAATTAAATTAGCTGTACTTTTAGCTTGTAAAAACAAAATAAAATCTAGTGACTTTAAATATTAGTTATCCTCACATTTGTCCTGTGCATATATTGTTATAGGTCGATCCTGTTAGGAGGCATAGGAAATGTTAGGTATCCGTTTTATTAAAATTTCAGTGGTCTATTTTGTTGTCGGGGTCTGCATAGGGCTGGCTATGTCAATTACGCACTCATATACTCTTACTCCTGTTCATGTCCATATTAATTTATTGGGCTGGACAGCCATGACGCTGGCTGGGATTTTGTACCACCTGTTTCCGCAAATTGCGGCTACAAAACTTGCGAAAACCCATTTTTGGCTTCACAACATATCGTTGCCTTTAATGATGGCCGGATTGGCATTTGTTGTGAATGGAAACACTGCTATAGTGCCTTTAGTAGCGGCTGGAGGCACTGTATTAGTCCTGGCTATTATTCTTTTTGCTCTTAACATCTTAATGAATTTAAAACCACAAAAGACATAACTGCAAATTGTTTAAGATTAATGACATTATTTATGGAAGGGCGGCCACCTTATTAAGGTGGTTTATTCATGAGATAAGAAAAAATTTCATTGAAATAAGTACGTCCAGCAGCTTTTTTTTTTCAGGAAAATTAAGCACCGATACACACGATGGGCTAATGCTGGCATCGCCAGAGGACAAGGAATGCCTCGGCAACGATTCACCGCACGAAACAAAGCGGCAGCTTTGTAAGGACATGGTAATCTTAGCTTTTCTTCCTCGCGTCCAGGGCGCTTGCCCTTTTTTGATCTACACCACAATTTCCTCAATCTGGAAAGCTTCCGTTTTCTTTTTATGGATATCGTGATACGATTGAATAAAGGCTGTTTTCGAATTGGTTTGTTGCTTTTCGTATCCGAACATTCTCTCATATTTTAGGGGGTTACGTGGCATCTTTTCGTAAGAATTTGAAGATAGTTGCCTGATAAACTAAGTAAAGCCCCTAAATTAGGCTGAAAGTAACAAAGTTTCCGAAAAGAACCTTAATAAAAGAACGGAAATGAGGTCGGCAAATGCTGGTAATACTAACAGCCGGGCTGGCGCCGGGCCTTGCTTTGCTTAGCTATTTTTATTTGAAGGATCAATATGAAACAGAGCCATTGTCAGTTGTAGGCAGGGCATTCATATTCGGGGCATTCCTTGTTTTCCCTCTAATGTTTTTGGAATATGTAATGGAAACGGAGAATGTATTTCATAGCAATTTGGCCTCAGCCTTTATTCAGTCCGGTTTACTTGAGGAGTTTTTTAAGTGGTTTGTACTTTTTTATGCGATATATAACCATGCGGCCTTTGATGAGCCCTATGACGGTATAGTTTACGGAGCTGCTGTGTCTCTCGGTTTTGCTACTTTGGAAAATATCTTGTATCTTGTCGCCAATGGGGTTGAGCACGCATTCGGAAGGGCGGTGCTTCCTGTTTCAAGCCATGCGCTTTTTGGGGTCATTATGGGTTATTATATGGGTAAAGGGAAGTTCACAGGTCCAAGGCCGAAGAAGAAATATATATTTTTGGCGTTTATCATACCTGTACTTTTGCACGGTACCTATGATTATATCTTGCTCACCCAGGAATTCTGGCTCTACATGATTCTTCCTTTCATGATTTTTCTATGGTGGCTTGGACTTAATAAGGTTAAGCGCGCTAAAATGCTTTCTGACTATCATGCAGCAAGTAATTTATAAGTCTTAATAAATGAATTGGAGATAGAGCCCTGTGAATGAAGCAGGGTTCTTCTTTGTATTTCGCATCGCACGAAACAAAGCGGCAGCTTTTTGAGGACGTGGCGATGTTATCGTTCTTCCTCTAAAACAGGGCGCTTTCGCATTTCTATGATGTCTAGCTGCAGCGCCCAGCCCCTCGAATGTTGTGACCAAAGGCCGTCACAACCCTGTGTTGCGATCAAGTGCCATCGCAACCTTGGTCATAAGCCAATCACTTCGGAAGGCAAAAA
>NZ_QVTE01000068.1 GCF_003429095.1 Peribacillus saganii
TCAGGCTGTTGAGAAAGTTTTTTCTCAGCAGCTTTTTTGCGTTCTTTTCAAGAAAAAGTGGGTAAAGGGAGTGCAAGGAGGCGATTCAAATGATGGGTAACCAAAAAAACAATCGCGATGAACAAGTGACTGTAACCATTAATGATCTTATTCCAGATGACCACTTCTTGCGAAGGGTCGAAGAGACCATTGATTTCTCCTTTATAGAAGAAAAATTAAAACCTTACTATTGTGATAACAATGGCCGCCCCTCCATTCACCCCATTACTCTTTTCAAAATGATGTTCATTGGTTACTTTTACGGTGTTCGTTCAGAAAGGCAGCTTGAAAAGGAAATTCAGATGAATATTGCCTATCGTTGGTTTCTTGGTTATTCAATTACTGATCCAGTCCCCGATCACTCCACAATCAGCTTTAACCGTCGTACCCGTTTCCTTCACACTAGTGTTTTTGAAGACATTTTTGATGAAATTGTACGCCAGGCACAGCATCATAATATGGTTGGTGGGCGCATCCTCATGACTGATTCCACACATATCAAAGCAAATGCCAATAAGAATAAATTTGTCCGGAAGATAAAAGTAGCGAAACCAAAGGCGAAAGGATACCTAGATCAATTGGAGAAGGAAGTCAATGAGGACAGGTTCATCCACGGAAAAAAGAGTTGAAACCTAGAAAGGATGGGGATGCGAAGAAGAAAGAACCAGAAATGACCCGATGCAGTACAACTGATCCAGACAGTGGGTTTCTGATGCGTGATGGGAAACCGCGTGGTTTCTTTTATCTGGACCACCGGACTGTCGATGCGAAGTTCAATATCATTACGGATACCTACATTACTCCTGGTAACGTTTCTGATTCCGAGCCGTACCTTGAACGACTTCAGGTCCAAACAACTAAATTCGATTTCAACGTGGAAGCTGCCGCCCTGGATTCCGGATATTTCACCGGCTATATATGTAAAAAATTAAGGGAGCAGAAGATCTTCATGGTAATGGGCTACCGCCGTTTTGGGAGCCAAAAGAAAGTCCTGCCGAAGAGGAAATTCATCTATGTCCCTGAAAAAGACGTCTACGTATGCCCGATGGGCATTATGCTTCGTTATTCAACCACTGACCGAGACGGAAACCGCTTCTATAAATCAGACCCAAAGGAATGTGCAACCTGCCCACATCTTAACGAATGTACCACCTCTAAAAACAAACAACGGGTCATCAGCAATCATATATGGGAAGAACACAAGGAACATGCCAGGCAAAACAAGAGAACGCCTGAAGGAAAAACCCTTTACAGGATGCGTGGACATACAATTGAAAGGAGTTTCGCTGATGCGAAGGAACTCCATGCTTTTCGTTATGCACGCTTTAGAGGGAAGGAGTCTGTCCAGGAACAGGCTTTCATGACTGCGACATGCCAAAATATCAAAAAAATGGCCCTCCATCTCACCAGATTGGTTGAATAGGAGGACCTTTTTTATTTACAAATGATAAATTAAGCTTAATGATTAGAAAATTATTCCAGTTTATGACCAAGGATATTGATCTCTAGGGAGTTTCTCGACACTCTG
>NZ_QVTE01000069.1 GCF_003429095.1 Peribacillus saganii
AAGGAGCATTCCTGTTAGAAGGATTTTCGGGGACTTGAACAAAAAGAGCCCTCTTGGTATGATGCGGGGTGTCAAATCGTAGCGCGAAATGACCCCTAATTTGATAACCAAGGAGGACTCCATATGGATTTTATACAAAACCAAAAAATAAATCAAGTTACCGAAAAAACACTCGTTGTCGGAATCGACATTGCGAAGCGAAAACATTTCGCCTGCTTTGTAGATGATCGTGGGCGGGTGCTCCAAAAATCATTCTCTGTATTACAGTCTAATGATGGTTTCCAGCATTTTTATCATCGTATTCTGACTGCGATGAAAGAACACGAAAAAACAGAAGTCATCGTAGGGATTGAACCTACTGGCCATTACTGGCTCAATTTAGCCTATTTCCTTGAAGAACGAGGCATTCCCCTCGCAATGGCTAACCCTATGCACGTCAAGCGCTCAAAAGAGTTGGACGACAATTTACCAACCAAACATGACCGCAAAGATGCGTTGGTGATCGCTCGCCTCATAAAAGATGGACGCTTCAGTTATCCACGTATCTTGAAAGACATTGAGGCGGAACTTCGTGTTGGGTCAACATTTAGAAGTAAGTTGACAGAGGAATTAGGAGCTGTCAAAAACATGATGATTCGCTGGTTGGATCGCTATTTTCCAGAGTTCACTCAGGTGTTTCCTTCATTCGGAAAGATGGCCATGGCTGTACTTGAATGTACGCCAATTCCAAGTGATCTTCACCAGAAACACCCAGATGAGGTTTTATCTCTTTACCGTAAGGTTGAGGGGCTAAAATCTCCACAAAGACCGAAAGCAATTCGTCTCATTGAAGTCGCTGCTAACTCCATCGGAGTAACAGAGGGGCGTGAGATGGCCCGTATTGAAATTGCCACACTCGTCCGCCGTTACAACCAGTTAGAACAAGAAATTGAAAGTATTACACAGCAATTAGTTGAGCTAGTACAAACATCTGTAGAGTACGAATGGCTCTCCACGGTTCAGGGACTTGGCGATACCACAATCGTTGATTTGTTGGCTGAAATCGGTAGTTTTTCACACTATGAAGATCCACGCCAAATCATTAAACTTGCGGGATTAACTTTACGTGAAAACTCCTCCGGCCAGCACAAAGGGCAAAAACATATCTCCAAACGGGGAAGAAGAAAGCTTCGTGCCCTTCTTTTCAGAGTGATGATGCCAATGGTTCGCCATAATGAAGCCTTTCGAAAGCTGCATGAATATTACACTAACCGTAAGGTTAACCCGTTACGGAAGAAGCAATCTATTGTGGTTCTATGCGGAAAACTACTAAAAGTCTTACATGGAATAAGTACAAAGCACAAAGCTTTTGACGCACAGCGAATGATGAAGGATATTCCTAGTCTCGCAGAGGCTATGTAAAGTTCTACATCCCCTTACAGACCTAGACAACAGGATGACACGGAGAAGCTGGCAATATTTTTTCCATCCGACCTCGAGTCCCTAAAGGAGCTTCGCTAGCCTCTGCCTTATGACTAGACCGAACGAAGGAATGTAGGCACTTAGATGCCCAGAGACATGGGAGGGTACGTCCTCATAAGCTACGCAGAGATCCATTGTGCATCGTATAATTCCAAATCACTACCTACCATCATTATCCAGTAGTGACCGCGTAGCGTACCCATAAATTGGAATAGTTTGACATAATATGAAAATTTTATTAGGATTCGTGTCGAAAAATATTTTTTTGACACTCCACCAACGGGTCAAACCGTTGATAAATCAACATTTATAGAGGGAG
>NZ_QVTE01000007.1 GCF_003429095.1 Peribacillus saganii
TTTTTGTTCAAGTCCCCGAAAATCCTTCTAACAGGAATGCTCCTTATTCCCCTAAGTTGATGTTACTTCCCTCTTTTAATCAACTTGCTAACTGCTTTCTTAATTGGTCCGGCAAAAAGGCTTACAAAAATGATTGCCCATAAAACCAAAGCGATTGGAGTGGCAAAGAAGTATGAAAAATCTCCTTTTGACAACATGAAAGCCCTTACAAAATTAGCTTCAGCTATCGGGCCTAAAATAACTGCAAGTACAAAAGGAACAATTGGATAGCCATTTATTCGCATAATCACTCCCATAATTCCAAATACTAACATTAGGAATACATCAAACATAGAATTTGATAAAGCAAAGGAACCAATAGTACACAGGAGCAAAATCGTTGGAACAAGGATAGCAGGCTTAACTCTTGTAATCTGTATCATCGGAGTGGCCAACAGCACCCCAAGGGGCAAGATCAGCAAACTTGCAAGACCAAGTGCCAAAATGACTGCATATGACTCTGCCGCCTGGTCAATCATTACGCGCGGACCTGGGTTTATCCCGTGCAGATAAAACGCAGCAAGCATAATGGCAGCTGTGGAACTGCCTGGTATGCCCAGTGTTAACGTTGGAATCAATGTTCCACTCGCTACTGCACTGTCACAAGCTTCTGAAGCAATAATCCCTTCTGGAGCTCCTTTACCGAATTGTTCTTTATTTTTTGAAGTTTTTTTTGCAATTCCATAACTGATAAAGTTTGAAACGGCTGTTCCTGTGCCAGGAATTGCTCCTATAAATGTTCCCAATATAGAAGCTCTGAATATATCTTTTGGGTATTTTAAGGTTTCAACAACTCCATTGATCACCTCTTTTAAGGAACTGCCTTCAATCTTCTTAATATCTGTATCAATGAGTCTCTTCTTTTTTGACAGGAAGTACATTTCCGTTATACCGAATAATCCGATTAAGATCGGTACGAAGGGAACATTGTCGTATAGTTCAATAAATCCCATCGTAAATCTGCCTTGCCCTAACAAAGGATCCGCTGACATAGCTGCAACTAATAACCCCAAACATGCTGAAATAAGACCGTCTCTAACATTCTCTCCAACAATGGTCGTGATTAAAGTAAGTCCAAATAAAGCGACTAAAAACATCTCGACGGATCCAAACTTAAGGGCAAAAGAAGACATAGGATTAATCACGATTAATACAATGGCAGCTCCTATTACGCCACCTACAGCGGATGCCATCCTTGCAATTCCAATAGCTAATTCTGCCTTTCCTTTTTGGGCCATTGGATACCCATCCAACGCTGTTGCAGCAGCACCCATTGTGCCAGGTGTATTAATCATAATGGCCGGAATAGCTCCTGCAAATTGGGCTCCTGCATAGATGGATGCCATAAAGATAAGGGCAGTCGTTAAGTCAAAGCCTATTGTGAGCGGCAGCAGAATAGCGCAAGCATTTGAAGAAGAAAATCCTGGCAGTGCCCCTGCTATGAATCCAACTGTTAATCCTATGACCAAAAATGATATTGATTCAAAGGTAAACAGAATCGACAATGCTTCTAAAATCGTTTCCACTCCATATTTCACTCCCTTTTATTTAAAAGAAGATTCCTTTTGGCAATTGAATTTGAAGAATATAATCGAAAAGTGTATAGCTTAATGCAATCAGAAGCAGCAGGTTGAAGAGAAGGGTTTTCAAGTCTTTGATCCCTAGTGTGGAAAAAATGGCCAATAAGAAGAAGATCGTGGATACATAAAAGCCTATGATGGAAATTAATTTGGCGTAGATAAACAGGATTAGGAGTGTAAGTAATGGTTTTTTCCACTCAATGATAAGCTGCTTGATGGACACTAAACTATTAGTCTCACTTCCACTCTCCTTTTTACTTGCCAATAAGTTTTTAATTTCTGCGCTCAAAGTCCAAATAAATAACAAGCTTAATACAGCGATTATTCCTTTAGGATAACTGGATGCACCAGAATCCATGTTTCTTATATTGACAAAAAAGGCACTCGTGAAAACGATACCTATAACAGGAAATAATAATTTTTTCAGAACTTGGGAGAAATACATATTGATCACCTCTCGAGGTCTTTTTAAATATTGCCGGAGTTTTTATAATGGTTATTTTATAAATGATTTATCCTTCGAAAGCTCTTCCTGAAGTCTCAAGGCAGAGGAAATAATGTGGTTTTCCAATGTTTTAAGTGCTTTTTCGATTGTACCTGACTTAAAAAAGTTGCAGATGGCCAAATGATCATTCAAAGATTTTTCTAATCTTCCGGATAAGTTCATGGATGAGGCTCTATATCTGAGAGTTAATTCTTCAATATTCTGCAGTGTGGAAATTAAGTAGCTATTACCTGAATTCGTTATGAAAATATCATGAAAACGGATATTTTCATTCATATAGGCTTGGAAGTCTCTATTGTCGATTAAGAGCTGCTGCTTTTCCAGGCTTTCTTCCAATTCGCTAACTGTTTTGTCTGGAGAATGCAGGTAAGAGTTTTTGAGTGCCAGCATTTCAAGATTTAATCTAACTTCATACATTTCCTTTAATTCTTTCACTGAAAGTTGAGAAACAAAAATCCCTTTTCTTGGGGCAATATTAACTAACCCTTTAGCCTCCAGCATCCTCATAGCTTCTCTTACTGGAGCTCTGCTTATCCCTAATTTTTCCGCAACCAATGATTCTACAATCATCTCTCCAGGTTTTAGTTCTCCGCGGATGATGGCATTGTAAATATGATTTTTTACTTGGTCTGAAAGCGTACCTGTTTCAAGCCTGACATTATGATAAAAATCACTTTTGATAACCAAGATCTCCCCCCTTAAGTGTCGACTTTTTGATACCTACAATCGATTGTCGACAATTAGATTTCTTAGTTTTATATGTATTAATGCAACTTTGACAATATTACTAACTAGCAGATATCTTTTTAGGAGCCTTCAAACTGAATCGAGTAGAAGGCGATTCTAATCTCCTCCTCTCACACCACCGGACATACCGTCGGCATACGGCGGTTTGAAAGTGTTTGTAGATAATTGTTTCTTCCCATATCCAGCCGATATTTTTTTCCAAAAGTAACACCAACCAGGACTTTATAAATTTCTCCACAAGAAAAAAGCAGGACCATACTATGACGGACCTGCTTGTTTATGAAACCTCTATTATCAAAATAGAAAGTATATATTTTAGATTAAAACTTCTTTCCATTAGCTTCTTGCATGCTGTAATATCCCAGATTGATTGTCATTAGAAAATATCCACCCAAAATCCCGGCAGCAAAAGCCTCCATTACCATCTGATGTTCGAGTTCATAGAGGATAATCGCACCCAGTACAGCTGCGGCACTCCGATTTAAAAACCCTAAGGAAGGCATCCTTTTCCCGGCAACAATACGTTCTTCAATCTTATTAATGCGCCTGCCTAATACCCACATGCAATATACACTTACAAGTATTCCGATAGCCGCTCCAAAAAAGTGCGTGGAGAATGGTGTTAATACCCAGCCACCTGTTAACACCGGAAAAATATAAAAAGTTATTTGTTTAAGAAATACTTTGAAGGCAAAATGAATCAATGATCTAACTCCTTAATTTTATAATAACTTCAATAGTATCTTTATATAATGATATTTTCAAGAAAAAAGAATCGTCAATTATTAAACTTAGCTAAATTTCCACTTTTTACAAAAGAATTAATAAACTTAGGTAAATTACCAACAAATAAAAATAATTCAGAATGATATGTAAATATAATAATAATACTTTTCAATATTTTCTAAATATTATTAATGTTCATGGAAATATCTGAATAGATAAAAAGAAGAAGTCCCTTTTTTCGGGACTTCTTCTTTTATTTATTCGATTCAAATATCTGTTCTAAGAAACCTCAGTGAATATCCGCTCTCCTAAAGCACACTATCGTAGCAGCGAACCCTGTATAAGCAACAGAGCAATCAAAATTTAAAACCTCCGCAGGATAGGGTCTGCCGCAGGGTATTATTCGCTATGTCCCCCGGACGCCCACAGACACAGTCCCCGATGTTCAGATTTACATGCCATTACGTTCAGTAAGGTTATGACGATCAAAAATATGATTGACGGTACATAGTTTTTCAATACAAGCGTCATAAAGACTATCGGGGTCAACAAAACGAACAGAAGACTTCCACCTATCAAGAATTGTTTGAAAGACTCGATTATCATTAAAGAACTTTAAGCCCTCGAACTGTCCTGCGTGGCCCAATATCAGGGTCAGCCCCCAAGAAACCAGAGTCAGTGGTCGTTTTGCCTACCCATTACTTCCTAGAATACGTATATCTCCCTTTGGTTTACCGTTTAATTAAGATGATCAACCGAAATTTGGGGCTTATAATGTTTTGTTAGATTTAGGTTTTGGTTATTTCACTCATCTGAAATTCTACCTTCAGAATTAATTAAAATGTTTTTGATTTTTCTTTTTCAGGATTAGCTACTGCAAAACTCTTGCTAAAACTCAATCGAGGTATGATCCAGAAAGCAAGCAGCGCTGAAAGAACACCCAGAAGGGCTCCGGCCGCCACGTCTGCTGGATAGTGCACTCCAACATAAATTCGTGAAAAGGCAACCAATATTGCAAGTAAAAGCAACAAACATCCCTCTTTTTTTCTAAATAGCCAAAAAGAAAAACAAACGGAAAAAAACAGGATGGCATGGTCGCTTGGAAATGAATTTCCAACACTTTTTTCAATCAATAAATTAACGTTTTCGAGCTCTGCAAATGGCTGATAATTAGAATAAAACTGTCCGGCAATCTTCCCTGCTATCTCAGCAATTATTAAAGCCAACACGGCATTTATAACCATAAGTCTGTTCCTATTAGTCCTAGAAAACCAGGATATAAGCAAGGCCACTCCTAAAAAATACACCATATACTCTGCCAGGAATACTATGACTGGATTTAAATATTCATGTTGTTTGCCTAAATCATTGATTAAACGAAACATCGATACATTTACATCAGTAAAATTCATTCATCCGTCCCCCTTTTAATTCTTATGAGGAAATTATATACCACATCCTGCCAAGTAATATAACGAATAAATCTTTCAGGACATTACATTTTTGAAAGGTGCGGATAAACCTGCAAGAATACGGAACAAAAGCGGAAGCGCCCTGCTTAAAGGAAGAACGGCCAAGATCGACTCGTCCTGAGGCAACGCCATTATCACCCACATCCTGTGGGACTCCGGCAAGCATAAGACATGTGCTGACAGAAGGCGCTTTTTGCCTTCCCAAGTGATTGGCTTATTACCTCGAGGGGTTGGGCGCTGGAGCTAGAGAAGACTTAATTTCGTTATCCATAACTTTTACTATTTTTATAATTTCCTATCAAAACAAAAAAAGAGCCGAATAGGCTCTAGTCAAAGTATAGTGAAACTGATACTTATAATGGGACAACGCGTTTACTTTTTTAAAAATAACTACAGTTCACTGTGGTTTTTGGTGATCCTTTATGCCATTCCGGACAGACTCTTCTTTGTAACTGCTTTCGGGAACCACCTTTTTAGCTTTCCTTACTAAAGGCAATGTTTCCGGCTGACGGTTGACGACTAGCAATTCCTTCTCTTTCCCGCGCAGCATGATCCTGTCTAATATCTCTTCAACATGATTTGCGAAAGCAGAATTGGAGCGCTGCCTTGGCCTTGGCAGATTGATCAGTTTATTTAAAACTATTTTCCCATCCTCAATCAGAATGACCCTGTCCGCTATTGCAACCGCTTCCTCAACATCATGTGTAACTAAAATTGAAGTGAACTTCTTTTCTTTCCAAATCGTTTCAATCAGATCCTGCATTTCGATTCTGGTTAAAGCATCAAGTGCGCCCAGTGGTTCGTCCAGCAGGAGGATATCCGGCTTATGAACCAGTGCACGGGCCAATGCTACCCTTTGTTTTTGTCCGCCTGAAAGCTTTGCGGGCCAATCCTGCCCCCGCTCCTCCAAGCCGACATTGCGCAACGCCTGCAATGCTTCCATTTTCCAGTTCCCATGAAGCCCTAAACCGACATTATCAATAACACGCTTCCACGGTAGGAGCCTGCCATCCTGAAACATGATCCGGGCATGTTTGTTAAGGCGGTTTAATGCCATCCCGCCTACACAAATCGATCCCCCGTCATATTTCTCCAGCCCGGCCACCAGCCGGAGAAGCGTACTTTTCCCGCAGCCGCTTTTGCCGACAACAGCAACAAATTCGCCAAATTTAATAGTAAGGTTAATCCCATTCAGAACCGGCCGGTTGTTATATGTCTTTTGAACAGCGTCCAATACGATATGGGAGTCAGGTATATGAGATAACAACTGCTCTTCCTCCTCTCCATCTGGCTCTTATGAATTCCATTGAAGCCATTTTCCTTCTACCATTCTGGCTATTACATCTGAAAGCTTTCCAAACAATGCGTATAAAACAATGCTTAATACAATAACATCCATTTGCATGAATTCGCGTGCATTCATCGCCATGTAGCCGATGCCGGAATGTGCAGATATCGTCTCTGCAACAATCAGCGTCATCCACATCACTCCAAGGGAGAAGCGGATTCCGACCAATATGGAAGAAAGAGCTCCTGGAAAAATAATCGTCCAGAATAAAGCTCCTCCCTTTAAACCGTATGCCTGCCCCATCTCAATCAGGTTTTTATCTACAGATTTAATTCCATGGTAGGTATTTATATATACTGGAAACAGTACACCAAGGGCTACAATAAAGATTTTCGATGTTTCATCTATTCCAAACCATAGAATAACCAGCGGAATTAACGCCAGATGCGGGATATTTCTGAGCATCTGGATGGATGTGTCGAAAAACAGCTCGGAAACTTTGGATATGCCGTTAAAGAGTCCGAGCAGAAACCCGATTGTCCCGCCTATCAAAAACCCTGTTAAAGCCCTGCCAAGGCTGATCGAGAGATGGTCCAGCAGCTCTCCTGTTTGGGTGAGTTCTACCGCAGCCTTCAAAACATCCAAAGGCGCCGGAAGGATTCTTGGCGGAATAACGCCCATTGATGCGAAAATCTGCCAGCAAAGCAGAAGAAGGACCGGTACTGCCCAGGGAATGAATACTTTTGCAGCTCCATTTATGCTTGGTTTCATGAGTGTGCTTCCCCTCTATTTATTCTTTTGCCATCCTTTCTTGATCCACAACATCCATTACATTAATCTTTTTCGGGATGATTCCCAGTTCAACATACGTATCGGCTATCTCCTGCTGTTCGCTGATAATTTGTTTAGTCAACTGGTCAAGGCCGTAATCGCGACGCTGTGCTGACTTCAATAAAGATTTCTCATCAATTTTCAGAAGCGGTGATAGCATGGCTACTAATTCATCATGATGTGAATTAGCCCATTCTGCAGATTTTTGAATTTCGTCGATCATAATATCAATCAATTCACTGTTATTCTTTTCGAACTCAGTATTTGCCAAAAAGAAATCCCGGTCTGTTGTCAGTCCTTCTCCATCCTTTAACAAACGGGCATTCGAATGGATTTCTGTATCGGCTGTAAATGGGTCCCATATTGCCCAAGCATCGATATTTCCCTGTTCAAATGCCACACGCGCATCTCCTGGCTGCAGGAATGAAGGCTGAATATCCCCATAGGAAATCCCTGCTTTTTCCAGACCCTTAACCAATAGATAATGAGCGCTGGATCCCTTGGCAAATCCGATTTTCTTGCCTTTTAAATCAGCAAGGGACTTGATTCGGGAGTCTTTATGGACTAATATGCCGCTTCCTTTAAATTTTGATTTTCCCGCTGCTACATAGACAAAAGGGGTGTTAGCGGCCTGGGCAAAGATGGGTGGAGAATCACCGGTGCGGCCAAAGTTAATGCTTCCACCGTTCAACGCCTCCATAAGTGCAGGGCCTGAAGTGAATTCCTTCCATTCCACCTTATACCCTTCCGGCTCCAGCCTCTTTTCAAGCGTTCCTAGGCCTTTTAATATCACAAGGGGACCGTTCTTTTGGTACCCGATCTTAACAACATTTTCTTTTTGCTTTCCAGATTGCTTATCGGTGTTTGTGGTTTTGATTTCAGTTGTGCTTCCGTTACCACTTGCACAGCCTGTAAGGATCAAGCCAGCTGCCAGCAATAAACTTACAATATACATAAACAGAGAATTGCCTTTCTTTCCGCTCATTCATCTCCAACCCTTCTCTCTTTATTGTCATTTCTCTTTGTAGGTTATGTTCGAAAAAAGTCTAGGTTCCTGTCCTTAAATAATAAAAATAGGTACATAATTTAAGCTTTGAACGCAAAAATAGAAAAAGAATGACAAAGGAGGGAATTAAGATGGGTATTTTAAGCGGCAATCCAAAAGAGGAGCCATTGCACGCGGGTGAAGTATATCACCTTTGGACACATCTACTCGGATTAAAAAGCTTTTTAGTAACGCTGGAAATTTTCGCAAATCATACTGGGGATCATGACCTAAAGATTTTTCTTGGGGATTTGAAGGACAACTGCATTAAACAGGAGGAGCAGCAGGTGGAGGCTATTTTAAAAGAAAGCGGCATTCGTCTTCCGCCGGCCCCTCCAGCCCGGCCTAATGTGGAGGTGCAGGATATCCCTGCCGGAGCGCGCTTTAACGATCCTGAGATTGCAGCGTTGGTGACTAAGGATCTTGGGGCAGGGCTGGTCGTTTGCAGCACGATCATGGGGTTATCTATAAGAGAGGATATAGCCCAAATGTTTGGGGATTTCCATACGCAAAAAGCTGAATATGCGTCGAGATTATTAACTATTAATAAAGATAAAGGCTGGCTTGTACCGCCGCCGCTAATGGCAAAAAATTAAAAAAACTTGGTAAAAGGATGTGAACCATCTGTGTCTTCGTCCAAAAGTACTGGTATGTCAATTGCAGCTATCGGTTCGATCCCGTTAATCATGACACTAGGGAATTCTATGTTAATTCCCGTCCTGCCCTCCATGCAAAGTTCATTAAATCTTTCAGCAATGCAGGTAAGTTTAACGATCACGGTATTTTCTGTTGGGGCTGCCATCTTCATTCCCATATTCGGGTATCTTTCTGATCGTTACTCCAGGAAAATTATTATCATTCCTGCCCTAATATTGTACGGGTTAGGCGGCCTTATAGCTGGTTTTGCCGCAACGGCTTTTGCTAATCCCTATACATTAATTCTTATAGGAAGAATTTTGCAGGGGATAGGCGCAGCAGGCACCGCTCCGATTGCCATGGCCCTGGCAGGTGACCTTTTTAAAGGAGGCGAACAAAGCCGTGTGCTGGGAGTTGTAGAGGCGTCCAATGGGTTCGGAAAGGTACTGTCACCAATCCTTGGATCCCTTTTCGGCATCATTGCGTGGTACACTCCCTTCTTTGCATTTCCCGTATTCTGTATCATATCAGTTTTGTTAACATGGTTCTTTATCAAAGAAAAGAAGCATAGACAAGCCCCGCCTCCATTCGCAAAATATGTTTTGAACATTAAGCATGAATTTGCAAAGGACGGAGGATGGCTCATGGCTACCTATATCGCCGGAGCTACCTGTCTATTTACACTTTTTGGAATTCTGTTTTATTTGTCTGATTTATTAGAACAGCAATATGGTATAAACGGTGTAAAAAAAGGACTTATTTTGGCAATTCCATTGCTAGTTATGTGTGCGACATCTTATATAACCGGAAGCAAAATTGCGAAGAATCTGGAATTGATGAAAAAACTTATTATTATTGGTTTTATGGCAATGACTTTTTCTTATGCCATTCTGATTTTTGTCGAGAGCCTGGTTCCCTTTTTATTTATCCTGGTTATAAGCAGCTTTGGAACCGGCTTGATATTACCTTGCGTAAATACCCTTATCACAGGCTCAGTGCAAACAGAAATAAGAGGATTCGTTACTTCTTTGTACAGTTCAGTCAGGTTTTTAGGAGTTGCAATAGGCCCTCCTGTTTTTACCCGCCTGATTGAATGGTCACGGACAGGAATGTTTATTTCCTTAGCCCTTTTAACGTTATTGGTTGGGCTTATTGCACTAACAATGATCCATGTTAAAGGGAAAGACGGAACTCCAAATAAAAACACACCAGTCCGTTACAGATACGTCTAAGATAGCTTCACTTTTTCCGCCATCCAAGGGTATAGGATTGGTAGAAATTAATTTTGCAGATCAAATCGACGATTATTGTTGAAATCCATTGACTTAAAAGTGCCTGGATTATAATCTCCCATTTTATTACCGAAGCAGTAAGAATAAAGATGCAGCCATTTATTAGAAACAACGGTTTTCCCGGCAGGATATTCCTTGAATTAGCAATAATTAAGGCGATTACTCCAACCCCGCCGTTGGAGACTCCTTCTCTTAATAAAATTCCAACTCCGGTTCCAAGAAAAATAGACCCAATAGCCAAATCAATCCAAACATTCCTTGCCGGGACATGAATCGTCTGCTGAAATGCAAAAATGGACAGTGATGTAACTGTGATCGAAAGCATCGTCCATAACGTACTTCGATTGCCTAAATATTTCATGGCCAAAAGCAGCATTGAAAAATTAACAAGCCAAAGTGCAAAACCGATAGGAACGTGGAACCAATAATTTAACAGAACAGACATTCCCCCTGCCCCGCCTGATGGAATTGCATGAGGGAATAAAAACACTCCCATCCCAAATCCCTGAATTGTAGCTCCAGCTATAACAAGTCCATTTTTCCTCCAAAATTTCCACATGTGACCCTACCTATTCTTTTTTAATATTGCAATGAGTTGGTCAAGCCTTCTACATATCCTATTCAAGAATCGCTTATTATATGAGTACCGCTGTCCAATGAAGATTCCGATATTAGCGGGCATGGATTGAAGCTTCTTTACGGGAATGCAGCAGAATAGGATTTATACTTTTGCATAATTACATGGAAACGCCGAAAACTCAGAAACACGGCAAGAAGGAAATGATTGAAGCAAAAAAATACTGATAGGAGACAATGCTCCTGTCAGTAAATTCCCTTAATCTTTATTAATTGTTAATTCTCTATTCTATACTCCTTATCCTTCACACTCCCCTTTAGATAAGTGCGTTCCTTATAGTAAATATCATTATCATTCATCAACATGACCGCAGAACTCCTAGTTCCATAACCCTCCGTTTTAATAAACAGCGGGGAAAGAATGCGTTCCCACTCAAGGGAAACCCCAGTACTTGGCAGATGCTCATCCGGAGCAGGGTCGGCATGTTGAAGAAGGGTCATAAGCTGTTCAACCAAAAATTCATCATTATCACTCAGAACTTTGGACAGCCCTTCCTTGCCCCTGTTTACCTTTGGCCAGTCTGTATTTAACAGATGATTACTCAATCCATAAATGCCTGGTTCCAGCCTTTGAGGATTACCCCCTCTGTTAGAATAATAAAAGAGCTGGTTTTTATCTCCAACAAGCAAATTGTATCCGGCATAGAGGCCAGACTTTTCAGCTGCATACTTAACATATTCGTTTGGAGCCTTCTGGCCTTTCAAAAAATCAGCTACCACTGCACCGCGTGACAGCTTTCCTTCTGTGTTTTCGTTTGGGTCGCGATAATTGGTCAAGGCAGCAAAGCGACCAGATGTAGTGATTCCCATCCATGTGCCCATCTTATCCAAATCCCGTCCCGCCAGAATGTAAGGAAAATCAGTCCAATATTGCGCCTGGGCAGTAGGCCTAAAATAAAATTCATCCCGGTTTGAAGCGACAATTAACTTATATTTTGGATGTGAATGGAACGCGAACAATATTAAACACACTTTTCATCCCAGCTTTCAAATTCTTCTTCTTTCCAATGGATATTTTGGTTACATTTTAAGCAATTATACCTCCGATGAACTCATTACTTTTAATAAAACAATCAAACCTATTTCCCCTTATCCAATTACTGTCTTAAACGCAAAAACCCGATTATCTGCTCTTAAACCCACCACATCTGCGAAGGAGGTTCTTGAATTAGGACAGACTGAAGGTTGGTGACTGCCCGCTTGAATCCTTCTTCAATAGACATAATTGGATCTTCATGTTCAATGCTCACAACGTAATCATAACCATTGGTTCGCAGTGCGCTCATCATATCAGACCATTCCTTCATACTGTGTCCACAGCCAACAGAACGGAAGGACCACGCTCTTGTTCGGACTCCCCCGTACGGCTGCATATCTGTTAAGCCATACATGTTAACATTCTCCTGGTCGATATAAGTGTCCTTTGCATGAAAATGATGGATAGCGTTTTCCTTTGCAAGGATTTTAATGGCTGCAACTGGGTCAATTCCCTGCCACCATAAATGACTCGGATCTAGGTTTGCACCAATAGCATCGCATGTTTCTTCACGCAATTTTAGCAATGTATAAGGTGTATGGACAAGAAAACCGCCATGAAGCTCGAGCCCAATTTTCACATTGTGGTCTTTAGCGTATTGTCCAACCTCCTTCCAGTACGGAATAAGTTTTTCTTCCCATTGCCACTTTAAGACATCTCCATATTCATTTGGCCAAGGCGTTACAGGCCAATTTGGAAATTTAGCTCCTTCATGATCGCCTGCAGTGCCTGAAAAACAGTTCACCACTGACACTCCCAATAGTGATGCAAGTTTAATTGTCTTTAAGAGCGATTGTTGAGACTCTCTAGCAAAGCCTACTTCTGGTGAAATCGGGTTGCCATGGCAGCTGAAGGCACTGATTATTAAATCCCGTGCTTGGATTTCTTGCATAAAATGTGTCCGGGAATCCTCGCTGGCGAGCAGGGCATCCAAATCGCAATGCGCATTCCCCGGATAGCAGCCTGTTCCGATTTCGACTGCGTGCAGCCCTGCTTCCTTTACTGTATCAAGCATTTGCTCAAACGATTTGTCGGAAAATAATACAGTAAATACACCTAATTTCATAGCAGTACTCCTTCCGTGCTTCCTGACTGTCTATTTTCATAGATTGCTTCGATAATTTGTGATACCTGGAGGGCCTCTTCCGGTTTTACGATGAGCGGGGCATTTCGCAGGCAGGCATCAATGAAATTCCGCGCCTGCGGAAGTCCCGGATCCTCTTCACCGGGAATCCATACCGGCTGGCTATTTACCAGCATGCCGTTTTCAGTCTTATAAAGCTCGAGAGGGAACACACTTAGCCCTCCATCCACGCCTGAAATACTGACATGTTCATGGTCTTCTTTTATATTCGCAGCCCATGAAGTTTCAAACAGCATGGAGGCTCCGTTTGCAAATTTAATATAAGCAGTAACATGATCGTCGACATTAAAGCTTTCATGGTCAAAATGGCCCCAAAGGTTAACCTGGCCCGACATCCTGCTTAACATGTTATACGTGCTGCCTACAACATCTGTTGTTTTGGGATTGCCCATCAGCCAAAGGGCTAAATCAAGAAGATGGCATCCATAATCAATCAAGCTCCCGCCGCCCTGCAGCCCCTTGTTTGTAAATACACCCCAACCCGGAACTTTGCGGCGGCGCAATGCCTGAACCCTTGTTACCAGCGGCATGCCAATTTCCTTGATTGCTCTCTTCGCCGCCGCAGATTCCTTCATGAAACGGTAGTGATACGCTATAGCAAGAACCTTCTCTGCCTTTTGTGCGGCGGCGATCATCGTTTCACATTCCACAGTACTAAGAGCCATTGGCTTTTCACACATTACATGGACTCCTGCTTCTAAAGCGGCTATAGTAATTTCAGCATGAAACTTATTAGGAGTACATATGCAAACAGCATCGACTTCTGGGAACATCTCCTCATACTTTTCAAACACTAAGGGAATATTAAAAGTTTCAGCTGTCTCTTTCGCCCGTGCAAAATTTACATCGCTTAGAGCAGTAATCGTACACTGGTCACTTAGTTTGAGAAAAGCCGGAATATGTCTGGACTGTGCAATTCCGCCTGCTCCAATGATCCCTATTCGCAGTTTTGTCACAGCCGCTCAGCCCCTACATTAACAATCTGTTTTGATTCATTTGAGTCCAATGCTGCTAAAATCACTTTCAGTGATTTCATTCCCTCTTCTCCTGGTACAGGCGGTTCTTTATCCAGTAAAATGGAGTCAATAAATTTCTCAATTACATGAGAATTATTTTGTCCCCCATCATCATTCGATTGAATTTTGCCAAGCTGATAGCTGACTATATCGCCGTTCGCATACTGAACAACTAATGAGTTTATTGGATCGTCCTCTAAACGGAGTATTGCTTTCTCCCCATAAATGATCGTGGAGTTATCTTCCTTGCTTACATAAGCCCAGCTTGCAGCAAGTGTGCCAATGATTCCGCTTTCAGTCTTTAAAACACAAACCGCGTTATCATCCACATCCGCGAAATCTTTTGCACTTGTTTCCACAAATGCAGCCACCTCTGTGATTTCTTCACCAAGAATGTAACGAAGCAGATCTGTCTTATGGACGCCTAAATCGCCCATCGCTCCGACGAAAGCTTTTTCTTTTTGAAAGAACCATCCGCCTTTTCCTTCAACACTCCAGCCTTCAGGGCCACCGTGGCCAAATGATGTTCGGAAGCTATAAATTTTCCCTGCTTCGCCGCTCTCAATGAGCTGTCGCGCTTTTTGATGGGAAGGCACAAAGCGCTGATTATGGGCGATCATTAGCTTTTTACCATTTGCTTTAGAAGCCGCTATCATTGCTTCCGCTTCCTTAACGGATGTCGCCATTGGCTTTTCACAAAGAACATGAAGTCCTGCATTTAAAGCTTCAATTGAAATCGGCGCATGTAGATAGTTCGGTGTACAAACGCTGACTGCATCCACTAATCCGCTTCCCAGTAATTCTTCATAACTAGTGAAAGCCTTAACGCTATATTTATCTGCCACTTTTTGTGCTCGTTCTTCAACATTGTCATAAACAGCTGCAAGCTCAACTGCCTCATTCGCTGCATATTCCGGCAAATGCCGATGCTGTGCTATACTGCCGCATCCAATAACTCCCACTCTGATCTTTTCCATTATTGTCCTTCCCCCTTTTTCTCTTTTATCTCTTCCAATGGCTGTGCATTTCCATAAACAGGCTGCTCACGTTTAACAGGCTGAGCCCATTTTACTGCATTTATGATAACCCGTTGAATTTGCTCATTATGATAAGTTGGATATGTTTCATGGCCTGGGCGAAAATAAAATACTTTTCCGTTGCCTCTTTTAAAGGTGCATCCGCTTCGGAATACCTCGCCACCTTCAAACCAGCTTGTGAAAATCAGTTCATCAGGTGCCGGGATATCAAAATGCTCCCCATACATTTCTTCTTTTTCCAATTCGATATATTCGCCAACGCCTTCCGTAATTGGATGGCTCGGGCTTATTACCCAAAGGCGTTCTTTTTCATTGGCTTCCCGCCATTTTAAATCACAGCTGGTACCCATTAATGTTTTAAAGATTTTGGAGAAGTGGCCCGAATGGAGAACAATAAGGCCCATTCCGTCAAGGATGCACTGCTGTACTTTCTTAACGATTTCGTCTCTTACTTCGTCATGAGCAAGATGGCCCCACCAAATTAATACATCGGTGTTTGCAAGAATTTCATCTGTTAAGCCATTCTCTGGCTGATCAAGAGTTGCCGTACCTGCATCAAATCCTTCTGCCTTTAAAAATTCAGCAATCGTACCATGGATGCCATCAGGATAAATATCCCTTACAGCCGGATTTTTTTGCTCGTGACGGTTTTCATTCCATACCGTTACCTTTAACATGACGAATACACTCTCCTTTAATTAGCTCAATCTACTACTCTATTTTAAAGTACCCAAAAACTCATGAAACTGCTTATATTTCCGAGAGGGATGGAAGAAATTGAACTAATTTTTACCCAAAATTCATTTGTGTAATACCTTTTACTTTATTAAACACTTGACGAAAATATTAATCATACTGGTATCCTACGAAACTAGCGATCTCATATTCATTTGGCTGTTATTAGAAAAGTTTATCCTTATTGATCCAGACCTTAATCAGATAAAGTGTAATATTTCAACAGCTGTACCGTAAAGAACAAAAAGAAGCTTAAGAAGGCCGGCTTATTCTCCCTCTTAGTCGGGCCAGCCTTTTTAACTTTAACCTTAACATTGATAGTTTTAGTACCCTTCTTTCGTGCATTTATGCGTTTACCGAGTGGACATGGAAAGAAAAATTAGAAAATCAATCTAATGTTAGATTGTAAGGCACACTTAATCTAATGAATTTGGAAAGTAAAGTCTACGGGCAGCTGCAAAACCTTGAAGGCTATGGATTTACTTTTTAACATAGATAGGTAGGTCATCATATATACAAAGAAAAATTTTTGTCTTTGATCAGAGAAGAAAGTTTAAAGTCGAAAAAATAAAAAAATTGAAAAATTATAACGAATAGGAATATACTATAACTTTAGTAAGCTTTATATTTAACATACGGAGGTCAGAATTGTGAAAAAGTCTTTCATTCTTTTTTGTAGTATTCTAGTAGTATTTTCCTTTGTCTTAGCTGCCTGCGGAAAACAAGGCACCGAAGAAGCCGGAAAAAGCAGTTCCGAAAAGGAATCTAAATCAGACTCAGTGAATATTGGAATGCTAAAATTAACTAGCTCGGCACCGCTGTTTATTGGAATAGAAAAAGGGTTTTTCAAAGAGGAAAACATAGACGCCAAGGCGCAATGGTTTGAGGCTGCCCAGCCGATAGCAGTTGCAACAGCAGGAGGAAGTGTTGAAGTTGGAGCAACAGGAATAACAGCAAGCCTTTACAATATGGTTGCTGGCGGGCAAAAGCTTGTGATTGTAGCCGATAAGGGAAGAGAGCAGGAGGGTTACTCATCTTCTGCTATTTTAGTACCCTCTGATTCATCGATTAAAAGCGTTGAAGAATTAAAGGGCAAAAAAATTGGTATCACTCAAACCGGTTCTACCTATCATTATATGGTTGGCAGAGTAATCGAAAACTATGGATTAGGATTAGGCGATATTGAAGTCGTTCCCCTTAACAGTATAAAAGGGCTTATGGAATCGTTAAAAAGCAAGCAGGTGGATGCAGTTTTACTAAACGAGCCGAATATTACCTCCGTAGTTAACGAGGGTTACGGCAAGGTCATCTCCCAGGTAGGAGAAGAAATTCCATACCAGACATCCGGGGTCTTTTTCTCTCCGAAATTCGCGGATAATAAAGATGCCGCTGTCCGATTCTTGAAGGCGTATGCAAAAGCTACCCGTTACTATTATGATGCGGTCCTGACGAAAAAAGACGGAAAGCTAGTACCCGGGGAAAATTATGATGAAGTTATTGATATTATTGCGAAGTATACAGATCAGGAGCCAGATGTAATAAAGCAAGGACTGCCGTATATGGACCGCGATGGCAAGCTCCTCGAGGAAGATATCAAGACACAGGTGGACTGGTACGCGAAAGAAAAGTTAATTGACAAAGCGATTGATACAAAAGAGATTGTAAATACAGAGTTGTTGGAAGAAGCTTTAAAGGAATAAGGGAAGTGACAGCATGAGAATTGTCGTTGAGAACGTAGCAAAAACGTTTATTGATTCAAAACGAGAAGTGACTGCGCTGCAGAATATCAATTTTGCCATTGAAGAGCAAGAATTTGTTGTTCTTGTAGGACCAAGCGGCTGCGGTAAATCAACTCTGCTCAATATTGTTGGCGGGTTAATGTCTCCAACCGATGGATTGGTTTATTTTGAAGGTACCAATCAAAAACAGCCGAATTTAGCCATCGTTTTTCAGGAAATAGCTTTATTTCCATGGCGAAATGTGTTTGAAAATGTTGTCTATGGTCTTGAGGAACAAGGAGCCAGTAAACAAGAAATCCAGGAAAAGGGCCAGCATTATATAGATATGGTCGGTTTAAATGGTTTTGAGAAGGCTTATCCCAAACAATTATCGGGCGGAATGAAGCAAAGGGCCGGGATTGCAAGAGCCCTTTCGGTAGAACCGGATTTGCTGCTGATGGACGAACCCTTTTCTGCGCTTGATGCACAAACCCGTACTCTGATGCAGGAAGAGCTGCTGACGATATGGAACCGAACGAAGCTGAGTACTTTATATGTCACCCACAATATCCAAGAAGCTGTCTATTTGGCTGACCGGGTAATTGTTTTGTCCAGACATCCAGGGACAATCAAAGAAATCATTCGAATCGATATGCCAAAGACCGGAAGAGATAGCGAACAGAATAGAGAGCAATTCGAGAAGTATTCTAATCAAATCTGGGATCTCATTCGCCATGATGCCCAAGAAGCGCTGCTGGAGGGTTGAAATGATGACTGAACCTAGACAAACCATTACAAATCGTGTTGCATTTCTTGAACAGAGGATTCCAAAGTATGCATCTGTACTTGGTATAACAGGCTTGTTGTTACTTTGGGAGATTATTTGCCGATTAAATATTGTTCCTCCTCTGTTTTTACCAGCACCATCTGCCATTTTAACTGATGCATGGGAGATGATTGCCACTGGTGAATTGTTCAAGAACCTTTTTGCCAGCCTGTACCGTGTCGGAATTGGTTATGCACTTGGCGCGGTTCTTGGGATTGTCATCGGATTAATTCTCGGTTTCTCCAGGTGGACAGACGCAATTGTCACTCCAATTGTGTATTCCATTTACCCGATACCTAAAATCGCTCTTTTGCCTTTAATCATTTTGTGGCTTGGGATTGGTGAAATGCCAAAGGTCACAATTATTGCTCTGGGAGTATTTTTCCCTGTTGTGATTAATACGTTTTCAGGGGTAAAAAATGTAGATCCAATCCTTATCAAAGCAGCCGTGACATTCGGTTCGAGTCATGCAAATGTGATTCGAAAGGTCATATTGCCTGGTTCCCTGCCAATGATATTTGCGGGCTTAAAGCTTGCAGCAGGAACATCGCTGCTGCTGCTCGTTTCGGCTGAAATGATCGCTGCCCAGCAAGGGATTGGCGCAATGGTATTGCATTATGGAAATTTAATGATTACAACGAAACTCATGGTCGGTGTGCTGCTGCTCTCCTTGCTTGGTTTGCTGTTTAACAGGGGACTACAGTGGCTGGAGAATAAACTTCTGCCATGGAAATAATTTAGCATTCTGCCCATCTTTAAATAAATTCATAAATTCATGCATGCAAAAAGAGGCTGTTCCCAAAAATGATTTTTGGGGATGCCTCTTTTTTTCATTGGGAGAATTCTTATGAAACGTTAAAGTTCCACAGAAATTCAAAGATAATTTCGTTAAAACAATGTAGTTACCAAATGACAGCAGAGTTTTATCATTCCAGCAATAAAGGAAGCCTGACACCAGCCTTCCTTTATTGCATCTTATGATCTCTCTCATAATAGAGAATTAGAGGCAAGTTCATGCCGAAGCCCTTCGCTTTTTCGGATAACTATTAAAAATTCTTTTTTTGAATACCTTTCCGCTCATGCATGCATTTTGTTCTCTTCCTTTTTGAAGAAACTCTTCATTGCATGAAATACGTCTGATTTCTGCTTGAGGATATAATAGCGGAATTTTTCATTGTTGATGTTTTTGTAGGCACCCATCAAGGTAGAGTGGCGGTTATATTGGTTAACTTCACCGTATCCAAACATATTTGATACTTTCATCAGCTGTTCAACAAGTTTTACACATCTGGCATTATCTGACGTTAGATTATCCCCGTCAGAAAAATGGAATGGATAGATATTAAATTTGGATGGACTGTATTTACCCTCTACTAATTCAAGTGACTTTCGATACACGGATGAACAGATGGTTCCACCGCTTTCTCCCTTCGAGAAGAAGTCTTCTTCGGATACAACCTTTGCTTCTGTATGGTGAGCAATGAATTCGATTTCGACTGTTTCATATTTGGTGCGAAGGAAACGGGTCATCCAGAAGAAAAAGCTGCGGGCCATATATTTTTCCCATAGTCCCATACTGCCTGACGTATCCATCATCGCCAGCACGACGGCTTTTGAATCCGGCTTTACTACTTCATTCCAGGTCTTGAATTTTAAGTCTTCCGGGTAGATTGGATGAAAGCCCGGAGTGCCGCTCATTGCATTGCGTTTGAATGCTGACATCATTGTTTTCTTTTTATCAATATTTCCCATTAAACCTGTTTTGCGGATATCGTTAAATTCAATATTCTCCACCTGATGTTCGTCGTTTTCTTTTCGCTGCAAATTAGGCAGCTCCAGCTGGCTGAATAGAGCTTCCTCAATTTCAAGCATCGAAACTTCTGCTTCATAGTAGTCTTCTCCAGCTTGGTCTCCTGCCCCTTGGCCTTTTCCGGGACCTTTTTGCTGTGAAGGTGAGCCATCACGAGCCACTACATCTCCAACCTTGCTCTCCCCGTCTCCCTGGCCAACATGTTTGTTTTTATCATAGTTATACCGTATTTTATATTCATCTAACGACCGAATCGGAATCTTTACAACATCGCGGCCATTGGACATGATAATGCTTTCCTCAGAAATTAAATCCGGCAGATTATTTTTGAGGGCTTCCTGTACCTTTTCTTGATGGCGCTGCTGATCGTCGTAGCCTTTGCGGTGGAGGGACCAATCTTCCTTAGAAATCACAAACTGATGATTATTCGCATCCGACATATTTCTTCCCCTCCTAAAAAAATTTTTTCACACAAATTTTAATCCATTAGCATACAATATCGAGTGTCCAAAATTCCCAGTTCCAATAACAATTCCTTTATTCTATAAACATCCAGTGGTAAAGTCCTAATTCCTTAAAGGTTCGAATGATAAAGGATTGTATTACTCTATCTTATGCGGCAGATGCAGAATAATTTACAAATTATTTAGACAATGGGACATGCACAAGTGATTTGGACAAGCACATTTCTTCTTATCCTGTTATTCTAGAATAAAAACCACGTTTAGAAAGCTTTACTGCGTTTTCTTCCTTTCTCTGTTACTCGACTTCTGCTCTTCATATTTTCTCCATATTAAAAGCCTCCGCAAATTTCGCGAAGGCAGTTACTTTGTCTCGATTTCATGCTGTACAGGGTCAGGTCTCTTATCCCATTGCTTCAGTTCTGCGTTTGTTCGTAGATTTTCCATCTGCTTACCGAGGTTTTTCATTTCATCCAAATCCTTGGCCATGGAGCTGTTTTCCGGTACAAAATCCTTTTTTACTTCCTTCTCCATATAATCACCTCTAAATTGTATATACCCGCTATTTTAAAACAGAAACCAGTTGTCGGACTTTATTTGAAAATTAAGGAAGCAACTTCAGGTACCGTGATTCAGACACTCGAGTCCCTATTGAATGGAATAAACGGCATTGAAAGGGTTCTAGTGAACGTTGAAGACGGAGAAGTGAAATTCGAATATCGTTCTGCTATTGTAACCTTTGAGCAAATTGTAGAACTCTTCGAAAATAATGGGCTACATATCCGGAAATAAAAACACACGGGAGATGGCAACATCAGGATCTCCTTTTTTCTATTTGAGGATAAGATAAAAAAGAATGTGATACGATTACATGGCTGCTCATATCGAATAACTAGTTCTTGCAAGATTGTTCCAGTATTCGGTTCATTGCATAAGTTTTTATTAAATGATAGTTGTATCCTTTGTCGCCGTATGGTTGGCGCGTTTCAAACCACTTATAAATTTTGATATAAAATATGTCAAACAATCTTTTCATTAGTTAATGAAAAAAAGCCCCGGTCTCAGTTCAAACCGGAAGGCCTCCATCTCTTAACTTGGGTTCACTTCGTCCAAAGATAAGGTAGTAACACTCGTATATTCCCCTTTTTTAATATCCTCTTCTGTAGCCTGCTTATCAAATTCCTCATGGTCATCAATTCCAGGGGCTACCATGTTATCAAGGTTCTGTTCATCTTTTTTCTTCATAAATGGCTCATCTCCTTTTAGCATTACAATCCCCCGAAGCTTTAAAGGATATACAGGTCCAAGTATTGCCGATAAACCACCCTTTCTTATAAACAATAAACACCCTGCCAGCTTTGCCGGCAGGGCGAAAACGGTTTGTTTTTCCCCACAATAGTTTATTCAATGGCCGCTATCTGTTTAGCAGACTTCCTACATATCGAAGCAGTTCGTTTGCAGAAGTGGAGTTATAGCCATGTTCATCAATTAACCTTGCCACTACTTCATTTACCTTTTTCAGCTGGCGCTCATCCGGCGTTTTTGTGGAAGTTGTAATTTTTACAACATCCTTTAAATCTGCAAACAGCTTCTTCTGTATGGCTTCACGAAGACGGTCGTGTGAATTATAATCAAATCTCTTGCCTTTACGTGCATATGCGGAAATTCTGATCAAAATCTCTTCACGGAAAGCTTTTTTTGCATTTTCAGATATACCGATTTGTTCTTCTATCGAACGCATTAATTTTTCATCCGGACTAATTTCCTCTCCGGTTAATGGATCGTGGAGCTTCTGTTTATTACAGTACGCTTCCACATTATCCAGATAGTTATCCATAAGCGTTTTAGCAGACTCCTCATAGGAATAAACAAATGCTTTTTGTACTTCCTTCTTGGCGATTGTGTCATATTCCTTTCTCGCCAAAGAGATAAAGTTCAGATAGCGCTCACGAAGCTCAGCAGTGATCGACGGGTGCTGATCCAGCCCTTCTTTAAGAGAACGAAGGACATCCAGTGCATTAATGGATGGAATTTCTTTTCGGATAATTGTGGAAGAAATCCTGTTAATCACATAGCGCGGATCAATTCCGCTCATGCCCTCATCCTGGTATTCCTTCTTCAGTTCATCAATATCTGCTGAATTATAACCTTCTACGCTTTCACCGTTATATAACCTCATTTTCTTTATCAGGTCGATATCGCCTTTTTTCGGATCTTTCAGCCTGGTTAAAATCGTAAACATGGCGGCAACCTTTAAGGTGTGCGGTGCAATATGCACATTGGAAACATCGCTTTCACGGATCATTTTTTCATAAATCTTCTCTTCTTCGGTAACTTTCAAATTATACGGTACTGGCATAACAATTATCCTGGAGTGTAAGGCTTCGTTTTTCTTATTGGATATGAAAGAACGATACTCTGTCTCATTTGTGTGCGCAACGATTAATTCATCCGCAGAAATTAACGCGAAACGGCCAGCCTTGAAATTTCCTTCCTGTGTCAGGGAAAGCAGATGCCACAAAAATTTCTCATCACATTTCAGCATTTCCTGAAACTCCATCATGCCTCGGTTCGCTTTGTTCAGCTCACCATCAAACCTGTATGCCCTTGGATCAGATTCAGAACCATATTCAGCAATCGTTGAAAAGTCGATGCTGCCGGTTAAATCAGCAATATCCTGCGATTTTGGATCGGATGGGCTGAATGTCCCAATTCCCACTCTCTTGTCTTCCGATAGGAAAATTCTTTCCACAATGACATCCTCAATCCGGCCGCCATAATCCTGCTCAAGGCGCATAACATTTAGCGGTGACAAATTCCCCTCGATCCGGATGCCATATTCGTCGTAAAAGTCGTCCCGCAAATAATGGGGTATCAGGTGCAGCGGATCCTCATGCATCGGGCATCCTTTAATAGCATAAATGGCACCATTAGTTTTATGGGAATAGTTTTCAAGACCGCGTTTTAACATAGAAACCAGCGTCGATTTCCCACCGCTGACAGGACCCATTAACAGCAATATTCGTTTGCGGACATCGAGCCTTTTTGCGGCCGGATGAAAATACTCTTCTACTAAACGCTCAAGCGATTCCTCAAGCCCAAACAGCTGGGCGCTGAAAAAATTATACTTTCTTTTTCCATTAACCTCTTCAATACCGGCATCTTTAATCATGTTATATACACGTGAATGTGCTGACTGTGCAACCAATGGCTGTTCTTTGATGATATCCAAATACTCCGCGAAGGTGCCTTCCCACTTCAGCTTGTTCTCTTCTTCCCTGAACTTTTCAATCTTTTTCAAAATATCCATAAAGGAACCTCCCCCTGTAACTTTCAGAGATGATAATATACTGTATGCGCTGAATTCGATAATCATGATAGCGAATAAGTTAAGCACGTTCACATGTTATAAAATCTCCACAGGTTTTCATTCACTCTGTCCAGGGGATAAGGTATAATATCGATATAACTATACAAATTGGGACATTATCGGATAAAGGAGGACTACATAGTGGGTACAATTATTATCATTGGTGTGACAATCGCTTTCCTTGCTGCTATTTTCACTGCTGGATATAACGACAAGCCAGGTGTAAAATAAGAAACTCTCAAACGCCCTGGCAGAGAAATATCGGTAAGATCGCTCGTCCTCACAAAGCTGTCGCTTTTTTTTTCATGTGATGGATCGCTGCCGAAGCATTCCTTGTACTGTGCGTCCGAGCTTTATTTTACCCCATAAAAAAATTTGCTGTTCGCTGGAGTTAGCAACCTGTACTTTTTAAGAGGCTATCCTTTCATATTTTATAACAAAAAAACGGCTGATCCTGCTATCAGCCGTTTTTCGTATTCCCTATTTCTTTGTACTGTCAATTATCTCTTATTTAAGTTCCTCTGTTCCACAAATTCCTTCATATACATTCGGCTTTTCGCTCCGATCATATGCACCATTTGCCCTGTCCAAGTATCTTTCCTTGCCCCATCGGTACGTTCCTCATAATAAGCGGAGATTGTTTCATTATACTTAATCAGTTGATCCTTGAAACTCGCCTCATCGTTGTTATAGCCATTCTCATGATAAATGTTTTCAAGCGGCAGACGGGGCTTTTTATCAGTTACTTTTTTAGGATAGCCGACTGCCATGCCAAAAAGCGGCAGTACTCCTTCTGGAATACTCAACAAATCACATACCACCGGCAAATCATTGCGGATTCCGCCGATATAGCAAATACCAAGTCCCATTGATTCGGCTGCCAGGGCTGCATTTTGTGCAGCCAAAGCGGCATCAATACAGGCTACCATAAACTTTTCAGTGCTTTCGAGCGGTGCCTGCAAATTCACATCTTCCATCTCTGCAAGGATTCTATGTCTGTTTAAATCACCGCAAAACACAAAAAAGTGGCCATTGTTCTCAACATAAGACTGTTCTCCGGCAAGCTCGGCTAGCCTTTGCTTTTTCTCGCGATCATTTACACCAATAATCGTGTAAGCTTGGACAAAACTCGAAGTTGAAGCAGACTGGGCACTCCTGACAATCGTTTCAATTTGCTCAGCCGTTAGGTTTTGCTCCTTAAAGGAACGAATCGAGCGATGGTTTAGTATTGTTTCAATTACTTCATTCAATTGATTTCACCTCTTATATCAACATTCCCTGCCGGCATAAAGGACAAACTGTTTTATCCTTTTGATGTTCAGATAAAAATTTGGTTGCTAAATTTAGCCCCCCTAATGATAATAATTCCTGACATTTAAAAAAAGCCCTGCTTATAAAACAGGGATCCAAAGCAAAGGCTTCCTCTTTGCTAACAAATAACGTTTTATGCCGACTTTTGTTCGAGAGAGCACTCAGAGGCGCGTTCAAACTTTGTCTTTTGGAACCCTTCACCAAACAATGATTTCTCTCTGCAAAAAAGACTTCTTACATTATACTTATTCCTCATAACCGTTTAAGAAATGACTATTGGAAATGATAATAACAATAGAATGTATCAGAATTAAATTAAATTAGGATAATCCTGCTGTCTCAGAGCTTCATAAATCAGAATTGCCGCCGTATTGGACAAGTTTAACGAACGGATATTGTCATTCATTGGTATTCTTAGAGCATGATCCTGCTGCTCCATAATAAGCTCCTTTGGAAGCCCAGTTGTCTCCCTGCCGAAAATAAAATAATGGTCCTTGTCACGATTGCTGAAGTCAAAAGTCGTAAAGGTCTTCTTGCCGAACTTTGTAATATAATAAAATTCGCCGCCTTCATTTTTTTCAAAAAATTCATCCAAAGAATCATAATAAGTAATATTTACATGCTCCCAGTAATCTAAACCGGCTCTTTTGAGCATTTTATCATCCGTAGAAAAACCCAACGGACGGATTAAGTGCAGCCTAGTCTCCGTGCCGGCACATGTACGGGCGATATTCCCCGTATTGGACGGAATTTCAGGCTGGTATAATACAACATGTATAGCCACCAAACTCACCTCATAAATAAACTGTACCAATTATTATATCATTATTCGCGTTAATCCCCATCCAAAATTGTATAGAACTTATATTTGATATTAGGCGTATATGCTGTTGAATCCTTATATGCCCAATTTCTCATCCGGCTGTTATAGGTATGGGCATTAACCAGTGGCATTCCATTTGCATCCTTTGCTGTTACAATCGTATTATGGTCAAAACGGCCATCACCCTGAAAGTCATAGCAAATTACATCACCAAGATTCAGTTCGCCGGCAGTTTTAACTTCCCTTGCCCTTAAGCCGGTTCTTGAATTGGAAAGGTATATCCTGAGAGCATTGGCGACAGCCCAGCTATAGCTCCAAGTGTTCCGTGCCATCCACCATCCCTTTGACCGATTCGGGGAACCCCACATAGGGGCGCCCCCAGCATGGAGGCACTGGGAAACGAAGTTTGTACAGTCTACTTCAAACTTCTTATATGCAGGATTATAATCATTCCACCATCGCTCGGCATACCGCACCGCCTTTAAACGGTCGTATGTATAAGCTACCCGTTCATCCTCAACCCTTTCTAAATTAAAAAAGCCTGTTTCGCCAGTTTCCGTGTTAAGCATTCCTCCATCATTTATTTCATAGAACGGGTGTATCTCAATGTCCTCGTGCAGCTCCTCCGAAATAAATCTGGCCTGGCGTTTCTCCAATTCTTCTTCCAGGTAAAATAGCTCACCATGTTTAACCAAATACTGCAAATGAACAGTGTAATCTAATACCGTTTCCTCAAGATCCCTTCTCTCGGATATCACCTGTCCGGCTGCCTTTACCTTCACTATACTTTTCCCGGTTTCCATGAAAGTCTCTAGTTTTCGTATATCCCGCTCATTTTCCTTCCCCTTCTCTATGTTTCCTGCAAGAAAATTCACCCGTTCATTCAGCAGTCTTTCAAGATGTTTCTTCAAAGAAAGCCCTCCTTTTCATCTCTTCTATTTGTATGTTGGAAGGGCTAGTTCATATGAAAAAGTATGTATTTAAAGAACAAAAGACCCGAGAATTTTATAATTTCCTAAAGTAACAAGAAAGAACCGGCATTCTTCCTTGCCGGTTCCTAAATTCATATTGATTTACAGCACACTTTCCCAGTTATCTGATGTTAAAGCAAGGAATCTTGCTTGATCCCTTTCATCCAGGGCCTTATCAATCTCACTATAACGTTTATTTTGGAGGTATTGGCGCTGGACTCTATTGATAATTTCATTGGCACCGCCTGTATATTCAGTATATTCCTGAAGCAGGATCTTTCTGGTCGTGATATCATCCTTGTCCATCTTTCCGCGTAAGTAAGAAGCACTGTATTTTTCATTATCGAACAGATTGGATTTATACTCATGGTTCATGTTGATCCCTGCCTTCCTTGTAATCAATTTATTATGTTAATACCCCAAAAAACAAAAAGATAACAATTTTATGCTCGGCCCATATTGTTAAAAATTTTACATTTTTATTAAAATAATGAAACAATCCCCTTATCATAACGTCATATGTAATGTAGAATAAACATACAAATAGATATCTATTTCATCTATGGAGGAGAACAAAATTAAAAGATTCATAGTACTAGTTACAACGGCGGTTTTAGTCAGCGGATGCAGTATATCGGAACAATCCGAGATGGCTATTGCGAAGAATTCGTCAAGTGAAAAGACTTTGTCTGCCAAAGAAATTGCAAGCGTCTCAGCCTTAAAATTAGTAGACAATAGGACTAATCAGGTTGTTCAAACATTTGCCCCTACATCCTTTGAAAAAAATACATTGGCCAAAGAAGTGGATAGCATCGTCGAGCAACTGGCGGAAAAATTCGATAAACCTATGGTACCGGCAAGAATTGGTGAAAATGGGAAATTACTTCCAGGCCAAAGTCGGATTATTCTAGATGAAAAGGCTTTAAAAACATCTTTGCTGCAAGCTACAGCTTTTGATAAAGAAATTGCTCTTCCCATCCAGGAATCAGTCCCGAATGTTTCTCAGGAGTCCCTTACATCAGTACAGCAAAAAGTAATTGGCAGCTATAAAACAACATTTAACCCAGCCGTGCCTGGCCGGTCAAATAATATAGCACTGTCTGCAAAGGCTATCAATCAAGTCATCCTTGGCCCGGGAGACCGCTTCTATTTCAATTTGGTTGTTGGAGAAAGGACGGTTGAAAGAGGTTACCAAAAGGCGATGGAAATAGTAAATAAAGAATTCGTCGAAGGCATTGGCGGAGGAATCTGCCAGACGTCCAGCACCCTGTATAATGCAGTTGAAAAGGCTGGCTTAGAAATTATTGAACTCCACCACCACTCCAAAGCCGTCGGTTACGTGCCAAAAGACAAAGATGCCACTGTATCATGGGGTGGAAAAGACTTTAAATTCCTTAATAATAAAAACTATCCAGTCATCATCAAAACGATTATGGATAACAAAAAAGGCAGTATTGAAGTCCAATTGCTCGCTGCTGTAAAAAAATGAAAAAAGGATAGATAGCAGTATAACCTGCTGATCTATCCTTTTTTTGTTTCTTCTCCGGTTAAATAATTCATTTCTGCTTGGAAAACCTTCTCACAAGCGACGTTCTGCCCATAGGAAAAGACGGGCTCCCCGCCTTACACTTGTTGTAGAAGCTTCATTCCCTTTTCCATTTCTTCAATGACCTCGGAATCTTTCTCTTTATCAAAAGCACGGAGCAGCGCTGCTTTAGCATCACTTCCACCAATTTTGCCTAGAGCCCACGCAGCTGTTCCGCGAAGAACTGGTCGCGGGTCGTTTTCCAAAACCCTTATTAAATCAGGGATCGCTGTTTCATCCTTATAGTGTGCCAGCGCTAAAATCGCATTTCGCTGCAGCGGCTTCTTTCCTCTCCATGAACCTGAAATATGCCCGTATTTTTCTTTGAAATCGCGATTGCTAATTGTTAAGAAAGGCTTTAGCAGCGGCTTGGCAATTTCCGGATCGGGCTCCATTTCAGGATGCAAATGATAATCCTTCCCTTTATTTTCCGGGCAAACTGTTTGGCATGTATCGCATCCATACAGCCTGTTGCCAATCTTGCCGCGAAATTCATCGGGCAGGAAGCCCTTCGTTTGTGTCAAAAATGCAATACATCGCTGGGCGTTTAATTGTCCTCCCTGGACAAGGGCCCCGGTTGGGCAAACATCAATGCATTTATTGCAGGAACCGCATTTGTCTTCCATAGGGGTATCCGGCGTAAATGGGATATTGGTTACCATTTCTCCAAGGTAAACATAGGAACCAAATTCCGGTGTTATAATGGCACAATTTTTTCCGCTCCATCCAATGCCTGCTCTTTGGGCAACAGCCCTGTCGACCAGTTCTCCTGTATCAACCATTGATTTCATTACTGCTTCCGGGAACCGGGAAATAATGAACTCTTCAAGCAGCTTTAATTTTTCCCTCAAGATAAAATGGTAGTCAGTTCCCCAAGATGCCCTGCAGAAGATTCCGCGCCTCTCACCTTTTTTGCTTTGCGGTGCATTCTTCATTTTAGACGGATAAGCAAGTGCTATCGAAATGATTGACCTCGGCTTCTCTGAAAAAATTAATTCAGGATGTACCCTTTTTTCAATATCCTTTTCTTCGAAACCAGACTGGTACCCCAGGGCCTCCTGCTGAAGAAGCCTGTTCTTCATCTCACCGAACGCATTCGCTGTGGTGAAACCGATCTTATTTATTCCTATTTCCTTGCTAAATAAAATAACTTCTTCTTTAAGCTGATTAATATCCATTACGTCCCCTCCTTTCGCATTTATATTAGAAAAGTGCAAGTGCCCTGGCAGGGGAAGAACGGCTAAGGTCTCCACGTCCTCACAAAGCTGCCGCTTTGTATCGTGCGATGTATCGCTGCCGAAGCCTTCCTTGTCCTGTGGCAGCGCCGTTCTGACCCATATCGAGATAAAAGGAACGTCGACTAAGTTCTGGCAGGGTCGAAATCTAAGGCCATTTCAACCTCCGTCCTGTGCCAAACGTCGACGCCAGCACATCCTGTGCAAGTCCGGCAAGCATGACAAGCGCCGACAGAAGGCGCTTTTGGCCCCGAAGCGATTGGCTTATGACCAAGGTTGCGATGGCACTTGGTTGCGATGGCTTTTGATCGCAACTTGATCCCCAACACAGGGTTGTGACGCCCTTTGGTCACAACATTTGCGGGGCTGGGGGCTAGAGCTAGACATCTATACAGGTCAATAAAGTTAAACAGTCTTATCTTTTTAAAAATTTATCAGTTATAGTAAAATAGACAGATGTATCTATCATAAACTATTTTTAACCTTTTTTGGAGGTGAAACCATTGGAAATAAACATACATTCTGGCATTTTTGCTATAATACCCGGGTTCAAAATAGGGGCAATTGTTTACCGAGGAATTGAAATAGGGGAATCTCCGCAAATGCTTAAAGGCAGGTTCCAGCTTTTTCAGGAATCAATTTATTTTGATCTGCTTGATAAAGATCTGTATGATTTCGAAGGTTTAAAGGAATGGCGAGCCATATTTAAGGCTGCTGGAACCGATGCAGCCAGATATCGTCCATCAGCAGAAGCACTGTTTCGAAGAATTAAAAAACAGAATTACCTATCACCTATTCATTCTGCAATTGACCTTAATAACTTTTTTTCATTGCAATATGAAGTGCCAATTGGTATCTATGATCTCGACGCACTAAAGGGAAACGTTGACATTAAAATTGGAGAAAATGGCGAGGAATATGAAGGAATCAACGGACGAATCAATTCAATGCATCATATGATTCACTCTGCTGATAAAGCCGGCCCATTTGGCAGCCCTTTCGTCGATTCAAAACGCACCATGGTGAACGAGACGGTACATAACGCCCTTCAGCTTGTTTATCACAGGCCTTCCACAGAAATTGCAAACGCGGAAAAAATGACTAAATCCCTTATGGACATGTTTCTGCAAATACATGGGGGAGAAGGGGAATACTGCGTGGTTGGAAGTGATTCCTAAAAAAAAATGCAGTTCGGCCAACTACGAACTGCATTTTTTATTCCTCTTACAGTTTTAGCTGTTGACGTGCCAATTGTTGATATAATTCCTGGTACTGGAGCACAAACATTCATGTGTGCCTTCCCCGCTGATTTCCCATTCCCAATTACCAGAATACGATTTAGCCTCCATCTGCCGGAATCCTTATTCATCAAACTAAGTAGCCTATCACTTACACACTCCTAGAAACCTCTAATAATATCTTCCCGGTACTGAGCCTGCTCTCTACAAATTGATGAGCCTGTTCAGCTTCAGCAAGTGGAAAAATCCGCCCAATTTGAAGTTTTACTTGTGCTTTTTCCAGAAAAGGGAGCGCTCGGTCTGCGATATGGCTAACTAGATGAGGCCTGTGCTTTCTAATCGTTCCGAAACTGAAGCCAAGGACAGATCGTGAGCTGTTATGTAAATCACTTGTATTAAATTGCCCAGGCCCGCCTGAAGCGTTTCCGAAATTCACCATGCGGCCAAATCTTGCTAGACACTTTAAGCTTTCCTCCGCTACATCTCCAGCAATTGAATCAAGGATTACATCCACACCACTTCCGCCTGTCAATTCATTTACTCTTGCCGTAATATCTTCATGCTCTCGAATAATCACGGCATCAGCCCCGGCTGCCGCAGCCGCTGAGACTTTAGCTTCGCTTCCAACCGTTCCAATAACCTTGCTGGCCCCTAACTGCTTGGCAAGCTGGATTGCAGTCGTTCCAATCCCGCCGGATGCAGCGTGAACCAGGACGGACTCGCCTTTTTCAAGCCTAGCGACATCCGCCAGCAATTGATAAGAAGTAAATAACACAATCGGGCAGGCCGCTGCAGTGTTAAAGTCTATCCCATCCGGAATCAGGAACGTCATGCATTCCTCCGCTGCCGCATACTCGGCATAGGCACCACTCTTTGGAAAAGCGATAACTCGCTGGCCCGCTTTTAAATTCACAACGTCTTTCCCGACTTCCTCAATTACACCAGCGCAATCTAATCCAGGGATGAACGGAAATCCCCCTTCCCCTGCGTACCTTTTTTTAATGTCTGCAAAGTTAACACTCGTGGCTATGACACGGATCAATACCTGTGTTGATGAAATAGACGGCATTTCAGTATCAATATACTGCATGACTTCAGGACCGCCGAACTTTGGGACTATAATTGCTTTCATCTATTGACCCCGCTCCCGTCTTACCGTTACTCTTTCTCCTCCGATTCCCCAATTGTCGGTATCCACCTCATCTATTACAACCACGGTAGTTGCAGGATTTTTTCCCAAAACATCTTTTAATAAATTGGTAACCCCAGCAATTAACAATTCTTTTTGCTCAACTGTTGCTCCCTCACGGGTAATCTTAATATTTACGTATGGCATTCTGCATCTTCCTTTCGATTTAATTTGTTTGATGTTTTCCATTGCCCGCCGCCCAGCAGCAAAACCGCTGTTAATAATACCGCTGTGGCAAAGAATAAGGAAATGGAATAATTTCCAGTCAACGAGACCAAAAAACCTGCAATGGACGGTCCCAATATTTGTCCTACTCCATATACTCCTGTTAAAAGCCCGATTACCTTGCTGCTATTGTTTGGCTGTATCATCCGTGCATAGGTGGTGGTCATTGCGGTTATCCCCATGAACGTGGCTCCGAATAAGAAAGCTCCCAGCAAACCTCCTGCCATATTTGGGACAAGAACGGGTAATATCACACCCGCAGCCTGTACACAAATCGCCAGGCAAATTGAAAAAATAAAACCTACCTTCTTGGCAACAGTCACCCAGATAAAGGTCGAAGGAATTGCAGCTAACCCAACAAAGACCCAGCTTAATGAGGACATTGAACGCAAACCGTCAATTCCATTAAATATATCTACCAGAAATGTGCCGCTAATGATATAGCCTAACCCTTCAAGGCCATAAGCCAGTACAAGCCATGGCAGAATTTCCTTTTGTTCAGCCTTCTCTCTCTCTGCAGCCTGTTTCTTGTCATTTGTCCCAGGTACCATCTTAAGCCATGCGAAAACGAGAAGTCCGAGAAAAATCGAAATTCCGCCCAAAACAAGCCAGGAGCCTTTCCATCCAAGATAAGTATTCGATATCGGGACTGAAATTCCTGTTATTAAAATTCCTATTCCAACCCCGCTATAAAAAATTCCAGACCAGCTTGCGAGCCCCTGCTTCGCAAGAGAATCTAATACAAAACTTGAACAAAGGACAAAAACCAATCCACTTGAAACTCCTGAAATAAACCGGAGAAATAGCCAAATAAAATAGTCATCTGTCAACCCCATAGCTGCAAACGACAAAATATTAGCCAATAATATCTGAATTATTATTCGGGGATTCCCCTTATGATTTATTCTGCCAGCATAGAAAGCCCCAAATAGATAGCCCAGAAAGTTACATGAAGCAAGATAACCGGAGGCAGCCTCTGATAAGCCGGCTGAAGATTTCATCAACGGCAGGATAGGCGTGTAAGCAAACCTGCTGAAACCCATAGCAATCATCAAGGAAAATATCCCGGCCATAACAATTCTTGCATGCCGTTTATCCATTTTCTTTTTTATCACTTTCCTTTCCTTTTTTCTGACTTTATTGTAAATTGAAATTACTATCAGGAAAAATGAATTCTTTTGATGTAGGCTATCATTATTTTTGATACCCCACAATCTAAGGAAAGGAAGAGGCAAATGGATATATTGGCATTGGAGGTATTCCGGACAGTGGCAGAGCAACGCAGCATTACAAAAGCAGCTAAGATCTTAAATTTTGTACAGTCCAATGTAACTGCAAAAATTAAACAGCTCGAGCTCGACTTTAAAACCCAATTATTTTACCGCCACAGCCGCGGTGTCACGCTGACTTCTGCTGGCATTACACTGCTAAGCTACACGGATAAAATTTTTTATCTTCTCGATGAAACAAGAAAAGCTGTACAGGATACTTCCATACCAAAGGGCTCCATCTCAATTGGTTCAATGGAAACAACTGCTGCAGTAAGGCTTCCAGTCCATTTAGCTGATTATCATAGGAAATTTCCTTTAGTTGATATTAAATTGAAAACCGGGCCAACAGAGCAACTAATTGACTCTGTTCTTCATTATCAATTAGATGGGGCGTTCGTCTCAGGACCTGTTCAGCATTCTGAACTAATCCAGGAGACTATATTTAAAGAAGAGCTTGTTTTGGTGACTGATAAGTATGGTGAAAACTACGAAAGTGTTTTATTTGAAATGAAAAATAAAAACATTCTCGTATTCCGTACGGGATGTTCTTACCGTGGAAAACTTGAATCGTGGCTGCGAGAAGAAGGTTTATTTCCAATTAAGGTTATGGAATTTGGAACATTGGAAGCCATTTTAGGCTGTGTAAAATCCGGTTTTGGCATTTCTTTGCTTCCACGCTCTGTGGTATCAGAATTGGAAAGCCGTGGGGATTTACATATCCATTCCATACCTGATAAATTCGCTAATGTTGAAACTGTTTTAATCCGTCGCCGCGACTTATACATCAACAGTGCCCTGGAAGCGTTTCTTAATACAGTAAGGCAGACGGAACATTTAAATATCTAGCGGATATATGCTGCACAGGCCTACACAGTGGGTCTGTGCTTTTATATCTTACAACATATCATAGGCCGAGTTTTTTTACGATCAATTCTTGAACATTCAACGAAGAAACCCAGCCAACAACATCAAATAAAATCATGTAAACAATTAAGGATAAGTTTTTTAATGCAATAATTACTACTGCAAGAAGGATGATAGTAGATGGAAATCCCCACAACACTCCAACAAAAAACTGGCTCATTTTTGCCAAACTTTCCCGCTGAAAAAATAGCATATAAAATTAAGAATGCTTACCAGCGGCAGAGCAGCTACAATCCCTCCAATTGGAGTTCTCCTCAACACGCAAGGACATTCTATCATTTGATCCCTTTCGAAATCTATTCAGAACTCAGGCAGATTTAAATACGTATTTCTAAATTGATTAACATTAAAAAAAGGCATTAAAAAACGCAATGCTTCGTTCTCTTCTTGTAACGAAACACTGCGTTGGGTTATGTATGGAGCGGGTGATGAGAATCGAACTCACGACATCAGCTTGGAAGGCTGAGGTTTTACCATTAAACTACACCCGCATATTAATTTGATGAATTTTGTCGAAAGTTGTTTAATTTCGTTGATAAATCATATTATAGTACCTTTTATGCATACTTGCAAGCTTTTTTATAGACTTTTTTAACATAGTATTTACCCTAAATTTAGTATTTTAAACCTAATGAGTTAAATTTCCATCTCATTAAATTTTTTTATAAAATTAAAGTTAAGAGAATTTTATATTTTTTAAACAGGAAAAAGCCCATGCTTGAAAAATTTATCAAGGATGGGCTTTTTATCTTCTACCTAAATGATACCGGTGGTCGGGGTCGAACCGACACTCCGTGAGGAACACGATTTTGAGTCGTGCGCGTCTGCCAATTCCGCCACACCGGCATTCTATGGAGGCGGCAACCGGATTCGAACCGGTGGTAAAGGTTTTGCAGACCTTGGCCTTACCACTTGGCTATGCCGCCAATCTTTTGGAGCGGAAGACGGGATTCGAACCCGCGACCCCAACCTTGGCAAGGTTGTATTCTACCACTGAACTACTTCCGCATATTAATGGCTGGGCTAGCTGGATTCGAACCAACGCATGACGGAGTCAAAGTCCGTTGCCTTACCGCTTGGCTATAGCCCACTATATGTACAATCAGTAAATTCTTTAAATGGGGCGACTGATGGGAATCGAACCCACGAATGTCGGAACCACAATCCGATGCGTTAACCACTTCGCCACAATCGCCATAAAAATAATTGGCAGGGGCAGTAGGAATCGAACCCACACCGGAGGTTTTGGAGACCTCTGTTCTACCGTTAAACTATGCCCCTAAAAAATCAAAATGGTGGAGGGGGGCAGATTCGAACTGCCGAACCCGAAGGAGCGGATTTACAGTCCGCCGCGTTTAGCCACTTCGCTACCCCTCCATATTAAAAAGCGTGGTGCCGGCAAGAGGACTTGAACCCCCAACCTACTGATTACAAGTCAGTTGCTCTACCAATTGAGCTACACCGGCAAACAATGGTGGCTTGGGACGGAATCGAACCGCCGACACAAGGATTTTCAGTCCTTTGCTCTACCGACTGAGCTACCAAGCCCTATGTATAAAATTCCACTAAGCTTCAACTCTCATTATAAGCTGTGCTCACCGGAATAAAAATGGCGGTCCCGACGGGAATCGAACCCGCGATCTCCTGCGTGACAGGCAGGCATGTTAACCGCTACACCACGGGACCACTGATTGCGGGGACAGGATTTGAACCTGCGACCTTCGGGTTATGAGCCCGACGAGCTACCAGACTGCTCCACCCCGCGATAATAAAAGTATGGTGGAGGATGACGGGATCGAACCGCCGACCCCCTGCTTGTAAGGCAGGTGCTCTCCCAGCTGAGCTAATCCTCCAATATAATGGTGACCCCTACGGGATTCGAACCCGTGTTACCGCCGTGAAAGGGCGGTGTCTTAACCGCTTGACCAAGGGGCCATAAACAATTTTAATATTATGGCGGAGAGCAAGGGATTTGAACCCTTGATACGCGGTTAGCGTATACACGATTTCCAATCGTGCTCCTTCGGCCACTCGGACAGCTCTCCATAAAATGGCTCCGCAGGTAGGACTCGAACCTACGACCGTTCGGTTAACAGCCGAATGCTCTACCACTGAGCTACTGCGGAACGATATAAAGCTTGGCAACGTCCTACTCTCGCAGGGGGAGAGCCCCCAACTACCATCGGCGCTGAAGAGCTTAACTTCCGTGTTCGGGATGGGAACGGGTGTATCCTCTTCGCCATCGCCACCAAACTTAATTTCATTGAGACATATATTATTATAATGCCTTTTTGAAATTTTGCAAGAAGAATTTTATTCCTTCAAAACTAGATAACAGATAAGGAAATGCTGCGTGTTTCAA
>NZ_QVTE01000070.1 GCF_003429095.1 Peribacillus saganii
GGAACACAATCTACCAAAAGGTAGAGAGGTTCCCTTCTACTCGACTGAGCATTGCTTTTGGACTTTATTATATGTACAGCCTGGGTATCTCTTATGGGTTATTTATAATGTTATTACAATAATACAGTAAATTCGGAATGAAAATATAAAAAATGCCTTTGTCCGGGAATGCCGGCTAAGGCTTTTTTGTGTTTTTTGGAAATGTCTCGACTTTTAATGTCTCAGATATTCTTGTTATAAAATTGTTGTCAGACTGCTTACATACATGGAATTACGTTTTAGAATAGTGAGCACTTGTGGCTAGTGGTTTAAATTTATTTACCATAATTACAGTTGGTTATAAGCTGGAAAATATAAGTAACAACATAGTTTACAAGTGATCAGGAAATTTTATAAAAAAAATCTATAATATGTTGTAAAAAATTCGATTTTATAATAATATAAAAACATATTAAATTTAAAAGATTCTCAATTATTAAAATTTTATAAAAAATATCTTCCATCTAGTACTTACTATCTATCAGGTAATGAGTGTTTTTCATCTATGGAATCCAACAAGATGAAGGTGTAGATTACAAATTTCTTATTATTTGAGAGGGGTGATGATACTATTCATTACATAAGAACTTAAATGAAAGCGCTTTATAATTTAGAGATAAAAAAGGAGGAAATTTGATGAAAAAGATTTTTCTGGGTTTTGCGTCACTTATGATTGTTTTGTCTATAGTTCTAGCCGGCTGTGGTTCTAACAACACCTCGGGAGGCAGCAGCGAACCTGCCAGCGCTGATTCAGGTAAAAAGACTCCAGCTGGCAATAAATATTTAACGATTGCAACAGGGGGAACTTCCGGAGTTTATTATATTCTCGGAGGAGCGATGGCTAAAATTTACAACGAAAAGTTAGGGTATAATGCGTCCGCACAAACTACAAGCGGTGCTGTAGAAAATATCAATCTGTTAAATGCAAAAAAAGTAGATATGATTTTAGTTATGTCAGATTCCATGGCTGATGCGGAAGCAGGTAAAGGCAGCTGGGAAAAGACTGGAGCAATTAAAAATATGAAAGCGCTAGGCGGTCTTTACATGAATTATGTTCACGTAATTGCGCCTAAAAACAAAAATATTAAGTCAATCAATGATCTTAAAGGGAAGAAGATTGGTGTGGGTGCTCCAAACAGCGGAACTGAAGTTAATGCCCGAATGGTGCTGAAAGGGTATGGGTTAACATATGACGATGTAAAGCCGGATTATCTGTCGTTTGCTGAATGTGTAGAGCAGTTAAAGAATGGGACGATTGACGCTGCCTTTATAACTGCAGGGTTAGGGGTTTCAGCGGTTACTGATTTACAAACAGCAGTGGATGTAGAAATTGTGCCTGTTGAAGCAGCTGAAATTGAAAAAATGAAAGCAGACGGAGCAGCGGTTTCTGCAGGTGAAATTCCTCCAGGTACTTATAAAAATGACAAAGCTGTTCCTACAGTAGCGATAAAAAATCTTTTAGCTGTCCGAGATGACATGCCAGAAGAACAAGCATATGACCTTACAAAAACGTTTTATGAAAGCTTAAAAGAATTGGCAGCTGCCCATAATACGGCAGAACAAATCATTGTTGACGAAGCTGCGAAGGATTTAGTTACTCCGCTTCATCCTGGAGCAGAGAAATATTTTAAAGAAATCGGAAAGAATTAATTTTGTCCTAATAATCTAGGGGAATATGATTTGTATCATATTAGAATGACAGCAGCAGCAACTACATCACCCCCTTTTTCTGTTTTTGGAATCTACAATAGGGAACCCTCACAACTCATTAAGAAGAAAGCAACTAAACGTGTCAACCCTAAGAAACTTGCCATTTGAACTGTCGCATTTGCCTCTTTCTACCGTGCTACAATCAGTAATTCATCAGTTGGAATAACTCGGATTTTTCTTCCAGAATATCCTTCTATTAGATCAAATAGTTATTGTGAAATATAATCACGAATTGCATACAGAAAGGAAGTGTGAAAATGGAACAAAAGAAAGCAAATATTGAATTTGAAAGAGATGTATATAACGAAAATATTGAAAAAGCGCATGCGCTGCTGGAGGAATATGATCCAGAGGCAAATTATCGGAAATTTGATAAAAAGTGGCTTGGATGGTTAGTTTCCGCTATTGCCATTTGCTTTGCGCTATTTCACTTATATACAGCCTGGGCGGGTCCTCTCATAACCCTTAAGCACCGATCTCTGCATGTTGCTGTAATCCTATGTCTCATCTTTTTATTATACCCGGGCTTTAAAAAAGGCTCCCGTAAATCCCTTTCGTTTTATGATGCAATCCTTGCAGTTCTTTCGCTAACCTCAGCCGGCTATATTTTTATATACTACACAGAAATTGTAAATCGCGGAGGACTCGCTTCTTCTGTAGATATCATTTTTTCTACGATAACTTGCGTACTGGTATTAGAGGCTTCAAGGCGAGTAGCAGGATGGGAATTAACGGCAATGGCTGGTATCTTCGTTGCATACGCTTATTTAGGGCCATATCTTCCGGGTGATTTCGGCCATCGGGGTTATACGCTTGGAGATATTTTTTCATATTTTTATGTGACGACAGAAGGACTATATGGAGATGCCATAGCCGTATCGTCGACATTTATCATCTTGTTTATCATTTTTGGTGCTTTCCTAACAAAAAGCGGCATGGGTACATTGTTTAATGATTTATCGCTTGCTGCGGCAGGCGGAGCAAAAGGCGGACCTGCTAAAGTAGGCGTAATCGCAAGCGCTGTTCATGGCTCCATCAATGGTTCCGCAGTAGCCAGCGTAGTAACAACAGGTTCTTTTACAATACCATTGATGAAAAAGGTTGGATATAAGCCAGAATTTGCAGCTGGAGTTGAGGCAACAGCTGCTGTAGGCGGACAAATTCTTCCACCAGTTATGGGAGCTGCAGCTTTTATCATGGCTGAAACTCTCGGACTTCCTTATGTAACAATTTGTTTAGCAGCACTAATTCCTGCACTAATGTATTATTATGGATTACTTGTTCAGGTTCATCTTCGCGCTGATAAAGACAATTTAACTGGATTGAACAAAGAAAACCTACCGAAAGTAAAAGAGGTTTTAAAACAAAGAGGACATTTGCTGATCCCAATCATTCTTTTGGTTGTCCTTCTATCCATGCACTTCTCGCCTACTTATGTGGGAGTTTTTACGATTCTCGCTACTATTGCTATTGCTGCATTGCGTAAAGAAACAAGAATGGGTTTTAGGGATATATTAAACGCTCTTGAGCAGGGTGTTAGAGATACACTTAGTGTCGCAGCAGCCTGCGCTGCGGTTGGTATAACTGTAGGGGTTTTCAGCTTGACAGGGCTTGGTCTGAAATTTGCTAATATCATCGTTTCCTTAGGCCAGGGAGATCTTTTCATTACCCTATTATTAACAATGTTGGCTTCCATCATTTTAGGCTTAGGCTTGCCATCCATCCCTTGCTACATTATTACAGCTACAATGGCGGCCCCAGCTCTGTCAAATTTCGGCATTAGCCCATTGGCCGCTCATCTTTTCGTATTCTATTTTGGAGTCATCGCAAATTTAACTCCGCCTGTTGCACTTGCCGCTTTTGCTGGAGCAGGTATTGCAGGTTCAGAACCGCAGCGCACTGGCTGGATTTCTTGTAAACTAGCACTTGCAGGATTTATTGTACCGTTTGTTTTTGTTTATAAGCCATCCATTTTGATTCTCAATTCGAGTTTAATGGATATCGCTATAAGTACGGTTACTTTAGTTATTGCAGTGACGATTTTAGCCGCAGCAATTGAAGGGTTTATTTTTAGCAGGCTCAATTGGTTTTCACGTATCGTCCTAATTCTTTGTGCAGTAGGTCTGATCTTCCCGAATGTTCTAGCAACAACTGTTTCTATGGTTGCAACTGTTGCTATTCTGGGTTTTCAATATTACCAAAGAAAGCAAACGGATATAGGGCTTTCTGTAAATAAGATTCTTTAACAGTTAGTGAATTAATTGGAGTTTACCACAGTGACTAAACTTTGGGAGGTGCCTGCGTGAACTTTGATTTAAGTGATGATAATCTGCAGGTTAAAAAAATGGCACAAAATTTTGCAGAGAAAGAGATACTGCCTAATCTAAAATATTATGAAACCGAAAGAATATTTCCTAAGGCTATCCTCAAAAAAATGGGAGAAACGGGAATGTTCGGAGCATGTTTTCCTGAAAAATATGGCGGTTCGGAAATGGGCTTTTTAAACCTAGCAATTATAGCCGAGGAAATATCAAAAGCCCACCCCGCTTTTGGATATGCGTTTAACATGCAAGGGATGACATGTCCATTCACAATATTAAATTGGGGGACAGAAGAACAAATCAAAAAATATGTTCCTGATTTAATAAAGGCTAATTTAATCGGTATGTTTGCGCTAACAGAGTCTGGGGGAGGCTCTGATCCGGCAGGTTCCATGAAAACTACAGCCCGTTTGGACGGTGATGAATACGTAATTAATGGCTCAAAAACATGGATTACCTTCGCAAATGAAGCAGATGTAGGAGTTCTTTTCGCAAAGACGGATCCTAAAGCGGGAAGAAAAGGAATTTCCGCGTTTATTATTGAAACAAATAATCCTGGATTCTCAGCAAAACCGATTGAAATAAGTTCATTAGGCTATATGATGAGAAGCTGTGAGATTTTCCTGGAAGATTACCGGATACCTAAAAGCGCGTTGCTGGGCAAAGAAGGAGAAGGCTTCAAAATTGCCATGAACGCTCTGGATTACGGGCGCCTTACTGTTCCTGCAAGGCTTGTCGGTATAGCTCAAGGTTGTTTGGAAGCATCTATTAAATATAGCAATGAAAGAGTAGTAAGCGGAAAACCTATTGGCGAATATCAAATGATCAAACATTTGCTCGCAGATATGGCAGTCGAAACAGATGCAGCCAGATTAATGACTTATCGAAGTGCGTTTCTGAAAGATAGGGGAGAGGTTGCAACACGACAGAGTTCCTATTCTAAATATTTTGCATCAGAGGTTGCAGTAAAAGTAACCCGAAATGCTCTCGAAATTTTTGGCGCAAATGGAATTTCTGATGATTTTCCGATTATGAAGTATGTCAATTATGCTAATATGCTTCATTTTGGTGAAGGATCCGCCAACATTCAAAGAATACTTATAGCAAATGACGCCCTGGGATGGAAAAATGCGAATCGCCACCAGATAAAGAGAAAGTTTTCTTTAAACAGCGACTTAGTACTAAGTTAAGAATTGTGAGAGTGAGTGTATGCTTGAATACCCAAGATTCTGCAAAATACAGCAAAACTATCCAAATCATATAGTAGAGAATTTAAAGGATACTATATTTTCTGAGCTTGATAAGGTTCTTGAAAGAACGAAACTTCCAGTTGGTTCCTCCATTGCTATAACAGCAGGGAGCAGAGGTATTAATCAAATAGCTGTGATATTGAAATTTATTGTGGAAAAGTTGTCAGAGGAAGGATTTAAACCATTTCTATTTTCGGCAAAAGGCAGCCATGGCGGCGGTGAAGCAGGAGGGCAAAAAGAGCTGCTTGAAAGCCTCGGAGTTACTGAAGAATTCATTGGCACAACTATAAGCTGCTCTGCAGAAGTAGTATGCGTTGGCTACACTGAGGAATATTTGCCAGGCTTGCCCATATATACCGCAAAGGAAGCGGCAGAAGCGGATTCAGTGCTAATAGTGAATCGCATAAAACCGCACACAAATTTTAAGGGGGATTTTGAAAGCGGTATTTTGAAGATGCTCTCGGTTGGTATGGGACGATCAAAGGGAGCTGCTACTGTTCATAAACAGGGTAATGATAATTTGTTAGCGTCAATAAAGGCGATCGGTAAAGGGGCTCTTAACCGATTAAACGTTATTGGTGCAATAGCGATTGTAGAAAATGCTTATGATGTTACAGCTAAGATCGAAGGCATTCCAGCTGATGAAATTATGAATAAAGAACCAGAATTGTTAAAACTGGCAAAAAAAATGATGCCTTCCATTCCCTTTTCTAAATTGGATTTATTGATTGTTCAGCAAATAGGAAAAAATTTCAGCGGAACTGGCATGGACACAAATATTATTGGCCGGATCCGTATAAACGGAAGCCCTGAAACGAATGAACCATTTATTCAATATATTGCTGCTCTGTCTGTTTCCGAGGAGTCGTGCGGAAATGCCATTGGGGTTGGGCTTGCTGACTTTACAACAAGAAGATTGGTTAATGCAATCGATTATCAGAAAACATATACAAATGCTCTTACAAGCGGCAACGTAATGCGCGTTGCAATTCCTCTGATTACTGAGAATGATAATGACCTTTTTGAAACTGTTGTTAAAGCTCTCAAACCTGAAAATCCAGCAGAGTTAAGGGTTATGGTTATCAAAAACACCTTGGATCTTCATGAGTTTTGGATTTCTGAAGGACTAATGTCAGACGCAGATAAAAATGAGCGTCTCAAGATTGTTTCGGATTTATTACCCCTAACATTTGACGAATATAACAATTTTAATTTTCAAGATTAAAGCGGCTTGTGAGGGGAGGGCATAACAGAGGAAAATAAATAGTGTTAAGGTCGTGAAACCATGCAACACTTAATACCAATAATCACATTAACAAGAGGATGTATATTACTGACATTGGGATTATCCTATATGCTTTATTCACTGTTTTCCATACCTCTTGAATTTTTTCTTATTGGGTTAGTGGTTCTCGCATTTATCATATCCTGGCCGTGGATGGCACCTTTCCCCAAGATTATGAGCGGCTTATTGCTTTTGCTGGGAAACGTGCTTTTTTTCATAACCGGTGGGAGCGGATCATATTGGGCTAGTGCGATCCTGGATAATGTTGCATTAGTTACTTTATTTGTGACAGTGCCTTTATTATCTTATCCGCTGCGAAATGGCGGTTATATTGAATACACAGATCATTTCATTACACGGTACTTAAAGACGGACATAAAAAAAGTAACATTCGTAACTGCATTGACATGTATTGTCAGTTCTTTTCTAAATTTAGGCTCCATAAGAGTTATGTACGATTTATTCTCCGAACGATTTGGGAATTCAAGCAAGTTATTCGCGAGAAGCCTTGTACAAGGATTCTCTCTTGCAGCCTTTTGGTCACCTTATTTTGCAGGTGTAGCGATCATTTTGCATCTTGTTGGAGTACGATTCATTTCATTTTTTCTTTATGGTTTATTAATGGTTTTTATATGCTATCTCACTTCTATCTTTATTAATTATCAGTATTTAATGAGAGAGGAGCAGCTGGCAACCACTCCATTATTGGCTGCAGGAAATGAAAGTGATGAAGGGTATGTACAACATAATTTTCATACTATTGTCCATCATCCTGTTAAGCATCAAAGAGGCGTTGAACTGATTATTGCTTTTATTGGTTTGTTTCTAGCATTATTTCTTTTAGAAAAATGGCTTCATTATAATGTGCTGATTTTAATTTCAATACTCGCTATTAGCTATTCCATCCTTTGGTCAATTGCGATAGGGAAAATTAAAGAATATATCTTTTCTTTAAAAAATTACTTTACTGTTGTAGCACCAAATGTACATACAGAATCTATCATGATTATTTCGGCAACATTTTTTTCCCAAATGGTACTGCTAACAGAATTTCCCGATTATATATCAGGATTATTTTTTCAGATCAGTAATCTTTCACTAATATTAACCATTTTTATCATAATTTTCACATGTGCAGTCTCATCTATTTTCATACATCAAATTCTTCCAATATCACTTTTTGCAACAACGCTGTCACCTGAAATAATTGGGCTAAAGCCAGAACTATTTGCCTTAACTCTTGTAATAAGCTGGGGAATAACCCCTTTAATATCGCCCGTTTCAGCAGCCAATTTACTGGCAGCCAATCTGTTTAAAACCAGAGCCATTGAAATAGGTATATGGAATATTAAATATACCGTATCAATTATTTTCTTATCATCCGTATTGATATTTTTTTTAAATAATACTTTTTAAATATTATAAACACTTAAGGAGGTGAACAGTAGAAACTGTATTTATCTGTAAAGAATCATGTACTGATCGATGCTGTAGAAGCAAATGGAAGGATAATAATTTGAAAAGGATGTGGGTCTCTTGAAAACAGCCGAATTAGAAAAATATAAAAATAGATTAATGGGTTTAATTCCACCTGAAAGAATTGTAAAAGTGGATTTTCCGCGACCTTCCAGAGAGATAATTGAAGCTTTTCTTGAATTAGATGGTTTAACGCCTACGGTTTCTGATGTCCTTGATTCCATGGGAATACGAGGTTCCATTTCAGCAAGCCGCCTTCGACCGATTATTTCGGGTAAAAAGATTGTTGGGCCAGCTGTAACGATTCGTTATATCCCAGAAAGCAACACCACAGATTATGGTTACTTCTATAAGGAACGTGCCAAGTTGGCAGACCGCGACGTGTATGCAATTGCTGAACAAGGTGATGTGCCAGTCTTTGATGCAGCAAGTTTAGGAGACATTTCGGTAATGGGAGGTCTTTCTACACTTGTGGCTAAAAAATGGGGAATGGCAGGAAACATTGTCGATGGCGGAGTACGAGATATTGATACTGTCCATAAGCTTGATTACCCAGTCTGGAGCACTGGTCAAACACCGATTACGGGTAAGTACCGGGTGGAAGCAATGGAAATCAATGGTCCAATCTCTATTGCCGGTGTACGCGTCAATCCAGGAGACCTGATTATTGCAGATGATAGCGGAGTTGTTGTTGTTCCGTTTGAAAAAATAGAAGACGTCTTGGAGAAAACGATTGCTGCAACGAAGCGTGAAGATGAGGTAGTTAAATTATTTGAAAGCGGCGCCACGATTGAAGAGTTAAGTCAGATCTTGCCGCCGAGCAAATGGTAGAGGAGGAAGAACATGGCGACTTTTCGTGATTTAGCATGTGAAGAAATAATTAAAGGAATAGAAAAAGTGAACCCGGATTATTTCCTATCCATTCCGTGTAGTACAGTAGGGCCTGTAATAGAACATTTTGAAAAATCAGATAAGGTTATTTCTTTTCCGGTGAGCAGGGAAGAAGATGGAGTTGGAATTGCAGCGGGCATTAGCTTAGGCGGCAAACTGCCGATCATGCTGATACAGGATACAGGGATTGGAAATTCAATATTAGCTATTACTACATTTGTGCAGGCCTACCACGTGCCAATGCTAATTCTTGTAACACGCAGAGGCGGTTTTGGAGAGATCAATTCCGCCGTCAATTTATTTTCTGAGCCGCTGCCAAGGATATTGGATGATGCAGGTGTAAAAACATTTAAACTCGACTACCGGCTTCCATTAAAGGAATGGAGCACCGCAATCACCCAGGGTGCCCAATATGCCAGGGATACACATCGTCCCATCATTGTCATGTTTAACATTAAGGGGGGTGCAGAACAATGATGTCAAGATTTGATGCGTTAAAAGTGCTTTTTAAATATACCGAAAACATCCCTGTTATTTCGTCTTGCGGCAATACTTCCAGAGAGTGGGCCAGTTTAGGAAGGCGGGATAATCACTTGTATATGGTAGATACAATGGGATTGACACCCTCTGTGGCCATTGGAGTAAGCATGGCGCTAGAGGATAAAGGGTTCAAAAAATGCATTGCTATTGAGGGCGATGGCGGAGTTTTAATGAATCCGAACGCTCTAGCTTCCGCTGCATATCTCAATCCTAAAAAATGGCTGCTTATTGTGTTTGATAATGAGTGTTTTGCATCTACAGGAGGACAATGCTCACTAGCAGGCCGGATTAATATAGCACAAGTAGCACAGGGCTTTAATTTAGAGGCCATTCAAGTAGAAGATTTAGATGCATTTGAACATGCAGTAAGAACATCTATTGAAAAGGATGGTCCTATTGTTATTCATGCGAAGATCAACCAGGAAAACCAGAAAAACCCATTCATTAACGATGACCCGGTTGTTTTGGCACATAAATTCTCCCAGTTTTTGACGCAATGATCATATCCCAGTCAGTTTTACCAGTTTCAAAGGTAACTTCAAACTGGAGAAACAGCAGATAAAATGTAGTTTTCTATTCTAGTTAGCGGGTGGTAAATTTAATATTTTTATGGAGGTAATGTAATGAAGGCTTTGGTCATTGACCATATCCATGCTGAAGGAATTCAGTTATTAAAAGAATACTGTGATGTAGATATCAATCACAATATAACTCCGGAAGAATTAGCTCGGATTATTGGAAATTATGACATCCTACTCGGACGTGCCACTCATCTGACAGGAAGAATCGAAAAACCGATTTTAGAAAACTGCGGAAATTTAAAGGTGATTGGTATAGCATCAGTCGGTCTGGATCAATTTGATCAGGAGTATATAGAATCAAAAGGGATAAAGCTTATAAATCTGCCCGGGGTAAATTCTATTTCTGTGGCTGAGCATACGGTAGCGCTCCTGCTATGTGGAATGAGGCATATACTGCTTGCCTTCGACCAAATGAAAAAAGGGATATGGAATAAGCACGGGTTTTCTTCCGCCCTAGAGCTTCATGGGAAAACAGCAGGGATTATTGGGTTCGGAAATATTGGCAAAACCGTAGCTGATATTTTAAAAAATGGATTCAAGATGAACATTTTAGCATACGACCCCTACATAACGGAGGACGATGCACGCACTGGCGGGGGGATATTAGTACCGTTGGAAGATCTGCTAAAACAATCGGATGTTGTGACGATTCATGCACCGCTCACAGACCAAACCTTTCATATGATAGGCGAGGAAGAACTGAAAGTAATGAAAAGAGGCTCGATTCTCTTAAATGCGGGCCGGGGCGGGATTATTGATGAAAGTGCGCTATATAAATACTTATCCAATAATCATTTGCTATTTGCAGGGCTGGATGTTCAAGAAGTTGAGCCTTGTTACCATTCACCGCTTTTTCAGCTGAATAATTTTGTTGCGTCTCCTCATATTGCCGGGCTTACCCAGGATGCCTTAAGCCGTGCCGGCAAAAGGGTGGTTATCGAATGTCTGGAGCATTTGGGAGTGGAAATCAGCAAGGTCCCTTTAAATTCATAAAACACGCTTGCCATACAGAGAGAAAAGACTAATCAAATAAACAACCGCAAAAAAATACTTTATAAAGGTGTTAGTAAAAATGGAAAATAAACATATCATTTTTGAACATCATTCAGAAGAAGTTGCTGTATTAAGAATAAACCGGCCGGAATATCTTAATTCCTTCAGCCACGAGATGATAATAGATTGGTACAATGCTTTATTGGAATTTAAGGAAGATAACAGATTGAAAGTTCTGATCCTCACAGGTACAGGAAAAGCTTTTTCTGCTGGAGGGGATATTAAGGCTCTCTCCAGTGGAGATGGTTTCATTGGTGAAGCCAAAGAGGACTTATGGAGTAATGCTGTTAAGCGAAAAGCATCCTTATGGGAAAACATTCAAAAGATCCCTATGTTATTAGAGGAGATTGATAAACCCGTAATTGCCTGCATAAATGGAGATGCCATTGGGGCCGGACTAGATATGGCTCTTATGTGTGATATGCGTTTTTGCGCCAGTCAGGCAAGACTTGGAGAAGGTTATATCCATCTTGGTTTGGTTCCAGGAGATGGAGGGAGCTACTTTCTGCCTAAGATTGTAGGTGTATCAAAAGCACTCGAATTATTATGGACCGGTGAACGAATTAATGCACAAGCTGCCATGGACCTTGGATTGGTTGATTATGTTTATCCAGCCGAAGAATTGTTTGAAAAAACAGTAGAATTTGCAAATGTTTTATGTGAAAAGCCTCAAAATGCTTTAAAAATGATAAAAAGACTTGTGAAAAACCATGACAAGATCAGTTTAAGAAATCACCTGGATATGGTTTCTTCACATATGGCAGTCGTTACTGATACCCATGAATATATCGAACTCTTAAAGCAAATGAAGAGCAGTAAGAAGCCAGAATGAATAGTTGAAGAAAATGGACGATTTAGCGTTACATAATAGTGATAGAAAAAAAGCAATGTGTAACTCTTATCTTCATCCATTAATGTGTGAAGCGAAAAAGTTGACACAAAAAGCTCGGAAAACCCGCAAAATCAATAAAAATGTCCAAAGGAAGAATATGATGAGGTTTGCAAATGCTGACTGAAAGATTGAAAGCACTGACAACATCACCGGTGTGGCTCCATACCGGTATGGAATTGGAATTTGCAGAAGATGGTAAATCCAAAGTCGTTTTACAAGTTAAACAGGAATTGCTGCAAATTCATGGCACTGTACATGGTGGCATTCTTGCGACTTTATTAGATGCAGCAATGGCTTCTGCAGTGAATTCAGTATTAGACGAGAATCTTTTTACTGTGACGGCAGAGATGAAAATTCATTTTACCAAACCCGCATCAGGCAATTATCTGATCGGAATGGGAGAAATTGTGAAGCATGGAAAATCATTAACTTTTATTAAAAGTGAAATCTTTGATGAACATGGCGAAATGGTCGCCTTTGGATCAGGTACGTTCGTAAACAGAATGAAAAAAAATGTATAGGAAGCAAGGAGGGTGCGAATGAATAACCAATCCCAACAAGTGGTTTTAATAACCGGAGCCAGTTCCGGTATCGGGCAGGCTTCTGCAAAGATACTAGCCGAAAATGGCGCAAAAATAATTGCTTGCTACAACTCTAACCAGCAGGGGGCAGAGGAAACAAAACAAATTGTGGAAAACACCGGAAGTGAGTGCCTTCTCATAAAAGCGGACCTAACTGACAAGGAACAGGTAGACGAGTTGGTGAGGCAAGCGATAGAGGCTTTTGGACATATAGATGTCTTAGTCAATAATGCGGGAGCTGCCATTAAGAGAAGCCCGTTTCTGGACATAGATGAAGATCTATGGCAAACAACCTACGATGTCAATGTCAAAAGTATTTTCCTTGTTTCACAGGCAGTATTAAAACAAATGGTCCCGCGAAAATCCGGGAAAGTGATTAACATATCTTCTGTAGCTGCAAGGCTTGGAGGACCTGGAGAAAGCATCCATTATGCCTCTGCTAAGGGTGCAGTCAGCACGTTAACGGTAGGTCTGGCTAAAGAGTTTGCACCACATGGTATTTTAGTCAACGGAATTGCACCAGGTTTTATTATGACGCCTTTCCAGGATAAATTCTCAACTCAAGAACGAATAGAGAAAATTGTGCCTACTATCCCGATTGGCCGTGCAGGTGTATCAGAGGATGTAGCTAAAGTTGTAGCATTTTTAGCTTCTGATGCAGCAAATTATATGATGGGCGAAATGTTGACTGTAAGTGGAGGCCGATAGAGATCAACAGGGCAGTACCTATGAAGAAATCAGTTTCTTGATGGGTACTGCCAGGTGATTGTTGGTGCAAAAAGGAGGTGCTTTATGACTTACAGAAAAATTGACTTCGAATTGCTGAGGGCTATATATGAAATCATTCCTGATAAGTCGAGAGTTTTAACAGAAAAACATGATCTAATAAGCTATTCATTTGACGCCTCCTTCGGCAGTTTTGAACCTGAAGTTATCGTTCAGCCCCTATTGACAGAAGAAATCTCTTACATTGTCAAATTTGCAAATCAATATACAATTCCTATCTATCCGAGAGGACAATCCACGAGTTTATCTGGAGGGCCACTTCCAGTTAATGGAGGGATTGTTTTGGATTTATCTAGAATGACACATAGATTGGAAGTTTACCCAGACGATTTAATTGCCGTTGTCTCACCCGGTGTTTTAACAGGTGACATCCATAAGGCTGCGGAACAGTATGGGCTGATGTATCCTCCTGACCCAAGCAGTTCAGCCGTATGTACCATTGGCGGGAATCTTGCTGAAAATTCAGGCGGGCCAAGAGGACTGAAATATGGAGTCACGAAAGATTATGTCCTTGGTCTGACTGTAGTAACCCCTTCCGGTGATATAGTCCGGACGGGTGGGAAAACGATAAAGAATGTAACTGGCTATGATCTTACTAAATTGATAGTTGGTTCAGAGGGAACATTGGGAATCATTTCGGAAGCTGTGCTAAAACTAGTTCCAAAGCCCAAATCCTCGGAAACCTTGCTGGCAGCATTTAACGAGATTGAAACAGCAGGGGCAGCTGTGTCCAAGATTCTGACTTCAGGCATCCTGCCATCGAAATTAGAAATATTAGATAAGGGGTGTATTCATTCTGTAGAAGCCTATGAACCCAGCGGGCTGCCGCTTGATGCTGAGGCTGTTCTGCTAATTGAAGTCGACGGACATCCTTCCGCCACTAAGGAAGAAATAATAGAAGTAGCTGAAAAATGTAAAGAAATTGGAGCTGCCAGTATTAAAATTGCAGAATCAAATGAAGAAAAAAACCAATTATGGAAAGCCAGAAAACTAATTTCGCCGGCCATTACACGGATTAAACCAACAAAAATTTCCGAGGATGCAACCGTTCCTCTCAGTCAGATTCCTGAAATGTTTAAGAGATTAAAAGAAATCAGGGACAAATTTCAGGTGAGCTTGGTTGTTTGCGGCCATGCTGGCGATGGCAATCTTCACCCAAATATTGTAGCTGATATCCGAGATCAGGACGAAATGGAGAGGGCAGAAAAAGCCGTCGAAGAAATATTCAGATGCGCTGTCGAATTAGGCGGCACACTTTCCGGGGAGCATGGGATCGGCATTATGAAAGCCCCCTTTATGGAGATGGAACTGGGGAAGGAAGGGCTCCATTTAATGAAGGTTATTAAAGAAGCATGGGATCCAAACAACATAATGAATCCGGGTAAAATATTTCCTTATACCGCTCAAGGCCTCCTGTTCAGACGCTAGAAATAAGCTGATAAGAGTCCGAGGGCCCAGTTATCTTTTTAATTTTACATAGGAGGAACAGATATGAAGCAGCCATTAGAGGATATAAAAGTTCTGGACTTATCACGGGTTTATGCTGGTCCTGGTGGCTCAATGATTTTAGGAGACCTAGGAGCCGACGTAATCCGCATTGAATCACCTAAAGGTACAGACAGCATGAGAGATTGGGTCCCTTTTGTTGAAGGAGAAAGTACCTACTATATGTGCGCCAATCGCAATAAAAGATCGATCACTATCAACCTGAAGCACAAAAAAGGAAGAGACTTATTTTTGCAGATGCTTAAGGATGCGGATGTTGTTCTCGAAAACTTCAAAACTGGAACATTACAGCGAATGGGCCTGGGTTATGACGAATTAAAAAAAGTCAATCCGAAAATCATCTTGTGTTCAGTGACCGGTTACGGGCAAACAGGTCCTTTTAGCGAAGAACCAGGGTTTGATCCCGTCATCCAGGCAATTGGCGGAATTATGGATGTAACCGGATTCCCTGAAGGGGAACCTACCAGAGTAGGAGTACCGGTAGTTGATATCATGACTTCCCAATATGTTGCGATTAGTATTATCTCAGCCATCCGGCTAAGAGACCACACCAATACAGGGCAGCATATCGATATATCACTATTGGATGTTCAATTAAGCGCACTCGCAAACGTAGCGAGCAGCTATTTAAACGCAGGTGCAGTTACTGAAAGAATCGGCAATGGCCACAGCTACATAGTTCCTTATCAAGTGTTTCAATGCAAGGATCGTCCATTAATGGTTTCAGCCGGAAATGATCGGCTTTACGAAAAGCTTTGCAATGTGCTCGGACATCCTGAATGGGCAGACGATGAAAGATACACCACCAATAATAAGCGTATTGCGAATCGGAATGAACTTACCTCATCTATTCAAGAAATCTTCTATGAAAAGACAGCTGACGAATGGTTCAAATTGCTGTCAGATGCAGGAGTTCCCGCAGGACCGGTTAATAATATTGAGCAAGTATTTGAGCACCCGCAAGTAAGGGCTAGAGAGACAGTCGAAGAGATTGCTCATCCAACTTTAGGTAGTATCAAAATGGTAAAAAGTCCTTTAAGGTTTTCAGGGTTGGAAATTGAAACGAAAATTCATCCGCCTTTGCTGGGCGAACATACAGAAGAATTTTTAAATAAGGAGCTATCATTAGATAAAAATGAGATTAGCAGGCTGAAAGAAGAAGGAGTTATCTAGACTTTTACCTGTTCAATCCTGGAGGTGGATATTGACATGGAATTGGGTTTAAAAGGGAAGGTTGCAATCGTTACGGGCGGGAGTAAGGGGATAGGATTTGAAACTGCCATTCAATTTGTGAAAGAAGGGGCCAAGGTCACTATATGCGGGCGTGGCAAACAGGCCTTAGATCATGCTGCAGCATTGATTTATGAGCAAACAGGCGAAAAGATTTATACAGTCCAGGCAGATGTTTCCAAACCTGTGGATTGCAAAAAATTAATTGAACAAACAATAGGACATTATGGCTCCCTTGATATTTTAATCAACAATGCCGGAACATCATCAGCGAATCCTTTTGAAAATGTAAATGAAGACATGTGGCAGGAAGATTTAGATTTGAAGCTTTTTGGAGCAGTAAACTGCTCCAGAGCAGCCATAACATATATGAAAGAAAAGGGCGGCTCGATAATAAATATTACTGCTGTGATTGGAAAAGCTCCGCCTGCATCTTCGCTTCCTACATCGGTTACAAGAGCAGCCGGCATTGCTCTTACAAAAGCAATGAGCAAGGACCTGGGCCAATATTCCATTCGTGTGAATACGGTTTGTATCGGCCTGATACGAAGCAGCCAGATAGAAGAAAAGAAATGGAAAAAGCTTGCACCTCATTTAACATGGGAGCAATTTTCTCAAGATCCCAAGCATGATATTCCACTCCGAAGAATTGGGGAGCCAACAGAGGCTGCCAAGGTAATAACATTCCTTGCTTCTGATGCGGCATCGTATGTCACCGGAACATCCGTCAATGTAGATGGAGGAAAAGGTGCTGTCGATTAATACAGTTTTAAAAAAATAAAATGGATACAATATCCCGTATCCATTTATGGAGGTATTAACGTGGAGGAACTAACAATTGTTATTGGCGGTGAGCAGGGGGAAGGAATAGAGAGTGTTGGAGAAATTCTTACAAAAGTATTGAGCCAGAAGGGGTTTAATCTTTACGGATTTCGAAATTTTTCATCGCGCATTAAAGGCGGTCACTCTGATTTTAATTTAAGAGTGAGTTCTGGAAGAGAAATTTATGTCAATGCTGAAAGAGCGAATCTGTTAATTGCATTTGATCAGGCTACCATTGATTTATACAAAGACCAAATGGCGGCAAACAGCATTATTCTTTATGATTCAAAAAGCGTTAACCCTAATAACTTTGCCGACCTTCCTGAAGATGCCCTAATCATTGAGGCTCCCTTTCAGCAGCTAGCTTTGGAATGCGGAAATTCAATCATGAAAAATATGGTTGCCATCGGAATGATATGTGGTTTAAACCAGCATTCTCCGATGGAATTTAAAGACGTGATTAAGGATCGCTTTTCTAAGAAAGGGATTAAAATCGTCGAAATGAATATCGAAGCCTTTGAAAAAGGCCATGATTTCGTTAAAGAAAAGGGCCTGTATTCCATACCTCTAGTCCCGGTAACAGATTCAAGAAAAATGTTTTTATCTGGTAATGAAGCAATGGTAATCGGAGCTGTCGCAGCAGGATGCCGCTTTATGGCTGGTTACCCGATTACCCCTGCATCAGAGATTCTTGAAAACTTAATTAAAATAATGCCTGAATATGGAGGTATTGTTGTACAGGCAGAGGATGAGCTTTGCTCAGTTGCCATGGCAATTGGCGCAAGCTTTGCGGGTACGCGTGCAATGACAGCTACTTCAGGTCCAGGTGTTTCATTGATGCAGGAAGCGGTTGGTCTAAGTGGAGCCGTTGAAATTCCTCTTGTAATTATCGATACACAGCGCGGAGGTCCAAGCAGCGGGCTTGCAACTAAAATGGAGCAAAGTGACTTGACTGCAATGCTGGGAGGTACTCATGGAGAAATACCAAGGATAATTATTTCTCCAAGCACGATACAGGAAGCCATGTATGATATGGGCACGGCATTTAATCTTGCTGAACAGTACCAATGTCCTGTATTTATTGCTGCTGACCTGGTTCTTGCAACTTCAAAACAGAGTACAGAAATCCTCGATACACGCAAATTTGAAATGGATCGGGGCAAGCGAGTGACTGATGAAGATTTGCTGCTGCAGGAAGCAAAGGTTTTCGATCGGTTTGCCTTTACTGAGGACTATATTTCTCCGCGCACTATTCCAGGACAAAAATATGGAACTCATCATGCTACAGGAATTGAGCATGGTGAAACAGGCCATCCAACAGAGGATCCGATAAATCGGAAAAAAATGATGATTAAACGGATGGAAAAGATAAATAGTGTGACGATCGGTGAAGACATAAAGGTCGAGGGTGTTGCCGAAGATATCCTGATTATCGGTTTTGGGTCAACTTATGGAGCAATTAAAGAAGCCTGTGAGCAGTTTCAGGCCAGCGGTATAAAGGCAGGGCTTGCCCATCTGCGTTTACTGCACCCTTTCCCTGCAAAACAATTAGAAAGATTAGTAAGTATGGCAAGACAGGTAATTGTCGTAGAAAACAATTATTCGGGTCAATTAGCAAATGTCATCAAGCAGCATGTCCAAGACCATGCAAAAATTCAAAAGCTGACGAAGTTTGACGGAACACTTTTTAAGCCTTCTGATATTTTGACATTTAGTAAGGAGCTGGTATAAATGGCTACTCTAAAAGATTACCGAATGGATATCAAACCCAACTGGTGCCCGGGATGTGGAGACTTTTCCGTTCTCGCCGCCATACAGAAAGTGGCAGTTAACCTGAATATTGAAGCGGAAGATATGGCTTTCATCTCAGGAATTGGCTGTTCCGGCAGAATTTCAGGATATGTCAATGCGTATACAATGCACACAATGCACGGCAGAGCGTTAGCTACAGCACAGGGCGTCAAGCTTGCGAACCCTGATTTGCATGTGATTTGTGCGGGCGGTGACGGAGATGGCTTTGGTATTGGACTTAACCATTTTGCCCACGCTGCCCGAAGAAATGTAGACCTCACTTATATTGTAATGGATAACCAAATATACGGTTTAACTAAAGGGCAAATGTCCCCAACCAGTCCACAGGGAATGGAAACAAAATCAAGCCCTGGCGGTAATCCCGAACAGCCGATTAATCCATTGCAAATGGCATTGGCTTCAGGTTCAAGTTTCATAGCGCAGGCTTTTTCCGGTGATGTCAAACAGCTTATGTCCTTAATAGAACAAGGAATGCAGCACAAAGGTTTTGCGTTTATTAATGTATTTAGTCCATGTGTCACATTTAACAAAGTTTTAACTTATGAATATTTCAAAAAGAATCTTGTAAACCTTGATGAAAAAGAAGGATACGATCCATCAAATAGAGCAATGGCTTTCAATATGGTTGAAGAAACTGGAAGTATGTTTACAGGTCTACTATATAAACAAGAAAGAAAAACATTGACGGAATCACTTCCAAAAGGGTCTGGAACAAATATGCTGACTAGAGATACTTTCATCTTAGACGATATTATGAAAGAAAAACTGATTAGCAGATATGTGTAAGGCCCGTAAGGAAAGAGTCATTGTAAGCCATAAAGAACTAGTTTGGCTTTCTGCATGTAACCAATATGGGGTAATGGTGGCGGCCAAGTAATGGAGGTGATTTCCATTGAATTACTCTGAAAACATTTATAAGCAATTAAAAGAGGCAATTACTGATCACGAACGAATTTTAATCGAGCTGGAGGATCTCCACAGCTATTCATTTGATGCCTCGTTTGGCAGCTATTTGCCTGAATTCGTGGTACAGGTTAAATCTGCAGAAGAAGTTTCAAAGGTTATGAAAATAGCAAATAAAGAAAAGATTCCTGTTACACCAAGAGGCAACGCTTCAAGTTTGAGCGGAGGGCCTCTTCCCGTAAAAGGGGGCATTGTTCTCGATGTCTCCTTATGGAATGATGAACTCTTAATTGACCCTGATGACATGATTGCCATTGTTTCCCCGGGAGTTATTACTGCCAGAATTGATGAAGCGGCAAATCTGTACGGTTTAATGTATGCGCCAGATCCAAGCAGTTCAAATATCTCGACAATAGCCGGAAATTTGGCTGAAAATTCGGGTGGTCCAAGAGGATTAAAATATGGGGTGACAAAAGACTATGTTCTTGGCCTTGAAGTGGTAACGCCTGAGGGACAGATTATCCGAACAGGCGGAAGAACGGTCAAAAATGTTACCGGCTATGATCTGACAAAGCTTATTGTCGGGTCTGAAGGCACATTGGGAGTGATTACGCAGGCGATTTTAAGATTAGTTCCAAAACCGCCTTCATCCAAAACGCTGATGACTATTTTTGATGATCTCGTGCGTTCGGGTGAAGCGATATCAAAGGTATTAAGTTCCGGGATAATTCCTTCTAAAATTGAATTGATGGATCAGGCCTCCATAATTGCGGTAGAAGAATATCAGCCGCTGGGTTTGCCGGTAGATGCAGAGGCTATTCTATTAATAGAACTGGATGGCCATCCGGCTGCGATTGCCGATGAGATAGTGAAGGTAAAAGAAATTATGGATATGAAGGGCGCTAGAAACACCGTGATTGCGGAGTCGGACGCGGAGGCGACCGAATTGTGGAAAGCAAGAAAACTCGTTTCGCCAGCAATTGTTAGAACAAAGCCAACGAAAATTTCAGAAGATGCTACCGTTCCAAGGAGCAAAATACCGGAATTCTTTAAGAGGTTAAAAGAAATAAAAATAAAATACGGCGTTACTCTCGTTGTGTTTGGCCATGCCGGGGATGGAAATTTGCACCCGAATATTATTTGTGATAAACGAGAGAAGGAAGAAATGATTAGAGTTGAACAGGCTGTGAGCGAAATTTTTACAGCAGCGATTGAACTCGGAGGTACTCTTTCAGGTGAACATGGTATCGGAACAATGAAAGCATCCTTTATGGAGCTTGAATTGGGGGAACATGGTGTGGACATGATGAAGAGAATAAAGCAGGCCTGGGATCCCAATATGATTATGAATCCGGGAAAAATATTTCCTGAAAAAGGACAAAAGTTGGTGTTAAGCGAATGAAAGAGGTTGAAGGATTAGCCTATAACGAAACATTTAGCTGTGTTCAATGCGGCTATTGTCTGCCAGCTTGCCCTACTTATAAAACGATGAAGAAAGAAACACATTCTCCCCGGGGTAGAATTAACCTCGTGAAAATGGCTGCGGAAGGAAAAATATCTCTAGAACAAATTCAAGAGCCGATTGAGCTATGTTTAGGGTGTAGGGCATGTGAACGCGTATGCCCGACAAACGTTCAATATGGCATGATTTTAGAGTCTGCGAAGGAAGTACTGAATCGTAAAGAAAAACAAGAATCGTCTGCTGCTGCCAAAACATTTAATAATATCCTATTTAAACAGCTGTTCCCTAAAAAACGAAATCTTGCAAAAGCAAGTAATTTACTGTGGTTCTATCAAAAAACCGGTATGAAGAAGCTTGCCCATAAAACTGGCTTAATCAATGTACTGCCTGAGAATCTAGCCTCCTTTGATAAAATTATTCCGGAAATTTCCAGCCCGAGTGAAAGGAAGAAACGGCAGCAGATTCTTACCCCGGACGGTGAGGTAAAATACCGCATTGCTTTTTTTACCGGTTGTGTAATGGATGCTGTTTTTGACAGGATTAATGACTTAAGCATGAAATTATTGCAGGCAGGAGGCTGCGAAGTAGTTATTGTCCCCAATCAAAACTGCTGCGGGGCATTGCACAGCCATAGCGGCGAATTGGACTTAGCAAAGGAACTTGCAAAAAGAAATATTGAAACTTTTGAACAAGAATCCTTTGATTTTGTTGTGAATTCGGCTGGCGGCTGCGGTGCCATGCTAAATGAATATCATCATTTATTAAAAGCCGAGCCAGAATGGGCAGAGCGCGCAAAATGGTTTACTGGGAAAAGCGTGGATATTAGCGTTATTTTAAGTAAATTGGAATTGCCTTTGAAAAGGGAAATCAATAAAATTGTAACCTATCAGCCTTCGTGCCACATGAAAAACGTTCAAAAAGTAGAAAAAGAGCCTATCAATTTATTAAAATCAATCAAAGAATTAACCTTGCACCGAATGGAAAATGAGGATATGTGCTGCGGATCAGCCGGAATCTATAATATTGTTAATTACAAGGAATCAATGGAAATTTTAGATAACAAAATGACAGATGTAAAAAAAGTCAGCCCTCAGGTAATCGTAACAACGAATCCCGGCTGTTTGCTGCAAATGAAATTAGGGATTGAAAGGGAACAAATACAGCATAAAGTGGAAGCGGTTCATCTTGTTGAATTGCTGGCAGAGGCCTGCAATATAGTTTGAAACCAACAGTTAGAATAGGAGAGTCATCGTGAAGCCAAAAGCAGTTATTTATAAGAAAATTCCGGAAAGTGTCCTTTCAGTTATAAAGGAAAGCTGTGATGTTAGTTATTATGAGAATCTGCAGGATTATTCAGATCCTGAATTCTTAGAGGATCTTAAGGATGCACAAGGCTTAATGGGAAGCAGTTTGCCAATAACGAAAGAACTGCTTGACCATGCACCAATGTTGAAGATCGTTTGTAATATCTCTGTCGGCTATAATAATTTCGATATTGAAGAATTATCGAAAAGAGGCATAATGGCTACCAATACTCCTGATGTGTTAACCGATACTACCGCGGATTTATTATTCGGCTTAATTCTATCAGCCGCCAGAAGAATCGCTGAATTGGATTCTTTTGTGAAAGAAGGCAGATGGAACAAGTTAATAGGAGAAGATTGTTTTGGAGTGGACGTGCATCATAAAACGCTTGGAATAATCGGTATGGGGAGAATTGGTTCCGCAATTGCAAAGAGAGCACATTTAGGATTTGATATGGATATTTTATATCATAATCGAACAAATAATGAGGCTGCGGAAACCCTTTACCGGGCTCAAAAATGCGAATTGGATGAACTGCTCGCAAAATCAGACTTTGTTTGTTTAATGACGCCATTATCGGCAGAAACAAAGCATTTAATAGGTCTTCGCGAATTTAAACAAATGAAGAAATCAGCGGTCTTTATTAATGGTTCCCGAGGAGAAACGGTAAATGAGGATGACATGATTGAAGCGCTTTCCAGCAGGATTATTGCCGGTGCCGGACTTGATGTGTATACGCAAGAGCCGATTAATCCAGATAATCGACTGTTAAAGTTAAAGAATATCGTTACACTGCCGCATATAGGATCTGCAACCAGCGAAACAAGAACAAAGATGGCTGTGCTTGCTGCAAAAAACCTTGTCAACGGTCTAACCGGAAAAACTCCGCCATCCATAATCAATCCCATCATTTTACATACCAGATAAATTTAGTGTTAATTGCTTCCTGTTAGTTCATTGAAGTGACATCTTAAATCCTATGTTTTTGGACGATTTCAGCAGCTTTGCTGTTCAGCTATCTTGATTCAAGTAATTAAGGGTAATGTGGAAAAAAGAGAGGTTGTGAGTTTAAGTGGGAAACATTGGTTACCGTGTTATAAATGATTTTCAGCGTATTGAATCTAATGTAATAGAAGGCTATAAAGGGATAGCCACACCTGTTATCGGAGATGTAATGGGTAAAATGTGGGTCATGAATCATTTGATCAAATCTATTAATAGCCCGGGAATACATGTTGTAGGAAGCGCATTAACAGTACGCACCCATCCTTCAGATAATCTAATGGTCCATAAAGCAATGGATCTTGCCAAGCCGGGTGACATTATTGTAATCGACGCCAGCGGGGATACCCAGCACGCGATTCTAGGAGAAATCATGTGCCATTATGCTAGAAGCCGAGGAATTGCCGGGTTTGTTGTGGATGGCGCAGTGAGAGATAGATTGAGTATTTCTAATATGGGTTTTCCGGTTTTTTCAAAAGGGGTTACACCTCGCGGACCATACAAGGAAGGGCCGGGAGAGGTGAACACGGTAATCAGCTGCGGCAATGTTCCAGTTTCACCCGGAGATATAATTGTTGGTGATGATGATGGCGTAGCAGTCATTCCTAAGGCTGATGCGGAACTCGTGTTAACGAAATCTAATATTTTATTAAGGCAAGAGGAAGAGATAGTGCAAAAAATTGATCAGGGCCAGTGGGATCGCCGTTGGGTTGACCAAACTTTGGAGGCCAAAGGAATTGAAATTAAACAAAAGGTGTAAATATGACTGCAGAAGATATTTTGCAGCTAAATACCCGTTACCTGACGCGGTCGAAAAGTTTTGATACCTTCTTCAGTTTTGATTCTGAACTTGTAACTCCAGATGAAGTAAATAATGTTATGGATTTAAATGTATCTACCATAATTAATGGCACGCGCACCGTAAAAACGTTGTTTCGAACATGACATTCAATCCAGGGTCATTCCACTCAAAAGTGATGACCATTCTGCCAGGGGATATTATCTCAGAGGGTACACCAGGGGCTGTGGTGATTCGCGACGGAAATGTTGTAGAATGCCAAATTGTTGGATTCCAATTTTTGTCCAATCGGATAAAGGATTTAAAATCCTAACACAAAAAAGGGCTGTCCTCCTAAGGGGACAGCCTTTACAATGAAATTCAAGATACCGGTATGAATCGTTTTGATTTTTCAAGCGCCCTCGGGCGGACGGTTAATAAGATAACTTGCCTTCCCAATCAAGTATAACCAGATAACAGGTTCATGGTTTGTAATTACAAGCCCTTATTTGGCTTCTGTACTAGAAAGTCAAAGTCACAGCCTTGATCAGCCTGCAAAACATGTTTCTGATAAAGTTGTGTATAACCACGTTCTTCAAACAGCGGAGGATTCCATACTGTCCGTCTGTTTTCTAATTCTTCTTCTGTGACATGCAGATGCAGCAAACGCTTTTCAATGTCCACCTCAATTATGTCACCTGTCTTTACAAGACCGATGGGTCCTCCTACAGCCGCTTCTGGAGCTGTGTGAAGGATTACAGTTCCAAAGGCTGTTCCGCTCATCCTTGCATCAGAAATACGGATCATATCCCGGACACCCTCTTTTAAGAGTTTTTGCGGAATAGGCAGCATTCCGGCTTCCGGCATACCTGGGGCACCAACCGGTCCCGCATTTTGCAGCACCATGATATCATCAGCGGTGATGTTTAATTCCGGATCATCAATTCGTTCTTCCAGGTCTTTCAGTGATGAAAATACAACCGCACGCCCTTTATGGGTTAACAAATCCTTAGAAGCGGCCTTAGGCTTGATAACAGCTCCATTTGGGGCAAGATTCCCTTTTAATACCGCAATGCCGCCTTCTTTATGTAATGGCCGATCGAAAGGAGTAATAATCTCCCGGTACGTCTCAGAACATTTTACATTGGCAATGTTTTCACCGAGAGTTTTTCCGGTTACGGTAAGCTCCTCATTATGCAAGAGATTTTCAAGTTCTTTTAAGACAACGGGTGCACCTCCGGCTTTAAAGAAATCTTCCATTTGATATTTGCCTGCTGGCCTTAAATTAGCAATAAAAGGAGTTGTTTTACTGATTTCATCAAAGAGACTTAAAGGCAAGTCGATATTTAATCGTCCTGCGATAGCAATCAGGTGAATCACTGCATTTGTGGAACCTCCTACAGCCACTAGCATACGGATCGCATTCTCCAGAGATTTTCTAGTAATAATCTGTGAAGGCTTGATTCCCTTATCGACCAATTGAACGATCTGTTTTCCTGTTTCTAGCGCATGCTGCAGACGCCTATTGTCAGTTGCAGGAATCGCTGCTCCCCCCGGAAGCATCATTCCCATTGCTTCAGCACAAACAGCCATCGTGCTTGCGCTTCCCATGACCATACAGTGGCCAGCAGTAGGGGCTAATGCTTTATTAATAGCGTCAATCTCTTGTTCGTTCACTTTTCCTCCGCGATATTCCTGCCAAAAAAATCGGCAATCAGAACAGGCACCAAGAGTTCTCCCTTCATATTCACCATTATTCATTGGTCCTCCCGTAATGATTATGGAAGGAATATCAGCGCTTGCAGCTCCCATTAATTGAGCAGGGGTAACCTTGTCACATCCCCCAATTAATACGACCCCATCGATTGGCTGTGCCCGGATCATTTCCTCTGTGTCCATAGCAGCAAGATTACGATAAAGCATAGTCGTTGGACTAGTGTTGATTTCCCCAAGAGAAATGGTAGGAAACTCTAGCGGAATGCCACCTGCCATTAATACTCCATTCTTAATTGCTTGAACAAGGGGCCCGATATGTGCATGGCAGCGATTTATTTCACTTTTCGTATTGCATATGCCGATAACCGGTTTATTAAAATCTTCTGTATCAAATCCGAGATGCCGATTGAATGCTTGACGGATAAATTTACTGAACCCTGCATCCCCATAGGATGTTAATTTCTTTTCACGATTGTCTTCTGCCATGATCCCACTCCCATATTCTATAGTAAAGGATAAAAATCTATAATATTATGAAAATAATTATATTTTAATTTATTTATAATATCTATAATATTAATGTAAAACATAAATAAAAGTAATGATTTATTGACATAATTTTCAGAAATATCATATACTTACCTTATTATAGTAGATTTTAAATGAACCTCAGGACCGTTACTTGCTTCATAACAGTAGTATATGGGAGTGATTGCGTGTTTGAATTGTATGAGATAGAACAAAAATTTTCAGATGATAAGCTGACAGATATCAGGGGAAAGATTGCATCCGAGATGAAGAAATACCTCAGGTTGAACATGCTGCCTGACAATGCAGAAATAGCAATTACAGCGGGAAGCCGTGGCATAGCAAATATTGTACAAATTCTTAAGGAATGTGTGAGCTATCTTAAAGAGTCAGGCTATAGGCCATTTCTGGTTCCGGCAATGGGGAGTCACGGCGGGGCAACTGCTGAAGGACAAATCGAAGTCCTCAAACATTTAGGGATTACCGAAGCGAGTGTTGGTGCAGAAATACGTTCTTCAATGGATGTTGAACTTCTCGGGCATACTGACAAAGGCCAGCCAGTGTTTATGGACAAAAATGCCTATCATGCTGGCGGAATTTTGGTTATTAACCGGGTAAAGGCCCATACTGCTTTCAGAGGAAAGGTTGAAAGCGGATTAAGCAAAATGGTGACAATTGGGCTGGGAAAAGTAAAAGGAGCATCCTTCATCCATTGCGATGGTGCAATGAAGATGGCTGAGAATATCGAAGAGGTTTCTTTATATGCGATACAAAATAGCCCGATTCTGATGGGGCTGGCGATTATAGAAAATGGTTTCGATGAAACAGCGGATATAGTAGGTGTTTCTGTCGAGGATTGGCATGCAAAAGAATCGGAGCTTCTTCAATATTCGAAAACGATGATGCCAAGTTTGCCAGTTGAAAACATTGACTTGCTCATCGTTGAAGAAATGGGAAAATGTTTTAGCGGTACAGGAATGGATCCCAACATTATTGGCAGATGGAGAATAGATGGCCTACCCGAACCGGATAGCCCGGCGGTCAGCAAATTGGCTGTTTTAGATTTAGCAGATCAATCTTTTGGCAATGCTCAAGGCATCGGGCTTGCAGATTTTACAACTCAAAGATTGGTAGACAAGATGGACAGGAACTCTACATATATGAATGCATTAACGGCTACTTTTTTGAGAAGAGCCATGCTTCCCATGATTTATTCGACGGATAAAGAAGCTATAGAAACAGCCATCTATAGTTTAGGGCCGAAGATTGATAAAGAGTCAATTAAACTAGTACAAATACCAAACACGCTTCATTTGGATCGGGCGTATGTTTCACCACCGGTTCTACATGAACTAAATGCTGGAAGCCGAAAATTTGTCATAAAAGGTACCCATAAATTACTCTTTGATGAAAAAGGTGATTTATTAACTAAAGTAACGAATCACCAGTTTAGTTAAATAAAGGCGGGATGACAATTTGGATCTTAATATAAGCAACAAAAAAACTGCACTTGTGATTGATAGCTTTGACAACGTGGCCGTAGCGCTCACAGATCTTAAACAAGGTGAAGAATGTATCATCCGCTTTAATAATCGTGAAGAGGAAGTTACCGTTTTCGAGGACATACCATTTGGCCATAAATTTGCGATCCTTGATATCGATAAAGATGAAAGCGTTTTAAAGTACGGCGAGGAAATCGGTAGGATGATGGTACCTGTCAAGAAGGGCAGTTATATCCATAACCACAATATGTACTGTGAAAGAGGGATGAAATGAAATGGCTGACAATTTTATGGGCTACCAAAGAAAAGATGGGTCTGTAGGCGTCAGAAATCATATTGCGATTATTCCTTCAGTTTTTTGTTCTGCCAAGGTTGCTGAAAGAATTGCTTTTCAGGTTCCCGGCAGTGTGTACTTTAGGCATCCAGTCGGCTGCAGCCAAGTGGGAGAAGATCTCGAGGTTACTGCCAAAACATTGATTGCGATCGGAAAGAACCCAAACTTTGCAGGGGTTGTAGTAGTAGGACTAGGATGTGAAAGATTTTCTCCCTATGAATTAGCAGAGGGCATAGCCCCATCAAATAAAATGCTTGAAACGGTTGTTATACAAACAGAAGGAGATTCATTGGCAGCCATTCAAAAAGGAAGCAAGATTGCTAGAGAAATGCAGCAAATTGCTTCAAGGCAAATCAGGGAAAAAGTCCCTGCAAGTGAGCTAATGATCGGGCTTAATTGCGGCGGCTCAGATATGACATCAGGCCTTATCGCGAATCCTGCCCTCGGATATGCTTCTGATAAACTTGTCGCTCAAGGTGGTACATCCATACTCAGTGAAATCACTGAATTAATTGGCACTGAAGACATATTGGCCAGAAGAGCAGTAAATGATCAAGTAGCAGCTGAAATCCGCGAGACCATTTTTCGAACGGAAGAAAAGCTTAGAAGGCAGACACAAAATTCAAGCAATAAGGAACGAACACATTTAATTTCGACAGGAAACTATGCGGGCGGATTATCAAGTGTAGTAGAAAAGTCACTGGGCAGCATGAAAAAATCAGGAAATGCTTCTTTTAACGGCGTGATTAAGTATGGGCATCAGCCAGATAAGAAAGGTTTGTTTCTATTAGACTCGCCTGGACATGATGGAGAGGTTTCGACAGGGCAAGTTGCAGCTGGAGCGCAGATGATTCTTTTTCCTACTGGAAGAGGGACACCTACTGGTTTTCCTGGAATCCCTGTCATAAAGATAACCGGGAACCCAAACACCTATATAAAAATGAAAGAAAATATCGATATTAATGCGGGGCAAGTATTAACAGAGAATAAATCGTTGGAGCAAATGGGAGAAGAAATCTATCAGGAAATTTTGGATGTTGCTTCCGGAAGGCTAGTAAAGTCAGAAGTTTTAGGCCATGATGAACAGTTTTGTGTAACGCGGTTACCATAAAAAATATTGATAAAAAGGCGGGACGTAAATGGAATTGAATCTTAAAGGTAAAGTAGCGCTTGTAATTGCATCTAGTCAGGGACTGGGAAAGGCCATTGCAATACAATTGGCAAAAGAAGGCGCTCATATTATGTTAACAAGTCGTAATGAGGATAAATTGCGGACCGTTAAGGAAAAAATAGCGGGAATTGGGGAAGGTCTGGTATCGTATTGTCCTTGTGACATAACAAAACCAGAAGAAATCCAGCGTCTGATTAAACAAACAAATGATGATCTTGGCAAAGTTGATATTCTCATAAACAATGCTGGAGGGCCTCCAGGCGGAACGTTTGATAAATTCAATGATGAAGACTGGCAAAAAGCATTTGAACTCAACTTATTAAGCTATGTACGGATCATCAGAGCGGCTCTCCCTGATTTAAAGAAGGAGGGAGGAAGGATAATCAACATAGCATCCTCATCCATTAAGGCACCCATACCTGGGCTTATTCTATCCAATACCTTTCGAACAGGGATTGTCGGTTTAGCCAAAAGCCTGGCGGAAGAACTGGCCCCACACAACATATTGATCAATACCGTTGCTCCAGGCCGTATTGCCACAGATCGTACAGCCTATTTGGATCAAACCAAAGCAGATAACCAGGGACTAAGCCTGGAACAGGTAGAGGAGGCTTCCAAAAAGATGATTCCATTAGGCCGGTATGGAAGTCCGGAAGAATTCGCAAAAGTAGTTACTTTCCTGGCATCGGATGCAAGCTCATTTGTTACTGGAATCTCGCTCCTGGTTGATGGAGGCATGGTAAAAGCTATTTAATATGTAGAAATAAGCTGAAACCACTTTGTTTTTCTGCTTGTTTCATCATCAAGTGGAGCGTGGACAATGACAACATCACCACCATCGAATATTATTAACATGAAATATGAGTGTAATGTAGAACAGATGCAATCGCTATATTAAGAAAAATTGGGGAAGCAGAAGCTAAAATTCAGGGAACTGTACTTTATCAGGTACATTTCCCTGAAGTAGGGTGATGTCGATTCAATAATTGTTTTCGGAACAGCTAATTTGATAAACCAATTGCAGAATGAATAAATATGTTCTTCTGCAATACCAATTTGGTTCTGGAAAAATACATATTGATCATGGAATCTTTACAGTAACCGCCCATGCTTCGCTCGATATGTTTGTTGGAATTCCCCAGGCTGATAGCTCAATACAAGCCGGAACTAACAACGCCAATCGGGACTGGGGTTGTCGCTGTTTTGTCCAGAGCAGTTTAGTCGGTTGCCTTCAATGACCGTTCATTCTGTCGGGTATGTGGCGGGAACAAAAACTTGCCTTCACAGCCCAATGTTTTAAGCATAAACATAAGTTTAGGTGAGAGATAAAAATACTTTTCTAAGGAGTTGCCTTGATGAGTGTTGTCTTCCAGGAAAAAGGTGAGATAGCCATTTTACAGCTTTACCGGGAAAATGGGTACAATGCTCTTGATATAGAAACAGTTGAGCAATTAAATGAAAATATTTTGCATATTGCCAGTTCAAAGATTTTTCGTTCCGTGATTTTAACCGGTTCCGGAAGAAAAGCTTTTTCGGCCGGCGCAGATCTGAAAGAAAGAATTCGGATGGACAAGAGTCAGGTTCGTGAATATTTAAATAAAATTAGAAAAACTTATCGGCAGATTGAACAGCTTCCGCAGCCTGTAATTGCGGCAATAAATGGATTATGTATTGGCGGAGGATTAGAAATGGCACTTGCCTGTGATTTACGTATCAGCTCTTCCAACAGTGTCTTCAGTCTTCCTGAAGTGAAAATTGGAATTATTCCTGGAGGAGGCGGTACCCAGCGCCTAATGAGAGCGGTAGGAGATTTATATGCAAAAGAAATGATACTCACCGGCAAGAAAATCAGTGCAGATAAAGCGTTGGCCATTGGGTTGCTCAATGAAGTTACTGAAGACAAATCTGTTCTGCAAAGAGCAATTGAATTAGCAGAAGAGATTAATGAAAATGCACCTATCTCTGTACAAAAGGCTAAGGAAGTTCTTAATTATGGCCGAAACGCTGTTCTGGAGGAAGGCTTGATCATCGAAGCCGAAGCCTATGAAGAAGTTCTCCATACAAAAGACCGTGAAGAAGCACTCATTGCCTTTAACGAAAAACGAAAACCTATTTTTAAAGGTAGATAGTATTAGACAAAAGTCCAATCCAAAATGAGGAGGGAAAACTTTGAAAGAATTAAAGCTCCCGAGTGTTAATTTACCTGAAGAAGCATCAGTTTTGCAGCAAGAAGTTAGACAATTTCTCACAGAAGAGCGAAGCAGAGGAACATTTAATCCGAAATGTGATTCATGGCTAGGCGGTTATTCGGCTGAATTTAGCCGCAAGATTGGAGAAAAAGGCTGGCTTGGCATGACCTGGCCAAAACAGTATGGCGGTCACGAACGATCGGCATTGGAGCGTTTTGTTGTCACAGAGGAATTGCTAGCTTCAGGCGCCCCAGTGGCAGCACACTGGTTTGGAGATCGCCAAACAGGCCCGCTTCTGCTCCGCTATGGTACGGAAAAACAAAAAAAAGAATTTTTGCCAAAGCTTGCAAGGGGTGAAATCTTCTTTGCAATTGGCTTAAGTGAACCGAATTCGGGTTCAGATCTTGCTTCTGTTTCTACCCGGGCCAGAAAAGAAGGCGATAAATGGGTTATCAATGGAAGTAAAATTTGGACGAGCGGTGCACATCATGCCCATTACATGATCACACTTTGCCGTACCTCGCCCCAAGGGGAAAAAAAGCAGGAAGGTTTAAGCCAGATATTACTTGATTTGTCCTCCCCAGGGGTAACAATTCGGCCTATTTATTTAATGACAGGCGAACACCATTTTAATGAAGTGATTATGGAAGATGTAGTAGTGCCGGAAGATATGATAATTGGCGAAGAAGGTCAAGGATGGAAGCAGAGTATGGCTGAACTCGCCTATGAAAGAAGCGGTCCCGAACGTTTTATGAGTACGTATCCATTATTAGAGGAATTAGTTAAAAAACTTTCTAATGCGACAGGGGATTACGCAAAGATTGCAGTTGGAAGATTAATTTCAAGATTATGGGTTCTCCGTAAAATGTCTTTGGGGGTAGCAGCTCTCCTTGAAAAAGGAACCTCCCCCGATATCGCAGCAGCACTAGTGAAAGACTTGGGTACTCAATATGAAAATGAAATAATAAATGTCGCAAGGCTTTTGATTCCCAGCCAGCCCTCTATGGAGTCAGATAACAGGTTTGATGCTTTGCTTGCCCAAGCGATTCTGCATGCACCTGGTTTCACACTGCGAGGCGGTACGACAGAAATTCTTCGGGGAATTATTGCAAGGGGGTTAGGAGTTCGATGAGTGAAATTCGATCAATGCTTGCAGATACAATAAATAAAGTGATGAAGGATCAGTGCACTAAGGAGTTAATTGCAAAAGCTGAAAAGGGCGTTTTTCCCATTTCTTTGTGGAAAACTCTTGAAGAACTAGGTGTAATGGGTATAGGCATTGATGAGGAAAATGGCGGAGCTGGGGGAGATTTAGGTGATTTAATGGCACTTTTAAAAATTGCAGGCTATTATGCCGCCCCTATTCCACTAGCAGAACATATCTTATCTAATTGGCTGCTTTCTTCCTGTGGATTGCCTATAGATTCGGAGATTTGCACACTTGGACCTGTAAATCAGGCAAATGAAATTCATTTTACAGAAATATCTGGCGGCTGGATTGTTTCCGGTAAAGCCAGCTATGTTCCTTGGGGCAGAGATGCTAAATCCATTACAGTATTCGGTAAGTCCGATGAAAACCATTTAATGGCGGCAAAAATCCAGTTAGATTTGTGTTCCATTAATCCCCATGAAAACCTTGCTGGAGAGCCTAGAGATGAAGTAATCATGAACAACATTCACCTAAAAAAGGAATCTGCTGCTTATCTGGAAGCGGATAAACTGAATGAACTTTATATAACTGGATTATTATCGCGTGTAATGCTTATGACTGGGGCTCTGGAAAAAACTTTGGATTTAACAGTCGCTTATTCCAAAGAAAGAACGCAATTTGGACGTCCGATTAGTAAATTCCAGGCGATTCAGCAACAGTTGGCGATCATTGCAGGAGAAATAACCGCGGCGATGGTTATAGCCGATTTTGTTATGAGCAACATAGACGATAAATTAAATTTTGAAGAAGCTGCGATGGCAAAAATCCAATTAGGAGATGCGGCGGGACTTGTCTCGCGAATCGCTCACCAAGTACACGCAGCGATGGGTTTTACAGATGAACACCCTCTCCATCTAAGCACAAGACGATTATGGTCGTGGCGTGATGAATTTGGTACTGAAAGTGAACTTGCAAAAAAGCTGGGAGAATATATTTTAGTTAATTGTTCCAGTAATTTATGGGAATTTGCAACACATTCCAAAAGTACAATAAGACAATAAAACACAGGTCCCAAATCATTTTGGGACCTGTGTCAGAGTGTCGAGAAACTCCCTAGAGATCAATATCCTTGGTCAT
>NZ_QVTE01000071.1 GCF_003429095.1 Peribacillus saganii
TTAAAGTGTACCCTTTGTAAAGGACAGTCTTAAAAAAAGCTAGGCAGTTTTAAGAAGGTGATCTCTGTATTGAACAGGGGTCATCCTTTTTAATTTCCATTGATATCTGTAGTGATTGTAATACGTCATATATCTTTTTACTTCACGTTTAAGTTCTTCCAAGCTGGAACATGTCTTAATGAATGCTTCATCTTTAAAATGGCCAAAGAAGGATTCTTGAGGAGCGTTATCCCAACAGTTTCCCCGTCTAGACATGGATTGGCGCAGTCCCATTTTTCTTACTAACTTCTGATAGTCAGGGTGTGTATAATGGGTTCCCTGGTCAGAATGGATTAATGCATTTTCTGCTTTTTGAAACCTTGGATTCTTCTTTAACTTTTTAACGGTATCTGTCGCTAGGTCCATGGTAATTCGATCAGACACATGGTAAGCAACGATTTCATTGGTTGAACTGTCTTTGATCGTTGATAAATATGCTTTCTTTCCTTGGCCATAAAACAAGTAGGTAATATCGGTTAGTAGAACCTTACCTGGGACATTCTGTTTGAATTCCCTATTCAATATGTTCGGGACCACACGGTGCTCCTGAGTCGCCTTCATCATTCGTCTATACGGGTTGGCTTTCCGGATAGGGCATATAATGTCGTACTTCTTCATAATTCGTCGGATTCGCTTCAGATTGTAGACAACCTGAAACTGGCCCTCTAATGTCATCTTGATTTGACGGGCTCCTTTTTTTCGCCTTTTAAAATGAAACGCTTTTAATATTATTTCTTTTACCTGTTCATCTTGGGTTTCTTTTTGTAATCTGTTGGCCTGCGAATCGGTAGAGAAATATCTATAGTAAGCGCTGCGTGAGACCCCGGCTACTGAACAGAGGTAACGCACCATTTGTGTAAGGTTATATTTTTCTATCACAGACCGAATTAGGATATATTTCTGATGGGGTGGCAGTCCTACCGGTTTCCCTTCAGCCCCCTTTCCGCAAAACGGATCTTTTTTAAGAGTTCATTTTCTGCTTTTAATAAGTTATTTTGAGCTTCTAACCTTGCATATTTTTCCTCAAGTGTAAGTTCTCTTGTCAAGGGTCTTCCTGAGGATTCTCCTCTAGTGTCCTTTAATCCCATTATCCCGTTATCCCGATAAGTTGCCCGCCATCTCTTGCCAGCTGATCTAACACGATACATTCCTAATACATCAATATCAAAACCACATTCCTCAAATATTTCCCGTGGCAGCTTGCCCTTTTCATTTTCAGAAATAAAAAGGCGCTTAAAATCGTCCGTATAAGTGATTCCTTTAGAACTCACTGATTTTACATAAGGATTATTAGATAGTAATGTAATCTCTTTTTCTGTGAATATCTTTTTACTCATCGATGTTTCCCCAATCCGACTTTTTCTTCATTATACAAAAAGTACCCTATAGGTAGACTTTTTTAAGTGTCTACTCTATAGGGTACAGTTTA
>NZ_QVTE01000072.1 GCF_003429095.1 Peribacillus saganii
TAACAGGCCAAATAAAAAAATAACTGCAGGCAAACTCGATTTCATCGAGTTTGTCTACAGTCTGAGAGAGTGAATTATTTTTCACTCTCCTTTTGGATACTTATTTTCCATCTACAATGTCTTTAAAAATCTCATAAGAATGCTTTTGTTTTTCTTCGTCATAAATATAGGACACAGCCATGATTTCATCAACATTATACCTGTCCTGGAAAGCAGTCAGCTGTTTTTTAACTGACTCCTTGCTGCCCATCAAGGTTACACTGGACATTCCTTCAGCTGCTTCTTTTTCCATTGGGCTCCAAAGAGAATCAATATCTTCAATTGGAGGCATTAGTTTCATTTGCGACCCTCTTACTACATTGAGAAAGAATTGCTTCATCGTTGTGGATAAAAATTCTGCTTCTTTATCTGATTCAGCTGCAATTACATTCAAGCATATTATCATATATGGTTTATCCAAATACTTGGACGGCTTGAAGCGTGCACGGTATATCCGGATAGCCTCTTCCATATATCTTGGTGCAAAATGTGAAGCAAATACATATGGAAGGCCCATTTCAGCCGCTAAGTAAGCGGAATCCGTGGATGATCCCAGGATATAAATCGGGATATTTGTTTCCACACCAGGATAGGCTTTCACATAGCTTTGTTCCTCTAATGGACCAAAGTATGTAAGCAAAGACTGGACATCCTCCGGAAAAGTAAACACAGAATCATTTTTCGAGCGGCGAAGTGCGCTAGCTGTCATCATATCTGTACCAGGTGCCCTCCCAAGACCTAGGTCAACACGATCTGGATAAATGGCAGCCATGGTGCCAAATTGCTCCGCAACTACCAAAGGAGCATGGTTAGGGAGCATGATTCCGCCGGAGCCTACTCGAATTTTATGGGTATGTTCCAGTGTATGTTTGATTAAAATCGACGTGGCAGAACTTACCAGCGTCGGTGTATTATGATGCTCAGCAATCCAATAGCGTTTATACCCCAATTTCTCGGAAGCCTGTGCCAGGTCCACAAGATCTTCTATAGCCTGCTTGCTGTCCTTGCCCTCACGTATAGGAGCCAGATTTAAGACAGAAACAGGAATTTGTATATTAGTCATTTGAATTTCCCCTTACTGAAGAATTGATTTCTATTTTAACAACCGAAATAAATAAAACAAGTTTAATGCTTAGTATGGACAAATTCCCGCTCCTGATAGCCAAAAAAATACAGCAATTGATGACATTAAAATGAAACCTAGCATTGAGAATTAATATAGAAAGAAGCAATTTTTGGTAAAATTCCTAAAAATCCAGGAAGAAAAGAACCAAATATTGAGAACTATATCTGAAAAACTGGATAATCAACATAATTAGACGGGGAATCCCGTCTTATTTGGTGTCAGCGAAAGAGTTAAATATATGGGTCTGCCCTTGTAATTTACCCAACAATGTAACTTTGGTGTTCGTAATCCTCATAATTAGTTTTTCCCTTACCCCACTGTATAAGGAGTTTATAGGTAGGTATATGAACATACTTAATTTCATTTTTCACCTGAGGGAAAATTTACTAATCATAACAACTATTTATTCTATATCAATTTTTATTGGTCTCTAGCCTGGATCACCGGGCTTTTTATTTTGGTAAAATTTTTGTTTTAATATTATTTATATAGTATTCTTCTATAGTATTTAATTGATTGAAAAATGGAGAGAAAAAATGATTAGAACCTTTGCAGTTAATACAAAATTTGAGCTCATTACTACCCTCACGGTACCCGAGCTAATTCACGGAAATTACATTTGGTACTGGATCGATTTTGACCAGCCAAATAAAGATGAAGTTAAATTATTAGCCGACCCGCTTAATTTTCACCCTCTCGCCATAGAGGACTGTTTGCATTTCCTCCAAAGACCAAAATTAGATTACTATGATAACCACACATTTTTTGTAATCCAAGCTATTAACCCACTTAACTTTGACAAAGAGGAAGTTGATATATTTTTGGGTGAGAATTTCATTGTTACCTTTCATCACGAAGAATCAAAGGAAATAGATAAGGTTATGGAACGTCTTTCCGCTGCTTTCTCTATTGATAATTGGGATCCTACTAAAATTTTTCACTTTCTCATGGACAAGATTGTAGATAATTATTTTCCATTAGTAAATAGTATTGAAGACCATTTAATTAAAATAGATGAAAACTTTGAAAAGAAATCAATGGAAATACTGCTGAATGATTTATTTACCACAAGAAGACAGCTTCTTACAATAAGACAAGTGATTTCTCCCATGAGGGATCTTGTGTACCGGATGCTTAACTCTACTAGATTAACTAATATTGAAAGACAAAAAAAATACTTTGCCAATATCCATGATCATTTATTAAAGTTGAGTGAAATGGTTGAGGCAAGCAGGGAATTCACAACAGATATTCGTGACAGTTATATATCTTTAAATTCTCATCAAACAAATCGTGTTATGAGGGTATTGACTGTCATTACTACTATTTTTATGCCACTCACATTTATTGCTGGAATTTACGGCATGAATTTCGAATACATGCCTGAGTTAACTTGGAAGCATGGATACTTTGATGCGTTGACCCTTATGTTTTTAATTGGCGCGGGAATGTATATCTGGTTTAGGAAAAAGGGATGGTTTAAGTAAACAGCATCATCTATATTCTTTATTTTTTCAAGGTTTTACTCTATACCCTTCCCGGTTCAAATAGTTGTATACAACAGTAAGTGTTCAGAGTATGATGATTAATGTGCTCACCACTTTTAACTAAAGGAGTTGATTTTTTTGAGTAATGGAGCTTGCAGCGAACCTGAACCCAGTTCGACCAATGAGGAAGTCATTAAAGAACCAATCATTGAAAAATTGATTACAGATAAAAAATCAATTCTTGTGTGGCAGGGACATTTTTGATTTCCTCAATTGCTGAGGAGGATGAAAGAATGTTGAAAATCTATTCAACTACCGAAAATGGAATTCTTCAGGAAATTAATGAGGTTATGGATGGCTGCTGGGTTAATCTTGTATCGCCAACAGAACAAGAAATTAGTGACCTTGCAAATCAATTGCAGATCCCATTAGATTTTCTTAAAGACCCATTAGATGAAGAGGAACGTTCAAGGATCGAAAAAGACAATGACAATGTTTTAATTATTGTTAATATACCTGTAGTTTCAAAAGATGAAAACGAGATTCATATTTACGACACAATACCATTAGGTATCATTATAACGAAGAAATATTTTGTGACTATCTGCTTAAAAGATAATCCAATTTTCCATCTTTTTTCACAGAATAAAGTGAAACAGTTTTTCACTTATAAAAAAACGAGATTTTCATTACAAATACTGTATTTAATTGCCACATTCTTTCTGAAGTACCTAAAACAAATTAGTAAAAAAACAGACAAGATCGAAAAAGAGTTACATCAATCAATGAAAAATAAAGAACTTTTCTCGCTGCTAAATTTGGAGAAGAGTTTGGTTTATTTCACTACTTCTTTAAAATCTAATAATATTGTGATGCAAAAAATGCTGAAGAGCAATTACTTAAAAATGTTTGAAGATGACCAGGAATTATTAGAGGATGTAATTATTGAAAATCAGCAGGCAATTGAAATGGCTGAAACGCATTCCTCCATTTTGAGCGGGATGATGGACGCTTTTGCATCTGTCATTTCAAATAACGTTAATATCGTAATGAAGTTTCTGACATCCTTTACGATTATCTTAGCTCTGCCTACGATGGTTGCAAGTTTCTACGGAATGAACGTGGCGATTCCATTTCAGCAATATCCCCATGCGTTTTTTGTTGCCATGATCATTTCAGTCATTCTATCTGTCACAACTGCCATTATTTTTTGGAAGAAAAGATTCTTTTAAATAAACAAAAGCGCAAGAGCCTTGGCAGAGGAAGAACGGTTAAGTTCGCCACGTCCTCCCTTCTGACCCACGTGCTGTGGGCTTCCGTCAAGCATAAGCCAATCGAGGGGCTAAACGCTGGAGCTAGAGATAGACTCACTATTTTTGATATCCACAACTGAAGAATTTTATAAATTCCTAAACATGCATAAAAAGCCGCATGCATTCTTCTTCAGCGGCTTTTCCCTTTTGTTCTGCCAAAAATCGCACTAACTTTTATACATTCAAGAGTTTCCCCATACACTGCTCAATGTAAGGTACTATTCTAAATAAGGCCTTATCCTTCGTCTTTTTCGGATATTTTCTTCCCATCTTCTGTTTTAGGAACTCCATATTGCTCATTAATTTCTTTTGCCAGGTTATCTAAAAACTCTTTTGTTAAAAAGGGGACTTTGTCTTTTTGCATGTTATATCTCTCCTTTCCCCAACTGCCTGTTCCCAACTGTTTTCCTTTTCCATGTCAATATCCAGGTCGAAAAGAATTCATTGATCGAAACCGTCGGAATTTTCATATTTAACAGCTCTAATTCCTCCATACTTTCTGTCTTATAGCTGAAAGTGTGGAAAACAAGAGCTTTTTTGTATACAAGAATATTTATGGGAATAATGAAAACAAAGGAGGTTAGAGGAATTGTTTTTTCTATTAAATGCAATCGGAGTATTAGTTGTAATTGGTGTCGTTTATCTATGCTCACCTAATAAAAGAAACGTCAGATGGAAATTCATCTTGCTATTATTAGTGGTTGAATTTTTAATTACATGGTTTATGTTATCAACCCGAATAGGAACTTGGATCATTAATCAAATCGCATCCTTCTTTACATGGCTAATCTCATGTGCAAATGAAGGGATTTCTTTCGTCTTTCCTTCTGCTATGGCTAATGAACAAGTAGATTTCTTTTTTAGTGCCTTAATGCCTATCATTTTTATAATCACCTTCTTTGATATACTGACATACTTCGGTATACTAACCTGGATTATTGACAAAGTAGGCTGGATCATCGCAAAAGTGTCAGGCTTGCCAAAACTAGAAAGCTTCTTCTCCATTCAAATGATGTTCCTAGGAAACACGGAAGCACTTGCAGTACTTCGTCAGCAGCTCAGCGTCTTAAGCCAGCAGCGTTTGCTGACTTTCGGAATCATGAGTATGAGCAGTATAAGCGGGTCCATCATAGGGGCTTATTTATCAATGGTTCCGGCGACATATGTATTTGTAGCGATCCCGTTAAATTGTTTGAATGCGTTATTGATTGCAAACATGTTGAACCCTGTTGACGTCAGTAAAGAAGAAGATATCGTTTATGTCCCGGATAAAGGGCAGCGTAAGGATTTCTTTTCGACCATTTCGAACAGCATGCTGGTCGGTATTCGGATGGTTATTGTCATTGCGGCAATGGTGATTGGATACGTAGCTCTGACGGCAAGTTTAAATGGCATTTTGGGATTCTTTGTCGAGGGATTGACCGTTCAGAAAATTTTTTCCATTATTTTTAGCCCTTTTGCTTACTTGCTTGGTTTGTCTGGAAAGGATGCCATGTATGTGGCACAATTAATGGGAATAAAACTGGCTACAAATGAGTTTGTAGCCATGCTGGATTTAAAGGATAAAATTAGCAGCCTGGCTCCTCATACAGTTGCCGTTGCGGTGACCTTCCTAACATCATTCGCCAATTTTAGTACTGTTGGAATGATTTATGGAACATTCAATTCCGTCGTGGATGAGGAAAAGTCGCACATAATAGGAAGAAATGTCTGGAAGCTGCTGGTAAGTGGAATGGCTGTCTCCTTGTTAAGTGCAATGGTTGTCGGATTGTTCATTTGGTAATTAATTTAATAAATAATCATTCATTATTAAAGGGTTGCATTTGCAGCTCTTTTCTCTTGTATAAGTTTTTATTGTCCCTTTCCCCCCATAAAAATTGCCACAAAGTATTGATTGCTATAGCTGAAAAAAATTTAATCAGAACTACTGTTTGATTAATCAGTTGAAGTCGAATACATGTTCGTATAAAATGGTAATAAAGGAGCATTCCTGTTAGAAGGATTTTCGGGGACTTGAACAAA
>NZ_QVTE01000073.1 GCF_003429095.1 Peribacillus saganii
ATTTTTATCTGGCAAAAACTGTTCAATTTAGTCTAGCAGTTACAACTGCTCAAGCGTTAACCAATATCATGATACCAAGTCCCGCCTGTTTTGGATTTTCATGCAGCCATTACTAAATATACAATATGAGTAAACGGAGTGAAAAAAGAAAGGAGCCGCCCATAAGCAGCTCCATTCACTATGTAATCTATCCTTTAGTTAAGATAAACAGGTGTTCTTTTTTTATTTCCTCTTACAGCAATATCTATTTTTCCTTGCAAAGACTAAAATAAGATGTACCCAGCGTTAATCTATATACAAAATTGTATGAAAAAGCTCTTTATTGGAGTCTAATAATCCTGCAATAATCTGATTATCTTCTGTAAGCGTGATATATCTGAAGTATTTATGCTGTTGAATGATTATATCGTTTTCCGATGTATTCTCCATTTTGGCAAAAACATCATTCTTGTACTCAAGTGAAAGAATTTGATCTAGTCCAATAGCTGGCTTACCAAGCCACTTGAAAAGAACTTCTGTAAGCGAATTTTGTTCAATAATTGATAGATCTTTCTTAAATGATAGTTTATCTACTGTTACTGTTTTCAACTTTATCACTCCTTAATAGTTATAAAGTTTATACTTTGTACTTCGTAACATCAACCGTATTAGATTAACAATCTATTTACAATTCAGTTACTTTAAACACTTTTTAAACAATGTTCCAAGCGGTCGATTCTTCTTCTCAAACTTGGCGAAATGGTGCCGCCCCATCGTCCAGCACCTGGAAATATGGATTATTAAACAGTTCTTGAACAATAACTATCAACTAAATTGAAGTAAACTAATTCATATTTGTACACTTCAAGTGAAAATTAACTCCCTAATTAATCTTCTCTTTCGGCAGAAAAAGAACTTGGCTATTTTAGCCAAGTTTTTGATGGTATTTATGATTATATAGTCTTTCTGCAAAAAAACTTACAGAAATGCCGATCAAAAACGGAACCACCGAACCCGTTGTTGTATAAAAGGCACCATCATCTATAAATTCATAATGATACATTAACAAAGGGATAGTAAACATATGACCAAGTAAGTAAAGAATTCCTGTAGTCAATACAAATGAACTAAAAGAAACTATAAATCTCGTTATTTTCATCTCTACACTTTCCTGACTGTTAAATGTTAATATTATAGATTAAGCGGTATTTTTCTGGAATAAATGAAGAGCAGGTTTTAATCTTTTTGTAAAACATGTAGTGATAATTGATATATTGTTACGTGTATAAATTATTTTAAACTTTTTCACCTTAGAAGCAAAAAAAAGACCTCTTTCAATTTTAGGGAATAGGTCGTTCCAACAAGGAAAACTGACCCTAGAGCAGTATAGCTATAAATTTACTCCTTTCATTGCAGCCTCAGGGTAACGCTCGCCTGCTGCTGCCCCTTGAGGTGCTGCTTCGTTGATACGATCAAGATCTTCTTGGGTTAATTTTACATCTAATGTCCCAATATTTTCTTCCAAGTATTTTCTTCTTTTTGTTCCAGGGATTGGCACGATATCGTCTCCTTGTGCCAACAGCCATGCTAAGGCCAGCTGCGGAGGCTTTCAGTGCTTTTCGTTTGCGATTTCGTTTATTTTATCCATTAATTCTATATTTCTGTGGAAATTTTCACCCTGGAATCTCGGTGAAAAGCGACGGTAGTCATCTTCTGCAAGATCCTCAAACTTCTGAATCTGTCCGGTTAAAAAACCTCTTCCAAGTGGGCTGTATGGCACAAAGCCAATCCCCAGTTCCCTGATTGTCGGCAACATTTCATCTTCTACATCCCGGCTCCAAAGCGAATATTCTGTTTGCAGAGCTGAAATCGGATGGCCAATGCGACTCTACTCCAGAATTTCTGCCGGATGGAAGAAACTTTAACCAAGAACGCTTGGTGTTTTATTGCCTTGTTACCTCTACTTATTCCACCCACATAGTGAAAAAGATGTTTCAGTAATTAATTCTTCTCCTTCAGATCAATAGAAATTAGATGTTTATCTTTGTCCTTTTCAGTGAAAAGGTTAAATATAACCTTACTAAAAAGGAGAGATTAAAAATGCCATTTGTACGTGAATACGACACAGTCGAGCAAGCTGTACATGCAGCTAACACTCTTCAAAGTAAAGGGATAAGGGAAGATGAAGTGTTTGTTTTAGCACATGATAACATTATTGCAGAACAAGTAGCTAAACACTCTGACGCAAAGAAAATTGGGATGAATGAAATGGGTGTCGCAACCGCCATTAAAAATGTATTTCAAAACAAGAGCGACAAATTACGTTCTAAAATGGAGGAAATTGGTTTAACATCGGCGGAAGCAGGCACATATGAAAAGCGACTTGATGACGGTAAAATTTTATTAATTACTAAATATGAAAGTTACAGAGATTATTTAATGTAATGTATTTATCCATTTCTCAGGAAAGCGCAAACGATTTAAATTGGAGGAAAAAGAAATAAGCAGGTCGAGTTTTGAGGCTGAAGTACTAAGGGTGCGGTGATGAAGCAATTATGCTAAAGTGTTGAAGAAAAAAAATATAATTCCTCTAATCTCAAGAGGCTGTCCGAAAAGTAGGTTTTTCAGCAAAAATGTTAAAAAAGCAAAACCCAAGAATGCTGTTATATCAACATTCTTAGGTTTTTAATTTGGGAGAATTCTATCCTATAAAGGACTTCTGGACAGCCCCAATTTTCTTTTATTAATGGAATTTATAGATGTTAAGTTAGTTCTCTAAGCTCTTCTTCTTTTTTGCTTGTTCGGCTAAATATTTAGCATAATGAATGGTATTCTTGGCAACGTCTAGCTCACAATTAAAAATTATCGGCGGACCTGGTCTCCAATTCACTTCGATTAACCACAATTTCTGATCTTTATCAATTCCCACATCGATACCTAATTCGTCAAAGTTGACATCATCATATAATGTATCAAAGTGAGTGGAGAAACTGATTGCGAAGGCTGCAAGAGTTCTCTTCATATCATACCAGAAATCTCCAAACTCCCCCTTTAAAAAAACATCCGGAAAGCATGTATAGCCGCCGCTGCTCATATTTGATGTTAGCAGCCCAAATGCTCCTACTCGCGGATAGAGGGCTGTAATTACCCATTTCCCTTCTCCATTTTTTTGGACATGAAGCCTGATATCATAAACCTGACCCGATTTCATTTTGAACGTAAAATAAGGCTGCACCAGGTATTCTTGTTTTTTGATTTTTCTAGAAACTAAATCCATAAATTCTTCTTTTTCAAGAGTTACTGCTTTTCCTTTTTCTTTCACCCGATAACGTCTGTAACTTTCTTTTTCGACAAACAGTATTCCGCTTCCCTGATGACCTGATACAGGTTTCAAGATGAAGTTTGAATAGTGCTTTTCAATTACGCTCAATTTGGCTGCATTTGTAAGTTCAAAAGTAGGAATTAAGAAGTCTTTAAATTCAGATCCTTCATTAATTCTTTTATATACACTTAATTTATTGCCAACAGAGTGGCTTGTAAAAGGAATCTTTTCATACAGGTAATTTGAAATTTCCTCTGCTTTTTCACTTGCAGGGTAACTTGCATTGTATATAACATCAGGAAAAGGAAAGGTTCTATTAACCCATTGGCCATTTTCATAAACCTTTCCATTTATCATCTCGTCCACTATATTAACCATTCCTGGTGTAAAGTAAAACAAGATTACACCTTCTGCTTTAGCAACAACGGAATACGCATACGCCCTTCTCACCTTACTTGGGTCTGCTCTTCGGTGAAGCATACCAATTAATGTCATAAGGAATCGCTCACCTCACTGAAATTATTTCTCTCCAAAACCATATTCAATTCAGGCTTTTCCATATTCCCAATTTAACAAGGTATAATCACATTTTCACAATGAAGTTAGTATCCTATGGTAAGTCCAATTAATAAGACAAATTGCCGTGGGTGGGAAGTCATGAAAACAATCGTTTTTATAAGTACAAATAAGTCAGGTTCAAGCAGAGAAGCGATTAAAGCTGCTCAACGTTTAGGTTATTTCACGGTGCTGTTTACAGACAACAATAGATTTATAGAGCAGCGGCTGGAATTCCCAGATATCAATCAAATGATTTACTGCTCATTGTCTGATTACAATAAAATGAAGGAAAATATTCGTAAATTACAAAAACAGGGATTAAAGATAGAAGCTGTAATGAGCTTTATAGATCCATATGTCAACGTAGCAGTGTCTTTAACTGAATTATGTGCTGAAAGTGTTGTATCGTCTAAAGTGATTCTTGATATGGAGGATAAGGTTCTGACACGCAACATTCTTAAGGACCTGCCGGTTTCTCCTTACTTCGCAATCTATAAGTCAGGCCAAAATCTGCAAACTTTTATCGGGAGACAAAAGAACCATTTACCGCTAATCGTAAAGTCTCCGATTTCTGCTGGATCAAAGGATGTAATTTTGGCCAAAACTGAAACGGAGTTAATGCAAGCTATAACGAAACTTAGGAAAAAGGCTGCAACAATTTTAGTAGAGCAGTACCTCACAGGACCTCAATATTTAATTGAAACGGTTGTTTATCAGGGTAAAGTTCATATTATTGCTGTAATTGAGCAGGAAATCACCTACGATAAGCGTTTTATCGTTACCGGTTACAGCCTTGCAGCAGATATTGAACAATCATTTTATGATAATATTCTAACAGCCGTAACAGCCATAATAGATAGTTTTGGAGTGATGAATGGAGCGTGCCATCTGGAAATGAGGCTTGTAGAGGATGAATGGAAACTGATTGAAATCAACCCAAGAATCTCAGGGGGGGCCATGAATCGAATTATTGAAGAAGGATATGGAATAAACTTAGTTGAACAGACTATAAAATTATTGTTGGGGGATTCACCTGATCTTACTCCCAAACATATAAAGTATGTTTATGTTCAATACATTACAGTAAATCAAAAGGGACAAGTGAATAAAATAACCGGAAAAGAGCGCGCTTCTGAGCATCAAGGAGTTAAAGAGGTTTATATTAAAGCTCGGAAAGGAAAATATGTAAGACCGCCTTTATCTATGGGTGACCGTTACGGATATGTTTTAGCCGTTTCGGATGTAAAGGAAGACGCCAAAAAAATCGCACAGGAAGCAGCAAACGAAATTACATTTGACATTGAACAGCCTGTTAGCAGAATTCATTATAAAAGACCCTTTTAAAATAGCTCCCTTCTGATTTATATCGGAATTCAACCATAATGAATCAGCGTGAAAAACAACATAAGACGCTGATTCCTCATGGCTTGAATAGCAAATGCATTCATTAATTAAATTAGTGATAATTCACTATTTTACATAACAAAACCGCCGGAATAGTTGAGACTAAAATCCAATTCTATATTCCCGACGGTGATAGTCTCTTTACCTAAGAATTGCACTTTTGTGCCTAGATTCGAGTCAGAAAATCTAAATTCGCTTTCGTAAAAGGATTTTGGGCCTCGGAAAGTGTTTTCTGCAGTAATATTTCTCATCTCAATGCTAAGGAATGAGTACACTTATTTAACAAACACTAAATTTTCTTTATATTAGCACACAGCTTATTTACAACCCTTTCCTGACCCGGTTCCTGCCAGCTTGTTTCGCCTTGTATAGACCTTGATCTGCTTTATCTATCAAGTCTTCAACCGATATAATATTACATTGTTTAGTGGTTGCATAACCAATGGAAACAGTAACCTGCAAGTCTACAGCCTCGCTGATTCTAAATGTACTATTTTCTACTGTTTTACGTAGTAGTTCTGCAGCTTCCTTGCTGGATTGACAATCGTAATCAGGCATAATAATGCTGAACTCCTCACCACCATTACGGGAAACAACATCAACCGGCCCGCAGCATTGTAAGAGAATTTGAGCAATTTTATGGATGACCACATTTCCAGCCGGATGTCCGTAAGTATCATTAATTTGTTTAAAATGGTCAATGTCTATAAGCAGCAAGGATAATTCACTATTTTGTTTTTTAGTTGTTGAAAAAAGGCTATTTATCTTTTCATCAAAGGAACGAACATTATTTAAACCTGTAAGATAGTCCTTTTCAGAAGCTGTTTTTACCTTATCGAAGTGCTCATCGGTACGATAAAGGTAAGATTTAAAAATATAAACTGCCAGAGAAGCATAAGCAATAGCTAGACCATACTGCACGAAAATAATCATTCTTGTTTCAAAATCTTTTACAACCAAGCGAAACGTAGAACCGAGAATAACCATAAAGGATACTGGCATAAAGGTCCACTTTTTCCTGGAACTAATTTTTAAATTACAAATGAAAGAAAACACTATGGCTGATAAGCTAAGAACATATATGTTATTAAGGGATGAAAACGAGATTGGGTACAACAACAATCTTGAGATAATAATGATGGCTGCAGCGGTTACAGCGGATACCCAGCCGCCAACATATGCTGCCACCATCATTGGAATGCTTCTAAGGTCGATAAGAAGGCCATCGTTTAGCTGAATCCCAAAGTGCATTAAAACCACACCAAATAGTCCATGCAAGACGCCTCCCTGGATTGGTCTTTGAATAGAGTTTTTCGAGGGACCCTTTTCACTAAGGAAGTAGTGATGAATCAGGAAAACACCTGTAAATAGTATACAAAAATTAATAAAAAAATCTTCAAAAATCAACATTTATAGGATTTTCACCCTTTCAGAGTGTTTAAGGTTTTATCTCATGTTTTGTTTGAAGTCTAACCCTGTATATACAAACAGAAAAAAAGAAAAAAGTCCAATGAGCTTCACACCATAATTTCTAATTTTCGGCTTTATTTTGTAGCCATTCAGCTGCTGTTTTCATTGATTCAGACAAATTTATATATTCTGCCCAAAATAAATCCATTCTTAATCCTCCCTTACGCTTAGGGAGAATTATGGTTATGAATATTTTCCATATCTTTTCTCAAAAAAGGATTAGGTACATATTACTACTCAATCGCAAAGTCGTATTATTCCCCGTATTACAAACGTCAAAATGGCTAAATAAAAAGATTTCGGAAAAATGGAGAGGTCCATCACGCAGTTGCATTGATTTTTTATGGAATCAAAAGAATCTTTTTACGAACTTAATTCATGTATTACGGAGTTACCTATCATCGCAAAAACGAATAGGGAAACCCTTAATAAAGGTTTCCCAATCTTTAATTTAACGGACAGCATTCTAATTTTCCAGCCTATCCAAGTTTATCCATCACTCTTGGTTTCCAGAATATCACCTGGCAGAAAATCCTAAACCTTGCAAATAGCCCAAAGTTTAAAATCTTATAGCTTATGCTTTTCCATTTTAAATAGAAAGGTTAGCCAGTGTCCAATGGAAGAGAGACTGATTTCCCCCTCAAAAATTTTCCCGTGCAAGCCGAAATTAATTCCATCATGTCAAATCTTTGTTATGATTAATGTATTCGATCCTATAAAAGTCAAAATATAACTGATGGTCACAGACAAAGCAACGTTAAGAAAAATGAGTGTACTTAAAATAAATGAAGTACGCATTTATCTAGGGATTACATTTGGGAGGGCTCATTTATGTATAACATTCAAAGTACGAAGGATACTTGGAATGCAGATCTATATGATATGAAACATTCATTTGTTTCGAAGTACGGAGACAGTCTGGTTGAATTATTAGCTCCCACACAGGGTGAGAAGATACTTGACCTTGGTTGTGGGACAGGAGATTTGGCAAAGAAGTTATTTGATTATAAAGTGGATGTTATAGGTGTCGATAAATCTAATAATATGGTTTTGCAAGCAAAGATTAAGTACCCAAATATTGAGTTTATGGTTCAAGATGCTACAAATTTGGCGTATACTAACGATTTTGATGCAGTATTCTCTAATGCCACCTTACATTGGGTAAAAAAGCCAGAAAAAGCACTAAATTGCATTTATAAAAGCTTAAAACATGGTGGAAGGTTCATTGCAGAATTTGGCGGTAAAGGAAATGTTCAAATAATAACTGATGAAATGATTAATCAAATTAATGAATCCGGATATGAATTTACACTCGAACAATTCCCTTGGTATTATCCTAGTATTGGAGAATATGCTTTGTTGATGGAGGAAGCCGGATTTCGGGTCACATTTGCCCAACATTATGATAGACCCACCCCATTAGACGGTGATAGTGGATTAAGAAATTGGATTAAGATGTTCGGCAGTGATTTTTTTGCAGGAATTGATCAAAATATAACAGAATACATAATAACAAAAGTTGAGAATAATTTAAAAGAAATTTTATACAAAGAAGGTACCTGGATAGCTGATTACAAAAGAATACGTGTGGCCGGTCTAAAAGAATAAAATGAGGGATCAAAAGTCCCTTCCTTTAATTATTGATTATAGGCTCGCCTCTTAAATAGAATCATCCAATCACTGCACTTCGTTCCAATTTTTACACTAAAAAGCTTTTGGAGTTTTCAACTGTTAACTCAACAGGAAAAACCGGCTAAAATGGCAGCCGGTATTAAGGTAAAGAATCTTTTGTTAAACTATTCATTTAAGAATTTCGATTTCCAGCTACCCTTTGACACCAAATTCACGTAATGCTTGCTGAACAGTTCCAAATATTTGTATTAATGATAAATCCATTCCAAGCTGAATGACACTTTGAGCAACCTCTGGTCTTACTCCGCTAACAATAGAGCGAACACCAAGTAACCCAAGCACGGCACTCGTCTGAAATAGACAGTCGATTACCGTTTCATCAAGTGTATTTATACCTGAAAAATCACTAATTAAAGTGTGGACATTCTGTTCCTGTACTTTTACAGGCACATGCTCCAAGATATATTTCGCCCTATCATCATCGATAGAACCCACCAAGGGCATCACAGCGACTCCTTCTAATATAGGCAGAACAGGAGCTACAAGTGCATTCCTTTCTTTTGCCACTTTTTCGAGTGTTCTCTCTGTTTCTTTACGCTGTGTTATATCTCTGAAAACAGATTGAATCGCAGTTCTGCCTTTATAAATAACAGGAGTACAGATTGTTTCTACTTCAACAAGGGTACCATCAAACCGCTTTAATTGTTTTTCGATAATTTCAGACGGTTTATTTTCTTCAAGGACAGAGTTTGCGTCCCTTATTATAAACTCTTTATACTCCTCAGGTATTATCTCGAATACTGATGTACCTATAACTTCCTCACTAGAAGCAGCTCGTAAAAGTTTTACTCCTGAGGGGTTTAGGTACATGAATTTTCCATCTTGTTGAATAATAATTGCATCTGCGGACGATTCAACGATTTGACGATACATTTCTTCATCCATTTTCATGGAAATCACACACCCCTGACATAAGCTAAGTTTTTTATCCTTTCATACTACCATTAAATCTCCTCTAATTCTTGCATAATGAACCTGCCCTTATTTAAATTAAGAAGTAATCCGTTTATTGTCTGTTATTTCTTTAACTTTTGAGCCTACTTGTTAAAGAACTCTATCAAACATTTTTTACACAATCAAAAAAAGCCAACAGCAGAAACTGTTGACTCCACAACTATCTATATGAAGATTCGTATCCCTTACTACATCTGTCTCGCAATATCAGTTAGTTTATCAGTAGATGCAGCCATTGTGCTGTCACCATCTGTAATTTCTTCGATTACAGTGGAAAAACACTGCAGCTCATCTTCAATTTGAATGTTACTTTAAGTGTTTGAATTTGTTCATTGACTTCATTCATACGGATCTTAATTGCTTTCATTGCTTCCAACTGATTATTCAAATTCTCGGATATTCCATCTTCTAATTGTTTTTTTGATCAATCTAAAAGAAAGATCTTCTCTTGGCAATTCCGTCAATATCACATACTAATCAAGAACCTGAATTCATTTCCCATGCAAGTGTCAAAAACAAAATATTACAAAATTTTAAATATTCCTAAAAAACTTGTTGAATAATATAAAATACTTATATATATTGGAATTTAATAGTATATAAGAACTATTCTATCTTTTTCAGCTAGGGGGAATCATTATTAAGTCTTTACAGTGGAAAATACTTGTCCCTTTTGTCTCGATCCTCTTATTCTCCATCATTGCTTGCTCATTAGTGTCATACTTCATGTTAAACAAGTCATCTGCCCATACAAACCATTTATTAGAAGATCAATTAAGAAAACAGGAAGAAATGGTTGAGAAAGTAACTAATAATAAGGTTGCTGATACAGAAAAAGCTGCGGTCCTTTTAGCTAAACAATTAGCTCTATTGCCTGGTGTCAAAGAAGGGATTAAAAAAAATGACCCACAATTAGTTCACAATACCATGAAAGAGTCAGCAGATTATGCAAAAAATAATGCTAACATAGACTTAATCTGGGTTACAAGATTGGAAGACCGTACTTCAGATGGAAGAACACCAATCCTTGCTTGTCCTACAATACCTGAATATGATGGTTATGATCAGCTTAATTATCCATCAACAAATCAAGCGTTAAATAATGCAGAAATTGTTTCTTCTTGGGAAGTGAATGAGGAAGACGGCAAACTTCAAATTACAGCACCGGTAATGGATAATGGGAAAGTGATTGGTGCCGTTGTTGTTGGTCAGCAAACCTATCAGCCTTTTGTAAAACAAATAGCTGATTCATCCAATACAGGAAGCACTCTATTCCTAACTGTTGACCAAAAAGATTTCTATTTGATGACAGATTCAAAGACAGATGAAATTGGAAATGTTTTCTTTGAATTCTCGCGTGAAAGTCAAAAGGAAAAAGCCAAAAACATATCATCCTTAGCGAAAGAAAACCCTGTCTTTGAACCTCTATACGTTTTATTGCAAATGGTGCTAACCGATAAAAAAACAGTTTCAGCTATTGAGAATCTTGAAGGCAAACCATATGCAATACAACTAAAACCGCTGTTGAATAATAAGGGTGAAATTGCAGGCGTATTACTTAACCGGTTCCCAGGCTTTATGGATACAAAAAAAGAATTAGCCAGCGAAATTTCTTTTTTAAATATACTATTTTATAGTGTTTCTGCAGTGATTATTCTGGCAGCAGTAATGATAAGCATTTTTATTGCTAAGAAAATCACTAGGCCAGTGCAGCAGTTAAGTTACACAGTCAACGAAATTACCAAAGGGAATTTACAGGTTGCAGAACTTTCTGTTAACTCCAATGATGAAGTTGGCCAGCTTACGAATAACGTTAATGAAATGATAGATAAGCTCCGTACCATAATTACTAGCATTTCCTCTAATGCTGTTCAAGTCGCTGCTTCGGCGGAAGAATTAAATTCAAGCGCTGAGGAATCAACGAAAGCCACAGAAACCGTTTCAGCTGCTATTCAAGAAATTTCAAGTGGTGCTGAACATACAACAGTTGCTCTTGAACGTAATTCTGATTCTTTGCAGGAAGTACTCCAAGGCGTATTACGCATTGCTGACAGTTCAACAAATGTTTCAAGACTATCGAGGAATAGCAGCACAGAAGCAGAAGAAGGAAGTAAATTCGTACAGGATAACTTACAGCAAATGACATTTATTCATGAGTCTGTAAGGAAATCGAATGAAGTAATTGGCCAGCTGTCCATTCGTTCCCAGGAAATTGGCAACATTCTTAATGTCATTAGTACCATTGCAGACCAAACAAATCTATTAGCACTAAATGCAGCTATTGAGGCAGCCAGAGCAGGTGAACACGGCAAGGGATTTGCAGTTGTAGCCGATGAGGTTCGGAAACTAGCAGAGCAGTCCCAATCATCTACAAAATCCATCGCTCAACTTATTGAAACAATCCAAAAAGATACAGAAGAATCAGTCAAACTCATGGGTGAAGTCATGGAAAACGCGGAAAAAGGGGTTCAAATTTCCTCTGAGACTGCCTCAAAATTCAATTTAATTCTAGACAGTTCCAGAAATATCACTCCACAAATAGAAGAAATTACAGCCACTGTCCAGCAGATATCTGCAAGTGTAGAAGAAATCGCTGAATCGGCAAAACATCTTACTAAACTTGCCATGGATAACGCTTCAGGTTCTGAGCAAGTTGCAGCAGCAACAGAACAGCAGCTAGCGTCTATGGAGGAGATCAATTCTTCCTCAATCGCACTCGCTTCAATGGCAGAAGACTTACAGCAACTTGTAAAACAGTTCAAGATATAAATGCATGCAAGCGGACCTCTTTATAAGTCCCCTTCTGCATTTCGCACCACCTCGACTTCTATCAACAATGGCCAATACTTGACCTATTAATTTTTTAAGCAGATATAAATATTTGGTTTCATTTATGTAAACACGGGGTAAATGGAGACTGTAGCGATACATAACAGAATTTACTGTGAGCCAAAATGTCCAGTGTATTTCTATAGGAAACACTGAAAAAATCTATTGGGAAACAGTAATTTCATGTATTGCCTACACTGTGGGGAAAGATTGATTTCCCGGTGAGACGGAGGAAAACTTCGTCCCATCGAATATTTAGCGGTTTCTGCTAAGTATAGGCAGAGTAGACTGCTAAATAGAGCAGATCTTGCTCCATATTCCCTTAAATGGGGGGAGAGGAAAGCCTATACCAAGACGGTACAGGCTTTTTTCCTATTGTATCCATGCCTAAAATTTCGATACCACAATTCTAAAATTTGTCCAAAGGTTTTTAATGAATTAAAGTGTTAATATTGTTGGGTTAAACATTTAGTTGGGCCCCATATAAAACATAAAAGCTGGTTAGATAATTTGCTAACCAGCTTTTTTGTCTGTAATTTACGCTTATCAGAAGAGTAACGATGTTAACTCAGGCTTCATAGCAAGAATGCTGCACTGCTTTCCTGGACGTTTTTCCTCTAAGCGAGCGACTTGAAGTATATTCCAACCGCAAATAATGACAGGATAATAACTACGACGTAAATTAAAGATAAGTTAGTTATATTTCTTTTTGTAGATTTACTATAATCACTATCGCCTTTCCCTGCTACTAACAGTGTTAAAACAACTGCTGTTAACATGATAATGATTACTAAAATTAACGCAAACTTCATGTTACACCCCTCATTATAAGTTGTAGTTTAATATAGTAAGCAAAACGTAATTTTGATAGATTGGCAAGTACTTTAGTAATTTAATTAAGTTAACCAATTTCGCATTGACCAATGTCCCTCTATGAAGTTTGATTTCTGTTTACTTTCTCTCTCCCCCTCAAGATTTTTAGCTGGAAATTTCTATTTTTATATAATAATTCGACAATATAAGATATTTCCCTCTTTAAATAATAGCTACCTTGCGAAAACTTTTGCAAGGTTTTTTTCTTTCGTGTTATCTTACGAAACGGGCAATTCGGCTGCTTTGCGCATATACAGGAGGAAGACGATGCTCCAGCGATGAAGAAATGATTCTTGCGGTTTTGAAAGGGAATTATCCTCTTACATCGGGGACCGCTATGCTTTAATCCAACTACCTGTGCCAAAAGCCTTCATATATCACATGGACGCGAATGGAAGGCGGTATTTAATCAGTTAATCGCTGCACAGCAATATATACGCTTCACTGACGGCTAACCTACAAAGATACGTCATAGGCAAATTCATTTTTGGGAGACTTCCAAAGCGCGAACGTAAAACAGCACACGGAGTTTACCCGCAAAATGCTTTTGTCCCAAAGGCTAAAGGGGATCTCTTATGCCCTTATTTACTTTATCATAAAGGAGGCACCCTACATGATACACATCCTTTATTTCAAACGGAAAAATTTCACCTATACTCTTCCCGCTGAAGTTGCCACTTCATTTTTTTCTCGGGTTCGGGGGCTGATGGGAACGAAACCCGGCACGGTTCCAGGCATGCTCCTCGTTCCGTGCAATGCGGTTCACATGTTTCATATGTACTACCCTCTTGCCATCTCCTATCTTTTAAAGGATGGAACGGTCTTTCATCAGGAGGTGCTTCATCCGTGGCAAATCGGAAACACCTATAAAGAGGCCTATGCTGTTCTGGAGATCCCGCTTGATCTGCCATCTCCGGAGATTGGGGATGTTCTCTTGTATTGGTAATGCGAACAGAACAGAACTGATTCTCTAATTTGACTATAAAAGACATGTATACCTTGTTTCTTCTTCTCCTAACTCACTAAGAAAGAAAATCAACAATAGCGCAAAAAGAACCCATATATTAGTACTTTATGCAGGAGTGAGGTTCAACTAAACCAACCTTTTATTTACACTGTATTTGACTTTGCAGCTTACAAACTTGGAGGGCTAAACATTACTAAAATATGTAACTTAAGAACACCGAAAGGGTTGATACTATTAATAAACTAGTCTCTACCTCTCGCTGCCTAATAGGGATAGTCATTTCCAAACAAAATAGCCGTGCCTGAAAACGCTAGCTAGTTTATATTTACCTGTTTTGTTAGCAGCATGTATAGCAACTAATGATGAGTCCCATCCTCCTTGCTTTCATGTACCAGTTGAGAGTTTTTCTCAAATTCTCTTATTAATTCATCTGTAACATACCCTACGATGAAACTTTTCTTAGGCATAGTATGTAGGCCGCGTGCTGTAACGTGTGATTGTACAAAATAGATTCCGTCCGTCTTAAAGATATTTTTAACAGTGTAAATCCCTTCTTTTTCATGAGTAGCCTCTAAAAAAACACTTTTTTCTTCCTTATTTGCATCCCAGATCTCAAATTTCACTTCATCTGCATCTTTCACAGCTTCTGCTCCTTGTGTTACCTTGACCTTTAAATTAGTTTCTTCGTTGGGTTCAATTTTTTCTGGCAATTGGATATCTACTTCGACTATTTCTGGGGGTTGCTCCGTATTTGTGTTTTGCTTGTTCACGCAGCCTGCGATCATAACAGGTAGAATGGTTAATAAAATAAATGATAATCTCTTTCTCATAAACCGGCCTCCCCTATTCTTTTATTGTCTTAAGAGTTCTTTTATAGGATGTATTTTTCTAAAACAAAACGATCAATGAAGAAGCTGTTGATTTGTAACTGCCATCTTTAATACTCCTTCATGTCGTTAATCCAGTTTTTTGATGTCATTGATTATTTCGTCATAATGGGAGCTTTGAAATCCATAGTCATTTACGATTTTTCCATTTTGGTCAACTAAATATAGATTTGTGGCATGGATAACTTGATCAGAGGATTGAGGCTTTTGAACAAGGGTTTGAAAATGTTCTCTGGCAAATCTCTCTATTTCTTCTTGGGTATAGCCTGTTAACATATTCCAGTTTGAATCATCCTGAGTGAACTTCTCCAGATACGTCTTTAATTTGTCAGGTGTATCAACAGTTGGATCCACACTAAAAGATACAAGCTCTACTTCCAGATTTTCTTTTTGCAGCTTTTGTTGTATTTTAGCCATACTGGATGTCATTGGCGGACAGACAGTTTCGCAATTAGTAAAAATAAAATCCGCAATCCATACTTTGCCTTTCAGGTTTTCAGCTCCAAATGGTTTGCCATATTGATTCGTGTAAGTAAATGATTCCATTTCATACGGTTTGTTCTTATTTATCCCACAGGCAGAAAGAACAACAAAACTAAGTAAAAGTAACATTAGTGCAATTTTTTTCATAGCGTACCTCATTCCTATGCCCTTTTCTAATCCAGAGGCAATATATTAAAGATTTATAAAACAAGAATAAACAATAATTGTGAAGTTTTTGTGAGATGCTTGCTTATATTTTTCACACAAAAAAAGCCGGGTATAAGCCCAGCGGTTACGATAAAAGTGGTAACTTTATAGTGACAGTGGTACCTTGGATGGAATGACTTGTAATCGAAAAATGGCCACTATGCAATTGCACAATCTCCTTCACTATTGATAAACCTAAACCAGATCCACCAGTAGATCGTCCACGTGCTTTGTCTGTTCGAAAAAAGCGTTCTCCAATCCGGTTAATATCTTCTTCTTGAATAATGATACCCTTATTCGTGACTTCAAATAGCATCGTTTCGTACACTTCGTTCAATTTAATCTGAATTTCCGTGTTTTTAGTACTGTATTTAATCGCATTATCTACTACATTATAAAGAACTTGTTGAATTCGTTTGGGATCTCCAAAAATGATGAGGTCATCTTGAACACTCAGTTTTATATTCAAATTCTTATCGGTCACATGTATTTGAAAAAGGTCCAGAGTGTCAAACAGAAGCTGAGCAATTGCAATTGGTTCTTTTTCCAATATATAAAGATTTTCCTGAAGATGATTCAAATCAACTAAATCGTGGATAAGTTTGGTTAAACGATCTGTTTCTTTTTCAATCGTTATTAAATACTTTTCAGCTTCCTCGGGAGAAGTAAAGATTTGCTGCTTTAATGCTTGAGTATAACCACCTATGTAGGTCAGCGGTGTCCGAAGCTCATGAACAACGTTTGATATAAATTCCTTTTTTCGTTCCTCCTGCTGTTCCAGTGACCGGCTCATCGAATTAAACGCTTCTGCCAGTTCACCAACTTCATCCGTATTCTGCGGGTACAAACGGTTTGAGTAATTACCTGTTGAAACCTCCTTTGAAAAATTCCGTATGTCTGTGAGAGGCTGGAACAGGGATCGGCGAATTCTGTTAACCACCAAAAATAAGACAAGAAAATAAGCAGTACCTGTCAATATTAGAATTGGAATGCTTCCCTGGAATACTTCTTGTATAGCAGCAAGCGGAACATAGATATATATGTACCCAATGAGGGCCGTATCATTTTTGATAGGAAAAATTGCGCCAACTACTGTACGATCAAATTCCTTAACATAACCTTCCTTTAAAATATAATTGCCGTCGATCAATTGTTTTCGATCATCTATATTAACAAGGGCATCATCATTAATTTCGTAAGGAAAATAAGAGTATAAATCCTTCAATTTATCAACAACGATGATTTCATATTCTGAAACGACATTGTACCAATGAATTTTTTCAATAATTTCGTCACTTAAAGAACCATAATGATAATGAGAAGCTGTCCTTTCTCCTTGATAGATAACAGACTCCCGAATGCTGCTTAAATATAAATCCTTATAGAGAAAATGAAGAAAAAAGAAAGAAAAAAGAATCGTGAATCCAATGGTTACCAGGATAAGCAGCAGCACTTTTTGACTTAGGTTAAGTTTTATCTCCTTCAAGGGTTACACCTCAAATTTGTAGCCTATGCCCCACACTGTCTGAATGAGGCTTCCATTTTCCGTTAACTTGAGTCTTAAGGTCTTTATATGTGTATCAACAGTCCGTTCAGTTCCATGATATGTATCACCCCAAATGTATTGAAGAAGGTGTTCTCTGGAGAAGACTTTTCCTTTATTTTTGGCAAGTAAACTGAGCAGTTCAAACTCTTTCAAAGTTAAGGATATGGGACGTCCATTTACGTTTGCAGTATGAGATTGAGTGTCTATCTTTAAAGGACCAATAATTAACTGGTCGGATTGTTTTAGGGCAGTTTTAGCACGCCGTAATACAGACTCAATTCTAGCTAATAGTTCACCTGGCTGAAAAGGCTTGACAATATAATCATCTCCACCTAATTTAAGACCTTGAATTTTATCCCACTCTTCACCTTTCGCTGATAAAAAAATCATCGGTATATCATGTTCTCTTTTTAGTTCTTTAGCAAACGAAAACCCGTCCATAAATGGCATCATCACATCTACAATTAAGAGGTCGGGTATGCTTTTTTGGATCTTTGCCAAAGCGTCCGTACCGTTAACAGCTTCTACAACCCTATATCCTTCTTTTTGTAAGAAGGTGCTTACTAAATCCCTCATCGTTTCCTCATCATCTATAATCATTACTGTTATACTATTCAAACTTCAAGCCCTCGCTCTGTGCAGGAATTTATATATAAATAATACCTATTTTAACGGTGAAATGTGAAGTTTTTGTGAGATTAAGCAGACTTTAAAAAAATATATGATAGAGATACTATTTTGGTTGACTTGATATTTATAGATACCTACAATGAACAAGGTGCCAAGTTACACAGGTCCATAAATAAGCGGAGATTTTTTATAATGGAAGGATATTCTAATAAATGATCTTTAATCAAGGATGAGTGCATTCAAGGAGTTACATTATACGAGCAACACCAAAGAACCATGGAAACTTGAAAGGTTTTCCAAAACAAATAATTATGAGGTGATTCATTTGAAGTTCATTTTGCGTTTTTTGTTAGCTCTTTCTCTATTCACCCTTCCTACTTCTTCTTTTGCTCATACAGGAATCGAAAGCTCTAAGCCAGAAGCCAACTCTATTGTTCAGGAAGATACAAAAGAAATTACACTGTTCTTTGAAGGGAATATAGAAGATATTAGCACTATGGCTGTAACGGATGAAACCGGACAGGAATTAGAATTAAAAACTGTACATGTTAATGGGCAAACGATAACCGGGGAACTCGTGAATCCTCTTCCTAAGGGGAACATTCGCGTTGCCTATAATATCATTTCTGAGGATGGGCATCCACTGGAAGGTAATTTAGCTTTTCAAGTGGCCAATGAACCTTCAATTGCACCGAGCAGTAATGACGATGCCAAATCTCAAGATCAAACTGAGCCTGTAGAAAAGGAAAAAGAAGAATCAACTGCTGACCCTTCCACTACCGTCGACGATGACAGTGACACAAACGGTGTTTCACCATTGATAATAGTAATTGCCGCTGTGATTGTTATCGGAGGAATCATCTTAGTTATGGTAAGAAAAAGAAATAAATGACATGGCTCATTACGTTTTCAGATGCAGCTCTGTATTTTTGTTATTCCTTGTTGCTTGGCAGTTGTCTTTTAGCTTCTTTACATGAAAATAAGAGAGTACCGATTGATTTTTCAAATCGGTTTCTTGTGATACTGGCAATGCTTATTCCATTGCTAGCATTTGTTCCAGTGTTGGAAATCCTTATTAGATTTTCGGCTAATCGAGAAACTTCAGTCGTGATCACAAGCGTTTTATTGCACTCAAGAACGGGAACAACTTGGCTGGCGGTATTGACTGTCTCCATTTTTTTGGTGTTATTCCTCGTAAACATGGACATTCATACTTCTAGAATGCACGCTGGAATTATACTATTATGGATCATTTTGCTTGCATTTATAATATGTTGGTCTGGTCACATTGCTTCTCTATCTCCAATTTGGGGTTATTTGGCGAATACGCTGCACTTCATATCTATGGCATTTTGGACAGGCGTATTATTAATGATAAGTTGGAAATCAACAGGTGACTCAAACTGGGATGTATTTAGAAAATGGTTTACACCATTCGCACTCACTTGTGTATTTTTGATTCTCCTCGCAGGTATTATCCTCATGGAATATACTGTTCCTGAGTACTTGAATTCCTGGCTTTTGCCTTATGGAGAAGCACTTTTATTGAAGCATTTGTTGTATGCATTAGTATTAATTTTTGGTTTCATTAATGGATTTGTTCAAAAAAAACAAATGAATAAAAATTGGCTAAGAGCTGAAAGCGGTTTATTATTAATAGTATACATAGTCACTGCGTTTATGAGTCAATCTGTGCCGCCAAAGGATGTGTCTTACACAATTGATACGGCTGGAATTAGCCCTATTATAATGGCTATTACCGGTGATGAATGGGATTCTCAATATTCCGTCGGACTAGCCTGGAACCTTAAAATGATGATATTTGTAGGAATTTCAATCCTTATTACGGTGTCAATGTCCCAGGTGTATGAACATAAAACTAGACCATACCTGTTCGCATTGTTTGGCTGCCTGTTGGTACTTGCACTATTTTTCACTATTTTATTATCAATTGTACCGTTAACTTAAAACATTCAAAGCATCCTTTACGTTTTAATATAGACCAATAGGATGCTTTCCTAACTAAACTTTTGTTTTCCCAAAGATGATGTTTATCCCCATTGACTAATATTTATTTTATCGTCTTCCCCCTCATTTTCTTTGCATATGGAAAGAGTTTATTCTTTCTCCACTATCTCTAATTTTCTTTCATGTTTTTACACTCCTATAAAAATAGTCTTCCTCTTCTTTAATTAACCGTTAGCTTTATATAAAAAAGCCGCAGATATTGGCAAAGCACGCGTATGTTCAACAAGAATAGGTTCCATTTATTTAGAAACTGTAAAAGGAACCTGAAAGTAAGATATTAAGAAAAAGATAATGAATAAGGATATCAAATATGCTCGAAAAGGATAATAATGATGCAACGCAATGACCGAGAACATAACTAAGTCAAATAAAAATGAATACGAAAATTGCCATCCATTCTGATAAAAAATTCTCCCAAACACAAATAAAATCCATTCAACGGTAATATAAATTCCAGACCAAAGGAATATATAAATCAGTCGGTGAAACCACCTCTCGGGGAAATGGGAGAGATAAAGAAAGATACTAACAGGCATAGTTATAAGAGCATAAACAATTACCGTCATATCATGTCCATATAACAAATCAGGTTTGAACTTCCATAAGGTAAAGTCCTTTACAATGTATTCGTAAAGCAGCCCCCCTGTGGCAATAAAGAGCATACTTGCATGGTAATCTCTCCAGGTTCTCCAATTTCCCCACTTAAAAGAAGCCAAAATGGTTAGAATGGCAATTGCAACGTGCATATATCATCACCCTTTCGAGTGTTTTTCAAATAGTTTGCTCCTTTTACTCCTTTGTATGTTCATATTAGTTGTGTAAAAAGCCGAGGCAAGAAATTTTAGGAAGTATATTTCAAAACATTAGTCAAATAAAGAAAGCTGCCAAAATGACAGCCCGATCTTTACACAGGCACCCGTTCGTGAAATATTGGAAATATATCCTTTTAATAGAAAACTGTTATTCCTACATAACACAGCTAAGAAAATAGTCAATAATATGAAATAATATCCAAACCCCATCACTATATCTAAATGAATTGGAATCGATTGGTTTTCTCAGATGATTTGGAACAACCTTTCCGCCTAATAGTTCCAATTATAGATCCACCATAAGATATAACTGTCCCACTTTAAAGCTGCGACAAAACACTGCTATTAATTGAGGTTTTTTCCTTATTCCAGCCAAACCTCAGCTAACATAAGCCTAAAAGGTTGTTCTCCTTCTTCACAGAGTTTCCGAAAGAATTCGACTATTCGGGGATGTTTAAAAAATTCAATAATTTTCCAATAATTCTTCCTCCGAGGTTTTCATGATACCTGCAAGGATTTCAATGCGTCCTACACCAAATGACGTTTCTTCATTTAGCAATTGTATATCTAACTTTTTAAATGATACACCTTCATTTTTAAACAATATTGATGTGTTTGCGATGTGTATTTTTACGCTGATGAAATCATATCTTGTTAGTGACCGTTAACCTAGGAGGCGAAATAATTGAATTTAAATGAAAAAACGTATCGAGAGTCATTATTTAATTGGTGTGAAGATATCGAAATAACATGGGAATCTGTTCGAGAACAATTATCAAATATCGACGAACATAGTCTACAGGAATGGGAAGACACCTTCTTTTCATTTAAAAATGAAGTGGAATCGGAAAATCGCATATTTAATCATCAAGAATTAAGTATGAAAGCAACATCCTTATATGACAAGCTTACTGGCTTCATAAACCAAGCTGAACTGTTATCTGATCAGGACGAAGAGGAAAGAATTCAAGTCGTCCCAATTGGGGGACATCGATTACCCCCCCTTCCCTATCCTTATAATGCTTTAGAGCCTGTGATCTCAGAAGAAATCATGAGATTACATCATGATAAACATCATCAAAGCTATGTAGACGGACTTAATAAAGCAGAATTAGAAATGCAAAAAGCACGTGAAAGTGGAAATTTTAACTTAATTAAGCATTGGGAAAGAGAAGCAGCATTTCACGGTTCTGGTCACTATTTACATACAATTTTTTGGAAAATTATGAGTCCGCAAGGAGGGGGTAAACCATCAGACCAGCTAAGCAGAGCAATAACTACTGCATTTGGAAGCTTTGAAAAATTTAAAGACCAATTCTCCCAAGCAGCAAAAAATGTTGAAGCTGTTGGCTGGGCGATTCTCGTTTGGGCCCCTCGAGCACATCGTTTAGAGATTTTAACAGCTGAAAAGCATCAAAATCTGACTCAATGGGATGTCATTCCATTGCTTGTTCTAGATGTTTGGGAACATGCCTATTATCTCCAATATAAAAACGAACGAGCTAAATATGTTGATAATTGGTGGAAAATAGTTAATTGGAGGGAAGTGGAACAACGATTCAATCAAGCCAAAACGATCATGTGGCAACCCTTTTAAAACCAATATAATAAAAACGGAATCACGTCTCCTTTTTCACTTAGTTTCGAAAAAAGTTAGTATTTTTCTTTATCTATGTTTTTTAATTAAACCTGACCCTTTTGTTCATTAAGAAGTTCATGAAAATAGTGCGGAATTCCTTCCTGGATTTCCGCACCTTTAGCATAAAAAAGAAATATTCGCTCCAGCTCATTACAGCGGAGTCAAGGTACTTTCCTGACCACTTGATTAATGGTTCGGTTTTCGATCAAAACGCACCCCGTTTTATGGATTTATTCAGGTAAAACTATTGATCGTAGTGTTGGGCTATTTAACTGTGCCTATCCATAAAAAACAAAGCGAAGAATAAAAAAGGAAAAACCTTGACTGGGATCCATCCCCTGTTCAAGGTTTTTCGTACTAATATGGGTGTTGTCTATCATGATTGTTTAGAATATCTTTTGTCGATCCCGTTCTTCTTTTAAGATTTCTACCGCTTCCCTGAACCTTAACGAATGGACGATTTCCCGCTCCCTTAAGAATCTTAGCGAATCATTGATGTCTGGGTCATCAGATATATCAATCAGCCACTGGTAGGTTGCACGAGCCTTTTCCTCGGCGGCTATATCTTCATAAAGATCAGCAATCGGATCGCCTTTTGCTTGGATGTATGCAGCGGTAAAAGGAACACCAGAAGCGTTTTGGTAATACAATGCACTATCATGGTTTACATAATGGTCTCCCAGTCCCGCATCCCTCAATTGCTGAGGTGTTGCATCCTTTGTGAGTTTATAAATCATCGTAGCAATCATTTCCAGGTGCGCAAATTCTTCTGTTCCAATATCAGTTAAAAGGCCAATTACTTTATCAGGAATCGTATAACGTTGGTTTAAATAGCGCAGAGCTGCCGCCAGTTCGCCGTCTGCTCCCCCATATTGTTCAATTAAGTATCTTGCAAGTGTAGGATTACACTGGCTTACTTTCACAGGATATTGCAGTTTCTTTTCATATACCCACACACTAAATCCCCCCTTAAACCTGCCATGGCCATGGGCTTTGTTTCCATTCCCATCCAGGTCCTATCGGTACCGTATTGTTTCCATACTGCAATAAAGGCCCATAGCATGATTCAAATTGCCGTTTCAGCTGCTTGCTGTATTGGGCATACTGATTGAACTGATTTAAAGCCTGTTCATCGCTTGGATGTGTATCAAGATACAGGGTGAGCTCCACCAGTACGAAGTCGGCAGCCTGTATTTGACCGAGCAGTTGATAATATTCTTCATCGATCTTAATAGCCACCTTACGACTTCCTTTCTCTGTATGGATTTTCATAGTAATCATACAATGGCTTCCACAACGTTCCGCGCATTAGTGCTTCATACGGAGAAAATTGCTCAAGGTTCGGAGGCTGGAAATTCATATATAGATTAGGGGGAGTCCTATAATATTTAATTCCTATTGGAGGGCAAGGATCAAATCGGCCATGAAATGGTTTAAATGCTTTTACTTGTGTATAGGCAGGATATCGTTCTTCCATTTTTAATTCTCCTTTCGTATTAATTGAACTATTTAAAACTTATGTAAAGAGAGTTTGTCTATATGCATTCAAACAAAAGTAACTTCTGCAAAAATCAAATGCAGAATTCTATTGCTCCCTGAGGTAGTTGTCCAATCTAAATTCGTAAGAGTAACATAACTTACATTACAGTCACCTTTCCAGACAGATTTAATTTGTTGTTTTCAAACCAATAATGAATCTAATAGAAGCAAAGGAGGTTTTTAATTTGTTTCCCAGAAGACAGGAAAGAGGCCCAACACCCCCCATTTTTTCTTTGGGCCCAGTTCGTCGTCCCCCAGTACAGCACACTACCCACAATTTTCTCTCCCAATTTCGTACAAGTGACGGAAGTTTTGATTTCGCAAAGATTGCAGGGACTGCTCAACAAGCTATGGGTATGTACAACCAAGTAAAACCCTTAATAGGTCCCTTCATAGGTTTTGTCATTACAAAAGCCCTTAAGAAATAATCTTTGACAGAAAATTTCTTACAGGGTTTTCCCAATGTATCGAATGGGCACTTACTTTTAGAGAAGTCGCAAAATTGAGCGTCTTTTTCCTTGTTCATCTAATTTACCTGATCCATCGTTATACTAACTTTTAATATTAATCTTCAGATTAGTATTAAGGTTATTGAACAATTGTATGAGCCATACGAGGATTAATACTAACGGCAAGCCCTCTGGAAATGCTGGAATCACATGCTTTAAACCCAACTAAAATTATAGTAGGCCACTCCTTGCAGAAAAAAAGAAGCAAGAGCGGAAGAAAAAAAGGGTATCCAGTAGATTTGGATGCCCTTTTCGCATAGTTAATTATCATTGTGCTATTGATTGTCAACCAACTGAATGAAAGTCGATGTTCGGATAATTGGGGATCATTCGAATTCCTCCATTGCTCATGTAGTCAATAGCACGACATTAATGAATCAAGAATTACATGGTTTTAACAGTACTTCAACTTTTATAACTTCCTGAACTTTATTCAGACACCATAGATGGATAAATTTCATAAATATATGGAAAAAAGAGGTGGTAATATTATGTATTACCTTGATCCATATGCTCAATTTCCAATAAATAGACAATATCCTTCAGTAGACATCGGAACGTTTGAGCATTCGGTAACTGCCTTTCAACAAACTGTTGTCGAAGCCAGCAGTATACTTAGAAAGTTTGCTGAACCTCAATTTGCTCGTAGGTTGATGTCTGCAGCCCAGACAGGAAATCGCCAGGAAGTGGATCGATTAGTTAAATCAATAGGAACAAGTACACCTGTTACAACTCAATTCACTCCTACTGGAATTTTACTAACTATTCATGCTCAGGCTCAAGGTTCACAATGTTGCACCTTAACTATGTTCCTTAGATGGGGAAACTAGGTGTATAATCGTCCGGTTACGAAAGATTTAAAATTTGTCCTTTCTAATGAATACCAAATAATTGCCTTTTTAATGATTAAGCTGACCGAATTTTTAACACTATTTTTTAAAAAATTAGGCAGCATACGATCTACCGCCAGTTTTTGTTGAGTTGTACACAAGAGTAATAAGATCAAAACTAAAAAGAACTAGCCTCCGATTCAAACTACTAGGGACACGGAGATTAGTTCTTGTTATTAGAGGATATTTTAGTCTAATTCACATTTTCCTTCAATCAATCAGCCGTTCTACTCCTTAGGGATTTGACAGCCATCGTCATCACAAGTAGCTCCGTCTTGATTGTTTAATAAGGTGAGTTCATCCTCTGAGATAATTTTTTTCAATGCCTGAACAATGACCTCGGTTGGCTGGGCACCAGTAAGGGCGTATTTTTTATTAATAAGGAAGAATGGCACACCGGTGATGCGATACTTTTGCGCTGTTTGTTCATCAGTGCGGACGGCGTCAGCCATCTCATCACTTGAGAGCATTTTTTCTACCGCTTCCCGGTTCAACCCCACTTCTACTGCTAACTCCGTTAATGTTTCATGATCTCCTATGTGTTTGGATTCGGTAAAATAGGCACGTAAGATCCGTTCGGTCATCTCTTTCATTAAGCCCTGAGTTTTAGCATACATCGTTACACGGTGAGCATCAAAGGTATTCGTTAAAATAAGGGTATCCATCTGATAATCCAATCCTATTTCCTTCGCCATTTGCACCATGTTTTGTGTATTCGCTTTTGCTTGAGCTATACTCATGCCATATTTCTTGGCTAATAATTCGTACATGTTTTCTTTTATATCCCGTTGCATCGTCGGATCCAATTCGAAGCATCTATACGTTACTTCAATTGGATGGTCAATCTGCTTAATGGCGTCATCCAGACGCCTTTTGCCAATATAGCAGAATGGTCAAGCAAAGTCCGTCCACATTTCAATATGCATATTATTTTTTCCCTCCAATTCGATATTCTCCTAAAGTATAGAGGTTAAGCTTGTATTTTACACGAAATGTGACTCGGTGCCTGCACTCTCTGAGTTTTCCTTTTCACAGGTTGTCCGCCCAAAAACTGAAGTAGATAAGTTACATGATGTAATGTTGAGAAGTGAACTTATTCATTTTGTTGGATTGGTTACCTTCTATCGGTGTGTCAGGTAAATTGAAAAGAATAAGCCACTACAAATCGTAGCGGCTCTTTAAGTAAAACAAAACCCTGCGTTAATTAATGAAGAAGTTACTTGGAGAGAAAACTATTTCTTATTAAACTTGGCATGATAGTATAAATAATCCACTTTCTTCTTTGTACTCATTAATTGAGACGCTAAAACTGCTGTATATACAGTGGTTAAAATTAATCCTCCAAAAGCAATGCTATATAATGAATTACCTGTTCTCTGTCCACTTACTAAATTTCCTTCTTTTCCATCATTCATTTTTTACACCTTCTTCGTTTTAAGTTTTAATACTGTTATTTATGCTACAGCGGAGTATTAATTATTCTTAACAAAAAAAGACAGATAACCAAACGAGCTGCAACAGATGATTTCTCTACCTAATAGTAAGAAAAGTTTATGAAGGTATCACCACTTAACGTAAAAAAAAGAAAAGGTTATTTCCTGTCCAATTGGCAATGTTAAAGATAAATGGCATACGGAAAGGAAAGAGGAGCATCATGAAGAATAATTTTATTATAAGCTTAATAATAATCTTTACCATTATTATTGCGGGCTGTACAGATGAGAAAGACTTAGCCAACACTGGAAATAAAGAAGAACAGCATCCTCCTGAAACAGGACCGGAACACCATGATGAAAATGAAGAACACGACCATCATGCCCATGGTGATCTGCTTATAGAGTTTGATACACAAAGCAGCTTCAATGCAAATGAAGAAGCGATGTTAGCCGCACATATCCTTCATGACGGTCTTCCATTACAAGAAGCTAACGTGAAGTTTGAAATTTGGCAAGAAGGCAATGAAAGCCATAAATACATTGAGGCCGATGAAGAGTCACAAGGTGAATATCATGCAAAGACAATATTTCCAGAACCTGGTACATACCAAGTTAAAATTCATTTGGAAAAAGGCGATGAAATTCATGACCATGAGCAGAATACAATAGACATTCATTAGCCGGAATTTATGTTATTTTATGAAAAAGTACACCGCCGCGAATTTTTTTAATTTTTTCCTTCCCCGGGATAAATGGCTCTTAAATGTATTGAGCTTTAACTCAAGGATATCGGACGCCTCCTGATAGTGAAGATCATGCATTTTTCCCCTTTTCTCTCCCTCTTCCCCTCAAATTTTACAAATAACAATTTCTAGGCTACCTAAGCATAACCCTTCTGTTTACTTTTAAGCATGTAATTTTCCTTACCTCTACCATAGTTGAATTTAAAAATCCTGAACAGTATAAGAAAAGAGAGTGAATTATTTTTCACTCTCCCAGATTGTCGACAAAAGGGGTTCGGAATGGTCTCATCCCGAACCCCTTTTTAGTGATTATTTCTATTTTTGCTTATTTTGAGTTTGAATGGACCTCACTTAGCTTATTTATTAGGCCATTTCTGGACCTTGCCATGTCCAGTTTGCCATCTTCTTCAAATTCATGGCAGCGGAAGTAAGCATCGCCTGCATCGACAATTACTTGCCTTTACGTGTGTTGAATCAATGAAAACGTGCTCGGCACTGATCAGCTTCTTGTCGGCTGCCGTCTTAAGGATTCGGTAGAAAATCTGTTCAAACATTTCTGTATCTTTAAAACGGCGCTCATAGTTCTTGCCGAAAGTGTAGAAATGGGGCACCTTGTCATGGAACCCATAGCCCAGAAACCACCGGTAGGCCATATTGGTTTCTGTCTCCTTGATTGTCTGCCGCATAGAGCGAATGCCAAATGTATATTGAATGAAGGTGAGTTTAATCAGGATAACAGGGTCAATGCTTGGGCGGCCCACCTCCGAATAGACATCCTTCACCAAGTCATAGATAAATGAGAAGTCAAGGGCTGCTTCCATCTTACGGGCCAAATGGTCCTGTGGGACAAGCTGGTCTAAAGTAACCATCTC
>NZ_QVTE01000074.1 GCF_003429095.1 Peribacillus saganii
CATCCTGACTTATCAGGAGCACAAGTATTGGACTGGTTGGGGGAGAAACTAAACGTCAGTTCTGTTACAGAAGGAACTGTGAGAAACTATGTTAATGAGATACGTGTAGCTTACCATATCCCAAAAATGACTTCAGAAAGAAATTATAGTACAGTACCCGATCTTCCAATGGGTCAGCAGCTACAAGTAGATTTTGGTCAAATAAGGGTCCCTACAACCAATGGAACCTTCAAGCGACTCTACTTTATTGGATTCGTATTGGCCCATTCCAGATACAAATATGTAGAATGGCTTGACCGACCTTTTCGAGCATCAGATCTTATTAGGATGCATGAAAATGCCTTCCGTTTTTATGGGGGCATGTCTACTGAAATCGTCTACGACCAAGATCGCTTACTGGCTGTCAGTGAAAATGCTGGAGACCTTATCATGACAGTTGAATTCACTAAGTACCAGCAGACAAGAAAGTTTAAGGTGTACCTCTGTAGAAAATCTGATCCAGAGTCCAAAGGAAAAATAGAGCAGGTAGTAAAGTACGTAAAAAATAATTTTGCGAAGAACCGTACATTCGATAATCTACTAGATTGGCAGGAATCTTGTTTGAGTTGGTTAAAAAGAACGGGGAATTATAAAGTACATCATAATACGAAAAAGAGACCAGTGGAAGTGTTCGCCCTGGAAAAGCCACACCTACAACCGGTCTCTGGTACTTACATTTTTGAAGATATCTTCGATTCTAGTATAACAAGAACTATTAACAAAGACAATGTTATCCGGTTTGATGGGAATCGGTACAGCGTACCTCGCGGCACTTACCGAAAAGGAGCTCCAAATATTGCTTATGTCGAGACAGATACTGAGTATCTATACATACGCCTCCAGCAAAACGGACAGCTTTTAGCCAAACATAAAATCGCTAAAGGAAGTGGTACTGTCATTTCAGACCCTTCCCATCGGCAACGTGAACACTCTAAACGTGACCAATTAATAGAGCAAATTAAAGGAATATTAACCGATAAAGAAGCAGCAAATTGGCTTATTGAAATTCTCTCTAATCAATATCCACGTCATTTGATAGATCAACTTAAAGTTGTACAATCCGTCATCCTGAAATATCCAGCTTTCATTGATGAGGCACTTAATGAAATGAGACGTTTACGGTTGACTAGTGCGAATGATTTTCGGGATATTGCCATCTCATTAGAAATCCAGGGCCGAAAGAAACATATAGAAACTGGAACATTGAATGAGAAGTATAAGGCTTTAGTTGCCCCCGAACGAAAAGAGGATATCTATTTAAGTGTCCTTCAAGGAGGAGCAAATAGATGAGCCAGCCTTACGAAACACTACAGGAAAAATGCCGAACCCTACGCCTGGCTGAGACAGCCAAGGAATTACCCTCTCTTCTAAGGGAAGCTGAAGCAAAGGGATGGACATATCATGAGTTCATCCATGAGTTTCTTAGCCATGAAATGCGTTGTAGGGAAAGGAAAAATAGTGAAAGACTAATGAAGTGGGCAGAGTTTCCAGAGGCATTAACATTCGAAAACTTTCGTCTTGAAGAACAGACTGCGATTGGAGAAAAACAACTGAATATATTAAAACAATTATCATGGGTTGATGAGTGTTTTACCTTAATTATGATGGGACCAACGGGTGTAGGGAAGACTCATCTTTCAACTGCCCTTGGTATTCACGCTATCGAGCGTGGATACCAGGTCGCTTTTATATCAATGGATCGTTTGATTTATGTATT
>NZ_QVTE01000075.1 GCF_003429095.1 Peribacillus saganii
AAACACGCAGCATTTCCTTATCTGTTATCTAGTTTTGAAGGAACAAAAATTCCTTCTTGAAAAAATCTATTGGTAGATAGTATAATAATACATGTCTTTTCAATAGTTTTGAATATTGTCTGGTAATGATGGCGAAGAGGCCACACCCGTTCCCATCCCGAACACGGAAGTTAAGCTCTTCAGCGCCGATGGTAGTTGGGGGATCTCCCCCTGTGAGAGTAGGACGTCGCCGGGCAGCAGTATTTTTGCTGTTGCATTAAAGTGAGTTTTAGGAAACATCATATTATTCCGCAGTAGCTCAGTGGTAGAGCATTCGGCTGTTAACCGAACGGTCGTAGGTTCGAGTCCTACCTGCGGAGCCATGCTTCCATAGCTCAGCAGGTAGAGCACTTCCATGGTAAGGAAGAGGTCAGCGGTTCGAGCCCGCTTGGGAGCTTCCTATTTATTTATGAAAAAATGGCCCCTTGGTCAAGCGGTTAAGACACCGCCCTTTCACGGCGGTAACACGGGTTCGAATCCCGTAGGGGTCACCATTATATTGGAGGATTAGCTCAGCTGGGAGAGCACCTGCCTTACAAGCAGGGGGTCGGCGGTTCGATCCCGTCATCCTCCACCATTTTTGATTTTTTGCCGGTGTAGCTCAATTGGTAGAGCAACTGACTTGTAATCAGTAGGTTGGGGGTTCAAGTCCTCTTGCCGGCACCACATATGCGGAGGGGTAGCGAAGTGGCTAAACGCGGCGGACTGTAAATCCGCTCCTTCGGGTTCGGCAGTTCGAATCTGCCCCCCTCCACCATTCATTTTATAAAAAAGTATTAGTGGACATGTAATAATTTCACTATAAAAGGGAACTATATAAATACCCTTATTTTTGTAAAAGATGTTATATTGGGCTATAGCCAAGCGGTAAGGCAACGGACTTTGACTCCGTCATGCGTTGGTTCGAATCCAGCTAGCCCAGCCATATGAGCCATTAGCTCAGTCGGTAGAGCATCTGACTTTTAATCAGAGGGTCGAAGGTTCGAGTCCTTCATGGCTCATTTTTTGCGGAAGTAGTTCAGTGGTAGAATACAACCTTGCCAAGGTTGGGGTCGCGGGTTCGAATCCCGTCTTCCGCTCCAGTGAACAACAAAACATATTCATTTAATTGGGGCCTTAGCTCAGCTGGGAGAGCGCCTGCCTTGCACGCAGGAGGTCAGCGGTTCGATCCCGCTAGGCTCCACCATCTAACTACATAACACCATAACTTCTGTCTTAGACCTATTGGTCTAAGGCTTTTTTTGTGCCTGAAAAATGGTCGGTTTCAATTAGAACCCTTTCTATTGTTGTTTATCTAGTATTGTATAAATCAGGCTCTATAATATTTGTTGGGGTTCCCAAACAATACGGTTTGCAT
>NZ_QVTE01000076.1 GCF_003429095.1 Peribacillus saganii
CCCCCTCACAGAACCGTGCTTGCACTATTAATGCACACGGCTCCTCCTAGTCACCATTTACAGAATGTAGCTAATCTCTTTTCTTAAGTCATATATATTCACTTTAATTCTTGGTGAAGGTAATGGATATTTATGAAGAAAGAGGCTGAATTTATCCCAAGTAAAGGATTTTCTTTGACTTCTTCTATTGAGCCATTTAAACAGTAAGTATTCGATTTTGTCTTTAAAGTTGCTAACACTTTGAGTGTTATCAGTGATGCAGTAATAGTTGTAATAACCAACGAGCGAGCGTTTAAATCTATCCATAATCATATGAATATCTTTATTTCTATTACTCTTCAACCATTCTTTACATTCTCTGAGTTTGCCTTGGACTTTCTTCCTGCTTGATTTCCGTTTTACTCGGAACTTGCCTTGTTTACTTTTCCCACAGTAATGTGTAAAGCCAAGGAAATCGAAGGTATCTGGTTTACTTCTCCCCTTTTGAATTGCATTTGTCTCCGCAAATCGCCCAAAGGGAATAATTTTGGTTTTGTCCTCAGCTATTTCTAAGTTAAATTTCTTTAACCTCAACTTTAACGAATGGAAGAATTGCTCAGCTTCACTTTTATATTGAAAACAACAAACAAAATCATCTGCATATCTCACGATGTATGCTTGTCCTTTACACTGTTTCCTAACCCTTTTCTCAAACCACAGGTCAAGGACGTAATGAAGGTATACGTTGGCTAATATCGGAGATATTACTCCACCTTGCGGTGTGCCAGTGTCTGTCTTGTATTTCTTACCTTCCTCCATATATCCACCTTTAAGAAATCTTCCTATTATTCTTAGGAGGTTAGGGTCTGCGATTCGCAGTTTTAAGAACTCCATCATCCATGTGTGTTCAACGTTGTCAAAGAATCCTTTAATATCTACATCTACTACATAATTTACTGACCTCTTTTCAATATAGTGGTTCAGTATTTTCAAGGCATCGTGGCAATTACGATTTGGTCGGAATCCAAATGAGCAGTCTAGAAAATCATTTTCATAGATGGTAGTTAGTATTTTCGTAATGCCTTTTTGAACAATCTTATCTTCATGTTCAGGTATTCCCAATGGTCTTTTCCTGTTTGAATTGAGTTTTGGAATATACATTCTCCTTACTGGAACAGGACGATAACTTTTACTTTTAAGCCTATTTACTAAATCCTCTATGTTTTCTTTTAGATTTTCACTGTATTGCTCTTTAGTTGTACCAATAATCCCAGTTGCCTTTTTGTTAGGTAACTCATAATGACATTGAACTAGTGATTGCTCATTTAATAAATGTGCAAGAGATGTAAATTTCATTTTAGGATCAAATTTTGCTAATTCTGCTATCCTTAGTAGTTTTGTTTCCATTTATTGTACCTACCTCAGTGTGTAGTAAATGTATCCCTAGTAAGGGTGATAACTGGTAGCTAGCCTTTCCTCCATCGGCATTACCCAACTTCATTGGTACTACGCTGCTATCCGACTCCCTACACGGCATTTGGTTTCCTTGCTTATTATCGCTTGTACACCATACTCTTCTTCAAAAAAAAGACCGTTAGGGTCTCCCGAGTTGCCGTATCATATCAATGTATAACGTGCCAAGGTCTCTGACTCCAGAGAGGTTTTATCCTTCTTGCCCTTAACGAAAGATAAAATGTAGCTTTCTGCTGTGCGTAAGGCATCAGCCCTCTCGATTTACTAACATTATGGAGCTCAATCCCTTCAACCATTTGGCTTTCGGCCCGTTACCTAACTGTCTACGCTTAAAAGCTAAAGTTACCTTTAGCCCTCCAAGACTCGCTACGA
>NZ_QVTE01000077.1 GCF_003429095.1 Peribacillus saganii
CGGCACTAGCACGTCCTGTGCGTCGGGGCTGGGCGCTGCAGCTAGACATCAACAAAGTATCAAAATCAGCAATGAGCTTTAACATATAGCCTAAAAAAAAATAGAAAAACAAATACAGATGCGCAGACCATAGCTGCAAGTCTTCATTTCCCCCTGCTAAGCTAAATTTTTTTAACCTTGCATTACGAGGTACATCGTATTACAATAACCATATATTAACAGTTGAGGAGAATCAGATGGATAAAGAAATGATGAAGGGTAGTATTGATCTTCTGTTGCTTTCGTTGATTTCCCAAAAAGATTTATATGGATATGAAATTACTAAAATTTTAAAGCAGCTGAGCGATGAGCGTTATGAAATGAGCGAAGGAACTTTATATCCTGCGCTTAAACGGCTGGAACGGAAGCTGGCTATCGAATCTTATTGGAGTCAAACAGAGGCAGGCAGACGGAAATATTATAAAATCACAGAAACTGGACTTGCTGAGCTAGCGCAGAAGCGGAAGGACTTTCAACTGATGGAAAATCTTATTAGAAAAAGTTCGGAGGGACTTTCATGAAATCCGGACTCGAACGCTTTGTTGAAAACATTGTGCGGCATACGGATTGTTCAAAAGAAGAAAAGGAAGACTTATATGAAGAACTTCTTATTCATCTCCAAATGTCACGCGGCCAGTTAATGGAGGATGGATTAAGCAAAGAGGAAGCAGAAAAAAAAGCCATGGCACTGTTCGGAAATGAGGGGGAAATCGGCAGCCAGATACAGCAGGCTATGTTTCCATACCGCAAAGAACTCATGTTCACCCTTTCCGTAACCTCAATATTGTATACGGTGGCAGCATATTGCCTCCAACTGTTTTGGGAGGGTAATGCATTCATCATGTGGATGGTTGTTTCGATGGCATCAAGCTCATTTATTTTTTACTTGGCAGTTAATAAAAGTGTCCATTTAAACCGGAAACGATGGATCAATAGCACATTGGTGCTCCATGCGCTGATTTATTTGTACGGCGGGATGCTCTCAGACGGGCTCTCACTTACTATTTTGCCGATTGCCGCTGGACTTGTTATCCTGCTGAATCTGTCGCTGCTGTACCTGACTTCGTTAAATAGCTTTGGCAGCAGCCAGGCATTGAACCGGGATTCCAAAATTATTCACGCTTTAAACATTACTGCAGGGATTTTCATTATTGGGGCAACACTTTTTATCGTTGGCGGCAGCCTTATAATGATTGGAGGATTTTCACCGATTATGCTCGCATTCTGTCTGCCGGCGCTGATTTGGATTGGGCTTTATATTGCCCAAGTAAAAGCTTTGAAAAAAAATAAACGTTTGGCATATGGTTTAGCCGTTGTCCCCATGTTATTTATAGTAGGGATTTTGCTGATCGCATTCTTGCCAAAATTGATGTATTAAGGGGGCAGCCATGAGAAAAAGATATTTATATTTATTTGGCGGACTGGTACTCACCCTTACGGCGATACTGGCAGTCATGGGGTTCAAGTTTGAAAAGACAGAACAGGAAAAACAAGAGGGTCTTGCCGATCAATATGATGTATCCGCCCAGGATACGGTTGCCTATGTTTCTTATAAAAGAGGAAAGCCCGGTTTGTATATCTTCAATAATAAGCTAGATATAGAGGAAAAAGTAATCGAATTTGAAAATAGCAAGTCTATTATCGATCCGAGTTTTTCGAGTGACGGTACGAAGGTAGCTTTTATTACTGCCAATAAAAATCCTGAAAAGGATTTGTCAAGTACAGTACATCTGCTCGATCTCCGTACTAAGGAGGTCACAGAGCTGTTCAAATCGGAGAACATGGTAACTGAACTGGACTTCTCCCCTGTTAGCGATTCTTTATTTTTCCTGGGTGCAGGCACCTTTGGGAATTATTCGCCTATTGCCAGTAAACGGACTCATGACCTAGATGTATTTGAATACAAACTGGCAGAAAAAGAAACCGTTCAGCGAACCAGCCTTAAAAAATATTCGATGACATCTCTTAACGTTTCTCCGGATGGAACATCCATTTTCGTCCAGATGGATGATGACCTGGATGCCGACACGCCGGAGGAAACATTCGAAACGAAGCAGCGGGTGTTTCAAATAGCCCTTGATTCCCCGGAAGACTTACACGTTGTAACCGATCCAAATAAAGAGATTGATATTACTGAGCTTATACTCGCCCCTTCCGGAAATGAAATAATCTACCAATCCATTAGCAACCCGGATGATGACGGGACATATAAGTATGAATTATTCTCCTATCATCTTGAATCGAAAAAGGAGCACCTGGTTACCCATTTTGGAAATTTTGTCGGACGTCCGCGGTTTAGTTCCGATGTCAGCTTGTACTTTATTGCTGATAAAAATTGGCCTAACAGGGTTGATAACCACCTCTACCGGATGGATCTGAAAACAAAGGAAATTAAAGAAGTCATTCTTCCGGAGAAATAACATGCTTTCTTAAGAGCGATTCAAAAATGAGAATCGCTTTTTTTGTCATCCGGTTTATTTCGGATTTTTTGGATTATTACCAAATTGACACTGCAGCCTTTGCGGGGCCTTCCTAGGCGGCGGAATCTTCCTGCCTCTTGCTGCCCATATCCCTAAAAAATAGCTTGTTCCATTTTATTTGCCGCTTCCATTATTGTTTTACATTCAAAGGGGAGATGCCAGCGAATATTGATTCCTCTTTTGCTTAAAAGTGAACGGCTCGGCAAGCTTTCGGGAAAAGCCTTTCGATACCGCTAACATTGGTATAATCTTCCGAAGCGAAATTTGGATCGGGAATACTTAAAGCAGCACTAAAACTGAACTCCAAAACAACTATACAAGACCAACTATGATTATTGGCTGCAAGAAGGATACTTTTTTCCAGGTAGGCAGCCACCCTTTTGCGAAAACTATTATTGGCAGAATGCACATGGTAAAATAAAGAAAAAACCTCGGGGGCGCGCTTAATGAAAAAGTTGCTCATTTTTATGCTCGGTATTCTCACTTACATTATTGGCATTGGGATGTATTTTACAAACCGTGTGATGTATATGAAAAAGAAGGAAGAACGGCTCATTCATAAACGTGAAATTTCCGCAAAACGCCTGAACCTTGAGGAATATGAATCGTTGCCGAAAAAGGAGTTAACTGTTCCTTCCAAATTCGGCTATGATTTGCACTGTGAATTCGTGGAACCGCACACAACAAATAAATGGGTAATTATTTGTCACGGCGTTACGGAAAACCGCTTCAATTCAGTTAAATATATGAATCTTTTTCTGAAACGCGGGTTTAATGCTGTTATTTACGACCATCGCCGCCACGGTAAATCAGGTGGAACGCACAGCTCCTACGGCTATTATGAAAAGTTCGATCTGCAGGCTGTCATTGATGAACTGAAAAAGCAAAAAGGCTCAGACATTATTCTTGGCATACATGGTGAGTCGATGGGTGCCGCAACTGCTCTGCTCTATGGGGGAATGGTTGAGGATGGCGCCAGCTTTTATATCGCTGACTGCCCTTTTTCCAATTTCCGCGGGCAGCTGATTCATCGCCTGAAGGCTGAGGTACCGGTGCTTCCTTCCTGGATGGTCCTCCCTATTGCTGACCGATTCCTGAAGCTGCGAGCAGGCTGGAGGATAGATGATGTTGCTCCCATACGTTTTATAAAAAATATTAAAAGCCCGGTCCTGTTTATTCACAGCCAGGACGATGATTTTATCCCAGCTGAGATGACATCCCGGCTTTTTGAGGAAAAAGAAGGCCCGAAGAAACTGTATATCGCTGCCAAAGGTGCTCATGCCCAGTCCTATAATGAAAATCCCCGTGAATACGAGAAAGTCATTGATGAATTTTTGGAAGAGCTTGTTTTGCCCGCCCATTAAAAAAGAAGCAGCAGCCTCCGGGCGTTCTGCTCCTTCTTTATTGTCGCTAATCTAAGTTTAATCGCGCCCGTTTCCCTACGTACGATCAGAAAAACTCATCCGCGGATTTAAGAATTGGTTTGGGCTTTTCAATTGAAAGCTATTTGCTTCCAGCACAAAATCAATCTTCATTTCGTCATCCAAAAAAATAGCCTTTGATTTCTCGATATATATTGGGCCGTTATTGGTTTCAATTCTTTCATCGTCATCGTCAAGCGTGCTTACGAGCCACAGTGCTGTGACCCCGTTCACCACACAGCCACAGCCATCTGTATCGTATTTCAGCTTCATCAGGCCCGATTTACCATCTGTTTTTTCACGGATCGCTTTTACCGCTGTTTCTGTCCATTCTATTTTCATAGTCAAAATCTCCTTCGTGATTGCATATCCTTATTTTATCAGTCTTTAAAATAGTTTGAAAAAGATTCGGCTTCCAGTTAGGATATAAGAAGATATGACCAAAATTATGGAAAGGATGATCATTATGGAAAAAGTAACAATAAAAGTAAACGATAACGGTTCATACCGGATTACTGGCGATGTAGAGCTAATCGACGCAGAAGGAAATGCGTTTCCTGCAAAGCCTGCCTTCTCGCTTTGCCGCTGCGGCATGTCGGCAAATATGCCATATTGCGATGCTTCCCATAAAGGCAAGTTTGAATCGCGGGTAAGAGCTCCGAAACCTGAAGGACAGGAATAAAAGGCATGCTCCCCCATACCTTTTTTAACGAGTTTACAGGGGTGTAAAAATTCTGGATTACAAATTTTTAAAAAGACCGTTTAGTGCTGGTAACACCAAACGGCCTGGCAGCAGCCGCTTTGCGCTCAGAGAATTAGCTGCAGCCGGCAAAATCCACCGGAGCCGGCAACTCAGGTGGATTATTTTTCTTGCCTATGAGTGGATGACGAAGGTTTCATCCATAAATCAAATCAGCGGCCGAAGCAAATTCTTTTTATAGGAAACAGCAATCGCATCAAGAACGAAGCGTGGGATTTTTTTTGGAAAGTACCGATGCCTGTAATACTTGACATATGCTTTTTTTATATCCTCCCATTGGCTGCATTCTTTTTGCTGCCTGTATCTTGCCACATCGATCACTTTAATCTTTTGGCTGTTTTTTATAATAATAATGTTATGCAAATGAATGTCCGATGGATTGAGCCCCTTCCTTCTTGCTGACTCAAGAGCCTGGTCGACCTGCTGTACATGTTCATCCCTTATTTCCATACCACTATTCAGGCATTGATACATTGTTGCCCCTTTGATGTAGTCAATCACCAGATAATTCTCTCCCGCTCCGTGCAGCGCAGGATATGATGGATGCTTTTGCAAAATCCGGTATATCTCCGCCTCTTCCTTAGCTTCCCTGGTTCGTTCCGGCAGAAATACCTTCATAACAAGATACGTTGAGCCAATCCTGAAAACATAGGCGCTTCTTCCCCTCCCAATATATCTCAGACAGGTATCCTTGCTAAGCAGCATTCCTTTACTGTCAAATTTCACACTTTGTGCGAGTTCCAAAAATGGCTTCATGGACAGCAGGCCACCCCCTTATACCTTTGCCGCCAGCACGTTTTTTTGGTGAGGGTTCAATCACTCTGCGTACCTGACATCCGCAATCTCCGAAAGCCCAATATAATGCGGCTCATTAAAGTGATCTACCACATGAAGCTGTTGTTTGGTTTCGTTATAATAATGTATGCGGCCGATCAAAAGGCAATGCCGCCGATTCTTATAATGGGTGATCGCGACAGCGGCACCCGTCTCCATCGCTTCCCCTATAGCCATATTCATTTCATCGAGCTTTTGCTCATCCAGTTCCCTGCGCTGTTCATAGGTGTCCTCATGTGCCCAATCCCGGAGCATTTTTACGTGCTCCGGCAGCATCATTGACGTCCATTTAATTCGTCCCCGATCCCGTATCATGATAAATCCCCCTTGGCTCTTATTCATTGCGTTACGATTTATGTCCTCCGACAAGGCCGCTTCTGATAACGGCAGTTCCTGCTGCGGTATAGGACACAGCACGCAGCAGCGATTTCGAACCGAACTTTCCGCGGATGCGGTCAACAGTGTAGCCAAGCTTTCGCTTTTTCCATGCGGAAGGATCAAACAATGTCAGCTGCATTTCATTGTCATCCACTATATTGGACAGCGAGATTGAAATTTGCCTTACTGTTTTCGGAACATAATTTTCGTGGAACAGTTCCAGACATACCCTGTACAGCTCCATCGTCACATTTGTGGGTTCAGCTATGGAACGTGAGCGCAGGAATCCGCCTCCGAATTCCTCATGGCTGTATCCAATCCCGAGGCTTATTGTCCTGCCTGCCTTATAGTGCGACCTTGCCCGTCTTGCCACCTCCTCACAGATTTCCAAAATCACGTTTTTTACTTCCTTTTCGTCTTTATAATCACGAAGAAGGATTTGGCTTTTTCCAAAGCTGACCTGCCCTTCCATGATTGGGGCTCCAATATCTGAAAGGTCAATCCCCCAGGCATGGTAATAAAGCTGGTTTCCCATTACCCCAAACTTGGCCTCCAGCTGCTCAAGGCTATGGCTGGCAAGCTGGCCAACTGTAAAAATCCCCATGCTATTCAACGTCCGCTGCACCCTTTTGCCGATTCCCCATATTTGGCTAAGCGGCGACAGCGGCCACAGCTTTGCTGGCACATCCTCATATGTCCACTCCGCAATTCCTTCCTTTTTTCCTTCAAGATCAAGGCACAGCTTGGCCAGGAGCATATTCGGTCCAATGCCAATTGCACACGGCAGCTGAAACTCCCGCTCGATCTCATCTTTAATTTTTCGCGCAACCGTCCAGGCGTCGCCCCAGAGTGAGGTGGCTCCGTCTATTTTAAGGAAGCTCTCGTCCACACTATAGGTATGGATCGCTTCCTTTGGGACATACCGATGAAACAGGCGGGTGATTTCTGTGGAAATTCTCAAATATGTGGACATAGCAGGATCAACTATTTTAATCCGCGGATCATTGGGGATTTCAAATTTCCGGGAGCCTGTCTTGATTCCGAATTCCTTTTTCATTTTCGGGGACGCCGCAAGAACAACACTTCCGGGCCGGTCGATATTTCCGACAACCGCTAAATAGCACTCTAAGGGATCAAGCCCCTCCATAACAGCGGAACAGCTGGCATAAAAGCTTTTCATATCGACGCATAAAATCCGGTGATTCGGCATCGCGTTATAATCCACCATTATGTCTCTCCACTCCTCTAGAATATATGTTCGTATTTATTATACCCATAATATTATCCGAATACACGTTCGTATTCAATGGGAATTTTATTTCAAAATTCAACATTTCCCCCGCTTCTCCTCTATTCACCAAATATGGAAATTCAGTTTGGAAAGAAATAGGGATTTATTATACAAAGAAAGTATTTATTTATTTGGAATCACAGGATGCAGGCGTGTCACATGCAGGTATCTATATCGGAAACGTCGAATTTATCAGCGCTTCTAAGCTATGTAAAATATACTTTTGCCAATCTTCCAGATTATCCATCTCCCACTTCTCAAGAAACAAATGCTACAGAAAGATTATGCCAAAAAGCCCAATTTGCAATTGTGCTCGGCAATCCTGTAACTGTTTTGGTAAAGATTCGTCAAATACATGACTCACGAAAAACAAATCGGAGGGATTAGGATGAAGAAGAAAACAATAAAGCTGACAGTGTTATCAATTGGCCTTGCATCTCTGCTCGGGTTTTCGCAGGGCGTATATGCAGGGACTGCAAATGACGTGTATAAAATTCAGAAGGGCGATACTTTATACAGTATAGCAAAACGGTACAATACCACCGTAGCAGCATTAAAGGAAATCAATCATCTCGGCTCAAATCTGATCATCGCTGGCAAAACGTTAAAGCTCGGGACAATAATAACAGTGAAAAAAGGTGATACGCTCTCCAAAATTGCCCGTGCATATGGACTGACTGTCAGTGAATTAAAGAAGATTAACAGCCTTAAATCCGATAAAATTTATCCAGGACAGAAGCTTGTTGTGGCTAAAGCAGGAAAACCAGCAGGCTCTTCCTATGATGCAGCCAAAATTGCCGTGACCCTCAAAGTGAAAAGCGGATATTCCTTCGATAAAGAAGAACCTGGCAAGTACATTCTTCAGTATAAAAAAGATGGAACATATTTTGCCCGTATAGAAGTGCTGGATGCGAAGGCCAATGTTGCAGCGGTAAAGAAGAACGCGGCCGAATATTTGAAATCAACAGGAAAAGTAATCGAAATCAAAAAACAAAACTACCATCCTTTCTACCGCAATGCTGAATTTTACTTGCACGCTTCAAACAGCAAGGCATCTCAAAATGTGGTCGTAAAAAGGGTAAATGGAAAGCTGCTGAAGTTCACCATTCATTTTGCCAACAAGGAAGAATCTGAAGGAATTACCCCTTATATTATTGAGATGCTTCAAACAACAACTGCGAAATAACGAACAAGGCTGATCTGGAACTTCCCAGTCAGCCTCTTTTTAAGATAAAAACTCCTTCTTTAACCAGTATAGATGTCCAGCATTCTGTATAGCTGTATTTTATGACTGTGAATCAAAGCGAAAAACGCTTCATCACCCCCGCTCACTGCCCTTATTACAAGCTGTTTATCCAAGCGGTTCCCCCTATTGTTTCTATACTAATTAGACATAATAAAGCGAATAAAAGTCTGCTATGAAAAAATATTTTATAATGTGCGTCTGACATTCATTTAAGGAAATATCCTCAGATTTTAAAAATAAGGCAGGGCAGCAGTCAAATAAAATGAAAATCCAAATATAAAAACCCGGCCAGCAGCCAGGATTAGGTTGAGCAGCATTTCACTGCTTTACTGATAAAAAACCTCGTATGTCTCTTCATCAATCGTTATCGTAAAAGATGTGTCAAGCACGGAACGGCTCATCATTTCAAGCCTGTAGACATTCTGCCCAGCCAAATGCTCGATATTTCGGATAATAAACCGTTCATTTTCACTTTTCTGGACACCTTTAATGGCTTTGCGGACAATTTCTGTTTCCTTGCTGCTGGCCTCATCCGTTAGAATCATTAAGAATCTGGCGTCAGCTTGCATAGGATAGGATTCTTTTACCCCTCCTGCATACCATGGCTTGATTTTCAACCCGATTTTCAAATCTTTAACATTCCACTTCTTCCCGTTCTCTGTTTGAATCTTGGTCTGTTCCGTCAAACTATATATTGTTTCACCTATTAAGACCCGATTTCCTTTTATTTCTGTAAGGAAGCCCGCTGCTCCCTTGCCAATATCTGCAGGCAATCTCGATGTATCCTTCGAACAGCCAAGAAGGATTGCGCAAAGCATCAAAGGAATCAAGAAGATGGCTGATTGTTTTATAGCCTTTCACCTCTGACTTAATAGACGGATTTCGTTTGCTTTCGTTTCAAAATCAAGGAAGAAAATTACTACTTTTTAAAGAACGCTTTTCGTCCTAATGTTTCGACCGCCCTGGGAAATAGTGTATAAAATAAGCTTCCGAGGCTCATCCATCCCGGCAGATTAATTTCGCGTTTGCTGGTCATCATCACGTCGACCACTCTCTCGGCAACATAGCCCGGTTTCAGCATAAATCGTTTTATACTTTTCACATATGTACCCTGTTCATCAGCTATATTGAAAAAATTCGTCTCGATTGGGCCCGGATTAACAGTGGTTACGAAAACGTTATGCTCCGAAAGCTCCATCCTAAGGCTATTAGAATAGCCCAATACGGCGAATTTTGTCGCTGAATAGATACTCGATTTTGGGGTTGCTATTTTTCCAGCCTGAGATGCAATATTAATGATATGCCCTGATTTACGAGCAATCATGGATGGCAAAACCATTTGTGTACAGGCGATTAGCCCAAGTACATTAACCTCAAACATTGCTTTCGTCACCTGAAGCTCTGCCTCATGTGCATGGCTGAATAATCCAAACCCGGCATTATTGACCAGAATATCTATTTTTCCAACAGCCGCAAAAATTTCCTCGAATACTGATTGGATTTTATCAGAGTCTGATACATCCAGCTGGTAAGCAAGCGCTGAGTTTCCGTACTTGGCATTCAGCTCCATCTTTATCGCTTCCAGCTTATCGATACTTCTAGCAAGCAGCACTACACGTGCTCCTCTTGCGGCTGCTTTCTCAGCTATTTCTTTGCCTATCCCTCCGGAAGCCCCGGTGATAGTAACGCATTTTCCCTTTAAATTCATCATACGAGTCACCCCTATTTAGCTGACGGAATAAATATTGCCATGGGCTGATTGTTCTTCCTTAATTTCTCCCAAATCGAGTAAATAGTCAAGCTGGGCGACAGTTTCTGAAAGAGTCAGACCCGGTTCCTTCCTAAATACTTTCGGAAATAGCAAAGTGCAAAGTTCATAAGCTGTAGAAGGTTTATTCTCCACCAGCTGTCTAACATGCATAGCCCGTTCATGCTGACGATTAATCCGCAGATTAGCCAGTTCCTTCACATTCTCCACTTCATCACCATGGCCGGCGTATACCTTTGAAACTGGCATCGCAATGAGCTTTCTTAATGAAGCATTAAATTGCAGCTGTGGCCTTGGGCGATCTTTTCCTGGCTCAAAGGGAGGCTCAATCAATGGATTAGGTGAGATTTTTTCAAGCAAAAAATCTCCTCCAATCATAGCTCCATCCTGCTCACGAAAGAACGAAAGATGGCTTTGGGCATGGCCAAGCGTCTCAACAGCCATCCATCCTGGCAGTCCCGGCAGTTCTTGCTTATCGGTAATCATATTTGTAAGAGTTCGATCGCAATTGTATTTTAATGCCCCGCGAAACTTTTTCACATGATGTTTCATTTCACTCGGAATACCTGCCAGGCTCGCGAAATCCAGGAAGAATTCATCCAGCTGGCTAATAAAGTCCTCCGAAAGCTCAAGCCATCTCTGGTTATTCGGATGTCCAGCTAACGGAACATTCATTCCAAAAAAGTCGGCACCGCCAACATGATCAGGATGGTGATGAGTAATGATCACCTGTTCGATATCCTCCAATTTATAGCCTAGCTTCTTTAACCCTTCCTCCAGTGCATAACGTCCTGCAGGTGTTTTCACACCTGTATCCACCAAAGTTAGCAAATCACCCTTTATTAAAAAAACGTTTACATCACCAACCGGAAACGGGGTTGGGATGGATATTCTAACAATACCATTATGCCATTCCGTCATTTTTGCTCCACCTTAATAATTATATTTGCAAAATACTTTTCTAGTATCCTTCTGATGTACCGCAACTATTACCTGCAGAAAAACTTCGTTGAAATTCAATTTATATTAGCGGGAATTACATTAAGAATTTACTAGGATGGACCGCCCCTGAATAATTTTTCACGTCATTCTTTTTTCACGTATTACCATTTTACCTGCTGTGAAATAAATTGTCATTATTTTCACATAATTTATTTGACATTTTTTTGCTTCACCGCAAAAAAGAGGGTTGACAGTAGCCTTGTCTTTCCCTCATAATCACAATTAAAATTAAAAGATAGGCTATGAGTAAGGCCAGTAAATGAAAGATGGCAAAAGAGAGTGAAGCCCGCCGGCTGAAAGGATTCACATGCCCCCTGTTTCATTGAACCTACCTTATGAGCCGTCAGGATAACCTGACGTATATCCCACGTTACAGGATTCAAGCGCATCTTTTGGGAAAATATTCTCAAAGGTGAACAAAGGTGGTACCACGGAAGCATGACCTTTCGTCCTTTATCAGGATGAAGGGTCTTTTTTATTTACAGGATGGAAAGAACGTATTTTCGCAAATGAAAAAGTAAACTTTGCATCCACTATAGTGCTTATAGGTTTTTAAAATTAAAGGCAAGTGACTCTTTTACCAAAATTTTCAGGTTAATAGGAGGATACGATAATGAAGAAAATTGCGTTTATAGGTGGCGGATCAATGTCAGAAGCGATGGTGTCTGGGATTATTGCCCAGGGTCTTGTTGACAGGAGCCAAATCTTCATAACAAACCGGAGCGATCAAGACAGACTCTCTTATTTAAGCAATCTATATGGAATCACAGCGTCAGCCAATTTAGAAAAAACGATAAAAGGGGCAGATATCGTTGTTCTTGCAGTTAAGCCAAAGGATGTAGCTGCTGCAATGACTGCAGCCGGTTCATATTTAAAAGAAGGGATGCTCGTTGTGTCAGTTGCTGCCGGTGTCGATTTAAACAGCCTGGAAACATTGGCAGGTAAAAAACTGCCGATTATCAGGGCGATGCCGAATACATCGGCAGCTGTAGGAAAGTCCGCTACTGCTGTCGCTGTTAATAAATATGCTGATAAAAGCCATCTTGAAAAGGCGCGGGAAATGTTTGAAACGATCGGTCTCGTAGCAGTGGTGGAGGAAGAACAGCTTAATGCCGTCACAGGGCTTTCCGGCAGCGGCCCTGCCTATATTTATTATTTGGTGGAAGCCATGGAGCAATCGGCAGAGGAAATCGGGCTGGAAAAAGAAACGGCTAAACAATTAATTATTCAAACAATTATCGGAGCTGCGGACATGCTAAGCCAGTCACCGAAAACTCCTGCTGCACTTCGCCGCGAGGTAACATCTCCTGGCGGAACAACGGAAGCGGGGATTAAGGTTTTGGAAAATCACAATGTTAAGGAAGCTCTGGTTTCATGTATTGTAAAAGCAACTGAACAGGCCAATAAACTTGGAAATCAACTAAAAGGAGAAATTCAAGCTGCAAAGTCGAAGGTTAAGGAAATTAGCCATTAATAGAAAAGCTCCGAGGCGGAAACCTTGGAAGAAATCTCCATGGTTGCTATACTATCCATGTTAGTAATCATTAGGGTAAGGAGATGGCATAAATGAAATCATTGCTCTTTTCAGAGTATACAATTAAAAATGTTACGCTAAAGAACAGAATTGTGATGTCTCCAATGTGTATGTATTCTTGCTACGAAGAAGACGGTATTGTGCAAAATTGGCATCTGACCCATTACACCACCCGAGCGGTGGGCCAGGCAGGCTTAATCATTCAGGAATCCACTGCTGTGACTCCTCAGGGCAGGATCTCACCTCAGGATCTGGGAATATGGAGCGATGATCATTTAGAAGGGCTTTCGAAGCTTGTTTCCATGATCAAAGAACATGGTGCCAAAACAGGCATCCAAATTTCCCATGCAGGACGTAAAGCCGTAATTGAAGGGGAAATCATCGCTCCTTCTGCCATTCCATTTGACGAAAATAGCAAAACTCCGAAGGAAATGACAAAAGAAGATATTGCTGAAACAGTGGCTGCCTTCCGCAGCGCTGCCAATCGGGCAAGTACAGCGGGCTACGACGTGATTGAACTTCATGGTGCACATGGGTACCTCATTAATCAATTTCTTTCACCGCTCAGCAACAAACGGGAAGATGAATACGGCGGTTCCGCTGAAAATCGATATCGCTTCTTGAAGGAAGTAATCGGAGCGGTTCAAGAAGTGTGGGATGGGCCATTATTTGTCAGGATTTCTGCACATGATTACCATACAGAAGGCATGACGGCAGAAGATTATGTCCAGATGGCAAAATGGATGAAAAACCATGGGGTAGATTTGATTGATGTAAGTTCGGGAGCTGTTGTTCCAGCCAGAATCAATGCCTACCCGGGCTATCAAGTGCCTTTCAGTGAAACAATCAGGCAAGGGGCTGATATTCCAACCGGAACAGTTGGACTCATTACTTCCCCATTACAAGCCGAAGAAATTATACAAAATGAACGAGCAGACCTCGTCTTCCTTGCAAGGGAGCTTCTAAGGGATCCATATTGGCCGCGTACTGCAGCCAAGGAACTTCGCGTGGAAATAGAACCTCCAGTGCAATATAAACGCGGCTGGCTGTAAATAAATGTTGTCAGAATTATCTGTATACAATTCTGTTTACAAATTTATATAGAAGGCAGGCTATACGAAAAATCCGGGCTGGTCTCAGTCCGGATTCTTTGTATCGGGTTAAAATTCTTGTTGCTTCGCAGCTTTCCGATTTCATTTCTCAGTGTCAGCAGTTTCAAGAAAAACTGTCTGATTTCTTTATGAAAAAATTTTGTAAGACTTGCTAAATTACGTGGAGGCTGCCTGCCTGCTTCTGTATGCTTACAATATAAAAGAATTTCATCTTCTTACTTACTTTTCTGAATACAGCGGAATCTTTATCCTCATCAAATCTTCAGCTACAACGCTTTTAGGGAATATGGCAGCTGCTTCCGCTTGCAGCCTTGCTGTTTCATCGCCCAAATATCTGGAACTGATATGGGTTAATATTAAGTGCTTAGCTTTCGCTTTTACTGCTATATCGGCAGCCTGCGCAGTGGTGGAGTGGTAATGCGAATGAGCCATTTCTTCTTCATCCATTGCTAATGTAGCTTCATGGATGAGATAATCGGCGTCTTGACCCAGTTTTACAGCATTCTCACATTTCCTGGTATCGCCAAGAATTGTTATAATCCTTCCTTTTTGAGGCTCTTCAATATAATCCCGGCCATTTATGATCCGCCCATCCTCCAGTTTGACCGTCTCACCATTTTTCAGCCTGCGGTATAGCGGGCCAGGAGGAATCCCTTCCTTTTTCAGTTTAACAACCATCAGGCTTCCAGGACGGTCTGCCTCCACAATTCTATAGCCAAAGCAGGACATGCCGTGTTCAAGCGGAAGAGCGGTAACTGTAAACTGGCCGTCATTGAAAACAACTCCCCCCTCAATTTCGATGATGTTTAAAGGATACATCAAGTGCGTCCCGCTTATTTGAAGGGAGACTGTTATAAATTCCTTTATTCCTTTCGGTCCATAGACGGTCAATTCTTCTGTACCTCCCTGGAAAGAACGGCTGCCCAGCAAGCCTGGGAGCCCAAATATATGGTCACCATGGAGATGGGTAATAAATATCTTTTCGATACGCCGTGGCTTTACAGGAGTTTTCAGAATTTGGTGCTGGGTCGCTTCTCCGCAATCGAACAGCCATACCGCTCCCCTCTCTTCTAAAAGCTGAAAGGCGATGGACGATACATTCCTTGATTTTGCAGGGACTCCTGCCCCTGTTCCCAAAAAAACAAAATCCACAATGTTACCTCCATTGCATATGTATAATGATTTTACTATAGCATAACCCGCTGAACACTGCTTTCAATAACCCGGTGAAAATAAACACTTACTTCTGATTTTACGGAATCTTGTTTGAAAAGCATATATGGAAGCGTTTTGAAAAAGAATAACAAAGGAATGGCGGGCGTAACAATTGATTTAATCCAGGACAATCTTTACAATAATATATTTGTACGGGTCTATTTTAAAATAAAATCAAGTTTTTCCAAAAAGTACATAAAGTGAGGTTCTAACTGTGAGTGAGAAACAAACACCAACTGCATTACTTATGATATTCGGTGCTACTGGGGATTTAGCTAAGCGGAAGCTGTTTCCTTCTATATACCGGTTGTTTAAAAAAGGGAAGATTTCAAACTTTGCTGTTGTCGGAGTTGCAAGAAGGTCTTTAACGAATGAAGAGTTCCAGCAAAATGTGAAGGATTCCGTCCTGACTTTTGCAAAAGAAAGTGAAAATATTGATGAATTCATCTCTCACTTCTACTACCATTCGCACGACGTTGCAAATTCAACATCTTACAAAGAGCTTAAAGAAATCGCGGAGAACCTGGATCATCAATATGAATTAGATGGGAATCGCGTCTTTTACCTTGCTATGGCTCCTGAATTTTTCGGGACCATTGCAGAACATATTAAGTCTGAAGGCCTTACCGAAACAAAAGGTTATAAACGTCTCGTAATCGAAAAACCGTTTGGCCACAGCTTTGATTCCGCTCAAGAGCTCAATGATCAACTCCGTACTGCATTTTCAGAAGATGAAATCTACCGGATAGACCATTATCTAGGCAAAGAAATGGTTCAGAATATCGAGGTTATCCGTTTTGCGAATGCCATCTTTGAACCGCTTTGGAACAGCCGATATATTTCAAACATTCAGGTAACCTCCAGTGAAGTATTGGGCGTCGAAGAGCGCGGCCGATATTATGAAACAAGCGGCGCCTTAAGGGATATGGTTCAAAATCATATGCTGCAGATGGTTGCCCTGCTGGCGATGGAGCCTCCAATCCGCCTGAATACAGAGGAAATCCGCAGTGAAAAAGTACGGGCACTACGATCTCTCCGCTGGATGAAGAAGGATGAAGTGAACCAATATTTTGTCCGCGGCCAATATGGAAAAGGAACCATTCAAGGACAAGAGGTTCCTGCTTACCGGGAAGAGGCAATGGTTGATCCGGAATCCAATACGGAAACATTTGTTGCTGGAAAACTTATGATTGATAATTTCCGCTGGGCAGGTGTTCCATTCTACATCAGAACAGGCAAGAGAATGGATACGAAATCTACCAAAATTGTTGTCCAGTTTAAGGACATACCGATGAATCTGTACTATAAATCAGAAGAACACTTGAATCCAAACCTGCTTGTTATCCATATCCAGCCGGAGGAAGGCATTACACTCATGCTAAACGCTAAGAAAACCGGCACAAGCATGAAAACGACCACTGTTAAGCTGGATTTTGCAAACAAAAGCGTTGACACGATGAACACTCCCGAAGCATACGAAAAATTGCTGTACGATAGCATGCGTGGAGATGCCACCAATTTCACCCATTGGGATGAAGTTGCACTTTCCTGGAAGTTTGTAGACAATATTTCTGAAGTATGGGAGAAGGAAACAGACCCTACATTCCCAAATTATGCTTCGGGCACTACTGGTCCGGATTGTGCAGACGAGCTGCTTGCAAAAGACGGAAACTTCTGGTGGCCGGTCGACAATCTTGATATTGATCCTTGCTGAAGTATTTAAAAGGGCTTGTTGAAGGCTCAGCCTCAGTGGTTATGAAAAACCCATACCTGCTGTAGCTGTCTCCTTGTCGTGAAGACAGGAACAGATAGAGATCCTAACATATGCTTTACTAAATGAAAAAAAGCGAAGCGGCTGTTTTTATCCGAGACAGCCCTTCGCCTTTTTTGTGTATTATTTTGCCGCACTATGAAGCCTTCCGTTTAGCAAGCTTTTCTTTTAACTGGTTAAAGACACCGCTCCATTTTTCATTTTCGTTTGAAAAATATTTTTTTAACCAAACAGGTACACCGAGAAAAGTCCTGCTCTGTTCTTCCTTATCGTTTGTAACATATTTTTTTAGCCAAATAGATACGCCCGATTCAAAGGCAACCAGCAGTAAAAAAAATCCAGCTACAGCACAGATAATTTTTATCATCATCCTGCATTCCCTCCCAAGTGCTGCTCCATAGTAAATACGGCGATATCTTATGTATACGCATTAAAAAATTAGAAATAACTGCCATACGTTATACATATACCTCTATTCGGGCGAGATAAACGGGGGCCACGCAGGTTATTTTTTGAATATTATAATACTTAAAGCTCCTGAAAATAAAAAACCGAACCTGGGCTTATACCCTTGGTTCGGACATGTTTTTTGAATCCCTCATTCTTTTCCGGGAAGCAGTTCCTTCTTCCATTTTCCATAGCGGTAATATAGATAAGAAGTTAAGCTTCCAATCACAAAAGCAGTGCCCATACCCAATCCAATCCCTGCTTCACCTAGCTTCTCAGAAAAAAGATATGTTAACGGATAGCGCAGTACCCAGAATGAAATAATGTTTAACACGAGGATCTGAAACATTGCTCCTGAGCTGCGGACAATTCCATTCAGGATAAAATTAATGCCAAGGAACGGATAAAAAAACGCAACGATCCGCAGATACTGTCCTCCAAACTCACGAGCTGCTTGTTCCTGAACGAAAAGACCAATCCCCAGCTCTGAAAATAGAAAAATCACAACCGCTATTGTGACCATAATGGATAAATTATAGAGCACACCATAGATTGCGATTTTATGGACTCGATCCCAACGGCCTGCTCCAATGTTTTGGCCGGCCATGCTGTTGACTGCCGTACTTAAAGCCATGGCAGGCAGCATAATCAAACTATCGATACGCTGGGCAGCTCCAAATCCAGCGACAACGTCCTCCCCAAATGAATTCACTACACTCATGATCGCCATAACACCAGCCGAAATAACTGTCATCTGCAAACCGGAAGGAATGCCTAGTTTAAAAATAAGAGCAATTTCCTCTTTTTTCGGCAAATAAGGAATAGCAAATGGAACAACTTTTCGCTTAATAATCAATGTTAAGCCGAACAGGAATGCAGCACCCTGTGAAATCACTGTCGCAAGTGCAGCACCTTGGATACCCATGCCGAAATAAATAATAAATACCGGAACAAGAACCGTATTTAAAACCACTGATAAAAATACAAAGATTAATGGTGTCTTGCTGTCGCCGACTGATCGAAGTATGGTGGCGATAAAGTTATATCCAAACAAAAAAATGATCCCTATGAAACTAATCTCAAGGAACGCTTTAGCACTGGAAATCATCGCATCCGGAGTACCAAGGAATACTAAAATCCATTCTGAAAATATATATCCCAATACACCTAATAAAACGGAAAGGATTGTCAGAATAACAACAAAAGCATTCAGGTAATTTTTTAGGCCTGCATTATCAGCCTTTCCTTTCTGCTGGGATAGAATCGTTAAGGCTGCATTGTTTACCCCAATGATGAATGACAATATTGTAAAAATGACCGCTCCAGAGACAGAAACCGCTCCAAGTGCATTGGCTCCCAGGAGGTTTCCGACCCATAGACTGTCAATAAATTGATAGGACACCTGTAAGAGATTGGTCAGCAGAATCGGTGTTGAAAACCTGACCATTTGTTCCCACAGGTTCCCTCGCGTGAAATCATGCTGGCTCATCGCTAACTTCCTTTTCCGTTTAGTATGTTCATCTTTCTATTATAAGGAAACACATTTGATTATCTCTAGTTTTTTGATTCATGTGTTCAGTTACAATCAGAGCAATCCGCCCAAATATAAGGATAATTTGTCCTCAATGGCAGCCGAATTGAAATTTGTTTGTCCCAAGGCAGAAGTGAATTTAGTAAAACATTAAAAAGATCAAGCGGCGCCTCTTATATTCTCATCATTTTTTAGGTTCTCCGTCAAATGTTGGGGTGATGACGATATGTCGTCACCC
>NZ_QVTE01000078.1 GCF_003429095.1 Peribacillus saganii
AGCGATTGGCTTATGACCTCGAAGGGCTGGGCGCTGTAGCTAGCCAATATAAACATTTTATTTCTTACTTCAAAAAAAAAACATCCTATTGGATGCTCTATAAGTGTTATATTCTGATGAGGCTCATTAAAGTCATATGGTCATATGTAAAAGAGGCTGCCATCTTCTTTAATTTATACACAGATACACAGTTTTTATATCTATATTCGGGGAGTAGGAACAGTCTCTATTTCCCTGCAATAAGTTCTTTAATAGGTAAATCGGCTGTTTTTTTGGCAGGGATTACACTAGCTATAATTCCTAATGCCAGGGAGACTATCAGCCATAAACTTAATCCCTGCGGTGAAAATGAAGATGGCAGAGGGGAGTTAATTAGGGAATTCCCGATTTTATCATTTAAAAGCAGTTGTAGTGGATAAGAAAGAGCTGCTGACAAACCCCATGAAATCATAGCAATGAAGAGCCCTTCACCTAAAAGCAGCTGATATATTTTCATTCTGGAGCCTCCAACAGCCCGTATTAATCCTATCTCATGCCTCCTTTCAAACACATTTATTCCCATTGCTGCAATTAAATTCAGCATGCCGACTGCTGAAAAAAGAATGCCGGTAACCAAAAGACAATACAGCACCATGGAAATAATTTGTTCTGGCCTGTTATTCATATTTTGGGCGGTATCAAAAGCTTCAATGGAGATATTATTTCTGTTAAATAGAGTTTCTATTTCATTTATTGTTTGGGCAGATTGCTTCTTTGCATTGGAATAAAGCTTTACTATAACCCGATTTGGCTTTTGTCCGTCTATCCAGGAATGGTAATCATCTTCAGCCATATAAATAGAAGGACCTGTTAATTGGCCTTGTATAATACCGCCAATTGTCCATGTTTTTTTTTTGTTACCAATTTTTAAGGAAATGGACTCACCCGGTTGAACATTGCCAGCCAATGGTTGAAAATCGCTATTTATAACAATGCTGTTTGAGGGCAGCGAATCTAACCAAAATCCCTTTTTTACAATAGGCTGTATCATATTGCTTTCTCGGGGAATAGCAAGCAATAGAGCATTAGCCGACTTGTAATTTGATGATAATACTACTTCTGCATTTCTCCCTGTCCAGCTTTCTGCCTGATAGACTCCGTTCGTGTTACTGGCTATCCTGGAAACATCGGAAATGTCCATCTGTGTCCTAATATCCCATTGCATATCATGCTTCCAAAAGCCTTGCATCTCTTTTAGCGTGCTGGTCAAGGAATTGTTGAGAGCAACACAGGAGATGATCACAGCACCGCCAAAAGAAAGCATAAGGATGTTGGTCAAAAGCTGAACCTTTTTTCTGCATGAATTTCGTACAGAGAGAAGGAAAAGGGAGAAGCCGGAATCTCTCTTTTCTGCTCTTTGATATGGTTTTGTCCCATTTTTAAGTCCCTGTACAATGGGGATTTTCAGTACACGGTTAATGGGCACAAGCGCTGCAATTGATGGGACCAAAAACGACAAAATACCAATAAGAAATAGGACATCCCTCGAATAATGAAAGTATAATTGTCCAATATTTAAATCTTGAATGAGAGTTTTGGAAAAATAAAAGGAAAGACAGGCACTAATTAGGAACGTTAATAGAAATATTACTATCCCTATTAATCCCAAGGTCACACTGCAGTATTTCCATATTAAATCCTTCTTTTGTGCACCGAATACTTTTAAAATGCTCATTTCCTGTTTCTTTTTTGCTGTCAGCCGATAAAAAAAATGGATTACGAGAATAACTGCCAGGCCTACTGCCAATGTGCCAAGCATAATCAGTAATAAAAAGACGGTATCCGTCATTTGTTTTCTTACTGTTAGGGCCTCTGAAACCAGTTCCGTCCGATATACGGTTATCCCCTGCTCCTTGAGCTTCTCTTTAGCATGTTGAAGAATGTTATCGCCATTTTTTTTATATTCTCCTGGCAGAAGTGTAATTTTAATTGTATTTTTTTGAGATGAAATTCCAAGTGTTTTCATTGATTCCGGAGAGATGTAGCCGCGACCCAAACCGGTAAATTTAGCAGGTATAAAAGCATAGTCCGTAATTTGGCCTGCAACTTGCAGGTTTTTTTGCTTTTTTCCAGGGAGTTTAACTGAAATCATATCTCCTTTTGTTAAGTGATAATGATCCATTGTTGTTTTCTCTAAATAAATCCCAGGTTTAAACGGAGGGCCGGGATGATTGGTTTCCTCCCCAGTAGTATATGAGGGGAATGTTTGTAATTCAAAGTTTTTAGCAGAGCCATTGAATTCCACACGCACCTTGCTTTGAAAAAGTGACTGGGCATGTTGAATTCCATTAATACTTCTTAAATCAGGCAGTTCATTCTGAAATGGATTGGTGTAGAAGTAGACAGAATCCTGCTGGTTTTTGGCAGTTTCCTGCACTGTACTGCTAAACAATTTGTTGGTATTAAGTAATGTAGCCATAGTGGCTAAACAAACTGATATGGAAATGATTAGCAAGAAAATTCCCGTTAAATCCTTTCGCAGATCACGCAAGGCTTTTTTAAAATACAAAGGCATCATATCTGTCCCACTTTTTCATTAGTGAAATAAATATCTGAAATTTGTCCATCCTTCACCAGCAAGGAGCGGTCCACCCTCTGTGAAAAATCTGTATCATGTGTAACCATAACGATTGTTTTGCCTTGTGCGGCCAGATTTTTAAAAAGTGAAAATATGTGTTCTGCATTTTCAGAATCCAGGTTTCCTGTTGGCTCATCGGCGAGTATAAGGGGGGCATCATTGGCTAAAGCTCGGGCAATCGCACATCTTTGCTGTTCTCCTCCGGATACGGAGTCGGGGAAATGGTTAGCTTTATGCAAGAGGTCCACATCTTTAAGCAGGCTAAGTGCCCGTTCTTTTCTCTTTCTTCTGGTCAGGAACCGGGAAAATTCCATTGGAAGCATAACATTTTCAAGCAATGTAAGAGTCTGCAGCAGAAAAAAGGACTGAAAGACAATCCCTGTTTCACGGCAGCGCCATTTTGTTATCAAATTTTGTGGAAAGCTGGATATCTTTTTACCACCCACAGTAATTGATCCGTTGGTTGGAGAATCTATCCCTGCCAGCAAATGCAACAGTGTGGATTTTCCACTGCCTGATTTTCCGATTACTGCAACAAATTCTCCCTTATGGATAGATAAATTAACATCCTTAAGTGCCCAAAACTGTCCGGCATCATTTGAATAGACTTTAGATAAATTCTGTAATTGTATCAATAGTAAGGACTCCTAACGTAACGGTTTACTAACTGTAATAACATGTTGATTCTGACTGCGCAACACCTGTCGCGTTTTCTTATTTCTTTGACGGAAATTATTATGAGCAAAACATCACAAGTTTTAGATTTTTTCTGGTTCGACAAAACAATTTTTCATTGGAAAGAAGCTGGATTCGAGAAAAACGAACTAGATTATTTCCCTTATTTAACCAGTTAATAATCATAAAAGTCTAATTTTTCGGCATATATTGCTTTGCGTTTTAAATAAAAAAAAATCCCAAAGAAAAAAATTTTTTTTGAAGTCGATGGAAATTTGAAAATGTAATGAATTAGTAAAGGATTGTAAAGACAGCTTCACCGGTATAAGAAATAAAGAACGTGTGCGATAACAAAAAAAATGGTAAAAGGTGGGTAAACATTAAAGTTAGTTTACGATTTTTTCATTTTGTAAATATACAAGAAATGGAATCGCATACATCCTTTAATGATAGGGATTATTAGGAGGCTGTAGTCAAATAGAAGTGAATTGGCTGAAGGGACAAACGTAGGATTGATAAAAAATCTTGTCGTCATTACGCTGAGTTTGACGAATCACTGCGCTGGCTCAGAAAGCGCGGCGGTTCAATCTAAAGGTGAAAGGAGAACTACTATGTCAAAAGCTGTACAAGAAATACCTGCAGCACAAGTTCAGCATGTTACGACAGACAAGAAATTTTCCGTTAAGGAAAAAACGTTTGTGATCACGCTTTTCGTTCTAACTGTTGCAGCACTCTTCTTTGTAAACTGGACTGCATCCGATAAATTGAATTTAACCATCGGACTTTATGGTTCAGTAATGATTGCGTACCTGTTGGGAAAAATGATTCTTTCTTTTAAATACAAAACAGTCGACCTGGACCCGCCGGATTTAAAGGTTTCGGTGATTATACCTTCTTATAATGAAGAGCCGGAGGCCGTTCTGGGAACGATTAAAAGTATTCTTAAACAGGATTACCCAATTCATGAAATTTTCGTAATTGATGATGGGAGCAAAGATATATCGGCTTACAATGCTTCCCTGAAGCTAAGAGACTCGCTTCTTACAAATATCGAGGGAATTATCCCTTCGAATCTCCCAAAAGTGATTGTCCACCGGCTTCCAAATAACAAGGGGAAGCGCCATGCGCAAATCTGGGCCTTTGAGCGGGCAACCGGAGATGTTTTCGTTACGGTTGATTCAGACTGTACTGTTTTCCCTGATGCTATTCGTGAATTGTTAAAGCCTTTCAACGATTCTGAAGTGACTGCAACCACGGGACATGTGAATATCCGGAATAGAACGGATAATATTTTAACAAGATTGATAGATATGAGATATGATAATGCTTTCCGTGTGGAGAGGGCGGCACACTCGGTTACGGGAAACGTGCTGGTCTGCAGCGGTCCTCTTAGTGCTTATAGACGTCAAGTGGTCATTGCAAACCTGGAACATTATGGTACCCAAATGTTTTTGGGGCAACAGGTACAACTTGGTGATGATAGATGTTTGACAAATTATGCTATTCGAGAAGGAAAAACATTATATCAGTCAACTGCTCGCTGTATTACAGATGCACCAACTTCCCTGTATACACTTCTTAAGCAGCAGTCGCGATGGAACAAATCCTTCTTTAGGGAAAGCTTAATTGCACTGAAAATCGGATTAAAAAAACCGAACGTATTTGTTTGGGTCATGCTGGAAATGTTCTTATGGCTAGCCTTTGGTGTATCACTAGTTATGGCATTTTACATAACTTCTACAACAATGGGGTGGATCATGCTGATATACTATCTTGCCTATGTGACAATATCTGCTTATGCAAGAAACGTATTTTATGCGTATAAAAAGCCGCTTACCTTCTTACTTGCACCTGTCTATGGAATCCTTTTTTTAATCTTGCTCTGCCCGCTTCGTTTCTGGGCGCTGCTAACTTTGCGTTCCACTTCCTGGGGTACTAGAGGTTAATTTTCGATAACGTTCTGGTTAAAGGCAATACTCTCTCTGTAAAAGAAATTTTATCGATTAATAAAGGAGTTGTTTGTTACATGAAGATTCGAAAGGCCATCATTCCTGCTGCTGGTTTAGGAACCCGGTTTTTGCCTGCTACTAAGGCTCAGCCAAAAGAAATGCTTCCGATTGTTGACAAGCCAACCATTCAATACATTGTGGAGGAAGCCGCAAAATCAGGCATTGAAGATATTCTGATAATCAGCGGACGGGGAAAACGTGCAATTGAAGATCATTTTGATAAAGCTTATGAATTAGAAGAAACCCTCTACAAGAAAGAAAAATACGATAAATTATCAGAAATTCAGGATATTTCGGATATGGCCAACATTCATTACATCCGCCAAAAGGAGCCCAAAGGATTGGGGCACGCCATTCATTGTGCTTCAAGCTTTATCGGTGATGAACCTTTTGCCGTATTGCTGGGTGACGATATAGTCCGATCTGAACAGCCATGCTTACAGCAGCTTATTGGTGTTTTTGATAGGTACCAGACTTCTGTGATTGGTGTGCAGGAAGTAAATCCAAAGGAAGTTTCCAAATATGGAATTATCGCTCCATTAGAAAATAAAACACTTGATGAGGGGATTATTGCACTCGCATCGGTTGTCGAAAAACCGTCGGCTGAAATGGCACCATCTAATTATGCCATCATGGGGCGATATATACTCACTCCTGAGATTTTTTCAATCCTTGAAACTTTGCCCCCAGGCTCTGGCGGCGAGATTCAACTCACCGATGCCATTCAAAAGTTAAATGAAATTGAAAATGTGCTTGCATATGACTTTTATGGGAAGCGATATGATGTTGGCGACAAATTTGGGTTTGTTAAAGCAACGATTGATTTTTCTCTTGAAAGACCGGATCTTAACCCGCAAGTAAAAAAGTACTTAAAAGAGCTCGTCAATACAGAACAAATCCTACATTAATCTTATGACCAGGAGGGGACTTACATATGAAAGTATCAATCATTGGAACAGGGTATGTAGGCTTAGTAACAGGAGTTTGCTTATCGGATATAGGCCATGATGTAACTTGTCTTGATATCAATCCTAATAAAATCAACTTGCTGAAACATGGCAAATCGCCTATTTATGAACCTGGCCTTGAGGAGTTAATGGCATACAATATTAAAAAAAATAGACTAAATTTTACTACTTCCCATAGTGAAGGACTCCGGGATGCTGAGGTGGTATATATTGCAGTAGGAACTCCGCAAGCAGAAGATGGTTCCGCCGATTTGAGCTATGTTATGCAGGCTGCAAAAGATATAGCCTGTCATATTAGCCGAGATACGATTATTGTAACGAAAAGCACTGTACCAATTGGAACAAACTACAAAATTAAACAGGTAGTTTTAGAACATCTTCAGGAAGATGTTACAGTTGATTTTGTTTCGAATCCGGAGTTCCTTAGAGAAGGATCCGCCGTAGAGGATACATTTAACGGGGAACGGATTGTCATTGGTTCAGAGAATGAGGAAGCGGCTGATAAAATGGAGGCATTGTATGAGCCATTTCGTATTCCTGTGCTCAAAACCAGCATCCTAAGTGCTGAAATGATAAAATATGCAGCAAATGCGTTTCTGGCTACTAAAATCTCCTTTATCAATGAAATTGCCAATATTGCAGAAAAAGTTGGGGCAGACGTTGAAGAGGTAGCTTATGGAATTGGCAAAGACGGCAGAATCGGTGACAAGTTTCTTCAGGCTGGAATTGGATATGGTGGCTCCTGTTTCCCAAAGGACACACATGCTCTTGTGAAAATTTCTGAGGAATCGAACCATGATTTTCATTTATTAAAATCTGTGATTAAAATAAATGAATCTCAAAAAAGTGTATTATATCAAAAAGCAAAAAAACGATTTGGTTCACTCGCCGGGAAACGTGTTGCTCTGCTCGGATTGGCCTTTAAACCGGAAACAGATGATATGAGAGAAGCAGCATCCATTACTCTTTCTGAAAAGCTGCTGAATGATCAGGCAGAAGTTATTGGCTATGATCCCATTGCAATAGAAAATGCAAAGAAGGTACTGCCGGAAGGTGTCATTTATACAGACAAGATAGAGGATGCAGTAAAACAGGCCGATATCGTGTTTATACTGACTGACTGGAAGGAAGTTATTGAAAAAACCCTTGTTCTTACCTGCTTGTTTCATGAGCAGCCAGTATTATTTGATGGACGTAATTGTTACTCACTTGAAGAAGTGCAAAAGTTCAATATTGAATACCATTCTGTTGGAAGAGAGGCTGTTCGTCCAGCGATACAGGAAAGGGAGCTTACTGCATCTTTTTAATGCTGGCGTCGTTTTAACCTTGCTAGAGTTTTGTGGACGTTCTTTGTAAAAGAATGTGGATCAGAATAGCGTTTCTACAAGGGCAAGGAATGCATCGGCTAGATTCATCGCACGAAACAAAGCGGCTGTTTTATGAGGACGTGACTTGACTTTCTTAGCTGTTCTTCTGTCAGGTCGCATGCGCTTTTCTTTTCTCAGTAACAGTGAGGCGGCTTTAAGCGGATAAACTTAAAGTCGTCTTTATCTTAAATAATAATGTAAGCGCTTAAATATTTTCGAACGGAAGCATTTTTGACTGAACAAAAATGTTTCCTTCATGTGTTTTGGGGTAGCATGGTTAATGCAAGTAATTATATGCCAAAGGGAGGGATATGAATTGGTTCCTGAAAGCCGGGCTGTTTGTTCGGTTCTTTAAATTGGAAAACGTATTTCCTGATATTTTCAACCTCGATACTTTTGCAACAATGTGTACACCATATCTGCCGTTCATTAAGTGATTATTTTTTATCGAGATAGTTTTAAATTTCCTGGCGCCGTAAAAACCTGTATTTATTCTTATTAAATCTGAACGGGAATAAGTGGATTTTCCACCGTTTGCAATAAAATTGTCGCTTATATCTATATTACTTCCACCTGCAATGTCAACTGCCGCAGAATATCTTCCTCTACCGCCAATAAAATTATCCTGAATTTTTACATGATCCTCATATACAGATATAGCTGACCACATATCGTAATAATGCTCTTCGTCATAAGTATCATAGAAATTATCGAGTTTAAAGCTGTTATATATTTTATTATCCTTAATCAGCACACCTGGCGATTGAATTTTAATTGCCCTTTTATGAGTATTGTGAAAGGAATTATTGAGGATTTTGAGCCCGACTTTCTTTTTTAAACCTTGGACTACAATGCCGTCACCATCGTCTTTTGGACCAATGTCGGCAATCGTTGAATTCTTGATCGTGATATTATGGCTTTCCGGCTGCTTGGCGAGAGTAGGGCTTATTAATATTCCACGAGCGACTTTATGGTGCCAGCCAACTTCTGAGGAAACATTATTTGCAAAAACATCCTTAATAACCAGATTATCCATCATAACATTGTGTACACCGCCTTCAATACGGATAGCTATAGGGGTGAAATTTGACAGGGATTTTGTCGTTGGCTGAGCGAAGCTTTTGAAAGTAGCTGAATGGATTGTTACGTTTTTTGTTCCATTCATAACCCTCAGCCCCCGTAATACAAGATGGTTTCCATCTACTATTAGATTATGTATTTTAATATTTTGGCCAAGGATTTTTAACATAGCAGGTCCTTCGGATTTTGCTTTAATAATAGAGTCAGATCCGTAAATTTCAGTATTATCTTTAACGACCAATGGATCTGAAATCAAGTATGTTCCAGCCGGCAGGTATACTTTCTTATTTTTTGCATTAGACAATGCTTCCTTAATGGCACGGGTGTCATCGGTCTCACCATCACCGGCAGCGCCAAATTGCTTTACGTTCAGTATCCGTTTGTCTTGATGGGTGAAATTTTTCTCATGAACATTTTTGTCCTGTTGCTTATTGTCGCCTTCCGGCATACAGGTTTTAAGTATTAATAAACACAATAGTGCCAAAGAAGCCAATAAATATACTATTTTTTTTATTCCCATAAAATGCCATCCTCACAGTTGTCTTATTGTAATTCTTTATGGTGTAAAAAAGGTTTCTTACAACAGTTATACTAAATACAAGAACGGTTTCTCAAGGTAAAACAATTCATGGGAATAAAGTTTTTAATCCGGGCTTCATCTCATATAGGGCAGATCAGTTTGTGGTTTTAGTAGTATCGCCTCACACCATCAGCATATTATCAGGTGAATGCCTGATAAAAATAAGGATTACGTTCCAAATGAGAATGAAAAAATATTGGAAGAATGAAAGTTTTGGAGAGAATCTATGACCTAGCAATCAAATTTTTTCTTTCGTGCTTTTTAGGAAAATAGAACCCGTTCACCAGTATCAATCATTACAGCGCTTACATAAGGCACAACTGAATCATTTGTCCTCCGCTGCTATTTAAGACGAAAGTATACTCTTTATATTAAGCCCACATAGTGATGCAATTTTAGATTAATATGGGGATGAAATCATAAGAAATAAGGAGGAGAGGATCAATGTCTGCTGAAACTGCAAACCAGCCAGGAAGAGAAAACAAGAAATATATTTTCGAGGTTCATTTTCTGCGTGCATTTGCTTGCCTAGCAGTTGTGGGGGTACATGTATCTGCTACTCACTTTGGAATGAATGAAGAGACATGGAACAGGTTAACCTACTTTATTAATCAATACGGCCGATTTGGAACTCCAATCTTTGCTGTTATTAGCGGTTTTCTGCTATTCTACCAGGTTAAAAGGAAAGGATTTCAACCAGGAAAATTTCTCAAATCCCGTGCGTCTAAAATTGTCCTTCCCTTCCTGGTCTGGAGCCTGGCATATCGATATCTGCTATATTATTATGATAATCAAGCATTGGGTACACCGGCATCAGAATTAAAGAAGATATTGTTGGGGGAATCTTTCTATCATCTGTATTTTGTTGCTATCGTTGTTCAATTTTATCTCATCTTTCCTTTTCTTCAAAAAATCTTTCGCACTCAAACCCTTATGTTGCTGTTCACCTTTGTATCTTTGTTAATTAGTTATAACCTCTTTGGTTTTAATCCAGGCATAGAAGGGCCATTTGGGAATTTTTTAGCGAGCAAATCGTTCATGCCTATATGGCTTTTTTACTTCGCTTTTGGTGGATTGCTAGCTTACATTTGGGATGAAATAGTCAGTTATGCAACAAAACGTCCCTGGAAAATGTTCGCATTGGCTATGGCTGTTTCAGCAGGAGCTGTAGTTGAGAATAACATTAATGGTGATTTGTCCAATAGAAGGCTTTCGAATTTGGTAAACATACCATTGCTTAGTATTGCGATTATCGGGATGTATCCGCTTCTCAATAAATGGAATATCATTAAAAGGCCTCTTATATTACTTGGTCAATATTCCATGGGCATCTATCTGGTACATCCAATGATCTTATATTTGTTTGCAAGGCACCTGCCACATCAATATTGGCATGTAAATTATGTACCGGCTATGTTCGTAGCTGTACTCCTTATTGCGGCCATTTTCATTCGGATACTGCAATTTATTCCATTAAGCGGCTTTATTATTCCAGTACCGAAATTAAAGAAGACGAAACGGTCTATTGAAACAACAGAAACAATGGATAACAAAAAAAGCACCGCATAACAGAAAAGCGCAAGCGCCCTGTTCAGCCCTGACAAGCATAAGACAAGCGCTGACAGAAGGCCGCTTTATGCCTTCCGAAGCGATTGGATTATGACCAGGGTTGTGACGGGCTTTGGTCACAACATTCGAGGGGCTGGGCGCTGGAGCTAGACATAACAGAAAAGCGCAAGCGCCCTGTTC
>NZ_QVTE01000079.1 GCF_003429095.1 Peribacillus saganii
TGCCTAGCTTTTTTTAAGACTGTCCTTTACAAAGGGTACACTTTAATTTGAACTGGCTTTTACCGTACTCATATTATTATTTTACTAGCTTCAATGCATTCTCAGAAATATAGAAGTCTTTTCCGTTGTAAACATTGATGCCGGCCACTTCTTTTGTAACATTTGTTCCCTGGATTACGATATTTTTATTGGCAGGGAATTGTACTTTTTGGCTGCCTTTTTGTGCTATAAGTACAGGATTAGCCTTATCTGTTTCATCCACACGAACTGTATATCCCTTTTTCGTTAGAGCATCTTTAGCATTGATATAAAGTTTGTTTGTTAATTGGCCTAAATTGAAGCCCATGAAACCGGCCATTTTTTTAGCGATGTCAGTGTTTTCAACTAAGCCAAAAGGTCTGGAAGGACCATATGAATATAGGAACATATCTTCTCCAGTATGGCCGCCAGTTGTGAAGCCGATATTAGCACGGTTTGCGAGCATCTTTGTCATGTCAGAACCGATGTTTTTGGAAGCTTTTAATGTTTCTAGTTCCTCAGCTGTTAAGTTATCAAGACCGTACAGTGCAGCTATCTCTGTCAGGTTCGATTTATCTTCCTTAAGCTGGCCTAATGCACCTTCAACTGTCATTTTGGCTTTCTTTAATGGGTCGATATAAGCAGAAACCGGAGTATTCGGGTAGCTTGCATTAGTATTTGCGTTACCCATAGTGATCCCGCTGTTTCCGTGGTCACTTACTGCGATAACCATTGTGTTTCCATCCTTCTTTGCGAAGTCCAGAGCTTTTTTAACTGCGTCATCAAATGCTAAAACATCACTGATCATCCCGACAGTATCGTTTCCGTGAGCGGCCCAGTCAATCTTGCTTCCTTCAACAAATAAAAAGAAACCGTCTTTATCCTTATTCAATGTGTTGATTGCTTTATCTGTCATCTCAGCAAGAGTCGGTTCACTTGGCTTAGTAGATTTGCGGTCAAAATCGTAAGCAAGCGCGCTAGGGGCAAAGCTTCCCCAGATCTTATCTGAATTTGACTTCATAAGCTCGTCACGGTTTTCTACTAGATCATATTTCTTATTCTCTAATACTTCTAAAAGATCTTCGCCATCCTGTCTCGCATTTTTTGTTGATCCAGGGGTTAGAGATTCTTTGCCTCCACCTAAAACTACATCAATATTTTGATAGACTTGCTGTTCAGCAATATCACCATAATTAGATCTGTGTGTAACATGGGAAGAAAATCCGGCCGGTGTGGCATGCTGAATTTCCGATGTGGAAATGATTCCTGTTGCTTTTCCTTGCTGCTTGGCACCCTCAAGAACGTTTGCTACAGGTCTTTGGGCGTCCTCAGCTGCTATAGGTTTAAGGCCAGGTGAATTAACAACCGAAGGGAGCACGCCTATGAATTTATCATTTGATTTATTGCCTGTAGCAAGAGCGGTTGCAGCAGGGGCCGAGTCAGTGATTGCAGATTCGGCAGAATATGTTCTAACACCGCCTGCCATCATTTCGTCCAATGCCAGATTTCCGCCCTTATACCATCTTGAAAGGGTAGTAGCACCGGCACTTGTCCCGTCCATTACCATCATGATTACATTAGTTGGTTCCTTTTTTTTATCTTTTGCCTCAATGATATCTTTCTTTGCATTAACTCCTAAGGCAGAAAAAGCGACTGCTCCAGCAAGTGTAATTCCTGCAACCTTTTTGCTCAATTTACTCAATGTTTATTCCCTCCAAGAATTATTAACTATCAACAGGATTTACTTTATAGGAAGGATATTAAGAGAATATTTTAGTGGGGTAAAGGAAGTGTGTAAAAATGTTACAGTTTTGTGAAGGTATACTGAACAACACGTTTTTTCTAAAAAATCTAATTAAGACCGAAAAAAATAAATTTTCAGTTGACTTGAAAATGATTATCAACGATAATTAGTAATGAAATTCATTATCAATTATGTAAAAGAGGAGAAATAATCATGAGCAAAAATGTATTTTATACAATTGGTTTGTTATTGGTCCTGTCTTTAGCTGTTTTAGCAGGTTGTTCCTCTGAACAGTCACAATCTTCCAATAATGAAACAAAGACAGAGAAAAAAGAGGCGGCTAAGAGCGAAGATAAAGGCGAGGTCAATCTTTATACAAGCCGCCATTATGAAATTGACGATGAGCTTTTTGCTGCTTTTACAGAGCAAACAGGCATCAAGGTTAATGTGGTAAAAGGTGAAGAAAATGAATTAATTGAACGTCTTGCCCGGGAAGGTGACGCCACCCAAGGTGATTTGTTTTACACATCTGATGCCGGAAGACTGCATTGGGCTAAAGAAAAGAACTTATTGCAAGCTGTAGATAGTGAAACAGTAAACGCAAATATTCCTGAGAATTTAAGAGATAAAGACAAAGAATGGATTGGTTTAACAAAGCGCGCTCGTGTTATCGTTTATTCAAAAGATCGCGTCAAGCCTGAACAGCTTTCTACTTATGAAGACCTGACAGATGCAAAATGGAAGGGTAAAGTTTTAGTAAGGCCTTCTGATAATGTTTATAACCAATCATTACTGGCTTCATTCATTTCATTGAATGGTGAAGACAAGGCAAAAGAATGGGCAAAAGGAATCGTCGCTAATATGGCGAGAGACCCGCAGGGCGGTGACCGCGATCAGGCAAAAGCGATTGTTGCCGGCGAGGGTGATGTGGCGATCATGAATACGTATTATGTTGGTGTTATGTTGAATTCTGAGGATCCTGAAGAAGTAAAGGTTGCCGAAAAAGTAGGTGTTTTCTTCCCGAATCAAGAGACAAACGGAACTCATGTTAATGTCAGTGGAATCGGGCTGACCAAGCATGCTAAAAATAAAGAAAATGCAGTGAAGCTTATTGAGTTCTTGTCCAGTGAAGAAGCACAGGGTAAATTTGCTGAGGCAAACTATGAGTACCCGGCAAATCCTAAGGTACAGCCGTCAGAATTGTTAAAGTCATGGGGAGACTTTAAACCTCAAGATCTAAACTTATCTGAATTAGGTGAAAACAACGCAGCTGCAGTAAGAATGTTCAATGAGGTAGGCTGGAAGTAATCACCCTTCTTATGCAATAGCATGAGCCGTATCTTTTGTCGAGATACGGCTCTTATCTTTTATATGCTATAATGGATTTAATGTTTACGATGAATTTAGTATCAAAGGATGAGGCGTCAATGAAGTTGTTTCGACTAATGAAGCTGAAAATGAATAGTTGGGCCATACTAAGTTTCTTAATTACTATTATCATTATGATGCCTATTCTGTTTATCACTTTTGAATTCTTTACAAGATCGAGTGAAAACTGGGAACATATCAATGAATATCTATTAAATAGCTATCTATTTAACACATTGCTAATCCTCTTTTTTACCGGGCTGCTTACGGTTTTTATCGGTGTAAGCATGGCATGGTTTATTTCAGCATATGATTTTCCCCTAAGAGGTTTCTTTAAATGGGGATTGATTTTACCTCTCGCAATCCCTCCTTATATCGGCGCATATACGTACAACGGAATTTTAAATTATACAGGGGTCATCCAGTCGATTCTAAGAAACTTTTATCAGATTGAGGTAAACCAAAAGTATTTTAATATAATGTCAATTCCTGGAGCAATTTTCATTTTTTCTGTATTTCTATTTCCATATGTTTATCTTATTACGAAAAATTTTTTAGAAAATCAGTCTGCCTCACTTGTTGAAAATGCCCGATTGCTTGGAAGTAATTCTTTTGAAATTTTCTTTCGCATCGTCATTCCTATTTCCCGAGCCTCTATTGTCGCGGGGGTAAGCCTCGTAATATTGGAGGTTTTAAATGATTACGGTGTAGTGAAATATTTTGGGATACAAACTTTAAGCACAGCCATTTTCCAAACATGGTTCGGGATGGCTGACCTCGGTTCCGCAATTAAGCTATCAGGGATATTAATGATGATTGTTGTCGTTATTTTAATGGCGGAAAAGTGGCTGAGAGGAAGAAAAAAATACAGTTATTCCAATTCAAAAGTCCGTCCGCTAAAGCCTGTAAAATTAACGGGATACAAGGCTTGGGCCATTTTCGCTTATATTTCTGCCGTATTTTTGCTGTCATTTTTCATTCCCTTCATTCAATTAGTCAAATGGACGTTCACGACTTACAAACAGGTATTAAGCGATGAATTTATAGGGCTAATCTGGAATTCAACATTTGTTGCATTTACCGCTGCTGCAGTAATTGTAGTTATTGCACTTATCATTGCTAATTTTAGCCGTTTATTTGAGGGTCGTGTCACTAATCTAGTTTCGAAAATTGTCGTTCTGGGTTATTCCATTCCCGGCGCTGTCATTGCGATTGGAGTACTTACGCTTTTTATCGCGCTTGACCGCCAGCTCTTGATATTTTATCAATTGATTGGTCTCACACCTTCATTAGTATTAAGCCTTAGTCTCTCTATGTTGATATTCGCTTTTGTGATACGGTTCATGGCGATAGGATATAATTCAATTGAAACAGGGTTTGACAAAATAGGGACTACATTCACTGAAGCCTCCCGAACACTTGGAATGACGGTCACTCAGACATTTTTTAAAGTAGATCTTAAAATGATCAAAGGTGCTGTAGCTGGCGGATTCATTCTTGTTTTTATTGAAATTTTAAAAGAGCTGCCGTTGACTTTGATTTTACAGCCCTTTAATTTTTATACTCTCGCAACCAAGGCCTTCCAATATGCAGGCGATGAAAGGATACAGGAAGCAGCTTCAGCTTCGATATTAATTATTTTGATTAGTGGTGTATCTATCTATATCTTCCATAAAGTTTTAGAAAAGGAGCCGGGCTGATGTTTGTACAGCTGAAAAATGTTAGTTTTCACTATAAAAACACTAAAGAACTTACAATTCAAAATTTCTCCCTCGCAATTGAAAAAGGTGAAATAGTTTCAATCCTTGGAAAAAGCGGCAGTGGCAAAAGTACGATTCTTCGTTTAATTGCGGGATTGGAAATCCCATTCAGTGGTTCGATTCACATTAACGAATCCATCATGGCTGATGATAAACAGTTCATCCAGCCCGAAAAGCGTGGAGTGGGAATGGTTTTCCAGGATTATGCGCTTTTCCCGCATATGACTGTTGCTGAAAATATTAAATTCGGCCTAAAAAAAATGAGCAGGATACAAAAAAAAGAACGATTAGACGAGGTCCTTGCTTTGGTGGGGTTGAAGGAATATGTTAAACGATATCCTTATGAATTAAGCGGTGGCCAGCAGCAACGGGTTGCCCTGGCACGGGCGATCGCTCCAAATCCATCTGTCCTTTTGTTTGATGAACCGTTCAGTAATCTCGATGCAGAATTACAAATTAAAATTCGGGATGAATTACGGACTATTTTAAAACAGACAGGCATTACATCGATTTTTGTTACCCATGACAAGATGGATGCTAGAGCACTTGCCGACCGGGTCGTCGTAATGGAAGAAGGGACAATCTTCCGAGTGGGCGAACCAGCTGAAGTCCTGAATAACGAGTTTACGATGAGTCCGGTACCAGTGTAATGAAACTTATAAAATTGCTCGTTGAAATGAAAATGGCGTGGATTGAAATATGGAGAAATAAAGCTGTATGCTGAAGCATGCAGTTTTTTTTTATTTGGCCTGTTAATGGGGTCTGTTGATTTCCGTTCCAGGCGCTTCGCTTTCCGCGGGGCGGGCGGTGAGCCTCCTCGTCGCAAAATGCTCCTGCGGGGTCTCACCTGTCCCGCTGCTCCCGCAGGAGTCTTCGCGCCTTCCACTCCAATCAACAGGCTTTTAAACGTTTACTATGGAACGTTCCTAAAATCTATTTTAAAATTGATACATAAAATGATTGAGGTGACGAAGATGCTTTCGAAAAACAATCCTATCCAGCGAGATCAATTAGAGATGGTTACTTTAGACCAGCTTGTCCCACAGGACCATTTGGTCCGTAAGATGGAAGCAGCCCTTGACTTCTCATTTATCTATGACTTGGTGAAGGATGTCTATTCGGAAGTGGGCCGCCCAGCATTGACCCTGTTATCCTGAATAAACTCACTTTCATTCAATATACATTTGGCATTCGCTCTATGCGACAGACAATCAAGGAGACGGAAACCAATATGGCCTACCGGTGGTTTCTGAGCTATGGGTTCCATGACAAGATGCCCCATTTCTCCACTTTCGGCAAGAACTATGAGCGCCATTTTAAAGATACAGAAATGTTTGAACAGATTTTCTACCGAATCCTTAAGACGGCAGCCGACAAGAAGCTGATCAGTGCTGAGCACGTTTTCTTGTGATTCAACACACGTAAAGGCAAGTGCGAATAAGCATAAGTTTGCCAAGAAAGTGGTCCGTAAGGAAACATGTGCCTATCAGGAGAAGCTCCAGGAGGAAATCAATCAAGACCGGGAAGATCACGGAAAAAGACCTTTTCCTCCTGATAAGTTCGACAAGGAAGAATCAAAGGAGTGCATACTCCTTTCATGCGGCCTCCGACCGCAATGGATCTGTCCTGGGAACGACTGTGACACCCGGCCATACACATGACAGCCATATCTTTGAGCCGTTGGTTGAACAAGTAAT
>NZ_QVTE01000008.1 GCF_003429095.1 Peribacillus saganii
GTGGTGTGAGAGGACGGGGGTTAGTCACCCCCTCCTACTTGATTGAAAATTACTCTATCTGTGACGAGATTAATGGTTTTCTGTTATGCTATCCTTAGCAAAATTTAATAGGGGTGTAATTTTGAATAATCAAACGAAATTAGGATTATTAGTGGATGTTGAGACGACTGGGCTGAGTCCAAAAACGGATGAAATCGTTGAATTGGCGCTGAAGCTGTTTTCCTACAATGAGGAAACTGGTGAAATTGTTGATATAGTCGATGAAGAATCCTATTTGCGTGAACCCATCTCCCTCTCAGCAAAGAGGAATTACAGCAATGCATTTCGAATCCACGGCATTCCGTATGAATCGGTGGCAGGAAAGAGCTTTTATGATGTAAAAATAAAAACATTCTTTAACAGAACAGACACCGTTTTTGCCCATAATGCTTCATTTGACCGCAGCTTTTTATACTATATGTATCCTGAAGTAAATGAACTTAGGTGGTATTGTACTATGAAAAGCATTCCATGGAAAAGCTATGGGTTTCCAAATAGTAAGCTGCTGACACTCTTGGAATCACATAATATTACAAGCTACCAATCACACAGGGCTATGGACGATATTACATATTTAATGGAACTGCTTAAGAAAACCAATCTTTATGGAGACCCTTATCTCAGAGAAGTGCTGCGTTCCGGTCATATGAGGAAGTACCAGCCTGCTGAAAAGAACAGGTCCTTGCAATCAGCCCCTTCTAAAATGTAAATTTGCTCGAAAAATATACATTTTATGACTGTTTTCATATCCACTATGACTTGGTTTTTGTAGTTTAATAGTTAAATGAATTCATCAATGCTTAACTGCTGCAACGGGGCATGATCAAGTTTTATCAAAGTAGCAAATCCTGATCATACAAAAGGATATGATTGTTACAAGGAACGATGAGCGTTGGAAGAATTTCAGTTGAAAGAGAAAAATATTAGATTTATTGTTAAGAGCCTCAGAAACTTTTCTGAGGCTTTTAATAATATATGTATAACTTTTTAACAAATTCAGATGTCTAGCTCCACTCCAGCGACCAGGACAAGGAATGCTACGACAGCGATGCATCGCACTTAACAAAGCGTTAGATTTGTTAAGTGCCGGCGTCGAAGTTCCTTAGTCAGGGCGCTTCCGCTTTTCTTGTTAGGCGTGAAGCTTTTTTTGATCAATAGACGTTGAACCTTCTTCATGGAACAATACATCCCTTGTTTCAGGTCCCCATGCGGCACCAATTACTGTTAAAATTCCACCCACACCCAATAATACTACTGGAGTGTACTGATAAGGCATAAAATTTGCGAGTCCGAGCATGATAAATGAATAGCAGGAAGGAATAATTACAGCTAAACTGTATCCAAGTCCAAATCCTGATGCCCGAACACCGGTTTTAAATCTCTCAGTGATATAGGCAGTGACGGCTCCCCATACTGACATACAGAGAACTTGCATTATCCCTGCTATTGTTAAGGCTAAAACAATATTGTCAACTGCTAAGCGTATGACATTAAAGTATAATACCGTTCCAATAACAGTGGTTATTAGTCCCATGGTCACAAGAAAGGGTTTCCTACCCACTTTTTGACTGATCATTCCACCCAATATATATGTGAAGATTAGAATCACATTTATTATAAGGAGACCACTTGTTACAGTAGTTCCAGATATTTTTAAGTAGTTTGTTAAAATTCCAGGCAAAGCACTAGCGATTGAATTAAATGTAAACCAGATTCCACTCATCAAAACAAATACTTGTAAAAAGTTACGGCCACTTTCCCCTTTAAACAGCTCTTTTAATGGAGAAGCTTCTTTTGCTGCATTTACTTTATTATCAGCATTTTCATTCTGTCCTTCAAGCCACAAATCTGATTCCGAAGCATGCTTACTGAAATATATTACATAAGCAAACGCGAGCAGAGCACCGATAAAAAATGGAATTCTCCATCCCCACATAACATAAGGAGATGATGCATCACCGATAGGGACAAAGAACATTACTGTTGCAGTAACAAGTGAAATGGATACATATGCAGCTGGAAAGCCTGCAAGAATTATTCCGCTATATAAGCCTCGTTTTTCATGAGGGCTGTTTTCCATTGCAAGTGGACTTGCGGCGGTGTACTCTCCACCAAGGAATATACCATCGACAAACCTAAGAAGGATAAGTAACACAATAGCCCATATGCCAATCTGTTCGTATCCAGGAAGTAATCCAATTAATAGAGTTCCTACGCCAAACCCTGCAATCGAAATTAAAGTTGTTTTTTTGCGCCCGATTTTATCTGCATAATGTCCGAAAATGGCGGCTCCCAGTGGCCGGCCAATTAGCGAGATGGCAAAAACAACGTAATAAATCGTAACAGTTACGGTAGCGGGAAGATCTTTAGGTTGAAAGTAAACCATTGCAGGACCTAATGCAACAATAGGAAGATATACGTCAAACATATCGACGAAGAATCCTAAAAAAGCGGCCCATAAACTACTTTTAGCTTTCTGATTGTCTGTTGCTTTATTATTCTTAGCTTTACTCATGTTTTTCTCCTTCTGACAGTTATTTTTGCATTTTAATAGTAGTTTTGTCTGAAACCTTGTACGGAGAATGATAGAAAAGTTTATCGATTATAATCCAGAGAAAAACTTTCAATGATTTAATCGTAACCGTTTCCAGATGCCTGTAAAGCATAATCTGAAAAATAACAAACCTCCTCACAATAATTTTTAAATTGTCTTAATAAATAGTGCCTATTAATATATCATGCAATTATTGTGCCAACTCAGAATTGTTAATATATAATGAATTTTTTGTTAATATTTGATTTGTATTTAAATCTAAATCAAGGTTTATAACTTTTTTTGATTCATTAATGAATCAAATTTAAACTTTTTATTTATAAAAACTAACCATCTTAACCGCTTTTTCTGGAATGAGGCGTTATAAATGAAACAGAATCAACAGAAAATAATATGGCACGATTCTTGCATTATTAGTTTTATAGCTACAAAGAGCAATGGATATTAACTTCAGCCAGACAATCCCGCACCTCTGTAGCAATAAACAATTTTATTAAGGAGAGGTATTCATGAAAACAATGCGTCAATTCACTGCAGCAGCCGTTCAAGTATCTCCAATTCTTCCTTTTAACAAAGAAAAAACAGTCGATTTAGTCTGTGAAATTGTTTCCGAAGCAGCTGATAAAGGAGCGAAACTAATAGTTTTTCCTGAGTGTTTCATTCCTTCTTTTCCTAACTGGACTCTGGATCTAAATGATTCAAGTGCCTGGGAACTGCACTTAAGGGATTTTACCTATAATTCCATTCTTGTGCCTGGACCTGAGACTGATAAAATAGGGCGAGTTGCGAAAGAAAAGGGTGTGTATGTAGTAGTCGGGGTAAACGAAATTGAAGAGAAATATGTAGGTGTATTATATAACTCTTTAGTTTTTATTGGTCCGGAAGGGAACGTAATTGGTAAACATCGCAAGCTTTTTCCTACGATGCGTGAAAAACTGTTTCATGCACGCGGAGATGCAAGTGGATTAAATGTATATGACACAGAGATTGGCAGACTAGGCGGTCTAATCTGCTATGAACATCTGCAGCCTCTTTTAAAGTATTCACTAATAGGGCAGGGAGAGCAAATTCACTGTGCAGCATGGCCAGGTTGGCCGGATGTTGTTAATGGAAGAACGAATAAGCACGTAATTGATGCTGCATCAAGAACGATGGCGCTTGAGGGGCAATCTTTCGTAATTGTTTCATCTATGTACATACCACAAAGTGTTTCTCAAAATATTGATCTAGGAAATTCAAACTGGTCATTCTTCGGGGGCAGCGGAATTATTAACCCTGCAGGGGAATATATTGGAGGCCCTCTTTATGACCAAGAAGGCATAGTTTATGGAGAGATTGATTTAGATTTAATACCATTAAGAAAAGCTACAATTGATACTACAGGAAGAGATTCAGCGTGGGAAACTATCAGCATGAATATAAATCATGTAGAAAGATCCCCTATAAAAAGGACATCTGACTCAACAAACAAAGAACTTATTGATAAAATTGAAGCGTTGGAGAGCAAACTACAAGACTTTGAAAAAAGGTCAGCAGCAGAAAAACAGGAGATACTTGTGTAACTGATTTTCAAATACAATTCTACTGACTGCTGCAGTGGAATGATCATAACAACGTCATATTGATTTTGGGGTTATCAATCTTTAAAACATGCTTTGTTAACATTTTATGTAATGTTATCAAGCATGTTTTTTTTGTTTTGATAAACTATGACGAATTTTCTTATTAAACTTCTTGAAAGCACCAAATATTTACCGGTTGTTTATATGGCATTGATTTAAACTTGAATCACTATTAACAGGATTTATTCCTCGTTGATTTTTAGTTGAAGGGTGATTTAAAATTGAATCAAATAAAAGGAAATTTCAATCGAATGGGGGATTAGCTAAGCTATGTTTCAACCTGGCAACTTATTTGGTTATGCTATTTTAAGAAATGGTAGATTGACTTATTGTGCACCCCAAGTTGAAGAAATATTAGAGCAAATAGGAATATCCACTATATTAAACAAGGATCTCAGCAGTCTGCCACAATCTTTTAAAGTTCTTGATAATATAACAATTACTGTGGACTCCTTTGATTACGAATCAATCCTATGTATATTTCAGGACGTTAGAGACTGGAAGAATCTGTTAGAAACAAATTCAGAGTTAGAATCTATTATTTATAATTCGCATGATGGTATTTTGGTGGCTGATGGCGAGGGGAATACGATAAGAGTTAGTCCAGGAAGTGAGAGACATTTTGGAATAAGCTCTGAAGAATTATTAGGGAGAAATTGCACTGAATTAGAAAAAGCAGGCATTTTTAAACCATCGGTGATACTCAAGGTTCTTGAAGAAAAAGGTCCAGTTACGATATATCAAGAAACAAGAACTGGCAAAGTATTGTTAACCACAGGGAATCCTATTTACAATGAAAATGGCAAAATAACTAGAGTAATTTGCAATTCTAGAGATGTTACTGAACTTTCGAAACTGAGAGTTCAATTAAAGGAACAAGAAGGAAAAGTGCAAAGGTATGAAAGTGAACTTTGGGAATTAAGAAAAAAAGAAACAGTGATCGATGGATTTATTGCACATAGCAAAAAGATGAAGAATATTATTTCCCTGCTTCACCGTGTTGCTGTATTTGACTCGAATGTTTTAATAACTGGTGAATCTGGAACAGGAAAAGAAGTAATTGCAAAATCTGTACATAGCTTAAGTTTAAGAAATACTGGTCCTTTTATTAAAGTTAATTGTGGAGCAATACCAGAAAATTTATTGGAATCCGAACTGTTCGGTTATGAAACGGGAGCTTTCACAGGAGCAAAAAAGGGAGGAAAACCCGGTTACTTCGAATTAGCTAATAATGGAACAATTTTTTTAGATGAGATAGGGGAAATGCCTCACTCTTTACAAGCCAAGCTTCTTCAAGTTATCCAAGATAAGACAATCCAGCGTGTAGGCGGAACCAAAACGATCTCGATAAATTTTCGTTTGATCGCTGCTACGAACCGAGATCTTTTTCAAATGGTTAACAAAGGCGAATTTAGAGAGGATCTCTATTATCGTTTGAATGTAATTAACATAATTGTCCCTCCTTTAAGAGAACGGGAAGAAGACATCCCTTTTCTGGCCCAATATTTTATAGATAAGTTTAACTCACAATATAACTTGGAGAAAAAAATAGATGCAAAAACAATGAATCTATTGTGTAGTTACGAGTGGCCTGGCAATGTACGTCAACTGCAAAATGTCATAGAAAGGTTGATTGTTTTAACAAACGACCAGCAAATCCGGGTAATGGATGCCTACGATTTGTTAGGCAATTTGTTTGGTAATCCAGCATACATAAATAATTGGGATAATGAGATGGGGACTGTAAAAATTGAAGAATCAGAAGAAGAATATCTGATTAATAGAATAAGTAAATGGGAAAATGATCAGCAATGGGATCTGCAAAATATCTTAAAAGAAGTTGAACAACATTTTATTAAAAAAGCCTTACATAAATACAAAACCACAAGGAAAGCTGCTAAATATTTAGAGATGAGCCAGCCTACATTGGTTCGAAGATTAAAAAATCATATGCATGAAGAATAGAAAGTTTTTTCTATATTTGGTTGATATACTTTTGAGTTTTTAATAAATGGATTCCTGCATTTATAATCCTCTCTGGAGTACTTTAAGGATTACAATATACTAAAAAGGTTGTATGGAAGAGGTATAATACCTTGTTTTTTATTCCACTTTCCAATGCAACGATAATTCCGTTGCAATTACTGATTTGTCATATCAGAGAGGCAGAAATGGGCTGCTATTTAGCGGGAACTCATCCTGGAAATGGGGGTGAGTAACTGCCGATCAAAAAAACAGCCTCATGTGTAAGTCTATGGCAGGCGTGCAGATGATCTAGCATGTGATGTGAGTGATGAATATAAATATTTAATCTGTCAAGTCGTTGAAAACGAATATTATATAGGTTATAAAGCTTGATTTAAATTGTTGAAATCTTCTAAATCCTTTATTATAATAGATTTAGAATGATTTGGGTTTCTATCGGGAAGGCTCTCATAAAGCCTTGTCATGCAGTAAAAACTCAGTCCTATACAAGAGGACTGGGTTTTTTTAATGCCTGAAGAAAGGAGAAGATAGTGAATACACCCATCCAGAAGTCGATTGCCAAAATGGAAGGTACCCAGGGAATTATCATCAGTCTCCTTGCTGTTGGATACTTATGCCTCGAAATAGTTCAAGTCGAAGCGGTGAAAATGTTGGTGTCCCTCGTAATCATAGGCGTCATTTTGTGGATACTTCCACGTATCAGAGGTTCTCTAATGATCATCAGTATCATCCTTTTAGCAGCCGGTATTATCCTCATGCTGGTTTACGGAGCCACACTGGGTGAGTGGCTGAAAGCTGCGAGAATCAACCTGACTCTTGTTGCTATCTTCTTATTCACCCCACTGCTCGGGATTCCGGTAAGAACAGGAGGATACGTTGAAGCCTTGAAAGTTGTCCTGGCCAAGAAGATGAACAGTCCAAGTTTCCTGTTTGTGGGGTCGAATTTTATTTCCCATATTTTGGGTGTTGTTCTGAACATCGGAGCGATATCAATAGTCCATGAATTGTCGAAGGCATCTGATATCAGAAATAATAGACTTGTCGCAGCGAGCATCAACCGTGGGTTTGTCAGCACCATATTCTGGTCGCCTTATTTCTCTGCCATGGCTCTCATCTTAAGTTCTCTGCCTGTAAAATGGGGTGATTTGCTGCTATATTCTTTGGGACTCAGCCTCATTGCGATCCTGGTCAGTTACCTGTTTGAAAAACCATATAGGATAGAAACACCCAGAAGAAAAAATGAGGTTCACGTTGGGGAAGCCGAGCTGAAATATGCAAAGCGAAAAGTTGTTGAATTATTTGCCCTCCTCATTTTCATGGTGTCAGGAGTTCTTTTGGCAGAAAAGTGGACATCATCAAGCATGACATTTATCATCTGTGTGCTCTCGGTGGTCTTTCCGTTTATATGGTGCCTTTTAAATAGGAAGATAAACGAGTATAGACAAGAGTTTAAAAACCATGTATTCACCGGGATTCCAAGGATGAAAAAAGAAATCGTCTTGTTTTTGATTGCAGGATTTTTCAGCGGTGCTTTCATCAAGAGTGGCTGGAGCGCTTATGTTGTGGAAGGCCTGAACGGTGCTTTTTCAAATTTCAATATTGGAATCGCTTACGTGATTGCGTTTTCCATTGTTTTTTCGGCTGTCCTGGGCCTTCATCCCATCGTCGTTGTAACCATTGTTGCAACAAGCATCGACCCTTTCAAACTTGGATTCTCGCACGAGTTTTTTGCAATTCTCCTTCTAACCAGCTGGGGAATATCCAATACGGTTAGCCCAGCAACTGCGGTGAATAACCTGTTGGCCGGACTCATGAACGTAGAACTGTTCGAAGTTTCTGTTCGCTGGAATTTCAAGTATTCAATCGTCATGCTTCTAATCATTCCGTTTTATTTGAAAATTGCAGGCATTTAAAAGGAGGAAACATTATGTTTAAGGTGGTATCATCATCCCCTACGTTTGGGAAATATTCAAAACTTCCAGTTACATACCTTGAGAATGAACATTGTGAAATAACGATTCTTGATCCAATCACTGCGAATAGAGAGGAGACGCTAGCAACTGCCTTGAAGGATGCAGATGCCCTGATTGTTGGTGTGGAGAAAATCACAAAACGAATAATTGAAGGTGCAAAGAACCTGAAAGTCATCGCAAAGCATGGTGCTGGCGTCGACAACATCGACCTCATTGCAGCATCAGATCGAAACATTCCTGTGGCATTTGCTCCCGGCGCAAATCGGCACGCTGTGGCCGATCTTGCTTTTGGTCTCCTCCTTTCCTTGGCACGTGAAGTTCCATGGTCAAACAGAAGGGTGCTGGAAGGTGAATGGCCAAGAGTTGTAGGGTTCGAATTATATGGAAAGACCCTTGGAGTCATCGGTACTGGCAGGATAGGAAAGGAAGTTATCAGGAGGGCCCGCGGATTTGATATGAAAATCCTCGCTTTCGATCCATACCAGGACCCCGAATTATTGCAATCGGGTGTTCAATATGCAGAGTTTGAAGAGCTTTTGAAAAGTTCCGATTTCATCACGATCCATACGGACCTAAATGAACATTCAAGAGGGATGTTCGGGAAGCTCCAATTTGGAATGATGAAGCAAAATGCGTTTATAGTCAACACGGCAAGAGGAGGAATCATCAATGAGAATGAACTTTATGAGGCCCTTAAGAACGGAGAGATTGCCGGTGCAGGCCTGGATGTATTTGAAAGAGAACCATTTGGAGGTTCCCCTCTTCTTGAACTACACAATTTTATCGCTACCCCTCACATGGCCGGTTACACAGTGGATGCCCTGGAGGAAGTCGGGATGATTACAGCTAGGAATATATTAAATGTCCTCAAAGGAAAAAAGGCAGAATATGAATGGAAGGTGACGATATGAATTTAAAAGATATCCAACAGAAATTAATGACACAGGAAGAGGATTCCATCAAGCTTCTAAAGCGGTTTGTTGAAATTGAGAGTTTTTCCTACGACAAGCAAGGAATAGACAACCTGTGTCGGGTGATCACCAACATATTTCAGGAATTGCCGGTTTCAATTGAGGAGTTACAGGAGGAGACACTCGGAAACCATCTTAGAATTACATATGGTGAAGGGAATCGCCAGATCACTATTCTTTCCCACCTTGACACCGTCTACCCAAGGGGGACATTAGAAATAATGCCCTTCAGATTGGATGGAAATAAAGTGTCAGGACCAGGTGTATACGATATGAAGGTATCGTATGTGATGATGTACCATCTTTTCAAATTATTAAGGGAAAATAAGGGACCAGGAGATGATGTCAGAATTGTCTGGCTTCTTACATCCGATGAAGAAATCGGAAGCCCCTCCGGAAAACATCATGTCTACAGGGAAGCTGATAAAAGTGAAGTGATTCTTGTTCTAGAGCCTACTGGAGGAGATGGAGCCCTAAAGACTTCGAGGAAGGGGGGAGGGAAATTTCGAATTGAGGTTAAGGGGATCTCTGCCCATGCCGGAGTAAATCCAGAAGAAGGAGCAAATGCAATCGAAGAATTGGTCTATCAGATTAGTAAAATTGCTGCACTTGCCGACTCTTCTAAAGGCACGTCTATCAACACGGGTGAAATCAGAGGAGGAACCCTATTCAATGTAGTGGCAGAACATGCTGTGGCAGAAGTAGATGTGAGGGTGCTGATCCCTTCAGAGGCGGAGAGGATTGAAAATGCATTCAAAAGTCTTACTGTCAACAATCCGAAAACCTCACTGAGTGTGGAAGGTTCTATTTATCGTCCTCCTATGATCCGGACTGATAAAACCGGTGTCCTTTTTAATTTGGCTTGTGCAGTTGCAGAAGAAATTGGGCTCACTTTATCTGAAGTAATGACTGGCGGTGGATCTGACGGTAATTACGCTGCCAGCAGGGGAGTACCGGTGCTGGATGGTTTAGGTGTTGTCGGCGGTTATGCTCATTCTCCTGAAGAATTTCTATGGAAGGATACTATTGCTGAGAGAACAAGTTTGCTCTATGGATTAGTGCTTTCTTTGATCCGTAAACAACATTGGCATATTGACAATATTGTTAATTAATGATAGAATTCAGATAATTATAATATTCAAAAAATATTGATAGCTGAATATCTATTGGGGAGCTACCATAAATAGTTTCTCAATTCATAGATATAACTCAGCGGCATACATACCCGTAAAAATGGGTTGTTTGTCATTGGGTTTTTTTATTGGATTTTTTTAAGGACAAGGGGGAAACAAAGTGAAATTTGTACGATTTTTAGAAAGCGGTTTCAAATCTTACGGGATTGTTCAAGGAGAAGATATTATCAGGATCGAAGGTAGTATATTCGAAACATACTCGATAACAGAAGAAAGAATCCCGCTTTCAAATGCGAAACTTCTCGCACCTGTTAAACCAGGTAAGATTGTGGCTATCGGGCTCAACTATAAAAAACATGCAGAGGAAGTAAATAAGCCCCTTCCAACTGAGCCGATGATGTTTTTGGTTTCACCGACTGCAATCGTCGATCCTGATGAAAAGGTTGAACTGGTTAATCCAGATAACCGTAACGATCACGAAGGAGAACTTGCAATTGTTATTGGAAAGACCGCGGAGGATGTATCTGTTGATGAAGCGCTCGATTATGTATTCGGTTATACGGTCTGTAACGATATCTCAGACAGGGCACTTCAAAAGCTTGACGGTCAATTTACAAGGGCAAAAAGCTTTGCAACGTACAAACCGCTGGGGCCGGTGATAGCTACTGACATTAATCCGGATAACCGCCCGATAATGGTAAGAGTCAACGGAGAAACAAGACAGGATTCAAATACGAATGACATGATCTTTTCTACTTCCGAAATCATTTCATTTGTATCTCATGTGATGAGACTAGAGGTAGGAGATGTGATCATCACAGGAACACCATCCGGAGTCTCACCACTCTATGACGGAGACACGGTAGAAGTTGAAATAGAAGGCATTGGCATACTCTCAAACCCTGTCACCGTTAAGAAAAAGATTGCAGTAGAAAACAAATAATAAACATAAGGGGGAGTTTAAATGAACAAGTTTAAGTTGTTTTCCAAAGCGGCTATCGTCGGCATTTTGACACTCAGCCTGGCAGCTTGCGGAGGCGGGGAGAAACAAGGAGCTTCTAGTGCTGCCAGCGGCAAGAATGAAGCAAAAGTTGATTTTCCGACAAAACCAGTCCAAATGATTGTCCCATTCTCTCCGGGCGGAACGACGGATAGCGCCGCAAGAGCATTGGCAGCTGTTGCCAACAAGTATCTTCCGAACGAGCAGTCTGTCACCATTATCAATAAGGATGGAGGCGCCGGAACAATTGGAATGAGTGACGTTGTACAAGCTAAAGGCGACGGGTACACAATTGGGATGGCAACAAGCGGCCCTATCACGATTAAGACTCATAGCAAAGAAGTTGCTTACAAGCCTGAGGACTTCAAGCCGGTTATCCAGGTTGTTGCGACCCCGAACGTGCTTGTGGTTAAGGCAGACAGCAAAATAAAGAACTTTGACGATTGGATGGAGTATGTGAAATCTAATCCCGGAAAGTTTACGTACGGGACAAGCGGTGCCGGTCTCACTCAGCATATTACTATGGAAAACGTTCAAGTAAAGACAGGTTTAAAAACGAAGCACGTTCCTTTTAAAGGCGGAGCTCCTGCGCTTACAGCGCTTCTTGGCGGGAATATCGAAGGTGCGCTTGTTCAGACCACAGAAGGGCTTCCGCATATTCAGGAAGGAACACTTCGCCCTATTTGGATTTCAGGGACGTTCAAGCCTGACGAGTTGAAAGATGTCCCTTTACTGACTGAGAAGGACATTGATGTGGAACCGGATGTATGGACTGGTATTGTTGCACCTTCTTCTGTTCCGGACGAAGTAGTCACCATCCTTCACGATGCTTTTAAGAAAGGGCTTGAGGATCCTTCGGTAATTGAGGCATTTAATAAAATCGGAGCAGATCCTGTCTACAAGAGTACGGAAGATTTCCAATCGATCATAGATAACGATTACAAAGTAAATGGTGAGGTTCTGAAAGCTATTGGCATAAAATGATAGATGTGAAGGAAAGGCATCCTGCATAATGGTGCCTTTGCCTTTATTATAAAGGGGTGGCATCATGCGAAAAGCAGGAGTTTGGTCAAGTATAGTGGTCATGCTTTTCTCTGGAATATTTCTATATCAATCTATGAAAGTGGATTATGAAGGTCCTCTTGGGTTCGGCCCGGGATTTTTCCCGCTTTGGCTTAGTGTGATTCTTCTGGTTTTATCAATATTTTATTTTGTTTTGAGTTTAAAAGAAGATATACATATTAGGGACATCTTCCCAAAGGGACGTTCACTGCATGATTTCCTGTTCATTATTTTGAGTATGATCCTGTTCGTCCTGCTGCTTGAGAGGACCGGATTCGTCATCGCCGGCACCCTTTCACTGATCTTGCTATTGTTCCGAACCTTCAAATGGTACCACAGTATCTGGATCAGTATCGGGATTACGGCAGTCGTTTTCTTCATTTTTGCAAAACTGCTGGCAATTCCATTGCCGGTAAACGCATTAGGCTGGTAAAGGGGTGACATCTTGGAAACATTGGACTTGTTAATGAATGGTTTTGTCCAGGCTCTGACCTGGAAGAACCTCTTGTTTTGTATACTTGGTGTATCGGTTGGCATGTTTGTAGGTGTAATGCCAGGCCTTGGTCCTGTCGCTGGGACAGCCATTCTTATCCCTCTTACATACGGTATGGAACCGACATCAGCGATCATAATGCTGTCCGGGATATATTATGGGGCGATGTACGGAGGAACGATAACGAGTGTCCTTATTAATATTCCGGGAGAGGCCGCATCGGTCATCACATGTATTGATGGTCACCAGCTTGCGAAACAGGGTAGGGCAGGAGTGGCGCTCGGCGTATCTGCCATCGGATCTTTCGTTGGGGGAATCGTAGCCCTTATCGGCTTGACATTTATCGGTCCGCCACTTGCGGATTTTGCTTTGCGGTTCGGTCCTCCTGAGTTTTTCTCTCTGATGCTCCTGGGGCTAATGATGCTTGTAGGATTGATGGGGAAAAGCCTTATCAAAGGGTTTATTGCAGCGATTTTTGGACTTCTCCTGTCCTTCATAGGAATTGACCCGATTTCAGGAAGCACCCGTTTCACGTTTGGGCTCCCTGAATTTTTCGGCGGAATTGATTTTGTGATCGTTGCAATGGGGCTTTTCGGGATATCTGAGATCCTGTTCAATGCCGACAACCAGCATAAGGCGGATAAGCCGGCGAAAGTGAAAGGGCTTTTCCCAAGGAAGGATGAATGGGCACCTGCCATGAAATCAATCGGGCGGGGTACTGGTATCGGTTTTTTAATTGGACTTGTCCCAGGAGCGAACGCGGTTCTATCGTCCCTTGCTTCCTATTCGATCGAAAAGAAAGTATCAAAGAACCCGGACCGATTCGGCAATGGAGCAATTGAAGGGGTGGCTGGTCCGGAATCTGCGAATAATGCGACAAGCGGAAGTTCCTTAATCCCTCTGTTCACTCTCGGTCTTCCAAGCTCTCCGACAGTAGCCGTCATTTTGGGCGCTTTTATCATGCACGGACTACAGCCAGGGCCTAAGATGTTTAGGGAGAATGCGGACTTTGCTTGGGCGGTCATTGCCAGCATGTTCATTGGGAACATTATTTTGCTCGTCATGAATCTTCCACTTGCGAACATTTGGGGGAAAGTGGCTCAGGTTCCATACAAGATTCTTCTCCCGCTTATCATGATTTTTACAATGGTGGGTGCTTATACTGTTAAAAACTCTGTATTTGATATCGGGATTATGATTCTATTCGGATTCATTGGCTACCTGATGAAAAAATTGGAAATCCCAATAGCTGCAACGGTCCTGACCCTTGTCCTTGGAAGTCAGCTTGAAAGTTCACTTCTTCAGTCACTTGCAATTTCAAATGGGAGCGCATCTATCTTCTTCGCGAGACCTATTTCAGCGGTGCTACTGGTGCTGACCGCTCTTATTTTGGTAGGGACGATCCTCGCCGGAGTGAAAAATAAGAAGGAACTATTGGGAACCGATATTGAAATATAGGGGGAATATGTGGTGAAATTGCAAGGGAAAATTGCGCTGATCACTGGTTCAGCCCGTGGACTGGGATATACAATGGCATCAGAAATGGTAAAGGAAGGCGCCACCGTATTTATCAATGACGTCGACGAACAGTCTGTTCATGAGGCAGTCGAACAACTTCGAGAGATAGGCGGCAAAGTTGACGGTTTTGTCGCAGATGTAACAAATAAACAGCAAGTTTTAAATATGATGGGTTACATTGTTGATAGGGTAGGGCGTCTTGATATTCTAGTAAACAATGCGGGCGGTGCTCTCCGTACACCAAAGAAATTAGAGGACATCAGTGAGGAACACTGGGACCTTGTACTTGATGTAAATCTTAAAGGTACTTTTCTCGCTTCCCAAGCAGCGGTTCCGCACATGAGGGCCTCTGGAGGCGGCAGTATCATCAACATTTCTTCTATAGGCGGCAGGACAGCCAGCATCGTTACCGGAGTTTCCTATGCTGCAGCAAAAGCAGGTGTTGTGGGATTTACAAGGCGCCTTGCAAAAGAAGTAGGACCTGATGGGATTCGAGTGAACGCGATAGCCCCTGGACTGGTCTTATCTGGAGATCGGCTGAAGGAGACATGGGACACAATGCCAGATTGGGAACAGACAGAAGTCCTTGATGCGATCCCACTGAGACGACTTGGCACCAATAATGAACAGGCTAAGGTAATTACGTTTCTAGCAAGTGAAGAGTCAGGTTATATGACGGGCGCTGTACTTGACGTAAACGGTGGTCGCTTCATGGGCTAACATGCATAAAGTATTGAAGCACTCTCTATTTTGTACTATAATATTATTTAATAATAACAATATTCAGATAGAGGGAGTTACATGAATACACAGGATACTGTCCTAGTTACAGGATTTGCACAAGGTCCCAGAGGAACAACCATTTATGAAACCCATAAAACTATTGGAGTTGTACTAGTAATCAATGTCATAACCGGAAGGATACAAGAGGCGGAGTTTACAGTGAATACAGAGCTCTTGAATCTTTATCTCAAGGATATATTAAAAGGGTACAATATTCATGATGGCATCCAACCCCTGTTGGAACAGGTCAAACAGAAAGTTTTGATCCCATCACAGGGGGCTGTTGTCCAGGCCTTGCGTTCGGCAGCTGATCGGTATCAGGAAGCAAGGAATTTGAATAAAGAACGCTGGTTATCTATGGGGACAGACCAAAACTCTGTCTCAAACAAGTAGGTGAAACCCAGTAACAGGAGACGATGTCTCTTTGTTGCTGGGTTTTTTATATGATGAAAGTTATTTGGAAAGGTGATTGCCGGATGAGAGCCATTTTGGTTGAGGAAAATTCCAGTGAATTATATTTAGGCGAATACAAGGAACCAGAAATTGGGGATGATGATTTGCTTGTCAGTGTAAGGGCAACGGCTTTGAACCGGGCAGACATCCTTCAAAGGAAAGGAAAATATCCACCCCCAACAGGTGAATCCGAGATAATTGGCCTTGAAATGGCTGGAGTAGTAGAGAGGATCGGGAAAAACGTCAGAGGATTTCAAAAGGGCGACCGAGTCTGCGCGCTTCTCCCAGGAGGGGGATACGCTGAGAAGGCTAGGGTTCCTTCAGGACTTGCTATCCCAATTCCAATTGGTTATTCCTTCGAAGAAGCAGCAGGGATTCCAGAGGCGTATCTAACCGCTTTTTTGAATCTTTTTGAATTAGGGAACATCTCCGAAGGGGATTTCGTCCTCATCCATGCGGCGGGTAGTGGAGTGGGAACTGCCGCTATCCAGCTTGCAAGAGAAGCTGGTGCGATAGCTATTGCGACTGCCGGAAGTGCTGAGAAGCTTGAGATTTGCCGAAAGTTAGGAGCCCAATACACGATCAATTACCGTGAAGAAAATTTCGCTGATAGGGTGAGAGGCATTACAAACGGTGATGGTGTGAATGTTATTCTTGACCCAGTGGGTGCTACTTACTGGGAAGCCAACCTCGAAAGTATTGCTACGGACGGAAGGTGGCTTGTTATTGGGGGAATGGGAGGCTACGAAGTCGAGAAGATTTCCCTGCGTACTCTAATGAGGAAGAGGGTATCGCTCATAGGTTCGACACTTCGGTCCCGGACGACAGAAGATAAGATCCGTTTGAACGAACATTTCATCGAGTTTGCGGGTAAACGGTTTGATAACGGCAAACTAGTTCCAGTCATTGACAAGGTTTACAGCTGGAAACAAGCTAACGAGGCACATCAGTATATGGAACAGAACCAAAATATAGGGAAAATCATTCTTAAAATAGATGAATAGTAAAGGACAGGTGAAGAAAAGTGACGACCGATCTAAGAGTGAACAATGAAAAAAACGACAAAAAAACTATAAAAGGGATCATTGATACCGATGTCCACCATGAAATCAAATCAACAAGGGATCTGCTTCCTTACCTTTCTGACCATTGGAAGAGGTATATAGCTGAATACGGCTGGGTACCTGAACGTTCTATTCCCTTTAATCAAATACGTAAAGAAACGAAATACAGGATGGACACCAGACCTAGTGATGGTGCTACTCCTGGTTCTGATTATAATCTCCTAAAGGAACAGCTGCTTGATAAACACAATATGACTCATGCGGTATTAACCGGATGGTTTTATGAAGCAAGCGTCGCTAAAGGATGGTATGAATTCGCGGCCGCCCGTGCTTCCGCTTATAATGACTACACCATCGAGCATTGGCTATCTAAAGACAATAGGCTTTTGGGCAGTATCACGATTCCTCAGGATCCTATGGCTGCTGTAAGGGAAATAGACCGTGTGGCCTCGCATCCTCAAATGGTGCAGGTTATGCTTCCGATCGCCGACTTTGCCTGGGGCGACCCGATGTACCACCCAATTTTTGAAGCGGCGAACAGGCACGGACTGAAAATCGGTATGCACTTGTCAGCAACCATTACCGCTCAGGGAGGCGACTTCTTGCGCTACTATGTGGCATGGCGATCGGTGCATCCTCAAGCCTATATGACTCAAACCATTTCCCTGATTACTAACGGTGTATTTGATAAGTTTCCTGAACTTCAGGTGGCGCTTGTCGAAGGAGGTTTTGAGTGGGTTCCATTCATGATGCATAGAATGGATTCCGCCTACAAGGCCCTGCGGGCAGAAACTCCTTGGGTAAAACGGATGCCAAGTGATTATTTCCGAGATAATTTGCGGTTTACCACACAGCCTTGGGATGATCTTACTGCCAAGCAGTTTATGAACATAATAGATATGATGGGATCTGAAGACATGATTATGTATGCTTCCGACTATCCTCACTGGGACTTCGACCCCCCAGAAAGGACACTGCCTACAGGAACACCAGACTCGCTCCGGGACAAAATCTTGTTTGAAAACGCTCGCAATTTCTACCGGCTGTAGATAGAACATTGGATGAAAGGGTGGAACTGATGAAGCATCATGTATGCACGTATGGTGATCTGGAGAAAGCAGGGAAGATACCAGTTTCGATTAATGGAAAAGCAATTGTAATAGTCCGTGCCGAAAGCGGTGGGGTTTATGCGCTTCGCGATGTTTGTCCGCACAAAGGGCCATGCCTCTCCGACGGGATGTTGGACAAGGGATGCAGTGCGAATGAGGTAGGCGAATATATATATGAAAAAGATAAAGAAGTGCTTCGGTGTCCTTGGCATAGCTGGGAGTTTGACATAAAGACAGGAAAATCTCTGTTTGCACCGGAAAAGGTGAAAGTGAAAACATACGAAGTGACTGTTGAGGACGACGGTGTTTTCGTAAATGTTTAAGAATCTGGGTGGCATTTTTCCGCCCAGATACATAGGGCATAAGAAAAGAAAGAAGGATGAAAATGCAATATAAAGCTTCCAAGTTGCGGGATTTTTCAAATAGGGTTTTGATGAAAGTAGGTGTCCCGGAAGAAGAAGCAGAAATCATCACAACAACGATGATCGAAGCGGACGCAAGAGGGATCCACAGCCATGGTCTTATGAGGCTACCCATTTATATCCAACGAATACAAAAGGGTTACATTAGAAATGAGGCTGAAATAACGGTTGAAAAAGACAACAAGGGGACAGCCGTACTTGATGGTCATTTCTCTGCAGGCCAGGTGGTCGCCACAAAAGCAATGGACATGGCCATCGAAAAGGCAGGGGAATATGGCATATCAGCTGTTTCGGTGAGAAATTCAAACCACTTCGGAATCGCCGCCCACTATGCCTTAAAAGCAGCAAAGAAAAATATGATTGCCATAGTTATGAGCAACACTGCGCCCCTAATGCCTCCAACGGGTGGAGCCGAAAAGGTTCTAGGGAATAACCCGCTTGCCATAGCAGCACCATCGAGCGGGAAAAATCCTGTTCTTTTGGATATGGCCTTATCAAACGTTGCTCTTGGCAAAATAATATTCGCAAAGAACAAGGGCGTTCTTATTCCTGATGGCTGGGGAGCTGACAAGAGCGGTGCACCCACAACGGATCCGTCATCTGTACTTGACGGCGGATTCGTCCTTCCTGTAGGAGGTCCGAAAGGTTTCGGTCTTGCACTTATGGTGGAACTTTTAACAGGGGTGATCTCCGGGGGGGATTTTTCAAAGATGATCCCGTCCATGTACGATCTCTCCCAAAAGCAAAGTATTTCACACCTCATGATTGCGATTGACATTTCTTTCTTCATGGATGTGGATAGGTTCAAGGGTCTCAGTGAAACCCTTGGAGGATATGTAAAAAACGCGATCAAGGCGCCGGGAGTCGAAGATCTTTATCTTCCAGGTGAAATCGAGTTCGGTGTTGAGGAAAAACGTATGACTTCCGGAATTCCTGTGTCTGATGGAGTCCTTGAAGATTTGAATAAACTCGCGAGTTCATTAGAATTACCTTTTTTAGACTAATGAGCCTTCGTTGGAATTTATTAAAAAGATGCTTAACGGTAAGGAAGCTGGTCTCACTATAACAGGTTATTTTTAAAATTCCAATTGTGGAAGAAAATGTGCCTGAAGAGTTGTTTGAGAACCCGCAGGAAACACGGACAAAGGCGTTTTTGAGCAAGGTTTTATAATGTACTTTGCAGCGCTTAACCAAAAAGTAATAGAAATGACTGGAAAATAAAGAATAATAGTTTACCCGGAAAGGAGATTTAAATAAGCCTCTTGCCGGGTTTTTCTTGTTTATAAGGCAGCAATAATTTTTGAATAGTTCTAAATTAATCAAATTAATTAATAAATTCAAATAATTAAATTGCATTTCTATAACAAGAATGATTTAATAAATGTAAGCGTTTCACTTGTCGGATATGTGATGTCTGGAAAGGAGGAGGCGGATTTTTTGTGAATGTAGAGAAAATAGCTGTGAAGAAATTATCCGAAACGGTTGAAGAACAGATTGAGAAAATGATTTCTTCCGGTACTTTCAAGCCGGGTGAAAAGCTTCCCTCCGTACGTGAACTATGTGAGCTGTTCGGAGTTGGACGTTCGGCGGTTCGCGATGCAATTACCACCTTAAAAGGCAAGGGCATTGTGAATGTAAGGCAGGGTGAAGGAACATATATTTGTGAATTTGATTCTGCTAAATTGTTTTCTAATGCTATGCTGCTCCCAAATGCCAGGGATATTTCAGAATTGTTTCAAGTACGAAAGATTCTGGAAAGCGGAATGGCTGAAATGGCAGCAATAAATCGGTCTGAGATACACCTGCAGATTATGACCGACCTTTTGTCTGCTAAAACAGCTTCAGGCTGGGAATCAGACTACCAATTTCATAGCACAATCGCGTTGGCAACAGGAAATGAGATTTTGGTAGAATTAGTAAAATTTATTTCGACAACAATGAAAAAAGTGATGATGGATTTTCACCGATATATTCAAAATAGCAGTAATATCGTGGACACCATTGATACTCACCATAAAGAAATCTATGAATCAATCAGAAATAAAGAACCACGCGAAGCAAAAGCTAATATGCTGGCACATCTGGATTTTGTCGAACAACTTCTGAAGAGTGATGTCTTACAGTAATTTTTTATGAATTCAGGAAGTAATAATGAAAAGAAAAGTGTTTTTTTCGTAACTATAGGAAACGGTGTTTCTTATTACGAAACAATAGGAGGTGCTTGAATTGATAGAAGCAACAAATCAATGGAGTATTAAAGATATTTTACCTGAGGATCAAATTCTCATAGAAGAACTACTGCATCCCCTTGGTAATAATGGACGTGTAACAGTTTTTCCAAAAACAGAAGAAGAAATCGCCAACGTGTTAAGGTATGCAAACGATACGGGAGAAAAAGTTACGGTAATGGCTGGCGGAACGAAGAGAGGATATGGCGGACTGACTGAAACAGCTGATATTTTGCTTTCTTTAGCAAATTACCAGGGAATTGTAGAGCATACAGTCGGTGATATGACCGTTACAGTTAAAGCAGGAACTCCATTTAAAGAGCTGGCAGCTTATTTAGCACAGCACAGCCAGAAAATTTCACTTGATCCTGCATGGCCGGAATATGCAACGATTGGCGGTGTTATTGCGGCTAATGATAGTGGGCCAAAGCGGCTCGGTTATGGATCAGCAAGGGATGTTGTGATCGGTCTTCGCATGATCTATCCTGACGGAACGATTATCCGGGCAGGGGGCAGAACGGTAAAGAATGTTGCGGGTTATGATATGAATAAGCTCTTTATCGGTGCGATGGGAACGCTTGGAGTAATTTCAGAAGTTACACTAAAGCTCCGGCCGCTGGCAAAGTTTGAAAGCCTTGTTTTACTAACCTTCCCTGAAACTAATTCCGAACAAGTACGTACCTTTGCCACTAGTCTTTTGGATTCCATGCTGGAGCCTGTTTCAATGGAATTGCTTAGCCCTTCCTTATCAGAGAGATTAATAGGGAAGAATGGCTATACTTTGGCAATAGCCTTCGAAGATGTGGAAAGCTCTGTTCATTATCAAGAAGAATTTATTAAGAAAAACCAGCCTGTTCATACAGACTTGGCAATTCTTCAGCAACAGGATGCCCGGGGATTTTGGGAGCAATTTTATAAAATTGGACCGAGCGGTGCAGAAACCACAGTGAACAAAGAAACAGAAGCTTCTCTCAAAATCGGTGTTGTGAACATGGATGTCATTAAGGTTATTCAAGAGTCCCAAACATTAAAGGATTCACATAATCTTGTGGCTGAAGCTCACGGTGGACTGGGACATGGATTGTGCCAGGTCAATCTGAAAGGAGCCAGTGAAGATGTTGTGTCAGCCATTCAGCAGCTGCGGGATTCAGCTGTGCAGCTTGGAGGATATGCAGTAGTGAAGCATTTGCCGTTTACACTGCGAAGTAAAGTTGATGTTTGGGGCGGTAAGCCCTCACACTTCTTTCTAATGCAGGGAATTAAGGAGAAAGTAGATCCGAACGGCGTACTTAACGAAAAACGGTTTGTGGGAGGGATATAGGAGTGAGTGTAAGAGAAGTGGATTTAAAAGCAGATCCTTCATGTGCAACTACCACGAATAGCCTGAGTAACTACTTATGGAAGGATGCCCCCGATGAAAATAAGTGGGCGGATTGCGTACACTGCGGCATGTGTCTGGAATCTTGCCCTACATACGAAATAACAGGGCAGGAACAGCATTCCCCGCGGGGACGCGTTCATTTAATTAAATCCGTCGCAGAGGGTAAGCTCAAAGTCAATGAGCAGTTTATGGATCCGGTATTTGCCTGTCTTGATTGCCGAGCATGTACAACTGCTTGTCCGGCGGATGTAGATGTGGGCGGGCTAATTGAAGAAGCCCGCGGACAAGTCCGCCAGGCTATGCCGTTAACGGGCATAAAGGGAACGGTAAGCAAATTCTTCTTACAGGGACTTTTTCCGCATCAGGATCGCCTAAATACTTTGGGAAGCCTGTTGAGATTTTATCAAAAAAGCGGAATACAAAAGGCAGTCCGCAAGACAGGTCTTCTCAATGTCATGCCGCAGCATTTAGTTGACATGGAATCAATCATGCCGGAAGTAGGGCAGCCGGTGCGCAAGAAATACAAAAATGCAGAGGTTATTAAAGCTAAGGGAGAAACAAAGAATGAAGTTGCTTTTATGACAGGCTGTGTAATGGATGTTATGTTCAGTGACATCAATGATGCAACCATTAACGTTTTAACCCGAAATGGAAATGACGTTACGATACCGAAAAACCAGACATGCTGTGGAGCCTTGCATGTACACGCTGGCGACCGTGACACAGGAAGAAAACTTGCAAAGCAGAATATAGAGGCTTTTAAAGATGCCGATACCATTGTTGTAAACGCAGCTGGCTGCGGCTGTATGATGAAGGAGTATGCTGAATTGTTCCGCGATGAACCGGAATGGCATGACAAGGCAGAAGAGTTCTCTGCCAAGGTTGAGGACATTTCGAAGTATCTGCATGAAACAGGCTATGATAAACCAAAAGCGGAATTGAACACACGGATCACTTATCATGATGCCTGCCACTTGGCACATGGGCAAGGTGTAAGGCAGCAGCCGCGTGATATCCTTCTTGATATTCCAGGAGTTGAAATGGTGCATATGCCAAATGCTGACCGCTGCTGCGGAAGTGCTGGAATCTATAACATTACAAATCCTGAAATGGCAGGAGAAGTGCTAGAGAACAAAATGCAAAATGTGCCCCAAGATGTTGAGATGATATCCATGGGTAACCCTGGCTGTATGCTGCAAATGGCGATGGGAGTAAAGAAATATGGCAGAAACCAAAAGGTTGTGCATACAGTTCAGCTGCTTGATTGGGCCTATCAAAAAGAAGATAAAGAAAAGGGGGGCAATTAAATGGCTGTCAAAATAAAAACAAATGATAAACATATTCAGGCACTGGCAGAAATTGTTGGAAGCCCCCGTTTAATTCTCTTTCATCAAGAAGACCTGATAGCATATGATTGTGACGGTTTTACTTTGCATAAGCATTTGCCAAAGGCAGTTGTCTTTCCAAAGGATACACAAGAAGTATCAAGGCTTGTAAGATACTGCTCTGACAATGACCTGCCATTTCTGGCGAGAGGAGCAGGAACAGGACTTAGCGGCGGCGCCATACCTGTTAATGGTGAAGTTATTATCAGCTTGGTAAAAATGAAGCGCCTCTTAAGTGTGGATTTTGAGAACAGGCGTGCCGTGGTTGAACCAGGGTACGTAAATCTTAAGCTCACAAATTCCATTTCAGATAAAGGATATTATTATGCACCGGATCCTTCAAGCCAATATTGCTGTACGATCGGCGGAAATGTCGCTGAAAATGCCGGCGGTGCTCACTGTTTGAAATATGGTGTAACTACAAATCATATTCTTGGTCTTGAGGTAGTACTGCCAAACGGCGACATAATTGATATTGGGCAAAACGGGATTCAGGATGCACCGGGGTATGATCTGCTTGGACTTTTGACAGGTTCAGAAGGAACGCTTGGCATTGTGACAAAGATAACGGTCCGTATACTAAAGAATCCGGAAGCGAAGCAAACTGTACTCGCTTATTTTGATAAAGTTATCGATGGAAGTCAGGCCGTTTCTGATATTATTTCAGCCGGTATCGTTCCAGCTGCTCTTGAGATGATGGATAAGACTGCGATTGAAGGGGTGGAAGCAGCCGCTTTCCCTGTAGGCCATCCAAAGGATATTGAAGCCGTCCTGTTAATTGAAGTAGATGGAATATCTGCCGGTATCGAAGAGCAAATCAATCAAATCCTGGAAGTGTGCAAAAATAGGAATGTCCGGGAGGTACGAGCTGCGAGGGATGAACAGGAACGGGGAAGATGGTGGGCCAACCGCAAAACAGGATTTGGAGCAATGGGAGCGATTTCTGCGGATTATTTGGTACAGGATGGTGTTATCCCAAGAAGCAAGCTTCCTGAAGTGTTAAGCAGGATTAACAAAATCAGTGAAGAATCAGGCCTTCGCATCGCGAATATTTTCCATGCAGGCGACGGTAACCTTCATCCGCTTGTACTATTTGATGCGAGGATACCTGGGCAGTCTGAAAAGGCTCTGGCAGCAGGAAGTGCATGCCTCCAGGTTTGTGCCGACGTTGGCGGAACCATTACCGGCGAACATGGCGTGGGTATAGAAAAAAAGGAAGAAATGCGCTTTGTGTTCAATGACGAGGAAATTATTGCACAAACCAATGTACGCGATGTTTTTAACACGAAGAATTTATTAAATGCGGGAAAGCTATTCCCTTCACCGGGGCGCTGCGTTGAGATCAAGAAAGAAATGAAGGCTGCGGCGGCACAGTAGATACTTTACCGTTTGAATAGGGAAGCACACAGAGGCATAGCTGCTTTTTGAATGGATATCCATAACAAGGCAGCAGACTATATGATTGTTCACTACGAGAAAACGCTTCCCTAATTTTGTAGAAATATTGAGAATATTATTGATATTAATCAGCTTCACATGATATATTTTTTATGCAGAATAAAAACATCGTTTTGTAATAACAAACAATGTAACAGCAGCCAAATTTAAAGGAGGAAACACATGATGGCAAACTATGTAAAAGTAGGAAAACTTCAAGTGGCATCAGTTCTTTATGATTTTATCAACTCGGAAGCACTTCCAGGGAGCGGGTTGGAAAGAGACGGATTTTGGGCTGGATTTGAAGCAATCGTTAATGATTTGACACCAAAAAATAAGAAATTTTTGGCTCACCGTGATGAAATTCAGCAGAAGATAAATGAATGGCATCGAGATCATAAAGAAGGTTATGATTTTAATGATTATAAGACATTCCTTGAGGAACTTGGATATTTAGAGCCCGAGTCAGAGGATTACAAAATTTCCACAGAAGGCGTGGACGAAGAAATTGCCGTTCAGGCAGGACCGCAGTTAGTGGTACCTGTTAATAACGCCCGTTATGCAATTAATGCCGCGAATGCGCGCTGGGGAAGCCTTTATGATGCTCTTTATGGTACGGATGCAATCAGTGAGGAAGGTGGCGCAGAGCGCGGTTCAGGCTATAATCCAGTTCGGGGAGAAAAGGTTATCTCCTTTGCAAAAGATTTCCTTGACCAGGCTGCGCCATTAAATGGTGCTTCTCATAAGGATGCTGCAGGGTATGCAATTTTGGATGGCAAGCTTTCGGTTACCTTAAGCAATGGGGAAATCGCTGAATTGGCTGATGAGACGAAGCTTGCGGGTTACCAGGGAGATGCTTCTAACCCTGATGCTGTTTTAGTAAGAAACAATGGCCTTCATTTTGAAATTCAAATTGACCGCAGCCACCCAATCGGCAAAACCGATGCAGCGGGTGTGAAAGACGTTCTTTTAGAATCTGCTGTAACGACTATTATGGACTGCGAAGACTCTGTAACAGCAGTCGATGCAGAAGATAAAGTGCTAGTGTACCGCAATTGGCTAGGTCTGATGAAGGGCGATTTGGCTGCAACGTTTACTAAAGGCAGCAAGACAATGACGAGAACGCTAAACCCGGACCGCAGATATACTTCTGCCTCAGGAGAGGAGTTTACTCTTCGCGGGCGTTCACTTATGTTTGTCCGTAATGTAGGGCATCTAATGTCTATTAACGCTATATTGGATGGAGATGGGCAGGAAATTCAGGAAGGTATTCTTGACTCTGTCATTACTTCACTAGTTGCTAAGCATACGCTGCTTGGAAATGGAAAGTATCAAAATACTTCTAAAAACTCCATTTATATTGTGAAGCCAAAAATGCACGGCTCTAAAGAGGTTGCTTTTGCCAATGAGCTGTTTGACCGTGTTGAAGATCTGCTTGGCCTTGAACGGTATACACTGAAAATCGGGGTAATGGATGAAGAACGCCGCACCTCCCTGAATTTAAAAGCTTGCATCCGTGAGGTTAAAGATCGTGTTGTATTCATCAATACAGGGTTCCTGGACAGAACTGGGGATGAAATGCATACTTCCATGGAAGCGGGTCCAATGATCCGTAAAAATGACATGAAGGCATCTACATGGCTTGCCGGATATGAAAAGGCTAATGTAAATACCGGACTTGCTGTGGGCTTCCAGGGACGTGCCCAAATTGGAAAAGGAATGTGGGCAATGCCAGATTTAATGGCAGAAATGCTGAAGCAAAAAATCGGCCATCTTAAAGCAGGAGCCAATACAGCATGGGTACCATCACCAACCGCTGCTACATTGCACGCCCTTCACTACCATCAGGTTGATGTAACAGCCGTTCAAAATGAACTGTTAAATGACATTAATGATTTACGGGATGACATCCTTCAAATTCCTGTGGCGGAAAATCCACAATGGACTCCGGAAGAAATTCAGGAAGAACTTGACAATAATGCCCAGGGAATTCTGGGATATGTTGTCCGCTGGGTAGAACAGGGAGTAGGCTGCTCCAAGGTTCCCGATTTCTTAAATGTCGGCTTGATGGAAGACCGTGCAACTTTAAGAATTTCCAGCCAGCATATGGCTAACTGGCTTCACCATGGAATTGTTACTAAAGAACAAGTATTGGAAACAATGAAGCGGATGGCAAAGGTTGTAGATAAGCAAAACGCAGACGATCCTGCATACCTTCCAATGGCTGCTGATTATGAAAACTCCGTAGCTTTCCAGGCTGCATGTGACCTTGTTTTCCTTGGTTACGATCAGCCAAATGGCTACACAGAGCCAATTTTGCACCGCCGCCGTTTAGAAGCAAAAGCGAAGTTTGCTGTTAAACAATAGTTTCGAAAATAATAGGGGGCATTCTAAGTGATTAGAATGCCCTGAAATAACTATAATGAAAAGAGGTTTTTGCGATGAAATTTACAAGATTCTTAGTTGATGCTGTTGTTCATACAGGTATTATTGAAACAGACGAAACGATTAGAGGAATTAGTGGAGATATTTTTGGAGAATGGGAGTATACTGGAGAAACATTTAACCAGTCAGAGGTAAAGTTTTTGGCTCCGCTTGAACCAAATCAAATTATTGGAATTGGTGCAAATTATGTATCCAAGGTGCAAGACCTTCCGGAACAGCTACCTGAAATTCCGGTATTTTTCTTCAAGCCAGTATCATCGGTAATCGGGCCTGAGGATGAAATTGTTATCCCGAACGGGACTGAACAGGTTAAGTTTGAGTCAGAGCTTGCAATCGTAATTGGCAAAGAGGCAAAAAACGTACCGGAGTCTAAAGTGCTTGACTATGTATTTGGATATACTGTGGGCAACGATGTCACCGCACCACAGTTTTTCCATCAGGATGGGCACTGGACAATTGGCAAATCGTTTGATACATTTACACCTCTTGGCCCTATAATTGAAACGGAGCTGGATCCATTTCAGGTGAAGGTAGAAGCAAGACTAAATGGAGTTGAAAAGCAAAACAGCGCCACAGAATTAATGATTATTCCGATTCGGAAAATGATTTCTTACCTTACGAACGTGATGACGCTCAAGCCGGGAGATGTCATTCTGACTGGAAGTCCTGTAGGAGCTGAGCTGGTTGGAGACGAAGATGTAATTGAATGCAGTATCAAAGAAATCGGTGTTCTTCGCAATACGTTCACAAAAGTGAAGGAAAACGCGACAACGAGGTAGTTACGGAAGTTTTTTAGCTCCGGGCCATATGTTCCGGAGCTTTCTAATAGAGGTGAGCAATGTGGAACGGGAGAATATGGTTAAGTCTGTGAGCAGGGCTTTGGATATTATTACCATTGTGAGTTTGAAAAAAGGAGGCGTGGGTGTTACAGAGATAGCCAATCAAATAGATATAAATAAAAGCTCGGTATACCGGATTCTTTCGACACTTGTTCAATATGGATATATAGAACAGGATGAAGAAACAGGAAAGTATAAGCTGGGGTATAAATTCCTGGAGGTCAGCTCACGGCTTCTGGATTCAATAGATCTCAGATCTGAAGCGAAGCCGTATTTACAGGAGCTCGAAAATGAAACAAATGAGGTTATCCACTTGGTTGTTTACGATCAGGGAGAAGTCGTTTACATTGAAAAACTTGAGGGAAATGAAACTCTACGGATGCACTCCAAAGTGGGGAAGAGAGCTCCGATGCACTGCACCTCCGTTGGAAAGGCAATCCTTGCCAATTTGCCGGCCAGCGTTGTAATGGAAATATTGGAAAGAAAAGGAATGCCGTTGCATACAAATAAAACAATTACTGATATAGATGTGTTTCTGCTGGAGTTAAATCATGTAAGGCAAAAGGGGTTTGCATTGGATTTAGAAGAAAATGAATATGGAATCACTTGTATTGCCGTCCCCATTTTCGATCATCTCGGGAAGCCGATAGCTGCTGTCAGCATTTCCGGACCTACCATGCGGATGACTGATGAACGTTTGAAACAGCTTCAGGAAAAAATGATTTATGTAGGAAGGCAAATCTCTAAACGGCTAGGATATGAAAACAAAATCAGCTAAACAAAGTTGCTCGATTTCTTTAAAAAAGATATATCGGGCAACTTTTTATATATCGTATTATTAAGTCTCAATTTTCAAAATATTATTGAAAATTACCGGAAACTTTGTATAATAATATTAGACTTACATCATGTTATATAACATGGTTCTTATAGTTATATAACAATGTTTTTCTCTCCGCAACATTTAAAAACAATGTTTGTTATTAAAAAACGCAAGGGGGAAATGTTTTATGAGTACGGGTATATTGGCTTTTTTATCTCTTTTACCAATCCTTATAGTCGGAATCTTTTTAGTTGGGCTGAGGTGGCCCGCAAGTAAAGCAATGCCAATTTCTTACTTAGTTGCAGTTGGTCTCGCCCTGTTTGTCTGGAAAGTGCCTGGCGGAAATGTTGCGGCTGCTTCAATCAATGGCCTTGTAGTAGCAGGGACGCTATTGTACATTATCTTTGGGGCTATTTTGCTGCTTAATACGCTTCAGGAAAGCGGCGGTTTGAAAACGATTCGTCAAGGATTCACGGATATTACGGTGGATCGGCGGATACAAGTTATCATTATTGCCTGGCTTTTTGGATCATTTATTGAAGGTGCATCTGGATTCGGAACACCTGCTGCAGTAGCTGTACCATTGCTTGTAGGATTAGGGTTTCCTGCCATGGCGGCCGTTATTGCCGGTATGGTAATTCAAAGTACCCCTGTTTCGTTTGGGGCTGTTGGAACACCAATGCTTGTTGGCGTCCAGACCGGATTATCGGCTGATCCAAGCATAACCGATAATTTTCTGGCGTTAGTCACTCAGATAGGCGGTCAGGTGGCAATTCTTCATATGATAGCCGGCACACTGGTTCCTCTCTTTGTTGTTGCCTTAATGACTAAATTTTTTGGGAAAAACAAATCTTTTACTGAAGGAATTAAGGTATGGAAATTCGCATTGTTCGCAGCGTTTTCCATGACAATTCCTTATGTTATAGTTGCTAATGTGCTTGGGCCTGAATTCCCATCCATGATTGGCGGCCTAGTTGGTTTAGCAATTGTCGTTTTTGCAGCTAAAAAAGGATTTCTTATGCCTTCTGAGCAAGAAGCATGGGATTTTGAAGAGAAGTCAAAATGGGATCCGGAATGGCTTGGAAATTTGGAAATTAAAGAAGTTGCTCATAAAAGCGGTAACATGAGCATGGTTCGTGCATGGGCTCCTTATATTTTGGTAGGCGCATTCTTAGTATTATCCAGATTGAAAACGCTTCCGATAATGGGGTGGCTTCAGTCATGGACAGTTAAATTTGAAAATATTTTCGATTCAGGAATCACATCAAGTTTCCAGCCGTTATATCTACCGGGTACAATATTCATACTCGTCACTGTTATTACTTTTTTCCTGCACGGTATGAGTGGAAGCGCATACAAAAAAGCTTGGGCTGAATCTGGGAAAACAACACTGGCAGCTTCAACAGCACTTGTTTTTACGGTTCCTATGGTTCAAGTTTTCGCCAATACCGGGGGAGGTGCAGCGGGCTTCGATAAAATGCCTATAGAATTAGCTAATGGAGCCGCAGCATTAGCAGGAGAGTTTTGGCCGTTTTTCGCGACGTTCATTGGTGGTATTGGGGCTTTCATCGCCGGAAGTAATACGGTAAGTAATATGATGTTCGCTCTATTCCAATACGATGTTGGTTCGCAAATTGGCGTTGATGCTACATGGATCGTTGCTCTCCAGGCAGTTGGAGGAGCGGCAGGTAATATGATATGCGTGCATAACGTAGTTGCAGCTTCCGCTGTGGTGGGCCTCGTCGGCAAAGAAGGAGTTGTCATCCGGAAGACACTTTTTCCATTCGCATATTATGCGCTATTAGCTGGATCAGTCGGCTATTCTATTGTATGGTATTCACAAAAAGGAATCTTTAATCTAGGTTCAATTGTTGCAGCGTTAATCGCTTTTGCTGCCATTTACATTATCGCTACAAATAATAAACGGGCAAGTCTTTTGGTTGCTAGTAATCCTCAGGTCGATATTAAAGCAGCGAAATAAACTATTAATATTTAAACCTGACAACTAAAAAATCAGGCCAATGTATCCATAAACACATTGGTTTGATTTTTTTTAATGAAATAGGAGGATTTTTTATGAACCAGTTTTCTGTCAACCTATCAACAATTTTTACGGAAGTACCGTTTCTGAAGCGGTTTGAAAATGCTAGAAAGTCCGGGTTTTCGTTTGTAGAGTGTCAATTCCCTTATCCTTATTCAATAGGTGATATCCAAAAGGAGCTGAAAGATAATCAGCTTTCTTTGGCATTAATTAACCTGCCCCCTGGAAATTGGGAACAGGGAGAGCGGGGATTGGCTGTTTCACCTGAAAAAATTACTGAATTTAAAGAGTCTGTGGACGAAGGAATACAGTACGCAACCGCTTTGCGAGTACCAAGTATCCACTGTATGGCCGGCATTCTGTTAGAGGGAGCGGATAAAAAAATAGCTAAAGAAGTGTTTATAGACAATCTTACATATGCTGCTTCTAAGATGGCCAAGCACAATCTTACACTATTAATTGAACCAATTAATGTTTTTGATATGCCAGGCTACTTTTTAGCTGATCTTGAAGAGGCAAATAGTATCCTGGCAGAGGTGAATATGCCGAATGTAAAACTGCAGTTTGATTTTTACCATATTCAGAGAATTCACGGCAATTTGCTTGAAAACTTTAAGAGATTCTATGACATGGTGGGCCATGTACAGATTGCTGATTTTCCGGGGCGCCACCAGCCAGGGACAGGAAGCATCGATTTTAAAAGGATATTTGAATTTTTTAAAGAGATAGAATACAAGGGTTTAATTGGCTTGGAATATACACCTAGGGAGATTAGTGGAAACAGCTTTGACTGGCTTAGATAAGGGGGGGTTTTCATGGAAATTGGATTTATCGGAACAGGTGTCATGGGAAGTAGGATGGTCAAACGGCTGCTGGAAGCTGGCCATGAAGTTACCGTATTCAACCGTTCGCTGGAAAAAGCAGAACCGCTGATCAGGCTTGGGGCTTTAAGATCTGAAACGGTCGCATCACTTGCATGCAGCTCTGACGTCATTTGTACCTGTCTATCAATGCCGAATGATGTACTCACTGTTTATCAGGGGCCTGACGGAATCATTGAAAACGCAAAGTCTTCTGCTATCTGTATCGACTTCACAACAGTTGGCGCAGATACGAGCAGAATAATATTTCACAAAGCGGGAGAAAAAGGCATCAGCTATCTCGATGCACCGGTAAGTGGAGGGCCTGAAGGGGCAGAACAGGGAACCTTGACGATAATGGCCGGAGGGGAGGAAAATGTTTTTGCAGATGTTTTGCCTATCCTCAAAACCATTGGAGCAACGGTCAAGTATTTAGGTCCATCAGGTTCCGGTACGATAGCTAAATTGATTAATCAGTATTTGGTCGCTGTCCATTCCGTTGCCGCTTCGGAAGCAATGGTAGCGGGAGCAGCTCTTGGCCTTGACCCAGAGCTGCTGTATAAGCTGCTGTCAGTTAGCTATGGTGATAGCAGGATACTTCGCAGGCATATGGATAATTTCGTCCTGGACCGGCAATTTGAGCCTGGAGGAGCAGTGAAGTACGTACATAAGGATGTCGCTCTGGCAAACACGTTATTTGAACAGACAGGCATGACCGAATTCTCCGGGCGATTTGCAGAACGGTCTTTTGCAAGAGCGATCGATCAGGGTCTTGCTGACAAAGATATGTCAGCAGTCATCCAGCCGCTTGAAAAGGAATGTAATATCGAGGTTAATAAGAGAAGATAGGTACAAAGCTCTCATCTTGTTTTAATGATGAGGGCTTTTTTAATTGTTGACGAAATTAAAAAATTATTAAGTATTGTCTCTCTTTCCTGAACTTTGTTGGTAATGTATGTTGAAAAAAATCTGCTTACCTATCGGGAAATGAAAGTGTGCAGCAGCTGATACCCGTCCGATTTCGTCTAATAAGGAATAATTTCGTCAATTTTAAAATTATTCGGTTAAAATGCCGAGAGGGCCTAAACTACGGGAGAGCTTTGTTTAAAGATTGTTTTGTCCTAATATTGCTTCGGCCAGCAATTTGTAGGAATGTTTCCTTGCTTCAAAATCAAAAGTATTGGTGATAACCATAAATTCTTCAGTCCGGTAGATTTCACTCAGAAGGCTGAGCTCTTCTTTCACTTTATCCGGCGTGCCGATAATTGTTCTTTTCCTATTTTGTTGGATGATGTCTTGATCATCCAAACTTAAAGTGGTTCTTTTTGCATCCACAATAGATGGAATCGTTGAGTCCGAACCCTTTCCAATGTTCAGCAGCCATATGTCCTGGCTAATTGCAAGCTCTTCTGCTTCGTGTTCGGTATCTGCACAGACTACAAAAATGCAGACATTCATCTTTGGCCGGGAAAGGTTTAGAGAAGGAGTAAAGCCTGAAAAATATTCTTCTGTAGCCCTTTGCCCGCTGGAAGGGTTGATGAAATGCCCAAATGTAAAAGCGATGCCGTTTTCTGCAGCAACCCTTGCACCGCGGTGTGAAGTGCCGAGCAGCCACATTTCCGGCGTGCTGTCTGTAATTGGTGTTGCCTTGACTTCTGCATAAGGATGTCCCTCAGGCAAAGTGTCGGTGAGATAGCCCTTTAGGTCCCTGAGCTGCCGCGGAAATTCGTTAAGGCTTTTTCTTAGGCTATCGGTAAGTGCAAGACGTGTGGAAGAAGAACCTCCAGGCGAACGGCCGATCCCTATGTCAATTCTGTTCGGGAATAAAGCCTCAAGGGTCTTAAAGTTTTCGGCTACTTTAAAAGGGCTATACTGTGGAAGCAATACGCCGCCCGATCCTACCCGGATTTTACTGGTCTGTGATGCAATATGTGAAATGAGTACTTCCGGTGAGGTGCTGGCCAGCCCATTTGTATTATGGTGTTCCGCAACCCAAAACCGGGCAAAGCCAAGTTCTTCTGTCAGATGTGTCAATTTTAAAGTATTTTTTAACGCGGTTCTTGCATTAGAACCCCTGGAAATCGGTGATTGATCGAGTACGCTCAGTTTCATAAGGGGGTCCTCTCCTTCCGTTCTTATTATTTTACACGAAAAGATCCTTAAGTAAAAAGTGTAAAGTCCGAAATCTGTGTCTAGCTTTTCCCTAACAGTTTCATGTAATCCATGTCGGAGTCAGAAGGGGGATTTTTTTTGAAAATTCAACGTTTTTCCGGTATGTCTACAATTTTAGGGATGGAACTAAAAATGCATCAACCAAAGCAAAGTTAGGAATCTTTCAATATAGAGTATTTTAGCCCGCAACAATTTAGTTGAAATCTATAAAAAAACTATTCAGTAACAATTCTTCTCATTTGTTCCGGCCACCAATTTCGGGCTTCTTTAGAAATGAATACTTAAAGGAAGAACTGTATAAGATCAATCTTTTTAATGCTGTGCGTAGGTTAGAGGTGGCGGTGTGTTTTATCCACGGAAACATGAGAAGGTGCTAATTCCCCTGAAAGGAATAGAATTCATAGTATTGGAGAATTCCGCACATTATACTTAACTGTTTGAAAAAAGCCTGAGGATAGTGAAAAATGAAGCCAAATAGAGTAAAAAGCCTATGGAATGTTCCATCGGCTTTTTGTCATTAAGCCAACTATGCAGTCTAATGCTTGTCGGTGCTATTTTTATCGGGTATCTTAATTGATATAAAACTAAAAATAGAAAAGTTTAAAAACACTCACACTGCAACATTAACATAAGTTACATAAAAAAAGGGTTTATGGATTTAGATATAAAAATTGAACGTTTAAGAAATAACTTATTGAGTAATTGGAGGCATTTTGGATGAGGGATTTTTTGGAGACTTTGCTGCCTGAGCTAGATTCAATTTTTGAACATTTGCATGCAAATGGAGAGACTAGCTGGAATGAACATAAGACAACAGACTATATCGCAGACTTTTTGAAAAGACACGGACTTGAGGTAACAACCTTCAGTGATTGCCCAGGGGCAGTGGGAGAATGGAAGCCATCAAAAGAAAGCGGATTAACCGTGGGTGTCCGGGCTGATATGGATGCTCTCTGGCAGGAGGTGAACGGCACTTTTAAAGGGAATCACTCCTGTGGACATGATGCCCATATGACAATGGTTCTCGGGACAATGCTTTTGCTTAAAAAGATGAATGTGCAAATTCCAGGGAACCTTAAGTTTATTTTCCAGCCTGCAGAAGAAGTTGCCGAGGGTGCACTAAAGATGATTGAAAAAGGGGTAATGGAAGGTATCGACTTTTTGTACGGAGTCCATTTGCGCCCAATTGAAGAAGTTCCCTATGGCAAGGCTTCATCTGGGATAATCCATGGAGCTTCCACTACAATTGCGGGAAAAATTATTGGATTTGATGGGCATGGTGCGCGGCCGCACCTCGCTGTGAATGCCATTGAAGTCATTTCTACGATCGTAGAACAGTTAAAGGGAATCCATCTTAATCCGCTTGTTCCATATTCCGTAAAAATGACACAGGCTTCTGCAGGTGGTCCGAATTCTAATATTATCCCTGGATCCGCAACGTTTCACCTGGATTTGCGTGCCCAATCCAATGAGGCGATGGAAGAATTGATTTCCAAAGTAGAACAGATTCTTATTAAAACGGGTGAACTTTATGGAGTTGAAATTGAAAATGAATTAACAGAACGGGTCTACGCCGCGGTAATTAGTGATATGGCAGAAAAAATGATGGCTAAGGCTATCCAGCTGACGATGGGAGAGGAAGCATATGTCCACCCGATTATTACGCCGGGAGGGGAGGATTTCCATTTTTATACGAAAGAACGGCCAAATATTAAAGCCACGATGTTAGGTCTGGGCTGTGACCTGGAGCCGGGCCTTCATCATCCATACATGCATTTCAAAAGAGAAGCTCTTGTATCAGGAATTGAGATACTGGCGCGGACTATTTTGGAAACATTTAACAAATACGGTGAAGCCGGTAAATAAAGAGACAAGCAGGAGAGTTGCCTGATGAAAGATTATAACCTGAAAATGACGATAGAAGCAGCGATAACCCATTTTCCACAGGGCAGCAATGCTGTAAAAGTGTATGACGAAACCGGAGGATTTGCGGGTTATATTACAATGGATGCGCTATCTGCTGCAGTGCAGCAGGGGGAATTGACAAGGCCGATCAGCCAGTTTGTGATAGCAGATCTTCCAATTCCAAATATGCTGCCAAATTCAATATCTTCCAGCCAGTTTGAATCTTTCTTCCAAAGTGAATTTTGCAGGCTTGTGTTTAATTCTTTATATGATGGTGTGTACGTTACCGATGGAAAAGGCACTACACTTTTTATTAATAAAGCGTATCAGCGGATTACTGGCATCAAAGAAGAAGAAGTTTATGGAAAGCATATGGGCCATCTAATTGAAGAAGGGATCATTTCGATTTCAGCATCATTAGAAGCAATTCTGAAGAAACAGCCGGTAACCCTGATTCAGAAAATCCGTAATGAAAGAAGAATAATCGTTTCATCGACACCCATCATGTCAGCTAAAGGCGACGTCCTTTATGTGCTAAGCAGTGTTAGAGACATTACAGAACTAATCCGTTTAAAGCATGAACTGGACCTGCAAAAGCTTACTTTTAAACATGTTGCTGATACATCCTTTCTTCCTGAACATTCTGGGTTTGATAATCTGGTAATCGGACCTTCCACGAGGCCGCTTTTTAAGCTGGCTGATAAAGTGGCCAAAACCGACGCGAAAATTCTTCTTCAAGGTGAGACTGGAGTCGGAAAAAGTTTGATTGCGAAGTATATTCATTCCAGGAGTTTACGAAGCAATGGAACATTCATGGAAATAAATTGTGGCGCTATTCCGGAGCATCTGGTGGAGGCTGAGCTGTTTGGGTATGAACCAGGATCGTTTACAGGAGCATTGAAACAGGGAAAGAAAGGAATTTTTGAAGAAGCAAATGGCGGGACTCTATTTTTGGACGAAATAGCTGATTTGCCATTGCATCTGCAGGTAAAACTTTTGAAGGCTGTTGAAGAAAACCGGTTTATGCGGGTTGGAGGAACTGAAACGGTTCAAGTAGATGTTCGAATTATTACTGCCACTCACCGTAATTTGAAAAATCTTGTCAATGAAGGCAGATTCCGTGAAGATTTATATTATAGGCTTAATATCGTAACCTTTGAAGTTCCTCCTTTGAGGGATCGAAGGGAAGAGATCATGCCTTTACTGGAAATGTACTTAAACCGCTATAATACCAAATATGAGGAAGATAAAAAAATTACTCCTGAATGCTATGAATGGCTTACTAATTACGGCTGGCCGGGGAATATCCGGGAGCTTGCCAACCTGGTTGAAAGGCTGGTAGTAATCACATTTAACACTGACATCGATGTCAGTGATCTTCCGCCGTTCCTTCAGCCTGCTATCCTGAAAACAGAAACGGGAACATTAAAGGAGGAAACAGCAAAGCTGGAAAGGTCTCTTATTCTCGAAGCAATTCACCAATACGGCAGCACCCGAAGCGCAGCTAAATCACTGGGTATAAGTCAAAGCGCTATCGTTCAGAAAATGAAAAAATATCACATTCGAGTAGAAAACGAATCAAAATGATACTTTCGATTCGTTTTCTACTCGTTTTTTTCTTTTTATCTTCAATTATTTAAATCCATCTCATAAGTGGTAATGTGAAAATTTTGTTGTGAATAAAGGTTTTTTCTGTGAATAATTGTCGACTTAAGTAAAGCGCTTTCAACTTGGCACGCGTCTTGCATCTAAAATTAAGTAAGAAAGGGGAGAACAACATGAATTTTTCTACATTCTCAATGGCTAACAAATTAATTACCGGGTCTGAAGCACTTCATCAGCTGCCGGAAGAGGTTTCACGTCTTGGAATCACAAATCCTTTGATTGTAACGGATAAAATTTTGATTCAAGCAGGAGTCGTTAATCAGGTACAGGAGCTTCTTTCAAAGGAAGCAGGGATTTTTTCAGATGTGAACCCTGAGCCGGAAATAGAAATTGTTGAGCAAACTGTCCAAGCTATCAAGCAGGGAGACCATGATGGACTTATTGCTGTTGGTGGCGGAAGTGCTATCGATATTGCAAAAGCAGCATCCGTTATGGCTACCAATTCAGGGTCAATTGATAATTATTTTGGGGTAAATCTTGTCGAGGTTCCGGGTCTTCCATTAATCGCCATACCTACTACTGCAGGAACGGGATCAGAGGTTACCAATATTTCCATCTTGTCAGATAAGAAAGAAAAAGTTAAAAAAGGAATTGTAAGCCCTTACTTATTGCCGGATACAGCGATTGTTTCTCCGGTAATGACATTGACCTGTCCTCCAAGTGTAACAGCAGCCAGCGGAGTGGATGCACTGGTACATGCTGTGGAAGCCTATATTTCTAAGTTTGCTTCGCCTGTAACAGATGCACTGGCAATCGGTGCAATGAAACTTATCTCAAAGCACCTTCCTAAAGCCTATGCAGCGCCGGATAATTTGGAATCACGCGAAGCCATGATAACAGGAAGCCTGATGGCTGGACTGGCATTTGGCAACGCTGGGGTAGGGGCTGTCCATGCTCTTGCTTACCCGCTTGGCGGCCGTTTCCACATGGCGCATGGGGTCAGCAATTCACTGCTGCTGCCTTATGTAATGAAATGGAACAAAATTGCCTGCCTGGAAAGATTCCGTGATATCGCTGAAGCGTTAGGAGAAAAAACGGATGGGCTGACTGACGATGAAGCTGCGGATAAGGCAATCGAAGCTATGACCAGATTATGCCGGTATGTTGAAATTCCCCAGTCGCTGCGTGAATTTGACATTCCGGAATCTGCCCTGGCTGAAATGGCTGAGGAAGCAGCAAAACAGGTAAGGCTGCTTAAAAACAACCCAAGAAAGCTCAGCGTGAAGGATATGGAAAAGATCTACCGCGAAGCTTACTAATCAAGGAGGAAACTATATGAAATGGAAAAACCGTCCTCATGGCTCTGAAACACCTTATATCCCAGCCGGACCCTTTAAAATAAGGCTGCCTTTTGTCCATTACCGTTTTGAATGGCCGGATTATGTACAAGGCCTTCTCATGTGTGCCGTCGACCTAGGAGCGATTACTCTTTTGGCTGACCATCTAGGGATGCCCTTTGAAGTAGCGTTGGCTGTAGTTATTCTAAATGGTCTCTTGTATTTAACCCATCACCTCCTGGGTGACCCGGTTATTCCGGGATGGATTACACCTGCCATTCCGTTAATCGTATTGTTTGTGAAAGAATTTGATGAGGGGCCTGATAGGGTATACGCTCTTATTGCCTTCCAGCTGACTCTTGGAATATTGTCGATACTTCTTGGTGTTACCGGGCTTGCCAGTAAAGTTGTCCGCTTGGTGCCGGATGCCATTAAATCAGGAATAATACTCGGAGCAGGTATCGGTGCGATTGTGTCTATCTTTGAAGTGGGAGGAAAATTTGATTTGTTCCCGTATACGATTTCCATTTGTATCGGGTTTGCCTTTTATCTTATTTTTTCAAAACATTATGAGGGCTTAAAGCGAAAAAACAAAGCATGGGCGCTGCTTGGCAACCTGGGGATACTGCCGGCCATTCTACTGGCTGTCGTAGTCGCACCGCTGATGGGTGAAGCAAAATGGCCGGATATTAAATGGGGCTTCAGCCAGCCTGATTTCGTTACTCTTTGGACGGATTATACAGTGTTCGGGCTTGGTTTCCCTGCTGTGTCATTCTTTATTCAAGCGATTCCGGCAGTGCTTGCTACCTATTTGGTAGTTTTCGGAGATGTGCTCAAGACAAAAGCGCTGTTATCAGAATCTGATGTGGTCCGTACCGATGAGCTGGTGGATTATAATCCAAACCGTGCACACTTAATCTTTGGAAGCCGGAATGCAATCATGAGTATAATCGGACCAGACATAACCATGTGCGGTCCAATGTGGGCAGCAATGCAGGTAGTAGTGGTTGAACGTTTCAAGGAAGGAAAAAAAGCGATGAATTCCTTCTTTGGCGGTGCAGGCTCTTTCCGCTGGGGGACAAACACAGGCTTGCTTCTTCTGCCAATCGTTAGCCTTGTAGAACCAATTCTTGCTGTTGCGCTGTCATTAACTTTGTTAGTACAAGGATATGTAAGCGTACGGATTGGTGTCATGCAGGCCCGCAGCCAGCGTGATTTGGGAATTGCAGGTGTTGTTGGGGCCATCCTTGTCATTAAGGGAGCAACAATGGCTTTCGCAGCCGGAATTATTTTATGCATTCTTCTATATGGAAAAGACTTCCTTCGCGGAGAGAACGACAAGATTTTCACACAGCATGCAAAAGATGATCAAAAGGAGCGTAAAGCGGGATGAAATCACAGGAGTTAACGTATCCGATGTATATAAATGGCAAACAGATTATGCTGGATGACAGTTTCGAAGTAGAAAATCCGGCCACTAATGAAGTAATAGGCAGGGTTCCAAACGGTACAGCCACAGAAGCGCGCAGGGCTGCAGATGCTGCCCACGAAGCGTTTAAAACCTGGTCCAAAACGTCTGCATATGAACGGGCTGCTTTATTGGAAAGCTGGCATAGAGTTATAGATGAGAGATTAGAAGAGCTTGCTGTCATCATGGTAAAAGAACAGGGTAAACCTCTTGCGGAAGCAAGGGGGGAAATGCAATATGCAAACAGCTTTGTAAAGTGGTATGCAGAGGAGGCAAAACGGATTTATGGCGAATCGATTCCGGCAAGTGTTGCATCGAAACGGATTATGGTTCAAAAGCAGCCCGTTGGTGTAGTGGCAGCTATTACGCCGTGGAATTTTCCAGCAGCGATGATTACCCGAAAGGTTGCTCCTGCCCTTGCTGCAGGCTGTACGGTAGTAATCAAGCCCGCTGAACAAACACCTCTGACAGCACTTTTGCTTGCAGAATGTGCGGAAGCAGCCGGGATTCCAGCTGGTGTAATCAATGTTGTTACAACACAAAACCCGGCTGAAGTTTCAGATGTTTGGATGGAAGATAGCCGAGTGAAAAAGGTAACTTTCACAGGGTCAACTCCAATTGGTAAGTACTTAATGAGGAAAGCGGCCGACACTGTGAAAAAGGTATCTCTGGAACTTGGCGGACTTGCCCCTTTTATCATAGCAGAGGATGCAGACATTGAGGCAGCGGTGAAAGGTGTTATCGTCTCCAAATTTAGAAATGCTGGACAAACCTGCATTTGTGCAAACCGAATTTTTGTCCATGAATCTATAAAAAAAACATTCCTTCAAGCTTTCCAACAAGCTGTTGAGAGCCTTAAGGTAGGAAACGGGCTTGAGGACGGCACTGAAATTGGTCCGCTTATTGATAAGGCTGCAGTTAAGAAGGTACAAGCACAGCTTCAGGATGCTGTCTCAAAAGGAGCGGTGATTCATGGAGAATCCGGTCAAAATATGGAAAAAGGCTACTTTATGAAGCCTGTCGTTTTATCTGGGGTAACTGATGAAATGCTTTGCATGAAGGAGGAGACTTTCGGGCCGCTTGCCCCGGTTACTGCATTTAATACGGATGAAGAAGCGATCGAACGGGCAAATGATACACCATTTGGCCTTGCAGCCTATGTGTATACCAGTTCGCTGAAGAAGGCTGTCACTTACTCTGAAAATCTGGATTATGGAATTGTAGGTGTCAATGATAGCGCACCATCAGTTGCCCAGGCACCATTTGGCGGAATGAAGGAAAGCGGGCTTGGCCGAGAGGGTGGTCACTTTGGTTTGGAAGAGTTTTTGGAAGTGAAGTATATTTCCCTTCAAGTATAGAAAAATAATATTCTTAAAACTATACTAGTATATAAGTTTGGTAAATAATTCAAATTCGTAAAAAACTTAATAGTAATCCTATAATAGAGCTTCCGGTTACCGGACGCTCTTTCTTTACCAGATAGGAAAGGATCACTTTTTCACAAGTACAGATGTTTAGCTCCAGCTCCAGCCTTGCCCACAGTACAAGGAATGCTTTCGCAGTTATACATCGCAACACACAAACCGTCAGCTTTGTGAGTATGTGATGGCGTCGGCGTTAGGCACAGGAGATGGCGGTCTTAGCCGTGCTTCCTCTGTCCAGGGCGTTTCGCTTTTCTAACAATATTAGAAAAATATTTCCAAATCGGATTGTAAATAGTAGTATATTAATTTATAATTTTAAGAAAATTGTAAAATCAAAAAAAGGGGGGGATAGAATTAAGCTATATATGTCGGTGGACATGGAGGGAATCACTGGGCTTGTGGACTATAGGCGTAGTTGCACTTATGCGTAGAAGAAGGAAATTACTCTTTTAGAAGGGATTTATACTTTCTTATCCGCGAAAAAAGGGGTGTTCGGGTGAACACCCCTTTTTTACATGGTCCAGCTACGTTTTTTCCATCAGGTTATGTATGCCAGCTTTTAATAGGAATGAAGAAAATACTTGATACATATATCAGATTGACAGCAGGAAAGGGGGAATCTTGATGGTTCGGAAACCGAAACGGCTTGAAAAAGGGGATACAGTGGGAATTATTGCCCCTGCAAGCCCGCCTAACCATGAAAATTTACAGAGGGCCTTGCAATTTTTTGACGAACTGGGTCTTCAAGCTAAGCTTGGCAAACATCTTGATAACACAAAAGGTTATTTAGCGGGCAGTGATGAAGGCAGGCTTTCTGATTTACATGAAATGTTTGCAGATAAGAATGTTTCAGCCATTTTTAGCGCTTGCGGAGGTTATGGAACAGCTCGAATTGCCTCAGGAATTGATTACGATTTAATTCGTGGTAATCCAAAGATTTTTTGGGGATACAGTGATATTACCTTTTTGCACACGGCAATTGGCAAGAGGGCCGCAATGGCCACCTTCCATGGACCAATGCTTGCATCCGATATCGGCAAAGAAGATGTTCTTCCATTAACCAAGCAAATGTTCAGTCAGCTGTTCCAGCCGCAAGACATCGTTTATACAGAGGACCTTTCTCCGTTAGAGACAATGATCGAAGGAGAAGCAGAGGGAGCCCTTACAGGAGGAAATTTATCTCTGCTTGTTAGTACACTTGGTACTCCATTCGAATTGGATACGAGGGATAAGCTGCTGCTTATTGAAGATGTCAATGAAGAACCCCGGGCGGTGGACCGAATGCTTAACCAACTTTACATGTCCGGAAAACTTAGTGATGCAGCTGGCATTCTGGTTGCTGACTTTAAAAATTGTGTGCCCGAAAGAGAACAAACGCTTACCCTGGACGAAGTGATTGAACATTATGTAAAACTTGCAAAAAAACCGGCATTGAAAGGCTTTAATATTGGCCACTGTTCACCTAATATCGGGATTCCGCTGGGAGTAAAAGCCACATTGTCAACGTCTGCTAAACAAGTAATCATTGAAAGCGGTGTGGAATAATTTCATTTTATAGTGAAAAGGACCTGTCGCAGCAATTAAGCGGAAAAATAGGAATATAGTGAAAACGCAGTTCATTTATGCGAACGCGTTTCAGAGCCAGACTCGGAATCATGTTCGGTAAAGTGAGCATCGTGATTATAGTGAAAAGGCAGTAAAATTTAAAACGAATATCAATAAAATGCAGAGCCCAGTTTGGCCACAAGGCTCTACAAACGGTGAAAGGAAATCATCAGTCCATGAAAATACAAAGCATTGAAACGTACCGCACAGCAGTTCCGCTGATTAAACCGTTTAAGACTGCTTTGAGGACGGTTCACACAGCAGAGGCTATCTTAGTGAAAATCAGCTGTGATAACGGAATAACAGGGTGGGGTGAAGCCCCTCCAACCCTGGTTATCACCGGAGACAGTCTTAATAGTATAGAAGCGGCTATTCAGCAGGTATTTAAGCCGGTTTTATTAAATAGGAGCCTGCTAAACTATGAAAGTATTTTCCAGGAAATATCGTCGATTCTTGTCGGTAATCCTAGTGCAAAGGCTGCAGTTGATATGGCAATATATGATTGTGTATCCCAAAATTGTAACCTTCCTCTTTACCAATTCCTCGGAGGATACCGGGATGAGCTGGAAACAGATTTTACAGTCAGCGTGAATGGTCCGGAAGAGATGGGTGAGGATGCTGTCTCTTATATTGCCAAGGGTTTTAATGTTCTAAAGGTTAAGGTTGGCAAGGATGAGATTGCCACTGACATTGAGCGTATTCAGGAGATCCGGAATCGGGTCGGCAAAAATATTAAGATAAGACTGGATGCCAATCAGGGCTGGAAGCCAAAAGATGCAGTACGGGCGATTAGTAAAATGGAGGATATCGGACTGGATATCGAGTTGGTCGAACAGCCTGTTAAAGCTTCAGACATTGAGGGCCTGAAATTGGTCACTGATTCAGTGGAAACATTGATCATGGCAGACGAAAGTATTTTTACTCCGAAGCAGGCATTCGAAGTTTTAAAAACAAGAAGCGCTGACCTGATTAACATAAAGCTAATGAAAGCAGGCGGAATATATCAGGCAGAAGCCATAAACAGAATCGCCGAGGTTTGCGGTGTTGAATGCATGGTGGGCAGCATGATTGAAACGAAGCTTGGCATTACCGCAGCTGCTCATTTTGCGGCAAGCAAGAAGAACATAACACGGTACGATTTTGATGCTCCTCTTATGCTCGCCAAGGACATTATTGATGGCGGGATTCAATATAACGGCAGGTCGATAACCATGCCGCAAAGTAGGGGGTTGGGAATCAATCAAATACAGATTGAAGGAGGAGTATCCCTTGGCAGCGCAAAGTAAATGGCTGGTAAGTGTTCCTGTTGCGACGCTTTGGACATCCTATCAATCTCCGCGGGAAATAGATGCGGAGGCTATTAGCAGCACGGCCGATTCTGATGCATGGCTGGAAAAGCTGACATATGAAACCAGACTCGAGCTTTGCAATAGCAATTTGGTCCAATCTCAGGTCTTGTATGGACAGGAAGTAATTGTACTTGAGGAAAAAATCGGATGGGCCCATGTCCTTGTGCCTGAACAGCCATCAGGCAAGGACGAACGCGGCTATCCTGGCTGGATTCCACTTGAACAGCTGACACCAGTAGCAGATTGGAATATTGAAAGGGGCCCTGTTGCTGAAATCAGGAGCAAAAAGGCGAAGCTGTCAGGAGATGAGGGCCAAGATTTGCTTGAACTTAGCTACCAGACGATATTGCCGGTACTTGAAGAACAGGAAGACGTTGTTATTGTCCAAATTCCTGAAGGAAGAGGTTCACTTCCTGTTGAGGATGTAAAAGTGTCTGCTAGCTATTCCAGCAGAAGAAAAGGCAGCGGCAGTGACATTGCTGACGAGGGCGAAAGATTTCTGGGACTTCCTTATTTATGGGGAGGTATGAGCAGCTACGGTTTTGACTGCTCTGGCTTCAGTTATACAATGTGCAAAGCGAACGGCTATATTATACCGCGTGATGCCCATGAACAGGCGAAGGACGGAAAGGAAGTTGACTTAAAAAAACTTCAAAAAGGAGATTTATTGTTCTTTGCCTATGAGGAAGGAAAGGGCTCCATTCACCATGTAGGTATTTATTATGGCGAAGGACAATTATTGCATTCTCCTAAAACAGGGAAAACTGTTGAAATCATTCCATTAGCAGGAACAGTCTATGAAAAAGAACTTTGTGCAGCTAGGCGTTATGGGCAGGATACGGAGGAATAAACATGAATAAACAAGTTCTTTTAGAAGTCAATCAATTAAAGAAGCATTTTCATTTGGGTAAGGATTCCACACTAAAGGCAGTTGACGGTATTTCCTTTCAGGTTAATAAAGGGGAAACTTTCGGAATTGTAGGAGAATCAGGATGCGGTAAGTCTACTGCGGGCCGAACAATCATAGGGTTATATGACAGCACAGATGGTGAAGTGATTTTTAATGGTAAAAATGTTCATAATTTAAGTGAAAAAGAGCGTTTTGATTTTCATAAAAATATGCAGATGATTTTCCAGGATCCTTACGCCTCTTTGAATCCGCGCTCGACAGTTAGTGAGATTATAGCTGAACCAATGGAAGTGCACGGCTTGTATTCAAACAAGCAGGAACGCCAGGAGAGAATTTATCAGCTGCTTGAAGATGTAGGGCTAAACAGAGATCATGCTAACAGGTATCCCCACGAATTCAGCGGCGGCCAGCGACAACGGATTGGAATTGCACGGGCCCTTGCGCTTGATCCTGAGTTTATCATTTGTGATGAACCAATTTCGGCTCTTGATGTTTCAGTTCAGGCTCAGGTAGTCAATTTGCTGAGAAGGCTGCAGAAGGAAAAAGGACTCACTTACCTGTTTATTGCACATGATTTATCGATGGTGAAGCAAATCAGCACGCGAATTGCTGTTATGTATCTAGGCCATATAGTGGAACTGACCAGCAGCAGAGAGCTTTATAAAAATCCGCTTCATCCTTACACTCAGGCCCTTCTTTCTGCGATTCCGATTCCGGATCCTGATGTGGAGGATAAGAGGGAACGAATTTTACTTAAAGGCGAACTCCCAAGCCCAATCAATCCGCTAAGCGGCTGTGTCTTCAGGACACGGTGGAAGCATGTGCCCAAGTCAAGCCGGAATGGCAGGAGGTTGAGGAAGGCCATTATGTTGCGTGCCATCTGTACAATAAAAAAAATCCTGGCGACCATGACCATTCACCAATGGCGGCAGCCAGATAAGAAGGTATCCCGTTATGAATATTGTTGAATTGGAAAATGCCATATTATCAGAAATAGACAAGTGCACCGGCCGTGTTGGCCTTTATTTGGAAATGGAAGCAGGAAAAATCGAGTATAACAGTGAAGAAGCTTTCCGGTCAGCCAGCTTAATCAAAGTTCCGATTTTAATAGAAGGCTATAGACAGAAGGAAACTGGCCGTATACACCTGAACCAGCCGGTAACTGTTCAGCGGAGAGATAAGGTTGGCGGCTCCGGTGTACTGCAGGCTCTTTCAGAAAAGTCATTCATGACCTTAAAGGATATCATGACGCTTATGATTATCGTTTCGGATAATACAGCAACAAATGTAATGATTGATTTGCTTGGTATGGGTCCCATTAATCATTCTATTAAGGAGTTAGGGCTTACCAAAACTGTATTGGAACGCAAAATGATGGATTTTCAGGCTGCTGAGCAAGGGAAGGATAATCTGACATGTGCGGCAGATATGGTCCTCTGTTTAAAAGCAATCCACAATGCAGAATTTGTTTCTGAAGATAACAGCAAAGAAATGCTTGAAATAATGGAAAAACAGCAATTCCTAGATAAGCTGCCGGGGATGATGGATCTTGATAAGGCTGTGGTAGCAGGGAAAACAGGAAGTTTGAAAGGCATCGAACATGATTGCTCAGTCATTCGGTATCATGAAAAAGTCGCCTATGCTGCCGTACTGACCGATGGGCTGCAATCGAAAGAGGACGGAAGGCGGACAATTACCAATATTGGAAAGCATATTTTTGATTACTTATGCCAGTAGGATGGTATAGCCGCAGAGTAATGTTATGATGCATTTGTCCTGCGATTTAACGAAACTATCGAGCCAAGAAGTTGAAAACAGTGATATTAAGCAAACAAGACTATAAAAAACCAGCCATTTCGTAACAGTAAATGGCTGGTTTTTTATTATCAAAATAAAGTCTAGCTTTATTAACAAACACATGTTTAGCTTGATCACCTAGTAGTGATTTTACTGTTCTTCATAGGAGCTTGCGTCTTGCTTAGCGTACACCCTTCATAAATGTCTGGATTTTTGGCGACATCCAGTAAAGTATGGCACCGAGCAGAATCGAAATGGCGCCGATCACACCAAAGTAAATGATTTCTGTTTCAGGCTTATACAGCTTAACGATTTGAGCGTTAATTGCCTGTGCCGAAGCATTTGAAAGGAACCAAAGGCTCATGGTTTGTGCCGAGAAGGCCGCAGGCGCAAGCTTGGTTGTTGCTGAAAGGCCGACTGGTGAAAGGCAAAGCTCCCCAAGAACAACCAGGAAGAAGCTTATTACAAGCCAGATTGGACTTACCAGCGAATCTGTACCGTTCATATATGCAGGAACAATCATCACGATGAAGGATAGTCCGGCAAAAAACAAGCCTAATGAAAACTTCTTAGGAGTAGATGGCTGGCTATTGCCAAGCTTGACCCATAACCATGCGAATACAGGTGCAAGGAATACAATAAACAGCGGATTAAGTGACTGGAACCAGGATGACTTAATTTCCATTCCGGCAAAGTGCAGATCAGTCCGCTGATCTGCATAGGTAGCAAGAATAATGGAACCCTGTTCCTGAATTGCCCAGAACATCATCGCAGCTATGAATAGCGGAATGTAAGCAATCAGGCGGGAACGCTCTACTTCCGTTGTTTTTGGGCTGCGGTACATAAAGATAAAGTATAGAGTAGGAATAACAATACCAAGGATACTAATAAGGAAAATAAAACGGTCAATCGTCAGGAATCCAGTGCTGATAGATATTGCGCCGAGAACAATGATAGCTAAAGCTCCGATACCGATAATGGTAAAGGTCCGTTTCTTCTCTTCCTGTGTAAGCGGGTTTGGAACATGTGAACCAGCAAGTCCAAGGTTTTTCTTCTTGGTCACCATGAATACAATCAAACCAAGGAGCATTCCGACTGCTGCAAGTCCGAAACCAAGGTGGAAGTTATATTCCTGTCCGACTGTTCCGATAATAAGCGGTGCCAGCAGACCGCCCAGGTTTATACCCATATAAAATATGCTGAATCCGGAATCGCGGCGTGTGTCCTCATCGCTGTACAGGTCACCGACTATACTTGATACGTTTGGCTTCAGCAAGCCTGTACCAATAACGATCAGACCCATCGATATAAACAGCGCAGTAACGCTGCCCGGAAATGACAGCACAATATGACCAAGCATAATCAGAATACCGCCATAGAAAACGGTTCTGGTGGTACCAAATAATCTGTCTGCAATCCAGCCACCGATGATGCCTGACATATAAACAAGGGATCCGTAAATCGCCATGATGGAAGCAGCTGTTGCTTGATCTATGCCTAATCCTCCCTTAGACAGTTCATAATACATGTAATAAAGGAGAATAGCTCTCATTCCATAATAAGAAAAACGTTCCCAAAATTCCGTAAAGAAAAGAGTAAATAGGCCTTTTGGATGTCCAAAGAAGCCTGTTTGAGGGACGCTTTTAATAATTGAGTCTTTATCTTTAAAAGACAATATCATTACCTCCATTTCATTCTAACATGATACAACTAAAAAAATTTAATTGTCAAAAGATAGAATTGGGAGAAAATTGGCAATTGATAAGAGGATTATGAAAAAAGAAAACCCTCCGAAAATTGAGAGGGTTTTCAACAAGGATATTGCTATAAGAAATGGAAAATAGTAGTCCACTTCATAAACGTGCATAGAAAGTTCCTTCAAAAAAAGGATACCAATTACACTAAAGAGTAATGTAACAATGCTAACATTTGAGCTAAAAAATTTTCACTAAATAGTTTCCAAAAAATAAGGGAGTCACATGTCATATAGATTAAAAAGCCCTAAAAGGTAAGTAATACCTAATAGGGCCGGAATGAATTAGTTTTCTTCTACTTCTTTTCGGTTTTTCTTGAAAAGTTTTGATAAAACTTCGTAAACGATTGGTACAACAATTAATGTTAATAAGGTAGAACTTGCTAGACCGCCGATTACGGTTATACCTAAACCTTTCGAGATTAGACCGCCGCCGCCTGAACCAATTGCCAATGGGATTAATGCACCGATCGTTGCAATTGCTGTCATTAGGATTGGGCGCAGACGCGTTGCGCCAGCTTCCAGAACCGCGTCACGCATAGTCATACCATCACGTTCCATATGAATAATACGGTCTACTAGGACTATGGCGTTTGTTACAACGATACCAATTAACATCAATAGCCCCATCATGACAGATACAGAAATTGTTTCACCTGCGATTAATAAACCTACAAATGAACCAATTACCGCAAATGGCAGTGAGAATAGGATCGAAAATGGTGCGACACCTTCACGGAAGGTTACTACAAGGATAAAATACACGATTGCAACTGCTGCAGCCATGGCTATGCCAAGCTGTGTAAATGTTTCAGTCATGTCTGCCTGTACCCCTGCAACTCCGATTGTAACTCCTTTAGGCAAATCTAATTTATCAAGAGCATTATCTACTTCAGATGTTGTTTTTGAAATATCATCTCCAAGAACTGTACCTGAAACGGTTGCATAGTATTCGCCTTTACTTCTTGCAAGTGTATTAAAGGTTGTACCTTTCTCCACTTTTACAAGTTTAGATAACGGCGTTGACTTGCCAAGTGGTGTCGGTACCGGTTTGGCCAGGATGTCATCGATGGACTCTGGTTGTTTAGCTTGATCTTGTTGAATAATTACATCTAACGTTTCTCCATTTTTTTCCACTGTTGTTAAGATATCTTGTGTTTTTACCGGGTTTAGCATCATTACGATTTGACCAGTTGTTAATCCATGCTGCATCAATTCATTTTGTGCTACCTTAAAGGTATACTCAATGTAGGCATCCTCTGCACTTGTGGTAACGTCTTTTAAGCCGTCATTTTTCTTCATTACGCCTTCTACCATTTTTACAGAATCATAGAGTTTATCTAAATCTTCACTGTAGAATGTGTAGCTGACTTCATTTGCACCGACCGAGGCAGGAGCGAAGTTACGGCTCTTCCATTCTCCGGTTTGCCCAATGTTCTTCACATAATCTTCAATTTCGTCACGAGATTCTGGGAAGTTCTCCATGTCTGGATCAAAGATCAGGTACATTAATGCACCGCCTGCTCCTCCGCCAGCCATGGCCATCATAGGATCGGCGTTTTCAGTTACAGAGATTTGAACGATATCAATATCATTGCGTTTTATCATCTCTTTTTCTACGGCTTCAATGTTTGCCAGTGTATCTTTCTTAAGCTCGCCTGCTTTCGGCGTATATGTCAAATACATCACTTTTTCTTCTTCGCTGCCCATGAAGCTAAAACCAATTAGTGGTGTTAGCCCCAAACTGCCAGCTAATAAAACAACTGCAATGAGTGAAGAGATCACTTTATGGTTCAGTGCTTTTTCAAGAACTCCTTTATACCATTTAGCTAATTTTCCAACCTCTTTATGATTGCTTTCTGTCTTTTTGCTGTATAGTTTCTTCTTAAACAAGAAGTGTGATAATGCAGGAACAATTGTAATGGCAACGATAAGTGAAGCCCCAAGCGCAAATGTCATTGTTAAGGCGAACGGCGCGAACAACTCACCGACCATACCGTTGACGAAGATAAGCGGTGCGAAAACAGCGACCGTTACTAATGTTGATGAAAGGATTGGTTTGAACATTTCAATTGTTGCTTCACGTATTAATGCTCGGCCTGTTAATTTTTCTTCTTTTAAGTGCATCCGTCGATAAATATTTTCAACTACTACAATGGAGTCATCGATAACACGGCCGATGGCAACTGTAATTGCACCAAGTGTCATGATATTTAGTGTGATTTCCATCCAGTTTAGAAGCAATAATGCCATAAAAATCGATACTGGAATGGATACGATCGAAATAATTGTTGATTTAAAATCCCTCAGGAATAGAAGGATGATTAATACGGCAATTAAACCGCCAAATACAGCTTTTTCAATCATCGTTTTAACAGAATCTTCGATTGGTCCACCTTGGTCAAGTGATACATCGATTACAAGGCCATCATTTTTTTCCTTTTCTTCATCAATTAATTGCTTCACTTTGTTTACAACAACAACAGTGTTAGCCTGCTGTTCTTTGACAATTTGAATTGCAATGGCATCCTCACCGTTTGTACGTGAAACGGACTCTATTTTACCAACTAATTCAATTTCTGCAATGTCGCTAAGTTTCACAAATGGTGATGGATTTTTTGCTGATGGCGTTGCAGGAATAAGCATATTCTTTAATTCATCAGCTGTCATGAACTTGCCGTCTACGGACACGGCTTGTTCACCTTCCTTAAACTCGTAAAGTCCCAACGAAACAGCCATATTGCTTGCCTGTATCATTTCCTTGACTTTATCTTTGGTTAACCCGTGTTCTTCCATTTTGGCTTCATTATAAGTAAGGTCAACCTCTTCAATATGCTGGCCGGTCATGCTTACTGATGCAACACCATTGATTTTCTCGATTTTTGGAAGGATGATATCCTCTACCGTTTTCGTTAATTCAACAATTTCCTCTGTTGAACTGCTAACACTTAGTGCAGCAACCGGCATCATGTTCATACTGATGGCTGTAACTGTCGGCTTCTGGGCTCCTTCCGGCAATTCAACGGCATCTATGGCAGATTGTAATGCACGTTTTGCCTCATCCATATCTATGCCATACTCATATTCCACTTGAATACTAGACATATTAGAATATGAATTTGAATACACGGATTTTACATCTTTAAGACCTTCTACCGCCTTCTCTATAGGCATGGATACGTCTTCCATTACTTTTTCAGGAGTTGCTCCAGGATATACGTCCATGACCATTAAGTAAGGAATCGAAACGTCTGGAATTGTCTCCATATTCATCTTTGTACCTGAATATATGCCGGATACAGTAATGATGATTGTAAGCAGCCAAACTGCAAGTTTGTTCTGTAAGACAAAATTGACTAATCCTTTCACTAGTGCACCACCCTTAATTGACTTATAACACTCAATTACTTATACTAATGACTAGTCAGTCATTTGTCAACGGTATCATATTAGGAGCGATTAAAAAATGTTGAAAAAACAATTAATTATGGAAAAAGCGCTGGAGCTCTTTGCTGAGCAAGGATTTGAGACTACTTCTGTTCAGCAAATAACAGAGCGTTGTGGCATTTCAAAGGGTGCCTTTTACTTATCTTTCAAGTCAAAGGATGAATTGATTCTCGCATTGATTGATAATTTTATGATGCAGATTACTGCAGAAATTGACTATGCAGTCAGAAACACAAAAGATGATGGGATCTTTTATATAAATTTTATTACGCAACCTTTAACGCATTTTATAAGCATTCTGATTTTGTCAAAATTATCACCAAGGAACAAACGCAATCATTTAATCAGGAATTATTTTTAAAAATCCATTACTATAACTGATTAATCGAGAAAATTATTTTATCGATGATTGAACGGTTGTATGGCGAAGAAGTTAAATATGTAAAATTTGATTTGGTTTATTGCATAAAAGGCTTTATGAATACTTATTCAGAATTATTCTTATTCTATAACCTGCCTTTAGATTTGAAATTACTGTCACAATCACTTGTGGAAAAAACAACTGTACTGGCGAAACATACTACAATTCCCTTTATTTCTCAGGAGCTTATCCAAATGGTAAAGGAACCGATGAGTGAAGAGTTATCTAAGGAACAAATTCTCGAAATTGCGGAAGAAAAAATAGCTGAAATCGAAGAATCTATTGATTAATCATTCTTAAGCAGCATTTGATTGAACCAATTTATAGTCCTGCCATTGTCAAAGGGTTAATCGAGAATGTTCGAAACCATCCTCAATGTAAATGGATTTCTTACCTGCTTAGAAGGTATTTTGAGTTGTAAGAAAAGAATCATTAATCAAATAAATAAATTGACAAGTTTTATGGATTCACTTATCATTAAGATACAAACTTACGATATTTCTCCTAAAGGGGAGTAGCTTTTACAGCAAAGTCGTCATTACGGAGTTTCGGCTCTCGGCTTTGTTGGCAACTTTTAGTTGTTAGCAAGACCTTTACCTAACATTGGGTAAAGGTCTTTATTTATGGCCTTTACCATTCCGGTAAAGGCCATTTTTTATGAATAGGGTGGTTTTATAAATGATAAGTATCGTGTATTTGAATTATTCAAGGGACCTGCTAAAGGGTCCGATGAAACAGGGATTATATCGGGTAACGGTTCTAAAAGAATATTATTTTGTTGTAGAGCTTTTTGATGGAGCGTACTTTATGGGAGAAAACTATTGGGTTTTGGATTATTTTATGTTCGATCCGCGGTTAATAACACATCAGGCAGAACTACTTCCAAGTACAAACAGCCGTGGATTAAAAGGGGTTGATGTTGACCAATCCTCAGCAATTTGTAAGCTACTCCGTAAGTAAATTTATTTTTAGCTCTAATGTAATTAAGATTACCCGCAGGTGGCGTTTGAATATAGGCTTTTTAAGCAAAACGCACAGCCTTAATTACCCTTGCTGCATTAAAAGTATATAAAAGTTTGCTTAACAGATTAAATCAGTAAATTTGAAAAGATAAGAGGAGGATAAAGTATGTTGTTTCATCCTATGGATTTCTTGATTCTTATCGCTTTTGGAGTCGCTATTTGGGCCCAGTTCCGAGTGAAAGGAAATTTTAATAAATGGGCCACAGTGTCCACCCGAACCGGGCTGACAGGAGCAGAGGTAGCTAGGCAGCTTTTGGACCGCAACGAGCTGCCACATGTAAAAATAGAGGCTGTGCATGGTAAATTATCTGACCATTATGATCCAATGAGCCGTGTGGTGCGTCTGTCGGAAACTGTTTATTATGGTTCTTCAATTGCATCTGTTTCCGTTGCCGCACACGAGGTAGGACATGCCATCCAGCACCAGCAATCATACGGGGCGTTAATGCTGCGCCACCGCATGTTTCCCGTAGTAAACTTTACTTCTGGATTTGCCCCATTCCTATTATTAGGCGGTTTTTTATTTCAAAACCTTTCCTTAATAGGGACAGGAATCATCTTCTTCACCGCTGCGGTTGCCTTCCAGCTTATAACCTTGCCAGTGGAATTTAACGCCAGCTCCAGAGCTAAAACTTTGATGCTAGCTGAAGGCATGATTTATAACGAAGAAGAAAAAGGCGTAAACAAAGTGCTGAACGCGGCAGCTCTAACATATGTCGCTGCAGCCTTAATTTCATTATTGGAACTTGTGAAATATGTAATGATTTTCTTCCAGGGACAGGAAGAAGATTGATAGACAGATACAAGGTTTACTATCTTTTTAGTACATTACGTTTTGTTTAAAAGAAAAAAGAAGAATAGGAATTAAAAGTGAATCATTCGGGAACAACACATCGAGGGCATAAATACAATTTATGCCCTTAGTTATATTAGAAATATCCTTCATCAACAGGTGCGTGAGTTTAATAAAAAAGGACGAGACATCGCCCTTTTACTTCTTAGTGTATAGTTTAGTACATTTCTTGGTGTTGATTGTTTACGCGCTGTTAAAAAATTACCTATAACCCCCCAGCAGTTCTCTTTAACCGTCCGACAATTGGTACGACAATTATTCCAGCTATTAAAACTTGTAAAACATTTCCTGGGATGGAGCCTATTGGCTGTATCCAGTTACCGTAAAGAATTACTTCGGCAAAATAGTAGCCTGCTATTTTTATAACCAGTGCAACGGCAACCGCCAGTGTGTACACAAGTACTCTTTTGCCAGGTACCTTTTCGGATATGAAGCCTGCTAAAAAGCCCATTGCACCTACGATGATGAATGTAAACGGTGCCCATGCTGCCCAACCAGAAAGAAGATCAAAGAAGCCCATTCCGAAGGCGCCTGCTATAGCTCCTGTTTTTCTACCATAAACCAAAGCTGCAATAAAGAGAGGCACATTCCCCAGATGGATTAGGCCTCCGTTACCCATTATTGGGAGCTTTATGTTGATGAACATTGTAGCTACCAATGTAAGTGCGATGAAAAGCGCATTGATGACTATAGTTCTTGTTTTTGTTGACTTTGCCGATAGAAATGTTGAATTCATATGATACCCTCTTTCTTTTTTTAAAATATTAGTATACTCCTAAACAGATACTTAATAAATAGTTTATTCTATTTATTTGTTCAATTATAGATTTCAAGTAATGAAGGCAGGTATTATGCATTGGCGCAAAATTACGGGGAAAAAAGTTTAAAGTTGCAAAAAAAATGGAACAATATTAATGAATCAAAGCTAATGGGAGGATGTATATGTCTAACACATTATTTACTTCAACTGTATCAGCAGTTGGTGGACGAGAGGGAAGAGTAGAATCATCAGATGGAGTCATTAATTTTGACCTTGCAATGCCTGGCACGCCTAGAGCAAAGGAACTGCCTCAAGCTACTAACCCAGAACAACTATTTGCAGCTGGTTACTCTGCATGCTTTGATGGTGCACTGCAATTTATGGCTAAGAAAGAGCGGGTGTCTTTTGAATCAGAAGTTACAGCCAATGTCAGTCTATTAAAGGACGAATCTGACCAAGGGTTTAAATTAGCGGTTACGCTGCAAGTAAAAGGTACAGGAATTGAAAAAGCACAATTAGAGGAACTTGTTCACAAGGCACATGCATTCTGCCCATACTCAAAAGCAACAAGAGGGAACATTGAAGTAACATTGGAGATAGTATAAAATTTAGCAATGCCTCTATTTCAACAGGCTTTGCGATGGAAAAGCATAATGAGAATAATGTTTAATTACGGGGAGCTGCTGCGGCAGACCCCTTTCTTTTTGTGCTAATGTGGTAGCAATTTTAGCCGTTCTTCCTCCACCCAGGGTGATTTCGCTTTTCTATATTGGGACGGGAGGTGCGAGGATTCTCGAAAATGCATCCGTATCACCTGGAGGAGCAGCTGCCAGAACGAAGGTTCCTTTGAGAACTTTAAACCAATAACACCTCAAATAATAAGTGTTTTTTATTGAAATATGAAAAAACACCTATATAATATTAAGTTAGTAGTCCAATAGTCACGGTTAGATCGTAACAACAATAAGGTGGGTTCTACTTGGAAGAATACTATGTTACATACCAAATTTCTCTTGTTGTCCTTTCCATTATCATTGCAATAATTGCCTCCTACGCTGCCTTAGCTTTAAGTGTTCAATTAATTAAAGCTAAAGGTTTAAATCGGTATATTTGGCTATGGATGGGAGCATTTGCCATGGGCATGGGCATATGGGCCATGCATTTTATTGCCATGCTTGCTTTCCATTTATCCATACCTGTCTCATATAATAAAGCATTAGTCATCACTTCTATTATCCCAGCCATTATATCTTCTGGAATAGCTTTTTTTATTATCAGCAGACCTACTATGATGGGGAAAATACAAGTCATTTTGGGAGCATTTTTTATGGCCACAGGAATTGTATCCATGCATTATACTGGAATGGATGCAATGGAGATGGGAGCAATGATAGAGTATAACCCATTATTATGGGTACTTTCAGCAGTCATTGCCTTTGTAGCTTCGCTAGTGGCATTAAATTTGTTGTTTTTTATAAGCCAAAATCACAATACGCCACGTATGTGGTGGAGAAAAGCGGGCAGTTCCCTCATTATGGGAATAGCGATATCCGGGATGCATTATACAGGGATGGCGGCGGCAACGTTTAAGGCACATCCCCATGGGAACACGTCAGTATCATTATTCGACAGCTCGATTCTGGCTTATTGCATTGGAATTGGTATGCTTGTCATTTTCGGGTTAGTTTTCATAAGCATTTTTGTAGATAAGAAATTTGAATCCCAATCCATTAAGTTTGAGAGTAAGTTCCGTTCTGTTATAGAATCGGCTACAGATGCTATTATTTTAGCCGATCGGAAAGGCAGCATGATTTCGTGGAATAAGGGTGCGGAATCTATGTTTGGATATAAAGATAAAGAAGTAATAGGTAAAAACTTAGAAATGATCATTCCTGAAAGGTATAGGGAGGCTCATCAAAGCGGAATGAAACGGTACCTTTCCACTCAGGAACCACAAGTTGTCGGACACACGGTTGAATTAGAAGGGTTGAAAAAGGGAGGACATATCTTTCCCATTGAATTATCCCTCGCGACTTGGAAAGAAGGAGAAAATATCTATTTTAGCAGTATCATAAGGGATATCACTGAACGGAAACGGTCTGAGAAAAAAATTAATCAAATGGTATATCGTGACTCTTTGACCGGTTTGCCTAATCGACGCTTATTACATGACCGTCTTAACCAAGCTTTAGATCAAGCACAAGAAAATAAACAAACACTTGGTGTTATGTTTTTAGACCTGGACCGTTTCAAATATATTAATGATACACTTGGCCACGCTGCAGGAGATCTGCTTTTAATAGAGGTAGCTAAACGAATTCAGGCCTGTGTGGCAAAATCAGATACAGTTTGCCGCCAAGGCGGGGATGAGTTTATTGTCCTTATTCCACATTCTAATGCTGATAAACTGACTAAAATTGCTCAACAGATTGTGGATGTCTTTAATAACTCAATCGTCTTAAACGAACATGAAGTATTTGTTACACCATCAATTGGAATTTCTTTATACCCGTCTGATGGAAGAGATGCAGAAACATTGATTAAAAATGCCGATACAGCCATGTATCGAGTAAAAGAGCAGGGGAGAAACAGCTTTGAGTTTTATACTCCTGAGATGAATGAGGCTATATCTAAGAAAATGAAGCTTGAAATTGGTTTGCGAAAAGCGTTAGATCAAAATGAGCTGAAATTAGTTTATCAGCCGCAAATGGATGTGAAGACGGGAAGATTGTGTGGGATTGAAGCCCTCATTCGCTGGCATCATCCCGAGTGGGGAATGATTTCTCCTGCTGATTTTATCCCTTTGGCGGAAGAAACCGGATTAATTTTACCTATAGGAGAATGGGTGCTTTACCAAGCCTGCGTTCAGAATAAGACTTGGCAGAATGAAGGTTATCCGGATTTACGAATGGCTGTCAATATATCTTCACGTCAATTCCAGCAAACTAACTTTGCAGAGACGGTGAAAAAAATATTGAAAGAGTCGGGACTGGACCCAGCGCATTTGGAACTTGAGCTTACCGAAAGTATAATTCAAGACTCTGCACATGCAATCTCAACAATGCATATATTGAAGGAAATGGGCATCCATTTATCTATAGATGACTTTGGAACTGGCTATTCTTCATTAAGCTATTTGAAGACCTTTCCTATCGATACATTGAAGATTGATCAGTCATTTACCAGGAATATTTTTATTAATCAGAAGGATGCCTCACTTGTTAGTACAATTATCAATATGGCTCATAATTTGGATCTGAAGGTGATTGCTGAGGGTGTTGAGACAATGGAACAACTTCATTTTCTCCAGCAAGAAAAATGTAACGAAGCACAAGGATACTTCTTCAGCCGGCCAATTCCAGCTGAAGAGATGAATACTATTCTTCAGCAACAACTCGTAACTAAGGAGTTGTGAGCAGTACCTTATATACTTTTTTATTTTAAATTATTTTTAAAATTAAAAGCATCCATTATCGGATGCTTTGTTTTTTTGAGGCAAGGAAGCACGTTGAGAAGGCAGTGGCGGATGACGTCCTTAGCGTTTTTTATTAATTTGAAACAGGCAGGTTAACTTCGCTCATCTTCATTTTAGGACCTCATAATCCCCAGCATACTCATTCTGCATTTTTTCCAGGACGACGAAATTCAGTATGGTACACCTTCCGCTTTTCCGTTTCGGATTCAATATTTTCAATGAAATCGTTTTTTGCTTCCTCCAGCAGCAAGTGTTTTAATTTCTGAAGCCGTATTGGTCCCACTCCTGTCAATTTATCGGATATATTTACTTTAAAATTCCCTTCCTTTTTGTAATATCGAATGCTGCCGTGCCCGGTTCTCTCCTCTTTTCCAATGGCATAAGCAAATTCAAATCGCTGCTGAATGAACGAAGATAATTCAGGCAGCCCTAAATCTTCATAGATGGCAGGGAATTCATGGTAGATTGGAGGATCTATGAATGAAATTGAAGAGATCTTCAATTGGATACTCCTCCTTTAGATACATAGCCTATATTTCCGTTATTGAAAACTATAGAGAAATTCTTTCCTTAATGTATAGGTCATTATTATAAGCACCTTTTAATTTATTTTACTATCGGGAACAATTTTTAAAATGTAATAAACCACAATCAGTGATTTTATATCTAATTTAACAAAAACCTTAATGGAATTTGGATGTCTATAAGGCACTAATCACAATTGGAATACTTCAGTAACAGTCATGTACCAGCTCAGAGGGACATGACTATACTAGAAGGTGGCAATACGGCATTAGTAATTTCGCAAATGCTGCTTCATGCCGATAAAGTAGATGATGAATAGTCTATGGATAGAAGGGTGACGTTTAAGGAAAATTCACAAGGTCAAAGGCTATGTGCAATAGACAATTCATACGGGTACAGACTTAATTAAGTTAGTGAAAACCATTATATTGCAGAAGAAATACAAGGTTTTAGTAGTTACAGACAATATTCAACGAGAAAACAGCGGATTCTCCTTCACGTCCAGCCAGCTCTCTGTTTGTTCCAGTTGTCCTGCTAATTGGAATAGAAGATCCTCACCACCCCTGCCTGCAATAAGTTGAACACCAATTGGCAAGCCGTCTGGGGTCAGATGGAGAGGTACCGACATAGCCGGTTGTCCAGTCAGATTAGCAAGCTGTGTAAACGGAGTTCTCTTCAGGCTGTTTTCTGCAATCTGATCTATAATTCCTGATTTTTTCAATAAGCTTCCCAAGCCCAGGCTGCCTACAGTTTTAATCAAAAACTTCTCTGAAGATGATGGTTCAAGCTCGCCGATTATAGCAGGAGGACATGCTGTTGCAGGAGTTAAATAGAGATCGTATGTTTCATGGAAGGCCTCCATAGCGATGGCTGCTTTATCCCACTCCCTAATTGCAAGTACAAATTCTTCCGCTGACGATACCTTGCCTAACAATCCTAAAAGCCAGGTTGTTGGTTCAACATCGGTCATTTTTGCCTTCCGTCCAAGCACTGATTCCAGGGAAGCCAGTGTTGCTGCGACCTCACCAAAGTACATAGTAAGATAGCTTTTTGCGATTTTGCTGCCATCAACAGGGGCTTCTTTTTCTTCAACGAAATGCCCTAGCGATTCCAGTAATGCTGCTGCCTTATTTACTGCTAGTTTACACTCTGCATCGACCTTAGTCCCAATTGGAGAGGCAATGGTATAAGCAATCTTAAGTTTTCTTTCCAGTGGAGCTTGACATATTTTAAGGTAAGTCCCTTCAAAAGACCTGGCATGAAAAGCAGCTGCCTTTTCGTAGCCATGTAATTCATCAAGCATGGCAGCGCTGTCCCTGACAGTTCTAGTTAAAACATGGTCCACCGAGGCACCTTGCCAGTGCCGCCCAAAAATGGGACCGGCAGGCGTACGTCCCCTTGAAGGTTTTATGCCGAACAAGCCGCAATAAGCCGCTGGTATTCTAATGGATCCGCCCCCGTCATTTGCTCCGGCGATTGGAACCATTCCTGATGCGACTGCTGCTGCTGAACCCCCGCTTGAGCCGCCAGGAGTATGATTCATATTCCAGGGGTTTCTGGTCGGCCCATAGAAAGCCGGTTCTGTAGTGCCCATGAGAGCAAACTCCGGAACATTAGTCTGCCCGACAAAAACCACTCCGGTTTCTCTGGCTTTTGCTACATAAGCTGAATCGTCTTTAGCAGTATATCCCTGCAATGACTTGGAACCGGAAGTAATCTTTTCACCGGCGATTTCTTGTGTTATATCTTTCAGAAGCATTGGGACTGCTGCAAAAGGTGAATCATAATTTATACTTCCTAAACTATTTTCCGCATGGTCATACATTTTGTTGATTACCGCATTTAACGACGGGTTCTGTTTTTCAATTTGTTTGATGGCCTCTTGTAAAACCTCTATGGGCTTAACCTGTTTGGATTTAATTAATTCAGCCAGTCCGAGACCGTCGTATTCCTTATATGGAAATACCTCCATCTTAACCTCTCCAATCACATACTATAAAATAATATTTAGAATATTTAATTATTTCTGCATTTTACTTGATTTTTCCTTTTTCAATCACCAGATTTAGGACAGATTAATGAGAATTTTGCTTGGCAGCTGTCTCCAAAATGCGTCCGTAGACCCTTGGACAACATGATACTAATGAAGATTTTGAATATGTTACCATAATTCGTAGCGGGAAATAGGTTACTATTAGGAGGGGAATAATAAAGAGGCATAGTGAGTTATCATAATGATTTGGGTGAAACAGAAGAAAAAGGCTAGCAGGACATTAACATGAGTACAATAAACCCCTGCCAAACAAATGGCAGGGGTTATGTAATATAAATTTTTATGACTTTAGAACATCATGGTCTACATAACGTTCTCCGTTTAGCTCACTGACAATATTTATAGCGACCTTTGCTCCGTCGCCAGCAGTGATGATTGTATGCATGCTTACCCCGGCACATGTCCCTGCGGCCCAGATGCCTTCGATGTTTGTTTTTCCAGCCGCATCGCAGTCGATGATGGATTTGATTCGCGGCTCTGTACCTGCTTTTGTTTGGACACCGGCTTTTTCTGCTAATTCTACAATCATACCTGTTGAAAGAACAACATGTTTACCTTCATAGCTGCCATTCTCTGTTTCAATTGTAAATCCCTCATTTGCTTTAACAATATTCGTCGCCTTTGTTTGTACAATTTCAGCTCCAAACTTTGTTGCTTGCGATTTTCCAAGTTCAACCAGGTCAGGTCCCGTGAGTTCAGCCACTCCATAATGATTTTCAATCCATGCTCGTTTAGTTACGCTTTGATCGCTGTCGATAACTAAAGTGCTTTTTCCTGCTTTGGCAGTGAAAAGGGCGGCGCTTCCACCGGCAGGTCCTGCGCCAATGATAACAACGTCATACATAGTTTTTCCCTCCTAAAACAATTCTCATAAAAATATTATCAAGAATTTTCAGATTATGGAAAAAATATGCTCGCCATGATAAAGTCCTATCAATCGGTTAAAACACCCCAGCCGTCTGAATGGCCATTATACGGCTTGCACAATTCATCCAGCTTCTTTTGAATATTCACGATTTCTTTATGTGTAAGCATCATTTTACGAGAGCCGTAGCATGTCCATTCATCCGTTTCATCATCCTGAATGACTTCTCCGTGCAAGCCTTCTGCCTTCATAGCTTCCAAAACTTTTTCACCGCTTTTTTTGTCTGGAACTGCCACGAAAAAATCAACAAGCTGCGGTTTCTTGAAGTTAACTCCTTCTTTAAACAGCATGCTTAAAATCTTACCGTCTTCATCATTTGGAAATTTCATTTATTAAACTCCTTTCAGCTTCAGCCTCAATTAATCACTTTTAAAAAACTTACGATTACGATAGTTCTCTGAATGGTCCAGCTCTTTATTGATAAGCCATTCCATTTCCTCCAAATTGTCACGACTTACGGGAGGGTCGATTGCAGACCAATCCACAGTATAAACAAAATAATAATACTTTACTCTACGGAAAATAACGAGAGAATTCGGAAATTCATCGAAAATTGCTTTAATTGTATTTCGCCTGGCAAATGACCAAGTTTTAAGTTTCATGGCAAAGTCCTTTTCTTATAATAACAGACATGGTAATCTTTACCCTAACTAGTTAAGAAAGTTAACTTAAAGAGAGCTATTTTTTAATAGACGGGAAGAAAGATTAAAACCGAACCAAGCAGCTTTACCTAAATAGCTGGTCTGAATCTGCAGAAAAAGGGTAGTAATAAAAGAATAACGGTATCGCCGCTTAAAGAATGGCGATTCCGGCACGGATACCTTTTTCGTATTATGAAGTAATTAGGAGGGAATAGGATGAGGGATGTTACTCTGTTACAGGTATTTGAACATCGCATTGCCCAAAAATATTTGAAGCGTTCGGGGATCGCTCATGCTATTGCCGTAGCTTACCACGCATTTAACCTGGCAAAGGAACATGGAGAAGACGTGGATATTGCCACAAAAGCCGGTTTGCTGCATGACATAGGCCATTTCACCTGGTACCGAAATGGGAAGTGGGATTACGATTTATATAGACAAAATGATATACATCCGATCAAAGGGGCAGAGAGAGCTCATAAGCTCCTAATCCGATTAGGAGAAAATCCGGTTAGAGCACGGACCATCTCGCTCGCAATTTTGTTTCATACTGACTCCTTTTTGCCCTCCAACGATATTATCCGAACTCCGATGCAGCAGCTCATAAAATGGGCTGATGAAAAGGATGAGGAAAAGGGCGGTATGCACCATTACCGCAAATTGGACGCGGAAAGAGCCAGGCAGAGCATCCAGCGATTAGACCAGATGATTGATGAGGTGCAGCCGCTTTCGCAGCAATCATAAACAGTTACAGCAAAAAATACATTTAACTGAAAGTAAAGAAATGGGAAGTTATAGGGCTTAAATCTAACAATTGCTACATGAGTTTAAAAATTAACAGTAATAAACAGAGGAGTGGGATTCCCACTCCTCTTATCAGTCAACTATGTATTAATCTAATTTCTACCCCTCGGAATCTAAGAGATTTTTTAAGTACTCCTGATTTCCTTCTATGATGAATTGCTTAACTTCTATTAATCGATTGCTAATTCAGCATTTGTTAACAGCATCTCCTGCCGGTATATACAATAGCTTAATCATTTATTGCAATTTTGTAATATTAACCATCCGCTGTTTTGCAGCTTAATTAAGTTAAAGTACCAGTTTACTTGAGGAAGGAATTTGGAATTTGTATATAGAATTATTTTTACTAACAGTAAGGTTAAAAAGGCACAACTTGTATCCTTCGAAAAATCTTGCATATCAGTGTTAGTCTGTACTTCATCGGCTCCTAGTGTCAAGGTACCCACAATAATGTAGATTTTTTTATTTGTACTTTCGAGTCCTTTAGTGAATAAATTCCGTCAAAGGAGAATTATTAATACCCGATTTGCTGAGCTATTGGTTTGGGGAGCAATCAAAGTGTATGCCAGATCAACTTGGTCACAGTTTGTGATTGCCTTAGTTGAGCACATGTCTGCCGCGATAGTCTTATTTCTTTAAATAGAAAACATTTGAAGTATCCCGTTTGGTAGATGGGTTGTCAGAGATAAATATTGTAATGAAAAACGAAGAGTACTCTGAATTGTTTTTTTCTATAAAAAAGCCTATTATTTATAATTTTAAAAATAGAAAGAGAGAGAAAAGATGAAAACCAACTTATTATATGGGCAAAGTGATATTGAAGTTGAAGTGTCTGATGATGCGTTTATTGTTGAGCCTAAACACTTACCAGGCTTAGAAAATGATATTGAATCGTTAAAAGAGGCATTAAAAAATCCTATTGGCACAGTACCTTTAAAAGAAATGGTAAAAGCAACTGATAAAGTGGCCATTGTTATAAGTGATATTACCAGACCAACACCCAATTCCAAGCTGGTCCCCGTACTGATTGAAGAACTTGATCATGTTCCAATCGAAAACTTTGTGGTTATAAACGGGACAGGTACCCATCGTGATCAAACAAGTGAAGAATTTGTTCAAATGCTTGGAGAATGGGTAGTTGATAATGTAAGAATCATTAATAATCAATGTCATGATAAAGAAACGTTAATAAACGTTGGAAGAAGTAAGTTCGGCTGCGATATTTATTTAAATAAAGAATACGTTGAAGCAGATTTTCGCATTGTTACGGGATTTATTGAACCGCACTTTTTTGCTGGATTTTCTGGAGGCCCAAAAGGGATTATGCCAGGAATTGCTGGTATTGAGACGATTATGACCTTCCATAATGCAAAAATGATTGGGGATGCTCGTTCTACCTGGGGAAATATGGAAGATAATCCTGTTCAACAAATGACTCGTGAAATCAATAGCATATGCAAACCTGATTTCATGTTAAATGTTACATTAAATAGAGAAAAGGAAATCACATCTGTATTTGCTGGTGAATTGTATGAAGCCCATGACAAAGGATGTGAATTTGTAAAAGAACATGCTATGGTCAAGTGTGAGAATCGATTTGATGTCGTTGTTACATCCAATTCTGGTTACCCGCTTGACCAAAATCTTTATCAAGCGGTCAAAGGGATGAGTGCTGCACATAAAATTGTTAAAAAAGGAGGAACGATTATTATCGCATCTGAATGCTCGGATGGACTTCCAAGCCATGGGAATTATTCGAAGATCTTTGAACTCGCTGATAGTCCGCAAGGTTTATTAGATCTAATCAGTGATTCGAATTTTAAGATGTTTGATCAATGGCAGGTTCAGAAACAAGCGGTAACGCAATTATGGGCAGATGTGTATGTATACTCCATGCTAACAGATGAACAAGTTAAGAATGCCATGCTGAGTCCTACTCATAATATTGAACAAACCTTAGAGGAATTAAAAAAAACCTACGGACAAAATATGTCAATTGCCGTTTTACCATTAGGTCCATTAACGATTCCTTATGTGGAAGAGTAAACATGGTCTAGTACACATCTTGGAGTATTTGAAAAGGAAATAAATATAAATATAGTATTGCTCCGGCTGCCAGTTTGGCGGCTTTTTCTTATTTTGATAGGAGGAATTGTGGATAACAAAAGAAACTGTGTCTATCTCTAGCTTCAGCGCCCAGCTCCCAACGCGCAGGACGTGCTAGTGCCGACGTCGCCTCAGGACGTAGCGACCCTTAGCCGTTCGTTCTCTGCCAGGGTGCTTGCGCTTTTGTTCTTAAACTAAACAGTGGAATAAGTAAAAAATATTTATAATATTGACCTTTTCTTGGCCGGATTTCATTGCTGTTTTTTATTTATTTTAATAGCTGGTGTATTATTTTGTGCCATATAAGTGGGTGCCAGACCATTGTCTACTGCATTATCACCATCTAACTTTCCCTGAAGTTCAAGATTAGCTTTTGTTGCTTCCGGTTTGTCACTGGTAATTATTTCATTTAAGTCTTGTTCGTAAATATTGCCACGTTCAACGTTTTCTTTGAGTTTTTCTTTATTATTTGCAGACATCAAAAGCCTCCTCTTCCTTTTGTATATTACATTCTTCATTCCCTTTATTTAAAAATAAAAACGTTAGAACTAAATAAAGGTCAAAATAAAGAAAGATTTAAACCTCTCACATGCCAATCAACTCTTGTTTCTAAGCTATTGGTTTCAGTACCTGCATTGAAAATAGTTACTACCATAATAAAGAAGAAAAGAATTCGTTTTGCTGGATTAGCTTTCCAATATCCTAAGAAATTCATCCATTCTCAATTTGATATTAGTTATTGACTTAAGAGAAGTCAGAATATTGACAAACTATCAAATATGTAAAATTGTTTAACAAATTAATGTGAGGAAATATTACATATAGTAAAGAATAATAATTGATTGCAAGGGCCATAGTTTTCATGAAGCAGGAGGTGAGCGAAATTTTCTATTAATTTGAATACCCGGAAGAGGAAAGCGGGTATCGCGTGTATAAGCATCGCTTGTAAATACAAAATAATGGAGGTTCAGAATGGAGCTTAGACAATTACTTTATTTTCGTGAAGTGGCTGAACGTGAGCATGTCACAGAAGCTGCAGAGCATCTTCATATCTCTCAATCTTCAATCAGTTTTCAGATTGCAAAGTTAGAAGAAGAACTAGGGGTTACCTTATTTGACCGTGTGGGCAGAAACGTGAAGCTGACCCAGATTGGTGAAGTTTTTCTCGCGCACACAAGAGACGCATTAACAGCCCTTAATTATGCAAAAGAAAAAATAGAAGAATACTTGGATCCTGAAAATGGCACTATTAAAATTGGCTATCCTACCAGCCTGGCAAGATATTTTGTTCCGATGGCAATTTCTGCTTTTAGAAAGGCCCTGCCAAATGTTTCTTTCCAGTTGCGGCAAGGTTCTTACTCCTTTTTAATCGAGAAATCAATTTAGCTTTTCTGGGACCAGTGCCCGTTAAAGATCCAGACATACATGCAGATATTTTATATACGGAAAAAATTGTAGCTTTGCTGCATGTAAATCATCCTCTTGCACAAAACAAGTTTGTATTCCTGAGTGATTTGAAAAACGAAGAGTTTATTCTGTTTCCAAGAGGATGCATTCTCCAAAAGATTGTGGAAGATGCATGCAAGCAGGCAGGTTTTCTTCCTAATATCACTTCAGAAGGAGAGGAAATGGACGCAATTAAAGGTCTTGTATCAGCAGGAATCGGGGTGAGTCTATTGCCTGAAAGTACCTTTTATGAGGGGACGACGCCCCTATCAACAGTAACAGTGCCCGTTAAAATGCCGGAAATCACCCGTACGATTGGAATAATTACTCCGAAAAGCAGAGCCTTAGCTCCTTCCGAACAAATTTTTTATGAGTTTTCAAAAAACTGCTTCCCTAATTTAGTGGTATATACAGACTAGTGCTCATGGTTTTCATTTGTATATAAGGACAGCCAGTTCAATCTGGCCGACAAGGACGTCACATACTTTTATATTAAAAAAATTGTAAAAAAATCTGACATAAATACAGACAATATACCAAAGTCATTAACACTGGCCTGAATTATCTCAAAAGTTGAAGAGGGGGAAACGGGTAAAAGACATTGTTAATAGATTCAGAGTATTCTTTGAGGGCTGTCCCAGAAATGTTTTGTGGAATCAAAGATAGAAAATCAAAATGCTGCATTGAAGATATTAGAAGAATTCTCACCTGAAGTGACACTAAACAGCTAAAAGATGGAGAAGTCGCAAAAATTGTAGACTTTATGTTAATTCCCATGGACCCAACATCACTGAAACTGATCTTATAAGGACAGTGAAGTAATCCTGCTTTTTATATACCAGCGCAAGGTTATGTAGCCGCCACGGCCTAAACTTCACTGCCGCTGTAAAAAAGCAGCACAATCCTTAATCGTGGTTTGTGCTGCTAATCTTAGTATGTTTTTGCTATGTTCAAGTTAATCAGAAAGATAAAATGCCTTCTATACATTAATGAATTTGCTCTTTTAATAACATATTAACGTATCGATAATATGGTCAGCAATTAGTTCCGGTTAAAATGTTCTGCTCCCTTGTTGCAAAATTTCTAATGTATTTCATTATGCAAGACTTAAATTATTTTAGATTGATGATAACCCCGCTAGAGGAGGGAAGGTTCTATTTGCTTTCAGCTAATTTTTCCTTGTTAAGTGCTCTAAAAAGTGAAATTACAATTAGAATCATTATAATTGCAAAAGGAAAGGCTGCAATGATTGACGCCCTTTGCAATGCCTCAAGGCCGCCTGTCCATAATAGGATTGCTGCAGTACTTGATTGGATAATTCCCCAAACAAACTTTACCTTGTTAGACGGGTTTAGACTTCCGTTTGTCGTTTGCATTCCAAGCACAAATGTGGCTGAGTCTGCTGAGGTAATAAAGAAGGTACTGATTAAAAAAATAGCTATCATGGAAAGTACACTAGAAAGAGGGAAATTCTCAAACATAGTAAAGAGTGCTACTTCGCTCCCTTTCGCATTAATTACCTCTATCAGGTTTTTTTGCTGAAAAAACTCAAGGTAAATTCCTGTTCCCCCAAATACAGAGAACCACAAAGCACCAAATATTGTTGGAACCAACAAGACCCCTAGTACAAATTCCCTAATTGTTCTTCCTTTGGAAATACGAGCAATAAAGGTACCCACAAATGGAGCCCACGCAATCCACCAGGCCCAATAAAAAATAGTCCAATCCTGGAACCAGGTCATATCCTGATAAAAAGGACTCAGGCGAAAACTCATGGAAGGCAAGTTTTGTAAATAAGAGCCGAGGGTTGTGGTAAACAAATCCAAGATAAAGTTGGTTGGACCAATAAATAACAAGAATAAAAGAAGAGCAATAGCCAGAAAAATATTAAGATTGCTCAAATACTTAATTCCTTTATTTATACCCGTTTGCGCTGAAAGCATAAATAGTACAGTGACGATTCCGATAATGATTAATTGTGTAGTAAATGTATTCTCTACTCCCGTGAAAGTATGAGAAATGCCGCCGCTTATCTGAATTGCTCCGAGACCCAGCGAGGTTGCTACCCCAAATACTGTCGCAAATACTGCAACACAATCAACCAAGACTCCTATTGGGCCGTTAACCTTATCGCCTAAAATCGGACGTAACAGAGAACTGATTACACCTGGATGGTCTTTGCGGAATTGAAAGTAGGCAAGTGCAAGCCCGATAACTGCGTATATGGCCCAAGGGTGAAGCCCCCAGTGGAAAAAAGAATATCTCATCGCAGTTCTTGCAGCTTCGGCTGTCTGCCCCTCTATAAAAGGTGGTGTATAAAAATGAAACATTGGCTCCGCTACTCCCCAGAACACTAGTCCAATTCCCATACCTGCACTAAAAAGCATGGCAAACCATGTTAAATAGCTGTAAGCCGGTCTATCGGTATCTTTGCCTAAACGTATATTGCCGTATTTTGAAAAAATCATAAATATAGCGAAAACGAGAAATAAGGTAGCTGATAACATATAGAACCATCCGAATTTCTTCAAAAGTATTCCTTGTATGGCTTGGGTCACCTTATCAAGATTGCTATTTGGAATAATGCCCCATAAAATGAAAACTCCTGTAATAAAAATGGATATTGTAAATACTGGTGATATTTTCTTCATCCAATCCCCCTAAAGGAAAGTATTTGTGTAGTTTGCTTTTTTGTAACTTTTGCCTTTTTGATTAAAATGAAGTGAGGATGAAGGGGGGATACAAAATAGGCCTAAAATTTAAAACATATAGATGATGTGGAGTAAGAAAACCATCCAAAATGTAATGTTTATTCGACGTTAAATTATTTTTCGTAACTTTCGTAATTTAAGTCAACTTAGCACGGAACCAATAACATAATAAACCCAGGTTCCAATAAAACTTCGGCAAAATGGAAGTACCCCTTCTTTTCAGCAAAGAAGACATCACGAAATTAGGAAAAGCAACTTAATGGCATTGTCGAATTTTCCTCACTAAATAAATTCTTGTCATCACCTCCATAACTTTAATGCTAACAAAGATTTTAACTCAATGCCAGTCATGCGTAACGGGGCAGGTGGTTTAAGACTTTTAAAAGAAACAAAATGAAATTAAGGAAAATCTCAATTTCTCTTAAAAGTTCAAAAAAATTATTTGAACAACCTGATGCATTTGAGTATTTTTTTCTTTAATCATCCTGAGTATATGTTTAGTAGAAGAAGCAGAGGCAAAGATTCTGTACTGATACCGGTATTAAGTGGTATTCTTGTTTCCTTTGACTGGCAAGTTTACTCTAGAAAGAGTTTCGGATTTGATTGATTAAACTTTAGATGAAATCCTTCCAGTTCCTATTAAAAATATTCTTTATTGACATTTGTATTCACTGTCCATCTAAAAACAAATGGAAATCCGTTAGCCTCTTTATGATAATTCCACCTATAATTTCTTTTTTAAAAAAGATCGTATAGTGATAAGAAAATCTTATGCTTTCTTTGAAAACATCCAATGGTTCAGTAGCAGGGCTGGAGTGATAGTCCCTGTATTTTACCAAACTATTTTGAAAAGCCTCTTTTTGTATCTGAAGCAGTGTATCTGCTTCACTAAGCTTCGTTCTTCTGATCTCTAATTGCATATTTCCCTCCATATGCGTATTCAAATTATCATATGGTATTAGAAGTGAAAATTGTATTTGGCTGATATATTTATATACAGTGTCTGGCTCGGTATAAAAAATTTCATTTACTTTTGTTAACCTAAAGGAATTTATATCAAAAGATGGTTCTAATAGAGCTCGTATATGATAAGATTTTAGAAAGTTAACAAAAACCGGGGCGATTTTTATGAAAAGAAAGATTCTGTTCTTATTCTTGGCAGCCTACATGGTGTGTTTTTTTAGTTCAGTGAGTGTCTACCAAAACAGTATATCCAGCCCTGTTGTCAGCGATAAGGGCAGGTTGCTGCCGGTACAGGTGAAATCAGTTGTTAAGGCAGAAGACCGCAAGCAATTGCAAAAATTGATCAAAGACTCAAACCAAGTAAATGACAAATTTTCCATAGCTGGCATGCAGCACAGCCAGGGCGGGCACACCTACTATCCGAATGCGATTATGCTCGATATGAGGGATTATGATCAAATTCTTGATTTTGACCCAAAACAAAAGGAAATCATGGTCCAAAGCGGAGCAACCTGGGATGATATTCAGAAACATATTAACCCTTACGGTCTTGCTGTAAAAGTGATGCAGTCGCAAAATATATTTACTGTCGGAGGGGCATTGAGCGTGAATGTGCATGGCAGGGACATTCGAAATGATGCATTAATAGATACTGTCAAGTCGTTTCGTCTATTAGCTCCTGACGGAAGGATACTGAATGTAAGCAAGACAGAAAATGCTGCCCTTTTTCCATTGGTTATTGGCGGATACGGGTTATTTGGTGTCATTCTTGATGTAACTTTGAAACTAACAGATGATGAACTCTATCAGATGCGGACAAAGATGGTAGATTATCAGGACTATCCGGGTTATTTCAAGGATGAGATAAAGAAAAACCCGAAGGTGAAAATGCATTTGGCTCGCATCTCAGTCGCTCCCAAAAACTTTTTGAAGGATATGTATATTACAGATTATTTGCTGGCGGACGATCAAAGCAGGTACAAGCGATATAGTAAGTTAAAAAACGAGGGTATTGTTGCTGTGCCGAAATTCTTTTTAGGGATGTCTCGCTACAGCGATTGGGGAAAAAATGTTTTTTGGGAACTGCAAAAAAATTATTCAAAACGGCTGGATGGATCTTTTGAAACCCGGAACAACGTGATGAGATCCGAATCAGCTTTTATGGAGTATGAAAGCGGGCCGCGAACAGAGATATTGCAGGAGTATTTTGTTCCTGTTGATCAATATCCGGGCTATATAGATGATTTGCGCTCGGTGCTAAAACAGGAAAAAGATTTTAATTTACTCAATATTACTGTCCGATTTGTGGAGAAGAATGAAAAAGCAGTGTTATCTTATGCAAAGGATGATATGTTTGCGTTGGTTCTGCTGATCAATCAGGGTCGATCCACAGCTGAAAGGAAAGAGACAGAGCGGGTTATCCGCAGAATGATAGATGTAACGCTTAAACATGATGGCAGCTATTATTTGCCGTACTACCATTATCCAACGCAAGGGCAGCTTAAGAAAGCTTACCCTCGGATCGATGAATTTTTTACTGAGAAGACAAAGTTTGACCCGAATGACCGGTTTGTGAACCTTTTTTATGAGGAGTATGGAAAATGACATATCAGCGATTTATCGTTTCGCAAAGCATTGTTATCATGGCTAGCAGCATCGTTTTTCCATTTTATATCCTGCTGCTCCGGAATGCTGGTGACAGCTATTCGCAGTTTGGATGGGCATACGGGATGTTCGCTTTAAGTGCTGCATTTTTCTATCCTGTCATAGGCAGATTCTCTGACCGGATCGGTGATCAGCTTCTCTTAATTGTTTACTCATGGGCAATGACATTGCTTCTATTGCTTTTCCCGCTCGTAACAGAGGTATGGCAGGTGTATCTGCTTCAGATTTTGATGGGGTTATTGGGAGCGGTTCAGAAAAACACTGAGAAGACGTCGTTAGTCCGGCATGCAGAAAATAAGCAAGTGGGCAAAGAAATTGGTAAATACCATTCATGGACTGGCATTGGCGGAGCGATTGCAATCATCCTGACAGGTTATCTGGCAGATTTTCTAACTATAGGCAGCATTTTTTATATTGCTTCTTTGATGTATATGGCGAGCGGTTTGGTCCTTATGAAAAAAACAAAGCTAAGTAAAAAGGCAATAGGAGACATGAATAAGGTTAGCACCAAATAAAAGGGCAGGCAGTTCAAAACTGAACTGCCTGCCCTTTTAATAGGTAATAGGTAACCATTTTAATTGTCACTAGCTCCAGTTCTCGACTTTTATATTAGAGTACTGCATTCGCTTCAATAAGCGCCTTTTGCAGTTGCTTAATATCGATGTCGGCAACATTTTTGTTCGTCGTAAAACAAGTGCTGCCGCTGTTCCTGCAGCCTGCCCGGCCGCCATCGCGCTCGGGGTTAACCTTATTGTTGCCATCGCCTCGCGGGAAGCGGAGATACAGCGGCCTGCCACTAAGAGATTAGTAATCTTTTTTTGCGAGAAGGGTTCGGTACGGTTTACTTCAGTTATATATGGAATCGGCACCTGGGGAAAGCAGCGGCAAGTCGCATTAAAAAAGGGATATGTATTGAAACACCAAAAAGCCAGTTCCTGAGAACCTGCCTTTTGGTGTTTTGGTATATTAGTTAAGGTTAATCCAAACGCTCTTTACTTCAGTATAGTTGTTAAGTGCGTAGGAGCCCATTTCACGGCCAAGGCCTGATTGCTTGTATCCGCCAAATGGTGAGGCAGCGTCAAAGGCATTATAGCAATTGACCCAGACTGTTCCTGCGCGAAGCTTGCTTGCCACATAGTGGGCATTGGAGATATCACGTGTCCATAACCCTGCAGCAAGTCCGTATTCGCTCTCGTTTGCACGCTTAATTACATCATCTAAATCTTCAAAAGGCATTGCCGCGATGACAGGTCCGAAAATTTCTTCCCTGGCAATGGTCATTTCATCTTTTACGGCTGCAAAAATGGTAGGCGATACGAAGTATCCTTCATCCTGAGGCTTGCTGCCGCCGACAAGTACTTCTGCTCCTTCGTTAAGACCTTTTTCGATATAGCCAAGTACCCGGTTTTGCTGTTCTTGGGAAACAAGAGGCCCGATTTGTGTTTGAGGATCAAGACCAGCACCCTGCTTAATATTCTTCGCGTGAGATACCATATCTGCCACAACATTGTCATAGTACTTCTTTTGGATGAAAACGCGTGAGCCTGCACAGCAAACCTGTCCCTGGTTAAACATAACGCCATTCAAGGCACCTGGAATAGCCTTTGACATATCAGCATCAGGCAGGATGATGTTCGGTGACTTTCCGCCCAGCTCAAGAGTTACGCGCTTTAAGTTTGAAGCTGCATTCCGCATGATCAGCTTACCAACTTGCGTTGATCCGGTAAAGGCAATTTTATCTACTAATGGATGGTCAACAAGCGCCTGCCCAGCCGTTTCACCAAATCCAGGAACGATATTGATAACACCCGCAGGAAATCCTGCTTCTTCAATAAGTTCAGCCAGGTAAAGCGCAGAAAGAGGTGTTTGCTCAGCCGGCTTCAGAATGACCGTACAGCCTGTGGCAAGTGCTGCACCTAGCTTCCACATGGCCATAAGCAATGGGAAGTTCCAAGGGATAATCTGGCCGACAACCCCTACTGCTTCATGTCTTGTATAGTTAAAATAATTTCCGCTTACCGGAATTGTTTGACCTGTAATTTTAGTTGCCCAGCCTGCATAATAGCGCATATGCTCAATGGCAAGTGGTACATCTGCATTGGAAGTTTCGCCAATTGGCTTCCCGTTATCCAATGTTTCCAGCTGTGCAAGCTCTGTCTTATGCTCTTCCATTAAGTCAGCAAGCTTATACATGCAGCGGCTGCGCTCGGCGGCGGACATTTTAGACCATGGACCTTCATCAAAGGCTTTTCTGGCTGCCCTTACAGCTGCGTCTATATCTGAACGGTCAGCTTCGTATACTTCGGCCAATAGCTCTCCTGTAGCAGGATTCGGAGTTGAAAACGTCTTATTTGAGACGCTGGCAACGAACTCGCCGTTAATATAAAGTTTCTTCGGTCCCTGTAAGAATTGCTGTAGCTTTTCACTTACTTCCAATGTGATATTTGCCATGATTACCCTCCTAAAAATAAGTTAATAGTCATTATGTAATTCACGGTGAAGATATGAAAGCGTTTTCAAACTTACAATTAATATATTAACCTATTAATTTAGAATTTTCAAATTTTAACATTCGAAAAATTGCAGCATAATTCTACAAACAGAGAAATGATCATCAAAACCGAGTGTACAAGTGAGGTTTAGGTGTGGAGACTAATAATAATTCTCGAAGATGAATGGAAGAAAAAGTTAAATAGAAAATAAAAAAGCAGTTCGAGGCTTTATTGAATGAAAAAGAAAATTGTGGTAATATTAACGAGGCAAGTTAAAATAAATTTTAATGTATAGTAGCTCTATCATATATTATATAACAACAAAAATAGCTTTGTCAAATCATTTCTTGTTAAATTGTTCTAAAGGAGAGATTGGATGGACGCGTGGGATAATGAGCTTCAGATAGAACAGGAAAGAGTTAATAGTGTATCCGCAAAAATTGCGAGTGAAGTAAGGCTAGTGAATAACCTCAGCGGAACAACGGAAACCGAGATTAATGACATAAGGCAAAACTTTTGGGAGGATGTCAGGGTAAATCTTGATCATCCGGACGATATTCAAGAAACATATACAAGCATTAAACAGCAGGCAGAGCTGCTGGCTGAAAGAGAGCGTCGGCGCGGTAATTCCGAGAAGCTGTTAAGTGTTTTAAGAAGGTTAAAAAACTCTCCTTATTTTGGCCGGATTGATTTTAAAGATGAGAATGAAACTGTTCCAGAAAAAATTTATATTGGGATCGGCTCTTTTTTTGACGAAGAAACAGAAACGTTTTTAGTATATGATTGGCGCGCGCCGATTTCGAGTGTTTATTATGATTATTCGCTTGGAAGTGCGTCCTATACTGCTCCGTATGGGACGATACACGGTTCACTTGAGTTAAAAAGGCAATTTGTAATTAAAAACAGTTCCATCGTTAGTATGTTTGATACTGGGGTAACGATAGGTGACGAGCTGCTGCAGGAAGTGCTTGGCCGACAAGCGGATAGCCAAATGAAAAGTATCGTAGCCACCATACAGAAGGAACAGAACCGGATTATCCGCAATGACCGAAGCAGATTGCTTGTTGTTCAGGGGGCGGCGGGGAGCGGGAAAACATCTGCGGCCCTGCAGAGAATTGCTTATTTGCTTTATCGGTACAGAGACAGCCTGGAAGCGGAGAATATTTTGCTGTTTTCTCCAAATCCGATGTTCAACAGTTATGTATCAAATGTTTTGCCGGAGCTTGGGGAAGAAAATATGCAGCAAGCCACTTTTCAGCAATTTCTTGAAAGCCAGCTTCCCGACGATTTGGTGCTGGAGGATTTTTTTCAGCAAATGGAGTATATGCTGTCAAGCAGTGCAGACAAACTTTATTATGATAGGCTGGAAAGTATTCGCGTTAAATCCGGTCTGAATTTTATTCGCACACTTGATCTTTATATACAGTTGCTTGGAGCAGGCGGGTTAATTTTTAGAGATGTAACCTTTAGGGGAGAAGTTTTAATTTCTTCTTCAGAAATCGAAAAAGTTTTTTATTCAACTCCGGCGAAATTGAAAATTCCAGACCGTTTAAAAATTGTAAACGAGTGGATGTCGAAAGAATTAAAGGCATTGGAAAAAGCTGAAGTAAAGAAAGAGTGGGTAGAGGAAGAAATTCAGTACCTGGAAAAGGAAGAATACGCCGCTTTTTATCGCAAATTAAATGAGAAAAAGCGTTTTGCAGACAATACCTTTGATGATTTTGAGAGGGAACGAAAGCTTCTTTCTGCTTATGTCGTAAGAAAAAGCTTTAAAGGGGTTTATAAAGGAGTAAAAGCTTTATCCTATTTGGACGTTAGAGCAGTGTACCGTCAAATTTTTGAAGGAGACGAGAAGATTACTCGGCATATATTTCCGTCGGGACCGCTCTGGCAGTGGACAGGGATATGCGAGCTTACAATTAAAAAACTGGATAACGAAGAGATTTTATATGAAGATTCTGCCCCGTATTTATACTTAAAGGAAGAATTAGAGGGTTTTCGAACGGATGTTATGATCCGCCATGTGTTTATCGATGAAGCGCAGGATTATTCTCCGTTCCAGCTTGCGTTTATCAAACGTCTGTTTCCCCGCAGCAGAATGACCGTTCTTGGAGATACTAACCAAATGATTTATGACCATTTGGAAAAAACAGGTCTTGAAGTATTGGCTTCTTTATATGATCCTGACAAGACTGAATCGATAGTTCTGAAGCAGAGTTACCGTTCAACCAGGCAGATTTCTGATTTTACAAGGGCATTCATTCCTGGTGGGGACAACATTGAACCTTTTAACCGAAATGGAAGCAAGCCGCTTGTCTCTATATTGAAGTCAAGAAACGGACTAGCTGCGGCAACGGCTCAATCGATCAGTGATCTTCGCGCAAAAGGATATGAAACGATTGCGGTCATTTGCAAAAACGAAGAGGAAAGCGAAGAAGCATATGATGCAATCAAAGAAAATGCTGATGTGCGTCTTATTGGAAGAGGCAGATCATCATTTGAATCAGGCGTAATCGTGATACCGTCCTATTTAGCGAAGGGAATTGAGTTTGATGCCGTGGTCATTTTTGATGGTTCAGAAGACCGATATGGAAAGGAGAGCGAGCGAAAATTATTTTATACCGCCTGTACAAGGGCGATGCACGAACTTCATGTTTTATGCGCGGGAGAAGTGAATTTGTTTATTTCAGAAGTGCCTGAAGAGTTATATGAAGTTAAAAAGTATAAGTGAAAACCAGCCCAGTGCTGGTTTTTTAGTGTTGTAAATAACAAAAGTATTGCACTTTTGTTGTTATCGGCATAGATTACAGCAGTCTTTCAGTGGCGCTTTACTATAGCATCAGGGCACTATATTAATATGCTAAAATTTTCCAAAAATATTGACATTTGGAATTCTGTACAAATACAATAAAGGTAGGTTATTAGTTAATAGGAGATATTCGGGAAATGGTGAATTTATGAGTCGGAAAATCGCGATTGGTAAAATAGCGCTTCTGCTGGCCTCACTTGCAGAGGAGGAACTGGATTATTTCCGGCCAACTCTCAAGGAATTGAGCTTTTGCCAGGGAAAAGTAGGTTCCATGAATATGCAAAAAGTGATTTCGGCTGTAGAAACGGCTGCCAAGCGGAATGGAATCATTCATGAAAGCCTATATCGGGAAACACATGCATTATATCATGCCATTTTAGAAGCGATTAAAGGTGTAACACGGGATCAGCCTGCCATTGGCGAGATGAGCCGGACAGTAGGCCTTAGGTTTTCAGTTGTCCGTGGTGCTCCGTATGCTAATGAAGCAGAAGGCGAATGGATATCTGTGGCCTTTTATGGAACAATCGGGGCTCCTGTAAAAGGGCTGGAGCACGAAACAATTGGTTTGGGAATTAATCATATATAAGAACATTGCCTAGAGTCCAATAGTCAATAGGAGGCGATGATGGTATTGCTATGCCATTATCGCCTCCTTTTTATTTTGTGAAAGCTCATTGTTAATTTAGGCACTTTATTGATGTCTAGCTGCAGAGCCCAGAAACTTTTTTCCGTAGGAAAATAAAGGGCAAGTTTAACAGAGCAACTCTTTTAAAGAATTAACAAAAGGATTGCTTTTAAGTACCGATGGCTAGTTCCAGCTGCCAGCAACTTTTTTTGCATAATAAACAGAAAGCGATTTTTTTCTTAGAAAAATAAAGCTGACGCACCGGACAATGAACTCTTTGACAGGGACAGCATACACGACAAAAAACGTCAGCTTTGTGGGGTCGTTGCGGTTTTTGCCGTTCTTCCTGTCAGGTCGTTTAACCACTTTCAAAAACAATTAGGAGGAGCCGAAATGATTGAATTGACAGGCCATTCATTAACATTGAATCAAATAAGAAGGGTTTGCTACGGGGAGGAACCCGTTTCAATTAGCCCTAACAGCATGCGAAAGGTGGAAGAGAGCAGGTCTGCAGTTGAAAAAATAGTTGCTGAAAAACGGACGATTTACGGTATCAATACTGGTTTCGGAAAGTTCAGTGATGTCGTGATCGAAGAAGATGATGTCAATCAGCTTCAGTTAAACCTGATTCGCTCACATGCTTGTGGAGTAGGAGACCCTTTTCCTGAAGTTGTGTCAAGGGCAATGGTCCTGCTCAGACTGAATGCTTTGCTAAAAGGAGTCTCTGGAATAAGGCCGATTATTGCCGAACATCTAGTTAGTTTGTTAAATTGCCGGATTCACCCGGTAATTCCCCAGCAGGGATCATTAGGGGCCTCAGGGGATTTGGCGCCGCTTTCCCATCTTGCACTGGTTATGATAGGTGAAGGCAAAGTGCATTTCAACGGCAAAATATGTTACGCCCAAGAAGCATACAATCAAGAAGGATTAGTTCCAGTCGCCTTGCAGGCAAAAGAGGGGCTTGCGTTAATCAATGGTACCCAGGCTATGACTGCGATGGGTGTAATTAATTGGCTTGAAGCCAGTGAACTTGGATATCAAAGTGAAATGATCGCCGCCCTTACGATGGAGGCTTTGGAAGGGATCATTGACGCCTTTCATCCGGCTATACACGAAGCGCGCGGTTATCCGCAGCAGATAGCGGTTGCCAAGCGCATGCGTGAAATTTTATCAGGAAGCAAGCTGATTACCGGACAGGGAGAGAAGAGGGTACAGGATGCATATTCCCTTCGCTGCATTCCGCAGGTCCATGGAGCTTCGTGGCAGGCTTTTGACTATGTGAAAGAAAAGCTTGAGATAGAGGTAAATGCTGCTACAGATAATCCGTTAATCTTTGATGGAGGAGAAACGGTTATTTCGGGAGGGAATTTCCATGGCCAGCCAATTGCCATTGCGATGGATTTTATGAAAATTGCTGCTGCTGAGTTTGCCAGCATTTCCGAGAGGCGGATTGAAAGGCTGGTTAATCCGCAATTAAATGATTTGCCGCCATTTTTAAGCTCCCAGCCAGGCCTTCAATCTGGAGCAATGATCATGCAATATTGTGCGGCTTCCCTGGTTTCGGAAAACAAGACGCTTGCTCACCCTGCAAGCGTTGATTCCATCCCGTCTTCAGCCAATCAGGAAGATCATGTAAGCATGGGAACGATCGCCGCCCGTCACGCCTATGCCATTATCCAGAATGTCCGAAGAGTACTGGCTATCGAATGCATTTGTGCTTTGCAGGCAGTCCAATATCGGGGAGTAGATAACCTGTCCCCGAGAACAAGGTCATTTTATGAAGAAGCCAGAAAAATAGTCCCGTCCATAACGGAGGATCGTGTATTTTCGGAAGATATTGAAAGGCTGACTGAATGGCTTAAAAAAAATAAGGGGTGCTGGACAGGTTTAATGAATGAAAATCAAGACTATGGAGTGATCGAGAATTCGATATAAAAACTGAATACGAAGGAGACTCAAGGGAATGTGAACAACTTTAAAACATAAAGTCAGGAGAAACAAATGATTAGAAATGCAATAAAAAGGCTTGGAAGAAGAAGCGCTATTAAGGATGATTTATAACAGTCTAAACCCACGGGTTGCTAAAAAAACTGGATTGTGATCTGATCTCGATTATCAGGTTTCCTCATTCTTGGCTTCGGTGACAATCGGAGTTTATATAAGTATCAAATGCCATATTAATTTCACCAGATGCTTCTAATTACTATTTTAGATAAGATATGCACGTATATATTGTAAGCGCTTTAATATTACAATTGACTTTTCGTGGTATTTATTATATAGTCCTATTACAACATTATATTGCGTTACTCTTATCAAGAGAAGCTGAGGGATTTGGCCCTGTGAAGCTTCGGCAGCAGACCTGTAAAGGAACTGTGCTACATCCAACAAGCATTGGCTTGAAAGATAAGAAGAGTGAATTGAAACTGCAGCCTCTTCTTATTAAGAAGGGGTTTTTTTGCGGCCTGAAACGTACATTTAAGTTTATCCTGATGTTTTTGCTTATTTCTTTGAGCAGTTACACTTATCATTTTATAGTGCTTTGCAAAGGCTGCCAATGAGAGTATTATATTATTTTTATATAATGTTTAAGAACTGAAGAGAACAGGTATATTGTTGTTTGAAGATGTTAAAAAGGTACTGTTGAGAAACAGAAAGGAAAATGGATTATGTCAGAATTTAAACATACGGAATTTCGAAAGAATTTGCTTATAGATCGGTTATTATCAGCTGGAGTCTATAAAACGGCGGATGAGAGGCATTTATATGATGCGCCCCTAAAGATACTGGAAGAGGAATATAAGCTGCTTCAAAACAAAAGTGGCAGTTCAAATAATAGCACAGTTATTACATAGTCCGAAATGTTATGTTTACTTCATTCTGCGGCTATAAAAGGTACAAGTTAAAATGTGAGTTTATTACTCTCGTCTGAATAAAAGAGGCGGGAGTTTATTTTTGTTTGGGATGGAACCAATTTAAGTGGGACAGATCGCCTACAATATGAATAGAAATCTAGTCTCGGGATTTGAAGATTATGGCCACAATTGTGAAGTAACTTCCGTATTAATTGAACGAATTTTTATATGGAATTCTGCGTATTAATAAATAACCGGGTTTAATTCAGCCGGAACATTTAAGCAGATGTCATAATCATTTTTATAAAAAAGCATTGAAAATTACTATTGATTCTCCGATAATCATGATACATAGAGAAAAGGGGGATTTCCATGTACACTGTAGAAAAGGGATCTATTGAAGAAGCTTTGCTGCATTTGCAAAACCTTGGGTTAAAGGTGAATGAATTTCAAAAAGACAATAACGCAGTATCTGTGGACTCTTATAAAGAATTACTGGATTACAGTATTTCAGTATTACGCGAAGTTAACAATTACACGGCAAAAATTAAACATATTTTTGAAGGAAATATCTAATTCTGACGGACAAAAATAATAACAATTGAGGGGAACTGGAGTTATCCAGTTCTTTTATTTTAGATAGAAAGCATTCCTCTTTTGTTAAAGTAGATGTCTAGCTGCTTTATTTATAATACGTAAAAAGTTGCTGGGTGCTGAAGTCACAAGGTGGGATTGCCTGAATTACGTTAACCTAAGAGGGGTTGTTTTCTTTTAGATTCGGATTGGGTAAATGATTATCTCGTTTTTCTTTTGTATAATTTAGTAAAATAGCTAAAGAACTTTAAAAAGGATGTGATGGCGTGCAAGGGCTCTTACCTCTAAAGGGACAGCACCATGTTTCGTCTTTAACGGCGAATGCAAGGGAAAATTATCAATTCTATACGAAAACGCTTGGGCTTAGGCTAGTGAAAAAAACGGTAAATCAGGATGATACCTCGGTTTATCATTTGTTTTATGCAGATGAAAGGGGAAATCCGGGTACTGACATAACTTTTTTTGAAATACCGAATTTGGGCCGTACCTATCCTGGGACTAACAGCATTACCTCTGTGTCGCTTCGTGTCGCTTCTGATGAATCACTGCAGTATTGGCAGCAAAGGTTTCAGCTATTAGAAGTTGATCATGATGGAATCACTGAAATTAATGGGCGAGCCTCAATAAGGTTTCGTGATTTTGAAGGGCAGCGCCTTGTCCTTGTGTCTGATGAAAACAATACAGGGGTAAAAGGAGGAACACCGTGGGACAAGAGTCCTGTACCCCGGGAGCATGGTATTCTCGGACTAGGACCGGTTACGTTAACGGTTTCGCGGCCGGAGCGGACAGCAAAGGTTTTAACGCAGATTTTAGGGTATCAGGAAAAGGAGAGCTTTCCATCTTCAACAAATAGAAAGGATCCAGTTCGTGTTTTTGAGACTGGTGAGGGCGGGGCCGGTGCTGCGATTTATCTGGAAGCACGGAGCGATCTTCCGCGTGAAAGACCAGGCAGGGGCAGTGTCCACCATGTCGCATTCCGGGTTGATAATGAAGAAGAATTAAAAAAATGGGTTCAGCTTATCACGGAAAAGGGTTATCCGAATTCTGGATTCGTTGAACGGTATTATTTCCGTTCGCTATATTTCCGGGAACCGAATGGAATATTATTTGAATTGGCGACCGATGGACCGGGATTTGCAAATGATGAGGATTTCGAACATCTCGGTGAGAGCCTTGCGTTGCCTCCGTATTTTGAAAATCAGCGGCAGGCAATTGAAGCGAAATTAAAGCCGCTTGATACCGGGCAGGAATAACTGCCAAAGACAGAGGCTATAAAGTACGCAAAAAATCAGCAGAGACTTTTGCTGGTTTTTGAAAGTACGAAAGCTAAACTGTTTGATGCGAACTCCAGCTCCCAGCAACTTTTTTCTCAGGATAATATAGCTCCGACTTACAGAACAAGGAATGCTTCTGCAGCGTACATCGCAGGAAACGAAGCGTCAGTATTATGAGGATGTGCTAGTGCCGCCATTCCACAGGATGTGGTGATCTTTAGCCGTCCTTTTTTGGCGTCGACGATGGTACTAGACGTGGCGACTTTAGCCGTGAATTGGGTGCTATAGCTTTTCTGATAACCAGATGTCGGCATTTCCGCTTATATATGATTAATAAATCTCGAACGCTCACTGATTATTTTCAATATAAACATTTTATCCTGCTTGCTTAGCATCCGCCAGCTTCCAACCTTTATTTTCATCTTAATCACTCCTTAAAAAGATTTGTAAAGTCATTTATCTAACCAGATTATATAAGGAAATTTTTGTTTAATGTTTTAATCCCCTTATACCGCTTTTTTTTGCAATTGAAACAACAAAAATATCAACAAAGTTTGACGGCATTATTAGATATAAACCGGCATAAAATACTCATCATTAGAGGAAAAGCAATAACAAACTCCCGCTTTCAACATTTTTATAAGTGTAATTTCTATTAATTTGGATTTTTTCTGGAATGAAATAAGCAAATGTGAGGGAAAAATTATGGTAGATGTTTTTACAGAGATAAGCATAAGCTGCCCGCTTAAGACAGTATCGGAATATGCTGCCAATCCTGATAATGCACCTGAATGGTATTTAAACATAAAATCAGCGGAATGGCTAACCCAAAAATCTTTAAAAATCGGTTCTCAAATAGCTTTCAAAGCACAATTTTTAGGACGTGATCTAGCTTATGTCTACGAAATAGTGGAATATGTTCCCGGAGAAAAACTTGTAATGAAAACAGCTGACGGCCCTTTTCCAATGGAAACAACATACACTTGGAAGTATATTGATGACACTTTGACGAAAATGACTTTACAAAATAAAGGAAATCCAACTGGTTTTTCCAGAATTCTAACTCCGTTCATGTCATTGATGATGGAAAAAGCGAACAAAAAAGACCTAAAAAGAATAAAAGCAATTTTGGAATAAAATAGACGTAATAATAAAAGATTAATTGAAAGTGCGTGTTTAAGAAAAATTTTTCTGCATCTCTGCAAGATTAGAATAATCATGTTTATTAATGATTATTATAGGTATAGAAGCTATTAAGGGTATAGTTTCACTTCCTGCTTAGTATCCTGTTTAGTAATTTACACTTCAAATAAAGGAGGTGCTATTATTAAGTACGAGGAAAAGTCGGAAGAACAGTTGACTCAAGAGCTCGGAACGTACTTAACGGATCTTAAAGAGAAGCCAACCATATCCTCTAACCTTGATACGAATGATGAAGAGAAATTTGAGTAATACAGTAAGCACCATGACAAGTGATGCCCGTTTTATAAGGTGTCGCTTTTTTTTTTGCCGAAAAAACAAAAACACTAATGAACCAAGCGGTATTCACCGTTTCCAAAAGATAGCTGGGCTGCCGCAAGATGAACAAGCAGTTGCTGCTAAGAACTGCTTGTTATCTAAATAGCAGAATAAAAAGAGAGCTCAAGAAAGCCCTCTTAAATCCGTTTAGCGCCTAGATATTTTGGTTTCCAATAACTATTGCTCAACGCTGAAATTGTGATACCTTGTGAGGAGCTGGCATGAATGAACTTGCCGCTGCCTACATAGATGCCTGCATGTGAAGCTCCTTTTTTATAGGTAGAGAAGAAGACAACGTCGCCAGGCACTGGTGAAGATACTCTCTTTCCTTTTGTATAAAGAGAGGAAACAGTCCGTGGGATACTCCTGCCAGATTCTTTAAAGGCAGTATATAAGAAGCCGCTGCAATCAAATCCCTTTCTGGAAGTTCCGCCCCATTTATAAGGAACACCTATGTATTTCTTAGCATTGGAAACAACAGCAGTTGATTTTACTGTAGATTTTGCAGCAGCTACTTTCGAGGAGGCAGACCCCTTTAAAGCTCTAACCGTATTTTTACCGGTAATTCCATCAACGGTTAATCTGTATTTCACTTGAAAAGAACGTACGCTGCTGGCCGTTCCTTTTCCGTAAATTCCGTCGATTTTTGATTTATAAAAGCCTTTATGTTTCAATATGGTTTGTAATTCCTTAACATCAGAGTGTCTCATACCCTGCTTCAAAGTCCGGTCTCCAAGTGCCGCATCAGCCATTCCAGGTGTTGCAGATAGTAATAATCCAGCAATTGTAACAGATGCAAAAAGTTTCTTTAACAAATTCTTGTACCCCCGTTAATTATTTCTAAACCATCATAATTGAAATTGTATAACCGGGTCATCACAGGGACATTACAATTATATTACACTACTTTCCGAGCGGATAAATATATGGCCTTTTGCCAAGAAAAGACTGTACGCTTATTTTCATTTCAGATTTTAACGACTTCAGCGAGTTCCAGCTTAATGCGGGGGATGATTACGGCATCAGACATTGACTGGAATTGAGGTGTTGCGTTTTATGAGTGAACAAGGGCTTACCTGTCTTTTTCTTAACAGGCTTGCATTTTTCGAAACGATCACAATAAATCTACTTTTTATTCATTATACAAATTAAAAACGTAACTTTATTCTTATAGTGGTAATTTACGTTTATTATTATATTTTTTTGTTAATTCTTCAGGCGGTAAGGGTTTAGCCGTAATTGTTATAAGAGTATCTACTAAATAAATAACAGGGTGAAAATATGGAAGAACAATTGATTCAGTGGTTTTCTGATAGCGGATGGTTTGCGGCAGCAGTGGTTAGTATGATTGTTAATATATTAATCAGCCTGCTTGGAATTATCCCAAGTGTGTTTTTGACTGCAGCCAATATTAGCTTTTTTGGTTTTACGAATGGCCTTGTGATTTCAATATTAGGGGAAGCATTCGGTGCCATTATAAGTTTTTATTTATACAGAAAAGGCATAAAGAAATTTTTGCCGATGTCTGAAAAGAAGCACCGTATCTTAAGAAGATTACAAGAAAGCAGAGGATCGGAAGCATTCCTATTAATTATTGCACTTAGGATATTTCCCTTGATTCCATCGGGATTCGTTACATTGGCCGGAGCACTAAGCCGTGTGAACCTGCTGCCATTTTCGGCAGCCAGCACAATCGGAAAAATTCCGGCATTGCTAATTGAAGCCTATTCTGTAAAAGAAATTCTTGACTTTGGTTTTGAAGGGAAAATAATATTAACGATTTTATCTATCGTTCTCATTTTTTTCTTAGTAAGAAATGGATTGAAAAATGATGGTTAGCAGAAGTGCTTTAATAAACTAGCGATCGTTGAAAATAATTAATGATAGTAACCTGAGGGCTGCTTGCATAATTGATAACAAAAATATTAGTGTGAAATATGGTATAAATGGTTTAATATGTAATTAATTATTTTGTTGATTGGGGATATAGCCCAGGTATGAGGAAATCTTGCAATTATCAGAAGGTTCCAGGGGTGGTTGCAATTCACATTACTGAAAGTTAACATAGCCTGCGAATTTATTTGATAAAAATTGGGGTGAATTTAATGGAGAATACTATATGGAGAGAGGATACTGACGAATATAAGTTAAAACCATTAACAGCTGAAATGGTAAAAAAAGCAGAAGAAGAACTGAAAATAAAGTTGCCAGAGTCCTACATAAAAATTCTTAAAGAACAAAACGGAGGATATATCAAATTTGATGCACATCCTTCTGATACACCAAATTCTTGGGCTGATGACCACGTAAATGTAGAACATATACTTGGTATAGGCGAAGAAGATGGTATATTGGAGAGCTCATATTTAATAGAGGAATGGGATTTACCTGATAATGTGGTTCTAATCTCTGGAGATGGACATAGTTGGATTGCTCTTGATTATCGAAAAACAAAAGAAGAACCTCCTGTAATATTTATTGATACTGATAGTGAACAAATTTTTGAACTGGCCCCTAATTTCCATTCATTTTTAAATGGTTTAACCATTTGGGAAGACGACATGGATTTGGATGAACCTCCTGAACCAAAGAAAAAAGGCTTTTTTGGTCGGTTTTTTGGGAAGTGATTTAAGAGAATTTGGTGCGTTCACAGTTAGTTTATTTTAAATGGCGAACCAATGTCCCAAGTAAACAAAAAAAGTAAAATAGACGGCATATATTAGAAATTTCTAATAGGTGCCGTCCTTTTATTTCGAGCTTGCGGTCGGATGCAGCTATTGTATGCATTCTTCCTTTATTGAGGGGGCTTAAGGTTTTCCTTATCGTTTGTTTACTTTTTCTAATCTTAAAATAAACATTTGTTGCTTGCCGTATAACAATTCTAAGTTTATGCAGCAGCTATTTGACGGCATTTTTCTGCACATCGGAAGCACGCTGCCGCGCAATTCTGGCAGTGGCTGTGATCATGCTGTTTGCATTCGTTGCCGCATGACTCACAAATGTCAGCGCAAAGACGGCAAATCTGCTGTGCAAACGGACTGTTGGTCTGCATTGCTTTGACAGCATAGGCACAAATATCGGCACATTCCCTATCTAAACGAATACATTCTGTCATCATGTTCACATGCTCTTCGTTCAAACATGCATCAAAGCAATTGTTGCATGCCTCCAGACATTCCAAACAAGCTTTTATACAATCCTGATAGCGTGAATTCATTTTATTACCTCCAGAAAATTCTGTATCCATTACTCTTTACCCAGGAAAAAAGTATATTAACTTATTATTAACATCTCAATAGCATCTGTAGAAACATTCTGTAGCTGGCGCGCTTTTTAAATGTCGAGTATGCTGCAACGATCTGGGGCTATAAGGGGACCTTAAAGGGTAAACGTATGATTTTCTGGTGAGAATAAAAACCAACAATTAGAAATAATCCAAGCACTGGTCCATAGCATCATCCGTTTCTTATTGGTTATTGATAAGATCTCCGTCAAGAATTAGGAATCATTGATGAAAACTTGAAATTAATAAGAAAATGCGAGAAGGAAAAGTGATGTAAAAATTTAATTACAATCAGGATTTTATTAATTAAATATTGGCATACCCTACCTGGGTATGATACGATTTTCATGAAGGAGGCGGGGAAAATGTCTTTGGACTTTGATAAAGAAGAATCTTTGGCTGAAGAATGTTGTTCCAGTGAAGTAAGCGACAGAAAGAGCCACCATTCTGATAAAGTTAAAAAGAACCTGGTCACCCGGCTGAATCGCATAGAAGGACAAATTCGCGGTATTAAAGGTTTAATTGAAAAGGACACCTACTGCGATGATGTTATTACCCAAATATCGGCTACACAGTCCGCCCTAAATAGTGTGGCTAAACTCTTGCTCGAGGGCCATATGAAAAGCTGTGTAGTGGAAAGAATTCAAGAAGGCGACCTTGAAGTGCTTGATGAGGTGCTTTTAACTGTTCAAAAATTAATGAAAAAATAATGGAGGGGATTCATTGTGGAAAATGTAACTTTAAATGTAAGCGGCATGTCTTGTGGACACTGTGTCAAAGCTATTGAAGGCAGTGTTGGAGAATTAACAGGCGTTCAAAAGGTTTCTGTTGATTTGGAAAATGGTAAAGTCAATATCGAATTCGATTCCAATGCAGTGACACTGGATCAAATAAAAGAAACAATCGACGACCAAGGCTATGACGTAGCATAAGGAGTTAATTGGACAGAACGTGGCTTTGATGTGCACGTTCTGTTTTTTATTTTCCAAATTTATTCAGCCAAAAAATTTTGTAAAAGGGAAAAGTTTGATTGACATATACGGTAGAGGGGTATAGTATATGTGTATAGAGATAATCTTTCCAATAGGAGAGTGACCAAGATGAGCGAGGCTGATTTAAAAGAAATCCATGTCCCTATTTCAGGTATGACTTGTGCAGCATGCGCAACCCGAATTGAAAAGGGCTTAAATAAGCTCGAAGGCGTGGAAACCGCGAATGTAAATTTGGTCTTGGAAAAGGCAACTGTCAAATATCATCCTGATAAAACTACAGTTGATGCTTTCGAGAAAAAAATCACAGATTTAGGTTATGGCGTTGTGATCGAAAAGGTTGAACTTGACTTAGTCGGCATGACCTGTGCGGCTTGTGCAGCCCGAATTGAAAAAGGCTTGAACAAGCTTGAAGGCGTCAAAAATGCTACTGTTAATCTAGCCTTGGAAACAGGAACAATTGAATATACTCCTTCTCAAGTTTCAGTACAGGATTTGATTCAAAAGGTCGAGAAAATTGGCTATCAGGCAAAGTTAAAACAAGAAAAAGGAAAAACAGAAGATTTACGCTCAAAGGAAATTGAAAAGCAAAAAGGAAAATTCCTTTTTTCATTGATTCTCTCCCTTCCGTTATTATGGGCAATGGTGGGACATTTTGAATTAACTTCATTTATATATGTACCTGAAATGTTTATGAATCCATGGGTTCAATTCGCACTTGCAACCCCAGTTCAATTTATCATTGGCAAACAGTTTTATGTGGGGGCTTACAAAGCACTTCGGAATAAAAGTGCCAATATGGACGTATTAGTCGCATTGGGAACCTCTGCAGCGTATTTTTACAGTCTATATCAATCAATCCTGGCAATAGGGACCAATGCCCATTCAGTGGAATTGTATTATGAAACAAGCTCCGTACTGATAACTTTGATTATCCTCGGGAAATTGTTTGAAGCCCGTGCCAAGGGGCGTTCTTCAGAAGCAATTAAGAAATTAATGGGACTTCAAGCGAAAACAGCTACTGTATACCGCGACGGACAGGAACTTAACATCCCGCTGGAAGAAGTAGTTACCGGCGACGTTGTTTATATAAAACCGGGTGAAAAGGTTCCGGTAGACGGAGAAATAATCGAAGGCCGTTCTGCTATGGATGAGTCAATGTTAACAGGGGAAAGTGTACCAGTTGACAAAACAGTTGGAGATTCTGTTATAGGTGCAACCATAAATAAGAATGGTTTCTTGAAAATGAAAGCAACTAAAGTAGGAAAAGATACAGCACTGGCGCAAATTATTAAAGTGGTTGAGGAAGCTCAAGGTTCTAAAGCCCCTATCCAGAGGGTTGCGGATCAAATTTCTGGTATTTTTGTACCAATCGTTGTGGGTATTGCTGTTTTTACGTTTTTGATATGGTATCTATGGGTGAGTCCAGGCGAATTTGCCGTAGCCCTTGAGAAACTGATAGCTGTTCTAGTGATTGCCTGCCCTTGTGCGCTCGGACTGGCAACACCAACATCTATTATGGCTGGGTCTGGCCGTGCTGCAGAATATGGCGTTCTTTTTAAAGGCGGGGAACATCTTGAAATGACGCACCGCATTACAACAGTTGTTTTGGATAAAACAGGTACAGTCACAAATGGCAAGCCGGTGCTGACTGATGTTATTATTGATCGAGATATGGATGATGAAACACTTCTTAGCCTTATAGGAGCTGCGGAAAAGCAATCCGAGCATCCGCTGGCCGAGGCGATAGTACAAGGAATTAAAGATAGAAATATTGAGATACCGGATGTTCAGGCATTTGAAGCCATTCCAGGGCACGGAATCAAGGCAAATGTTAAAGGTCACGAGCTGTTAATTGGCACAAGAAGATTGATGAGCAAATACGAGATTGCAGTTGAATCTGTTAACAGTAAGATGGAAAATCTTGAGGATAATGGGAAAACAGCTATGCTTGTTGCAGCGGATGGACAGCTCGTCGGTATCGTAGCAGTAGCTGACACTGTAAAGGAAAGTTCAAGAGAAGCAATCAATCGCCTGAAAGATGCAGGACTTGAAGTAATCATGATGACAGGTGACAACAAACGGACAGCTCAATCAATTGCAAATGAAGTGGGAATCGATATCGCCATTGCTGAAGTTCTTCCTGAAGGAAAGGCTGATGAAGTTAAGAAGCTGCAAGCACAAGGAAAACATGTGGCTATGGTTGGTGATGGAATCAATGACGCACCAGCCCTTGCTATGGCTGATATTGGAATGGCAATTGGCACAGGAACAGATGTCGCAATGGAAGCAGCCGATATCACCCTTATGAGAGGAAATCTAAATAGTATTGCAGACGCAATCCTAATGAGCAAAAAGACGATTCGCAATATAAAGCAAAACCTTTTCTGGGCATTGGCCTACAATTCTCTTGGAATCCCAATAGCAGCAATGGGATTCCTTGAACCGTGGCTCGCAGGAGCGGCGATGGCATTCAGTTCTGTGTCTGTTGTGCTGAATGCGCTTCGTTTACAGCGGGTGAAGTTAAGCGAAAATATGAGCTAGATGGTATTTGGCAATTTAAATAATATATCAGTACAACGCTTGGTCAAGACCAGGCGTTTTTTTTATGGTGCTTCCGAAATCTATTTGAAGATTAAATCCCCCTCGATCTATCGGTAGTTATACTTCCTTTTTCAGTTTTGGCAAGTGACTTTCCGGTTTTGCACAGTAAAATCAAAACTACTGTTGACTAGATGCTTTCCAAAGGATTTTTTTTTGTAAAAAGGCATCTGAGTAAGCAGATCTTGAAACAACAAAAAAACGCATAAAATCATGCGTTTTTTGTGAAAAATTTAAACTTCCGCACCTGTAGTTTTAGCTGACTCCTTCACCATTTCCAGGAATAATTCCAAGAAGCGGGTATCGTTTGTCAATTCCGGATGGAAGGCGCTGACAAGAATATGGTCTTGTTTAGCGGCAACAATTTTATCCCTGTAAGTAGCTAAAACTTCAACTTGTGGACCGGCACTTTCAGCGTACGGCGCCCTTATGAAAACAGCAGGGAATGGTTCAGCCAGTCCTTTTACAGGAAGGTCAGTCTCAAAGCTTTCAACCTGGCGGCCAAAGGCATTGCGGGTTACATTAATATCCATCAGCTTGAGATGAGCATCATCCGAGCCGTTCAGCTTATCTGCAACAAGCACCATTCCTGCGCATGTTCCAAATATCGGCTTCTTTTTGCTTGAAAAATCCTTTACTGGATCAATAAAACCATATAAGTTCATCAAGTTTCTTATGGCTGTACTTTCACCGCCTGGAATGATTAAACCATCAATTTCTTCCAGCTGTTCAGCTTTTTTTACAAGGACACCTTTAAACCCGGCCGCTTCGATTTGCTTAATGTGCTCGGAAACAGCACCCTGCAAGCCCAAAACACCTATTGTCAGCATATTACCACCCGCGCTCCTGCATGCGGTCAGATTGCTGAAGCTTGGATATTTCAAGTCCTCTCATTGGAGTACCCAGTTCCTTGGAAAGGTCGCCGATTAATTTGTAGTCTGTATAGTATGTAGTAGCCTGTACAATTGCTTTCGCAAATTTTTCAGGATTATCGGATTTGAAAATACCGGAGCCAACGAAAACTCCATCTGCGCCAAGTTCCATCATAAGAGCAGCATCAGCAGGTGTAGCTACACCGCCGGCAGCAAAGTTAACAACCGGAAGGCGTCCTTCGCGTTTAATTTGAAGCAGGATTTCATAAGGTGCCCCAAGAATCTTTGCTTCGGTCATGATTTCATCATCGTTCATCGAAACAAGGCGGCGGACCTGTGCATTCACCTGGCGCATATGGCGAACAGCTTCAACGATGTTTCCTGTTCCAGGCTCGCCCTTTGTGCGAAGCATGGATGCTCCTTCGCCAAGACGGCGTGCAGCTTCCCCTAAATCGCGGCATCCGCAAACGAATGGAACGGTAAATGCGCTTTTCAATAGGTGGTACTCTTCATCTGCTGGAGTTAAAACTTCACTTTCATCGATATAATCAACGCCCATTGCTTCCAGTACGCGTGCTTCGACAATGTGCCCGATACGAGCCTTTGCCATTACCGGAATAGACACAGCGTTCATCACTTCTTCTACAATACGTGGATCAGCCATTCTTGCTACTCCGCCAGCTGCACGGATATCAGATGGAACGCGTTCTAGTGCCATAACCGCGACTGCTCCAGCTTCTTCAGCAATTTTTGCCTGCTCGGCATTTATTACATCCATAATGACGCCGCCTTTTTGCATAGCAGCCATACCTCTTTTTACAGCCTCTGTTCCTAAAGCTCTTTCCATTTTTATCACCCTGACCTTATTTTTTTAACATACTAATTTCTGAAGCTAGCTCAGTTCTGCCGCGCTGAAATGTTAATCTCGAAGCGCCGGCAATCTTCATTGCTTTTACTTTTCTTCTTGTAAATTTAGTATATGTTTTTTACTATAAAAACAAACAGACTCCATTGAAAGTGTCAGTTTTAATAAAAATGATGGTGTCAGTTTTCAGGAGGCGATGAAATAGTGGATATGCTCTCATGTGATTTGGACCGCACGAATGAAATTCCGCTTTATGAACAGCTTTATTTATACATAAAAAGAGAAATTATTGAAGGAAGGCTTCATTATCAAACGAAACTGCCCTCAAAACGAAAATTGGCTGATTTTTTGGAAATAAGCCAGAACACTGTGGAAGCCGCATACGAGCAGTTAACTTCAGAAGGATATCTGGAAGTACTACCGCGGAAGGGCTATTTCGTAATGGCATCGGAAGACCTGGAATATGTGGGAAAGCTGGATGTTCCAATAAAAACCGACAATGTTAAAAATGAATCATTTCGCTATCATTTTCATCCAAGCATTATTGATACAGCAGGTTTTCCCTTCCAGCAATGGCGGAAGTACGCAAAAAATGTTATGGATGAGCGGAATAGCGATTTGCTGCTGTTAGGTGAACCGCAGGGAGAATTTGAGCTGCGCACGGAAATTGCAGATTATTTATATCATGCCAGAGGGGTCAAGTGTTCCCCTGAACAAATCGTACTTGGAGCAGGCATTGAAATTCTGCTGCAGCAGCTTGTTTTATTATGGGATGCTAAAACCAAATATGGAGTGGAAGATCCGGGGTATCATTTAATCCCCAGAATAATGAAAACATATGGAAGGGATCTTTATCCGCTCCAGGTTGACAATTCTGGAGTCAAGGTTTCAGAAATAGCACGCGCAGGAATTGATGTTGTTTATGTAACGCCTTCTAGGCATTTTCCGTACGGTACAATTCTTTCGGTGAACCGGCGGAACAAATTGTTAAATTGGGCAGCAGAAGCAGATGGCCGTTATATTATTGAAGATGATTATGACAGTGAATATCGCTATAGCGGCAAATCAATTCCTTCTTTGCAGAGTATGGACCAAAAAGGAAAAGTTATTTACATGGGTTCTTTTTCGAAATCGCTGATGCCTTCCATCCGGATCAGCTATATGGTCCTTCCGCATCAACTGATGGAACGATTTCGCTCTGAATTATCATTCAACAATTCCAGCGTTTCAAGGATGGATCAGCATATTCTCGCACAGTTTATGAGGCATGGAGATTTTGGAAAGCATTTAAATCGGATGAGGAAAATCTATCGGCGAAAATTAGAAAAAATAACTGAAATGCTTAAACACTATGCTGATAAAATCCAAGTCATTGGTGAGAACTCTGGCTTGCACATCGTGCTTGTCGTACAAAATGGATTGGATGAAACACTTTTAGTTAAAAAGGCAGAAACGGCAAATATCCGGGTCTACCCATTATCGCAGTACACGTTTGAAAAAAAATACGAAGGGCCGCCGCAAATTATTTTAGGGTTTGCCGGAATACCTGAAGAGGATTTAGACGATGCGATTACGTCTTTAATGAAAAGCTGGGGTATTTAATTAGGGACCAATTCCTTAATGAAAACCTAAGTCAAGTTATATAATCTATGCTGGCTGAATCATTCAAACAAATGTATTAGGCGTTTCAGATATTCCCCTGCCCCCTTTCTTGTTTCAACCGGTAAAACATGGATGTTACTAAATAGCTCTATCCGGGAATAAATGGTCTTAAACAAGCATAAGAGGAGATTTAGGATGAATAAACTGGCGATTAGCCTGCTGTTGCTAATAGGAATAGCGACGGTTTGGTTTTATCAAGAAATGCAGAGGACAAACAACCATCCTGTGGTCATAGCCTTTGGAGATTCTTTGACCGAAGGATTTGGAGATATTCACGGGGAAGGGTATATTGATGGGCTAGAGAAGGAGCTGAATTCCCAGGAAGGCCACCAGCCATACAGGATTTGGAATTATGGAATTGTTGGCCAGGAGAGCTCAGGTGTACTTAAACAGCTTAACGATACACGGATTGTTTCCAAACTGGGTGAGGCCGAACATTTTATAGTATTTATCGGCACTAACGATTTACTCCATAACAACGGCGGCGATTTTGCTCCACTCAATGAAAAGAAGATTAAGGAGGGCAAAGACCAATATGTTGAGAACTTAAAAAAAATCCTTTCCATATTGCAAAATGAAAACATCCAGGCGAAAATAGCTGTTCTCGGACTTTATAATCCATATCCTGATGACAAGGAAATTGAAAAGGAAATCGATAAGTGGAACCATACAACACAGCAACTTATTAAAAACAATGAAAGAATCACATACGTTCCGACCAATGATTTATTCAAAAATAAATATAAAAGTAAATATTTTAGTGACTCTCTGCACCTAAACGAAAAAGGATACAAAATTATTTCCAGACGCATTATGGAACGGTATGATTTCGGAGTTTAGCAGAATGAAAGGTTATTCCGTGAAAATCCGGATCATTCCGCGATGATAAAATTAATTTCCTGAAGATAAAATTAATACCGTGAGAAATCCGGATCATTCCGTGAAGATATTATAACCATTTTCGTAAAATCAAATTAATTTCGTAAAAGGTTGCCAGGTTAATTAAAATTGAAACTCTTAACAGCTTTTTCGCGTCTAATATTATATAGGGGAATTTAAATTTTATTAAGCTGTTATTCATTTAAAAGCGTTCCACTGGATAGGAACATGAAAGGGTTTGACCAAAATCATTAGATTTTTGTTAACAATAGGCCTGCTAACGGCTTTCGTGTACGGAGTATTTTTTGTATATAAGAATTTTATTGAGCCCCCTGACCTTGATAATCTACCAAAGGTAACAGAGCTTCATCCAGAAGTTGCTGAAAAGAAAGATCTCCTCGTAAAAAGGGCAGCCGAACAGGGGATTACAATTTTGATTACATCAGATTTTAGGAGTATTGAAGAGCAAAATAAGCTTTACGAGAAGGGAAGGTCCCTTCCGGGGAATATTGTCACATATGCGCGCGGAGGTGAGTCGCTCCATAATTTCGGACTTGCCATCGACTTTGCCATTCTAATAAAAGAAGGGACAGCCAGCTGGGATATGAACCGGGATGGTAATGGAAATGGTAAGGCTGACTGGATGGAGGTCGTTTCGATTGCAAAGGAACTCGGCTTTGAATGGGGCGGTGATTGGAACGGCTTTAAGGATTACGCTCATTTGGAGATCAATTTCGGTTATTCGTTATGGGAGCTGCAAAAAGGACAATTGCCTTCAGGGCTAAAATAAGCCTGTACAATTATATGTACTTGCAAGCTGTTAGGGAAACGCTGTTTAACCTCCTTAATTTTGGAAATACTATTCTAAACAACTTAAGGAGGAAGGCATCATGTTTCGAAATTGTTATGCATGTATGGATCTTATTTTAGAAGAAGAAACATATATCAGGGAACAAGATGGATTGAAACTTTGCGGTAGCTGTTACGGGAAGTTTGATGGACTGGATGAGCTCCCGTTTGAACATAATGTATCCCAGTACAATTAAGTATGGAATTGCTGCAAAAGAAGCCTGTGAAATGGCTTCTTTTTTATTTAAAAAGTAAGATGAAGAAATTTCAAAAAGATGGAGAAAATAACAGAGACATACTACAATAGAAAATGGACAATTTTGTTGGGCGGTCAACCGGTTCGATCTAAAATAGCTGCCGGCTGCGCCCGGGAGGGCTATTTATGAAAAAAGAAATTCAGGTTTCTAATCGAAAACTGCTTGCTATAGCAGGGCTTGGTTGGCTATTCGATGCGATGGATGTAGGGATGCTTTCATTCATAATTGCAGCGCTCCAAAAGGATTGGGATCTGTCGGTCCAGCAAATGGGATGGATAGGCAGTGTAAATTCCATAGGAATGGCTGTAGGAGCCTTGATATTTGGGCTCATGGCTGACAGGGTCGGTCGTAAATCCGTTTTTATTATTACACTTTTGCTGTTTTCCATCGGAAGTGGGCTATCCGCACTCGCACCCAGTCTTGCTGTGCTGCTGATTTTGCGATTCATTATTGGAATGGGGCTTGGAGGGGAGCTTCCAGTAGCTTCGACACTGGTTTCTGAAAGTGTACCGGCAGATATGCGCGGAAGGGTGGTTGTACTTCTTGAAAGCTTTTGGGCAGGAGGCTGGCTGATTGCTGCACTTATTTCTTATTTTATCATACCGGATTACGGCTGGCGCACAGCCATGGTAATCAGCGCCATTCCCGCGATTTATGCGCTGTATTTACGCTGGAATTTGCCGGATTCAGCAAAGTTCATTTCCGTTACTAAAGAAAAGAAGCCTACCGTTTGGGCCAATATTGCCAGTGTATGGTCAAGAAAATATGTGCGCCAGACTGCGGTGCTATGGGTGCTATGGTTTTGTGTTGTCTTTTCCTACTATGGCATGTTTTTATGGCTTCCGAGTGTTATGGTTATGAAAGGCTTCAGTTTGATCAAGAGTTTTCAATATGTGCTGATTATGACACTGGCTCAGCTGCCAGGTTATTTTACGGCCGCATGGTTTATTGAAAAAATAGGCAGAAAATTCGTCCTTGTTACATATTTAACTGGCACGGCAGTAAGTGCCTACTTTTTTGGTTCTGCTGAGGGGCTTTCCATGCTTATTTTATCAGGAGTCTTCTTGTCATTCTTTAATCTCGGGGCCTGGGGAGCATTGTACGCGTACTCGCCTGAGCAGTACCCAACAGTAATTCGCGCAACTGGTACAGGTATGGCTGCTTCTTTCGGCCGCGTGGGCGGAATACTCGGCCCGCTCCTCGTTGGCTATTTAGTAGCACGCGAAACATCGATAACAACTATTTTTACGATTTTTACGGTTTCGATTATGATTGGAGCCATATGTGTTTTAATATGGGGTAAAGAGACGAAGAACCAGGAATTGGCTTAACTTTAATGGGGGGTATGAATCATGGAAGAAACAAAATTCTGCCGGGATTCCTTCGTTGTCAAAACAAGTATTGTTCTCCCGCCGGATACGAACAATCATGGAACAATGTTTGGCGGCAAGCTAATGGCTTATATCGATGATGTTGCGGCCATATCAGCTATGCGTCACGCCAGAAATTTTGTTGTAACAGCTTCGACAGATTCTGTTGATTTTCTGCATCCCATCAATGAAGGGGACGCGGTTTGCCTTGAGGCCTTTGTTACATATACTGGCAGAACTTCAATGGAAGTCTTAGTAAAGGTTATATCGGAAAACTTGCTTTCAGGAGATCGTCATGTTTGCGCGATATCCTTTCTGACATTTGTAGCAATCGATGAAACAGGGAGACCTACACCTATACCAAATGTCGTGCCGCAAACCGAGGTAGAAAAGAGTTTGTATGATTCTGCAAAAGAGAGAGCAGAAGCCCGTAAAAAGCGCCGAAGAGAGACAGACATGATGGCTAAAGCTTTTGGCTCGAGTCTGCCATGGTAGAGCCATTCTTTATCATATAGAAATGGAGGGACTTTAAAGTGGGGCTTTGCAATATTGACCATACGACTGAAGATGTAAAGAAAAAATATGAGTCGCAAAAAAGCTTCCTTCCCGATGCCTATTACTCTTACTTTGATCAATTTCTGCAGGAGGATAAGCCTCAGGAAGCACTGAATGAATTATTTCATCTGCTGAAAAAGTATGATCTCGTGACGGAGGAAGAACGAATTTCACGCAATAAGGAAATAGTTAAACTGCTGGATATAAAGTAAGCGGTATTTTCAACATATGCATAACAGGATAGAGGACTGTTGCTTGTATAAGCTTCAGTCCTTTTTAACGGTATATAATAGCAGTTGCTTTTTCAGGTGCATATGTTACTATTAATCTGCTTTAAATGCTGTAATGGGTTTTATGGTGCGAACATTAACGTTTTACTGCGGTAAATGGGAACTTGATTGAATTTATATAGTAAAGTATTAGACAATTGAGTAAGCGCTTTCATGATCATTTAATATAGTAATAGTACAAACTTGGTGACTTTGCATTTTTATAAAAAAGGAGCCCAACAAAATGAAGTATAGATCAGCATTTGATATTATTGGCCCTATTATGATAGGCCCGTCCAGCTCCCATACAGCAGGAGCGGCACGAATTGGCCGTATGGCGAGAACTTTATTCGGAAGGCAGCCAAAGAAAGCGGTCATTTCGCTTTATGGTTCATTTGCCAAGACGTTTAAAGGGCATGGGACAGACGTAGCGATTGTGGGAGGAATCCTTGATTTTGATACTTTCGACTTACGGATACCCAATTCACTGCAGCTTGCCAAAGAGGCGGGTATCGAGGTTATTTTTCAGATAGAAGATACTGTAACAGATCATCCGAATACAGTGAAGATACGGATTGAGGATGATAAAAAAGATTTAGAGGTAGTAGGGATATCCATCGGCGGTGGAACGATCGAAATTGTTGAGCTAAACTCATTCAAACTGCGGCTTTCAGGATCAAACCCGGCAATCCTTGTTGTCCATAACGACAGGGCCGGGCTCATTTCTGCGGTAACGAACATACTTGCCCAGCATGAAATAAATATCGGCCATATGGAAGTGTCCCGTAAAGATAAAGGGCAGATGGCTCTTATGGCGATTGAAGTAGACCAGCGTGTAGAAGATATCGTCATTGAAGAATTAAAAGCTTTAGAGCATGTAACGCAAATAATCGGGATGGTGGAATAGCAGGTTTTATGATTATAAGACAAAATCTCAAATAGGGAGGGTAAATATGCTTTTCCGCAATGTAGCAGAACTTGTAAAACTAGCAGAGAGCAGGAAAGTCAAAATTGCTGAAATAATGATTCAGCAGGAGATAGATTTTTCCGGTTTAGCCCGGGAACAGATTATAGAGAAGATGGATCGGAATTTAACAGTTATGGAGCAGGCGATCGAACGGGGACTGAGCGGTGTAAAATCTTTTTCAGGCTTAACGGGCGGGGATGCCGTGCTGCTTCAGAATTATATTAAAAGAGGTAAGACTTTATCAGGTGCAATCCTTCTGGACGCAGTAAGCAAAGCCGTGGCCACGAACGAAGTAAATGCTGCAATGGGTACTATCTGTGCTACACCGACAGCCGGGTCAGCTGGAGTTGTACCAGGCACTTTGTTTGCTGTTAAGGATGTTCTGATGCCCAGCAGACAGGAAATGATTGAGTTTTTGTTTACAGCGGCTGCCTTCGGATTTGTGGTTGCGAATAATGCCTCCATATCAGGAGCAGCGGGAGGCTGCCAGGCAGAGGTTGGTTCGGCAAGTGGTATGGCTGCTGCCTCGATTGTGGAAATGGCTGGAGGAACTCCAAAACAGTGTGCTGAAGCATTTGCCATTACGCTAAAAAATATGCTTGGACTCGTCTGTGACCCCGTCGCCGGGCTTGTAGAGGTTCCGTGCGTAAAAAGGAATGCAATGGGTGCTTCGAATGCCATGACAGCAGCTGATATGGCACTTGCGGGCATTACCAGCCGTATTCCATGTGATGAAGTTATCAGCGCCATGTACAAAATTGGCCAGAGTATGCCTTCAGCTCTTCGAGAAACGGGGCAGGGAGGCCTTGCAGCAACTCCAACTGGAAAAGCGCTGGAAGCGAAGATATTTGGTTCAGGGCTAAAGTAAATATGGATTATGAAAGCAGTAGATATTCATAAAAAATCTATTGCTTTTTCTTTGAGAAAATCTGTTAAACTTTCAGGTAGTAATAATGGAAATTGTTTTTCTGCTGGAAGGATAAATCATTATCCTTAACATACTGTTTACAGCAGGAATGAAAGAGATGACGGAGGTCGTTAGATGAGCATATTAGTTCTGGGTGGGGCCGGCTACATTGGCTCCCATGCGGTTTATCAATTAATTAACCAAAATTTCGAAGTAGCAGTTGTTGACAATTTGCAGACCGGGCATAAAAAGGCAATACATCCGAAAGCCGCTTTTTATCAAGGCGATATTCGTGACAAAGCATTTTTGCAGAAGGTTTTTGCGAGTGAACAGATCGAGGGAGTTATTCATTTTGCAGCAAACTCCCTGGTTGGAGAATCAATGGCAAAGCCGATTGAGTATTTTGATAACAATGTTTATGGGACACAAGTGCTTTTGGATGTAATGGTAGAAAACGGGGTAAAAAACATTGTATTTTCTTCCACAGCGGCGACTTATGGCGAACCGGAAGCAATGCCCATTACTGAAGAGGTTCCTACCGCTCCCACAAATGCCTATGGTGAAACAAAGCTGACTATGGAAAAAATGATGAAGTGGTGTGCCAGCGCCTATGATTTGAAGTATGTTTCATTGCGTTACTTTAATGTTGCTGGAGCAAAGCAAACAGGTGAAATCGGTGAAGACCATAATCCTGAAACTCACTTAATCCCTGTTGTTTTACAGGTTGCCCTTGGTCAGCGTGATTATATTTCCATTTTCGGAAATGATTATGACACAGAAGACGGAACCTGCATCCGGGATTACGTCCATGTAGAAGACCTGATTGAGGCTCATATTTTAGCCCTTCGTTATTTACAGAATGGAGGAGACAGCTCGATCTTCAATCTCGGCAGCAGCCAGGGCTTTTCAGTGAAGGAGATAGTTGAGGCTGCCCGAACTGTTACAAAGCATCCAATTCCGGCAAAAATAGCACATAGAAGGCAAGGGGATCCTAGCAGGTTAATCGCTTCTTCGGAAAAAGCAAAGCAAATGCTTGGCTGGAATCCGAGCCGCACATCCATTCATCAAATTATTAAGGATGCCTGGAACTGGCATCAAGAACATCCAAACGGTTACAACGATTAAGCAAGCTTTGTCCAAGTCCATTTGCGTCAATATTCAAGTTTTAATGGGAATGTATTTAAATTTTAATCAGCATCTTAATTGTTGTCATTGCAAGTATTATATTATACCTTCTTTCCGATTTGGATTAGTTTTCAGGCCTCTAATAAGGGGTATCTAAAAAATAACAATTCAAACGGGAGGTGGGTTTTGGTGAAGCTTGGAGATTGGTATGTAAAGCGTCAGCCCAAGTATAGAGCTTGGAAAAACAGCTGGAGAGGCCGAATTAATGCTGAGAACACCATGCTTTATATTATTCCTTCCATCGTTATGCTGGCGGCTCCAGTCATTTCGAATATTTAACAGATAATAAGTTTTGATTCCCTTGCATAGTCTAGTCCGGCAAGGGTTTTTTCATTCGGCCGGACTGTACCTTTTATCGGGCTATAGTTAATAGTATACTGAAGCAGTATACATATTCATCCATAAGTCACAATGGATGTAAATCATTATTAGAAGCAGGGAGGAAAGACGTATGGCTTCACCTATAAATGAACAATCTATCGTGAAATATATAACCGACCTAGTTTCGATCCCCAGTCCTTCTGGATATACAGAAGAGGCTATAACCTATACCTCTCAATTCATGAAAAAGACAGGGGTGCCATACAAGATTACAAACAAAGGTGCTTTACTTGCTACTTTAAAAGGAAACGATGACAGTAAGCATCGTTTCCTTACCGCCCATGTGGATACGCTGGGTGCGATGGTAAAGGAAATCAAAAGCAACGGGCGTTTGAAGCTTTCCATGATAGGCGGGTTCAGGTGGAATTCAGTTGAAGGAGAATACTGTAAAATTCACTGTGCCGATGGGGAAATTATTACAGGCACTATTTTAATCAACCAGACCTCAGTCCATGTTTATAAAAATGCTGGAGATGCAAAAAGAGATGAAACCACTATTGAAGTAAGGGTTGATGCTCGCGTGAATTCCAGGGAAGCAACAGAAGAGCTGGGCATATCCGTGGGTGACTTTGTTTCCTTTGAACCGAGGGTTGAGGTTTCAGAAACAGGGTTTATTAAATCGCGCCATTTGGATGACAAAGCCAGTGTGGGTATCCTGCTACATTTAATTGAAACCATTAAAAAGGAAAATATTAACCTGCCGTACACTACACATATTCTTATTTCCAACAATGAGGAGATCGGCTATGGAGGCAATTCAAACATCCCGGCCCAGACAGTTGAATATTTGGCTGTAGATATGGGAGCAATCGGTGAAGGGCAAGCTACAGATGAATACAGCGTTTCGATTTGTGCAAAAGATTCAAGCGGTCCATACAATTTAAAAATCCGCCAGCATTTAGTGAATCTTGCGAAACAGCATGGTGTGGATTACCGTGTTGACATCTATCCATACTATGGTTCGGATGCTTCTGCAGCCATCAAAGCTGGTTATGATGTGATCCATGGCTTGATTGGCCCAGGAATTGATGCTTCACATGCATTCGAAAGGACCCATATCACTGCATTAAAGCATACGGCAGATCTATTATTCCATTATGTACAGTCTGAGATGGTGAAATAGCGGCGGTGAAGGAATCGTCCGGCTTGATTGTGCCTGAAGAAAGAAATTTCCGAATCGCTTTGTGAAATAATAATACATTTCATTGGTCCGAAACCTTTGAAAAACCAAAAAAATTTTTAGTCAAAGAGCACAAACGCTGATTTAAAATGAAATTTTCAGCTAGACAAAAAACCCTGCATTGGCAGGGTTTTTGTCCCGATATGAATTCCGGCGTCGCCACAGGACAAGGACTGCTTCGGCGCGATACATTGCAAGAAACAGAGCGGCCGCTTTGTGAGGAAGTGGCGAACTTAGCCGTTTTTCCTTTGAAGGACGCTGCTTTTCTAAATTATTTTGAAGCTGATTTGTCTTGATCATTTTTATCTGGATCCCTTTGCGGGCTGATATCTTGGTTATGTTCTTCCTTTTTTTTCTGCTCCAATGAATCGTTATTTGACTGGTTCTGCCTATTTTCCATGCTAACTCCTCCTTTATTATGTTTATCGTATACATACCCGTTAACATTCTGTAAAAACGTCCAATAAGGGAGCCAATTATTGGACTTTGTACAATTTTTTTTAAAAAGGCACTCCTTTGAAAATATGGAGTTTTATACCTTTTTGATGCTGAATATTATATAATAATAAGCAAAATGCTTTTCATAATTACTAGGAGGTTTTACATATGCTATCAACTCCAGTAGGGCGTCTTCGATTTATGGGATTTGTGGAGGGTGGCTCGCTATTGGTACTGTTATTTCTTGCGATGCCTTTGAAGTATTTTTGGGATATTCCTGAAGCAGTAAGGCTTGTTGGCTCGCTGCATGGCTTCTTCTTTATTGCCTACCTTTTTGTAATTGCTTATGTCACTTTTAAAGTTCGGTGGTCTTTCATTTGGGTAATAAGTTCAGTAGCGGTCGCCTTTATCCCATTCGGCAACTTTTTCCTGGATACAAGGCTTCGTCACATGGAGAAATAAGCAGCCTGCAGCAGATATGTTTGTACATTTAAGCTCTGTCCAACAAATGGACGGGGCTTTTTCTATCTAATGTAAGAGTGAAAACGAATGTATATAACAGGTTGAAGCATACTACAAGGTATGTATTATTGGTACCAGCAAAACGGGCTATCGAAATAAAGAAAGCGGAGTAAATAAAATAAACTCTGTATGCCCATCAAAGGGTTTTAGAGAATGGAAATACAGGGTAAAGTACTACTGTTTTGGTTTTAAACATCCTACAAGTAAAGGTGAGCAAATTGTCATGAATCCAGGTGAGTTATTGATTATTGGAGGGGCTGAAGAAAAATGTGTAGATGGGGATGTCCTAAACGTTTTTTTTGAGCTATCCAAAAAAAATCAAGGCGGTATTGGCATCTTGCCAACAGCAAGCAAGATTCCAGACGAGGTTAGTTCAGTTTATGTAAAAACATTCAACAAGCTTGGAACAGAGAGGGTTATCGTTCTTGACGTTGATTCCAGAGACCGAGCAGATGCTTCCGATATAGTTGAGACGGTTTCCAGCCTATCAGCGGTATTTATTACCGGAGGCGACCAAAGCCGGTTAGCCGAAATTATTGGCGGCACCAAGCTTTATAGCATTTTACATGAAAAATGGAAGGCCGGTATGGTTATTGCGGGTACAAGTGCCGGTGCATCGATTATGGCAAGGCAGATGATCGTTGCGGCAAGCATGAAACAGGATGATGATAAATTGGATATTGAAATGGGAACCGGTTTTGGTTTTCTTGACAATTTAATTATCGATCAGCATTTTTCCCAGCGTGCCAGGTTTGATCGGCTATTAAGTGCAATTGCCGAAAATCCTGAAATTATAGGGATTGGGATTGATGAAAATACCGCTATTTTAGTTAAGGACGGAGTATTTGAAGTGATTGGAGAACATCAGGTTCTTGTAATAGATGGTAAAAGCAATGAATTTATTGAAATTAAAGAAGCCGAAAATGGCAGTGAAGAGCTTACAATTTCCGGGTTCCATTTGCATACGCTTACGCACGGCTATAGCTTTGATCTTTCAAACCGGAAGATAATACTCAAAAAGGAGAACGGGAAATGAAGATTAACCGTGTAAGGTATTTGAAGGGGCCAAACTATTTCAGCTATAAGCCTTCTATATGGATTGAACTGGACATAGAAGAGCTCGAATATCAGCCCTCCGATAAAATTCCAAGTTTCACGGAAAAGCTATTGAAAATTATGCCTACGCTAAAAAAGCATACATGCTCTACTGGATATGAGGGCGGTTTTGTTGAGCGCCTGTACGAGGGCACGTGGATGGGGCATATTTTGGAGCACATGGCCATCGAACTTCAAGTACTCGCCGGCATACAAGTAAACCGGGGAAAGACCATAACTGGAAGCAAGCCTGGAATTTATTATATTGCTTACGATTATAAAGAGCCAAAATCTGCATATTATGCTTTTGAAGCTGCCATGGAAATAGTAATGTCCCTGTTGACTGACCGGAAGTTATCCACCATTCAGCCTGCTGTCGATAAAATAGCCCAGCTTTATTATGAAAATAAACTTGGGCCAAGCACGGAGGCTATTTATGAGGCCGCCCTTAGATTAAAGATACCTGCAGAACGTGTAGGCACAGATAGCCTTGTGCGTTTGGGGATAGGTTCCAGGCAAAAATTTGTCCAGGCGACAATCAGCAGCCAGACATCTATTCTTGCTGTAGAAAATTCATGCTGTAAGCAGGCCACAAAAACAATTTTAGAAAGCTGCGGCGTTCCTGTTCCAATTGGAGAAAAAGTGTCAACTTTGGAAGAGATTTTTGAAGCTGCTGAAGAACTGGGTTTCCCGCTCGTCTTAAAGCCTTCAAATGGAAGACAGGGAGAGGGCGTTATAACTAATATTAAAAACAAAGAAGAGCTTTTTAATGTTGCTCATTGTTTGGACCAGCATGTTGAATCATTTATTATTGAAAGACATTATGAAGGGAACGATTACCGTTTAACGATCGTTGATGGAAAAATGGTGGCTGCCAGCCTTCGAGTCCCTCCATTTGTTATTGGAAATGGAGAAGATTCCATTCGAAGCCTTATTGAAGAGGAAAATAAAAATCCCCTTAGAGGCAATGACCATGAAAAACCAATGTCAAAAATACCGTTAAACCACACTGTGACCTGTTATTTAGAAAAGCTGGACTTAACGCTAAACTCGATTCCTGACAAGGGACAAGTTATCCAGGTGGTTGGGAACGCCAACCTATCCACCGGAGGAAAGGCTTTAGATGTGACAGACCAGGTACATCCGACAATTAAAAATATAGCGATTACGGCTGCAAAGGCAATCGGACTCGATATTGCAGGGATAGATCTAATTTGTAAGGATATTTCCAAGCCTTATCACAGGGATTCTGTAGCTGTCATAGAAGTTAATGCAGCACCTGGAATTAGGATGCATCATTATCCAAGTGAAGGAAAAAAGCGTGATGTCGGGAAAGCGATCGTGGAGTATTTATTTAAAAGCAGGGAAGAAGCGGCTATCCCGGTAGTTGCAATAACCGGAACAAATGGAAAAACGACCACCACTCGTTTGGTGAACTTTTTTTTATCTGAAGATAATGTCACGGTCGGCATGACCAACTCAGACGGAGTATACATTAACAGCCTTCCAATTGATCAAGGTGATTGCAGCGGACCAATTTCCGCACGAAAGATCCTTAGTAATCCAGCCGTGGATTATGCCGTTCTGGAAACAGCAAGAGGTGGAATCCTCCGGGAAGGATTGGCTTTTGATTATTGTGATATAGGAATTGTCACGAATGTAGCAGAGGACCATCTTGGCACGGATGGAATCGATACATTTGAACAACTTGTAAAGCTGAAAAGGCTGATTCCTGAGGTTGTCCATGAAAACGGTTACTGTGTTTTAAACGCAGATGACGCGGAAGTGGCCAAAATGGCGGGTTATACAAAGGGAATAGTTATTTATACTTCACAGAATGAACATAATATCTATCTTCGCCAAGCTTTGCAGTCAGGCAAATCAGCATGGTATGCTGACCAAAACGGATGGATTGTCTTTGCTGCAGGCGGGATTAGGCAGAGATTTTTGCCTGCTCGGGATATTCCGGTTACCATCAACGGATCTGCCAAGCATAATATATCAAATTTGCTGCAGGCTTTGGCAGCGGCTCACTCACTGGGTATTCCGTTTGAGCGGCTAAAAGAAAAGGCTATGGCCTTTTTACCGGATACAACTTTATCCAAAGGCCGCTTTAATGTAAGAGAGATGAATGGCAGGAGGATTGTGGTGGATTATGCCCATAACGCATCCGGTATGGAAGCGATTTATGATACACTACTATCTTTTAATAAAAACAGACTATTCACGGTTGTAGCCGGTCCAGGTGACCGCAAGGATGAAGAAATAGTTAATATGGCAAAGATGGCCGCACAACAATCGGATATTCTGATTATTAAAGAGGATGACGACCTAAGGGGAAGGGACCCATATGAAGTTCCTTCGATCATGCACCAGGCAGCCATCGATACGGGAAATATGAGAAATGACAGTGTTATCATCATCCGTGATGAGCTGAAAGCCTTTCAATTTGCATGGGAAAAATCTCAGCCAGGAGACCTTCTCTTATTTTTGTATACCGATTTTAACTATGTGACCCAATTTTTTGAACGATTTTCATCGGATAAAAAGTTGGGCAGCAGAAAAATATAATTCCTACACAATAAGTCCCCCGTTGGTAAGCATAACAGCGGGGGACTTATTGGATATTGGAGATCGATAGGGCTTGCATTTGATTCCAGGAAAGTGTAATTACATAATAGTGCAAAATTTGACACGATCAGTATTTAGTATTCCTTTGATATTAAACCAACTAAAAGCTAGAGGTGTAATCGGCTGGTTGAATTAAGCAATTTAAGACAACAATTTTTCAGCATTATAATATCACAAATGGAAAAAGCTATTAGAGAGGATTGAGTCTATTTTAATAATTGACATCAAGAGAAAAATCGCAAATTAGAGGAGCTGCTATTTGCCGGGAAATTTTTGTCCACGGGAATAGTGAAAGGGAGTTACCAATATGGAATTATCCAATTTGATATATTGCTTACATGATTGTACTGAAACCATCCCGTCTATCCCGAATAGGCTGATTTCCGGTATAGAGATAAACTCTCAGAAAGTGAGAGAAGGCTATATATTTGTAGCAATCAACGGGTACAGTACAGATGGTCATAACTTCATTAACGACGCCATCGAGAAAGGCGCTTCTCTAATAATTGGAGAGAAAAAATTAAATCCCCCTGTTCCATATATTAAAGTTAATGACAGCCGAAAGGCCGCCGCTAAATTGGCCTCCACGTTTTACGGGAATCCATCAAGAAAGCATAAGATTATCGGAATTACTGGAACAAATGGGAAAACAACAGTTTCCTACATGCTCAGGCATATTCTAAATTCTGCTGGACTTTCGTGTTCCCTGCTTGGAACAGTTTCCTATATCATAAATGGAGAACATCATCAGTCAACCCATACAACACCAGATGCGGTCCAGCTGCAGAAATTGCTTGCTGAGAGTAATGATGAATTCGTTGTTTTGGAGATTTCATCTCATGCACTTGAACAATCAAGGGTGGAGAATCTGGAAGTCGATTTGGCGCTTTTTACGAATCTCAGCCATGAGCACCTCGACTATCACCATAGTATGGAAAACTATTTTGCCTCAAAATCCAAACTATTTCAGTATCTAAAACAGGATGGAAAAGCGGTAATTAATCGGCTTGATGTCTGGGGAGAAAAACTTGCCAGGCGATTAAAGGAAGAATTGGCCAATGTGATTACAGTTGGCCGGTTAAAGGATGATCATTTAGTAATTGACAAAATCAACGTAAAAAACAAAACGGAGTGCAGCCTTTTAGACCATGAGGGGAACTATTCAATGAGCCTGCCCTTTCCAGGTGAGCATAATGTCTATAATGCATCCATGGCTTTTGCAACAGCGAAACAGCTCGGCATTCCAGCTGTAAATATTATTCAGGCACTTGAATCATTCCCGGGTGTACCTGGCCGGTTTGAAATGTTTCCACATCCTGCGGGCGCTACGTTTGTGGTGGATTATGCCCACACTGAGGATGCCATTGAATATTGTTTGAAAACGGCGAAGAATCTTGGTGCAGAGCAAGTGACCCATATTTTTGGATTTCGGGGGGACCGTGATACTACCAAACGAGAACATATGGTACAGGCATCTGCCCGGAACAGTGATAGGCGGATACTTACGCTCGATGACCTGAATGGTGTCCCGCAAGAAGAGATGATAGAACAATTGGAGGCATTATGCCGAGTTATAGATAGCGAAAATAGCGAGATAATCTATGATCGAACACTTGCCATCCGTAAGGCTTGGAAAACTGCTTCTCCCGGAGAGTGGGTACTGGTGACAGGTAAAGGTCGAGAACCTTATAAACAGGCGTTTACACTACCTTCCCTTTCTGATAAAGACACTTTGTCATTTTTATTTTCGGAAACTGGACAGGGAAACGAGCCAATTGAAGGCAGTACCGCAGACAATCATCAAACTGGATAGGAAGAGACCTTTGCTAAGGTCTCTTTTTTTATATTGGAAAAGGTTTAAGAGCGCCTAATTACGGATAAAAAGAAGGCGTACCCTAAAAAAGGAGTGAAGGAAAAAATGGAACATTCTAATCAATCCGGCAACTCTCAAGCTGAAGAAAAAGTCGAGCAGCAGCTATCAGGCATGGGTCAAGAGAAGAAAGATGAAATATTATCGAGCTTCGATACGTTTAAATCCTATCTGGGGGAAAAGGTGTCCAAAGGTGAAAGTCTGGGCATGAATGAAGAGCAGCTGGCCAAAACTGCCCAAAAGGTAGCAGATTATCTTGCCGCTCATGAAGAACCTCGTAATCGGGAAGAAAAGCTTCTCCAAGAACTCTGGAAATCAGGAAATGAAGAGCAGCAGCACATGCTGGCTCATATGCTTGTAAAAATGGTTCATTAAGAGTCTATTTAGCTGAAAACCCGCTGCCAAAGCAAAAATCATGGCAGCGGGTTTTTTCTATAAAAGATAAGAAAGCAACTTTTTGAACAAGTACAGAATCAGCCAACAAAACTAAATAAAGATTTTAACAGCTTGTTATATAACTTTTTGATACTGACAGGCACCATTCCGCATGAGTCCACATATTTTAAAGGGAACTCATGACGTGAGGTGAGGAACATGCAAGATTACTGGCAGCAATATTATATGTTTCCATTTGATGACGAAGACAATCAGCTTGATCAGCAACAAATCCCGGGGGGAGGGTATTTCCAGCCGCCGCAATTTCCTGGCGAAGGATTTTTCCCTCAGCCAAATAGGCAGCAATTTCCGGGCGGAGGACCTTTCCAGCCGCCAGGTCAGCCTCCATTCCAAGGTGGGGGACCAGGTTCCCAGCAGCAGGGTGCAGGAAGTCCGCCATCTGGACCACCTCCGCAATTTGTTCCACAAATGAGCACTGCTCAAGGAGCACAGGTGTTTGCGGTGGATCCAGGTTCGATGCGAGGGTGTTTATACCGTTACACCTATGTATGGCTCAATACCGGAAACTCATTTTGGTTTTTTCCGACCTTCATTGGCCGAAATTCGGTCGCCGGATGGCGCTGGAGACAACGGGCTAACCGCTGGGTTTATTTTGGAATTGATACACGGCAAATCCGTTCGTTTCAATGTTTTTAAGGAAGACCTTCAAAAACATGCTAAAGCAGGATTGTACTCGATTGTTGCGATGCAATCCTGCTTTTTTGTGTTTGAAAGCAAAATTAAGTTCTCAGTTAGTAGGCTAAAAAAGGTCAGGATAATCAGTTGTGATGCCATCAAGGTCATAGGATAACAATTTAGCCACCTGTTTTTTATCATTTACTGTCCAGGTGAAAACTTTCATTCCCTTTGAATGAATTCTTTCAATCAAGTTTGGTGTTATCATAGAACGTTTAGGATTTACAAAAGCGGCATATGACGACACCTCGTTAAGGAACGAGTCTGAAATTCCTTTTGGGTTGTACCTCACAATGATTCCAATAGGGATTTCTGGTAGAAGGGCATGGAACCTTTTGATAGTTTCTTTGTCAAACGACTGGACAAGAATGCCAGCAAATTTCTCTGAGTCCCATTTTCTTTTCAAAAGCTCATCCGCTAACTTTAGTTCAATACCCGGGGAAAGGTGCGGGTTTTTTAATTCAATGATCAAGCCTGTGTCAGGTAAGGAAATATCAAGAACTTCACTCAACAGAGGGATATATTCATTGGAAAAATTCGGATGGAACCAGCTCCCCGCATCAAGCAGGAATAGCTCCTCGTATGTATAATCCCTAATTTCCCCCTTGCCATTTGTCGTCCTGTCAACGGTTGGGTCATGGAAAACGACAATTTGGCCATCCTTTGATAATTGTATATCCAATTCAATAAAATCAACTTTTAGCTCGATCGCCTTCTTAAAGGAGGAAAGAGTGTTTTCCGGACGATAGCCTGATGCACCTCTGTGTCCGATTTTTAGCACAGCTTGTTTTCGGCGCAGTGGGACCTCATAGGCAGGAGCTTGGTTTCGGAAAAGTAGTATTAGGACACTTAGAAATATTGCTACTGCAACAATTACAAGTATGAAAGCCATTTCCTTCTCCTTTTCTTTATATAAAAAATGCATTTTTATTCTCTATGGCCTTCTATTTTGGAAGGTCCATTTCATTGTAAGAATCATCTGTATTCAAGTCAAACCCGATTTCGTAAGCAGGAAGACCATGTTTTTTTCATTAATTTTTTCAAGGATGCTCCTTTTCCTTTCCTTTGGTTTATATAACAGGTGAAAGGAGGTGAACGAAACATGGCAACTCAATCACTAATGACAAGTACCTTAAGAATTGATTTTGAAAACGGGATGAATGAAAAGGGAGAGCCAATTATTAAACGCAAAGCTTTCTCAAACATTCAATCTGGTGTAACAGCTGACCAGTTGCTTCAGGCAGCACAGGCTCTTGCTTCCCTGCAAGTACACCCTGTCATCGCAATTATCCGCCAGGATGCAATGAACATTACTGCTTAATTTAATTAGCAGTGAAACAGAGAAGGGAGGTGAGTGAAAATGGCAAAAACACTCGAATTGATTTTTGTAACGGAGGAAGGCAAAACATCTGCCATCTCCATTGAGGATCCAAAGGAGCCAGTTAATATCGCTGACGTAAAAATGGCGATGGAGCAAGTGGTTGCTGCACAAGCTTTTACGACGCAAACAGGCGGCCTGGCTTCAGTAAAAGGGGCAAGGGTAATAGAGCGGAACGTGACTGATTACGAAGTGAAATAACATCACGGCTTACATTGGAAGGCAGGCAGCGAAGAATTTACGCGGTCTGCCTCCCTAATTTTCTAAGGAATGAGGTGGAAGAATGGATCAGCTTCTTCCGTTCGTAAGCGAGGTAGGCTTTCCGATTATTGTCACTCTTTATTTGCTTCATAGAATTGAAGCAAAACTGGATGCATTGAATGAAAGCATTTTAAGCCTCCCGAACCGGCTGGCAGAAGAACCGGGAAACCGCATGAATGTTTCATAGGAAAAAGCAAGAGGCCGTCCGGATGGATGGTCTTTTTGGCGGATAGGAAAGCATAAATATGAAACCCAATTTCCATCCGCATAAAGCAGAACACAGACTAAGTGCGCTACATCGTGTGACAACTTCTGTATGACCCACATCTTCAATAAGCTATGACTTTGTTTCGGACGATGTATCGTTGACGAAGTTTCCCTATCCTGTTTTCCTAAACTACGCCTCTATATTCGCCTTTTTAAGGCTAGCCAATCAGCGACGTTCTATAATGTTGGATCAAAATATCTTTCGCCTCAAAGGTAGTGGCAAGCTTCGACACAGCTCACAACATGAAGGCACTTTTTATGAAATGCCCAGCTTTCTGATTTACACCGTTTAGCCCCATAAGATCAGGTTCACCACATAGTTTCTTTGTGAAAAAACGGTAAACATGCAGGGTTTTCTAGTACTCTATGGAATTATCTAAGAATAAGCTAACATAAAAAGGGTGGGGCACATATGCAGGCGCAACAAAAAAAACAAACCGTTAAGCCAAAGGGGAATCTAGCGTTATTTTTTTCCTTGCCTATACTTTCATGGGCGCTTTATGATTCTGCCAACACTATTTTCTCTTCAAATATCAATACAATCTTTTTCCCTTTTTACTTACAGGAAGTTGTCGGGGAAAATGAGGTTCTTGATCAAATAGCAAGTACATTTATATCATATGCCAATGCAGTCGCGAGCTTTTTCCTTGTTATTTTTTCACCTCTGTTTGGCGTTATGATGGACAAGACAGGGCAAAAGAAAAAATATATCATTCCGTTTACTTTGATTGCGGTGGCGGGAACCTTTTTAATGGGTATGTTTGGCGGGATGGAGCTTGAGCAAGAGATATTTGGATTGCCGCTTTCCCTAGCTTTGGTCATCCTGATGTTTGTGATATCAAAGTTTTTTTATCATTCCAGTCTCGTTTTTTATGATGCAATGATCAGCGATCTTGCCGCAAAAGATAATCTGCCTTTAATCTCCGGTTTCGGAGTGGCGGTTGGCTATATTGGTACGCTTATAGGGCTGTCCGTATACCCATTTATCGGTGACAACGGCTTCCATACCGCATTCATTCCTACTGCCCTGCTATTCCTGGTGCTTTCACTGCCTTTATTCTTTTTAGTAAAAGACAGGCCGAAACCACAGCATTCAAAGCAATCTTTTATTTCCGGATACAAGGAAATATATTCTACTTTTAAGGAAGTGCGCTCATATAAATCAGTATTTACGTTTATGATCGCTTATTTTTTCCTAAACGATGCTCTCGCCACAACTATCGCCATGATGGCGATATATGCAACAGCGGTTGTTGGATTTTCATCAGGTGATTTTATCCTGCTCTATTTGGTTTCTACTGTATCAAGCATCGTTGGTTCCTTCCTGTTTGGCTATGTGACGAAAGTGAAGGGTGCTAAAAAATCAGTTACCTATGTAGGAGTTCTTTTGCTTGTAGCTCTTGCTGCAGCGGTATTCGGACCGAGCACCGAATGGTTCTGGGGTGCGGGAAGTTTATTTGGGGTAGCACTTGGTTCCATGTGGGTCACCTCGAGGACATTAATAGTGAAATTAACGCCAGAAGAAAAAAGGGGCCAGTTTTTTGGTCTGTTTGCTTTCTCGGGTAAGGTATCTTCCATAATTGGCCCGTTTATTTATGGAAGTATTACATTGCTGTTTGCTGACTTAGGTGATACTGCAAGCAGGATGGCCTTAGGTTCCTTGATGATCCTCACGCTGATTGGCCTGCTTGTTCACAGAAGAGTACAAATAGTTGAATAGAAACTAAAGGGCAGGAGCTAAATCCTGCTCTTTTTTCACACCCAGGTTAACTCAGCTTTTTAATAGGCTGATGGTCCTGGACAATATGCAAGCAATAGTAAAAAATATTCAATATTCTAAAAATTTAGCCTTTTCATTTGCATTCGATCTGTATATTTTCTATTTTTAACGTGTATAACAACAAATAGATTAGAAGGAGGTAACAAATGAATAAAAGAATTTGTACCATCTTATCACTTCTTTTTAGTTTATTGATTGTAATTGGGACTTTTCCAGTAACAGGCTTGGCCATAACTGATGCACATAGCCAAAAAGGGCAGCCAAAGAACCGTCAACTCAGCTATGACGCATACAAGGAAGTCGATGTCGGAAAGGATGGGATGGTGGCAACAGCTCATCCGCTTGCATCAGAAATAGGGGCTGAAGTGCTGAAAAAGGGCGGAAACGCAATTGATGCATCGGTTGCCATTCAATTTGCTCTAAATGTGACAGAACCAATGATGTCAGGGATTGGCGGAGGCGGCTTTATGATGGTCCATGATGGAAAAACAAAAAAGATTACCATCATTAACAGCCGTGAACGGGCACCGCAGGGAGCAAGACCGGACATGTTTTTAGATGAAAAGGGTGTGCCCATTCCATTTGAAAAGCGCTACACAACAGGTAATGCAGTTGGAGTGCCTGGAACGTTAAAAGGACTGGAAAATGCATTAAAGCTGTGGGGAACACGCCCGATGAAGGAGTTGATTTCCCCGTCGATACAGCTGGCTGAAAAAGGATTTCCAATTGATTCTGTATTGGCAAAATCAATTGAAGATAATAAGGCAGTATTGGCAAATACGGATGCTAAAAAAGTCTTTTTGCCAAACGGGAAACCGCTTAAAGAGGGGGACCGCCTCGTTCAAAAGGATCTGGCAAAAACCTTTAAGCTCATTCGGTCAAGTGGATCCGGGGTTTTTTATAAAGGGGAAATCGGAAAAGCCATTGCCAAGGTTGTTCAGAATAAGGGCGGCACTATGACTGAGCAGGATTTGGCCCGATATCAGGTGACAAAGGACCAGCCAATATGGGGCAGCTATCAAGGGTATGACATAGCCACAATGCCTCCGCCAAGCTCAGGTGGTGTGTTTATGCTGCAAATGTTAAAAATCCTGGATGAATTTAATTTATCGCAGTACCCTGTTCGTTCTCCACAGAAATACCATCTCCTTGCAGAAGCGATGCATCTGGCTTATGCCGATAGGGCCGCATATGCGGGTGATCCTGAATTCGTCGAGGTTCCGGTAAAAGGACTGCTGAATCCGGAATATATTAAGAAACGGCAGCAATTGATTTCTATAAATCAAATGAACACCGATGTCAAGGCAGGGGATCCTTGGAAGTATGAAAATAAACAAAGCTCGAAAAATACAGTAAAACAGCCTGACGATAGAAAGATCGGAGAGACAACGCATTTTACAGTAGCCGATAAATGGGGAAATGTTGTATCCTATACAACCACGATTGAGCAGGTATTCGGTTCCGGGATCATTGTTCCAGGATACGGGATTATGCTAAATAACGAATTAACTGATTTCGACGCTATACCGGGCGGTGCTAATGAAGTGCAGCCAAACAAAAGGCCACTTAGCAGCATGACTCCAACAATTGTTTACAAGGATGGCAAACCAGTCCTTACTGTCGGCTCACCTGGGGGACCGACAATCATAACCTCCGTTATGCAAACGATCTTAAATATTGCAGAGTATAAAATGGGAACAAAGCTTGCGGTCGAAGAACCAAGGATTTACTCAAATAGTGTAAATTCCTACCGTTATGAAGAGGGCATTCCAGCTGAAACACTTGCGCAATTAAAGGAAATGGGCCATAATTTCGGTCCTTCAACTGTGGATATTGGAAACGTCCAGAGTATCGAGATAAATTACAATAGGGGATATTTCAAGGGTGTAGCGGATTCAAGCCGAAACGGTGCGGCCATAGGAGTCACTTTGAAGGAAAAACGGTATAAACATAAATAAACCAACAAAAACAGGATCCGCCAAGGATTGAAATGGCAAGCCGGAGCAGGGCGCAAACGATTTGCGCCCTGCTTTGATTTTTTGCGTCTATTTCAGGATTGGATTGCGGAGTATCCTGCTGCCATTGTCGTTGTATTAGAACTATCAAGCTGGAAAAAGAGTCGCGCAATTTACCTATAGCCGAAGGTAATTCCTTAAACGTTATTAAGAATAAACGGAAATATAAAAAGGATGTTACTACGAGAGTAACATCCTAACATGCTTTGAATTTAATTTTTGCGAATTATAATTTCACAACGTTTTTAGCTTGAGGTCCACGGTTGCCTTCTTCGATTTCAAATTCAACTTCTTGACCTTCGTCAAGAGTTTTGAAACCTTCACCTTGGATAGCAGAGAAATGTACGAATACGTCGTTACCGTCTGGAACTTCGATGAATCCAAAACCTTTTTCGCTGTTGAACCATTTTACTTTACCTGTTACTGTCATTCGAGAAATCCTCCTAAAAATTAACCAAAAATTAATGCGTTTATTTTACTTTCCAAAAAGAAAATAGAAATTCACACATTAGCAAGCATCATAGGTTTGAAACAAAGCCTTTGGTGTTTGATAATGGGTAAATACCTTATTTATAAGGGACTTCTTACAATAAAGTATAATATATACATTTAAAAATAACAACAAAAATGGTGGAAATATACATTAATTATATAACCTTTGCAGAAGCGTAATAAACCTTCTAAAAAGAGACGAAGTTCAAATAAAAAGCTGTAAACAAGTCTGTTTTGCTTAACCGTGAACGGGTATAGAAGATAAAGACATATAAATTGAAACACGAAAGGTTGTGACAGCATGAATAACAAATTATTGAAAAGGTTGGCTATGATGGCTTTGCCGTTTGTTGTAAAAAGAGCCAAAGATTATTTTCAGCGCCGCAGCAGTACGAAAAAAATGATTCACTAACCGAAATCGGACATACCAAAAAAGCGGCTGACTTCGCACGCCGCTTTTTTGGTTATTACAGAGGTTAAATGTTGTTACGGGAAACTGGGAATTTTTTAACTGCCCCTCATAAACTTCAGTTAATTTTTCTTAATATATTCAAATAAAAATGATTGCCCATTGCGATAGAAACGCGGGTCATAAATGCCTAATTGCTTTTCGTCGTCAACAACTACGACAAATGGGGACCATTCATAAAGGGTCCTTGCTTCCGGCCGCTTTGCAAACAACTCCTCCAAATCAGCATCCTCTTTCGACTCGAGCGAATATTCCAATTTAGGTTTCATAAAGATATTATCACTATAAATGTGTACTTGGCTATCTGTTTTATCGATAATCTGAAAATGCCACGGAATAAAGCTGGCTGAAAGGGCCACTTGGTTATTTTCCGTTTTATACTGCTCATAGAGAAAATATCCTTGTATGGATTGCAGGGTCACATGTACAATCATGAATACCCAGGCGAGCCTATAATTATGAGGCGCCTTCCCAGGGTTTTTCCGTGAAGCAAAAAAAGCAATCCCAATTATAGTCCAGAAAACAAAATCAATAATTGAGATCGTTCCGAAGGTGATTCTGGTGTTCAAAAAAGGCTCAAGAAAACCTGTTCCCCACGCGTTGAACAAATCACTTGTATTATGGATGGCTACCCCAATCAGTGCTAACCAGAAGATTTTCCGATCTTTATAACGGAAAAGAGCCCAAATGATTAAAAAGAATAAGAGAGCCCAAAATGGTGCAAGAAAAATCGAGTGTGTAATACCGCGATGCCACATCTGGTACTGTCCCTCTGTATCCCACAGCTGTGAAACAACATCGATATCGGGTATCTGGCTTGCACCGATCGCAGTTATAAAGAATGCCTGTTTTTGAGATTTACTGAAATTTTGTTTATCTAATGAGCCATAAAGAGCTGCTCCAAATAAAGTGTGAGTAATGGTATCCAAAATATCCTCCTAATTGTGTAAAGTGTCAAAAATGCTATCACCTGAATAACTTCGGGGGGGAAGTAGCCAGGAAAGAAGTCTGTATGATATATTTCTTGGCAGACAGTAAAGTAAAAGTTTTCCTAAATTAACTGTTTACTGTGCTAAATATCGGTAAAATCAGTATTCCTGTAAATATCCAGGGACCAGCATGTTCTGTTCCAGCCTTTTAACATCAGCCGGGAATTTTTCCGTGGCGCCATCTGTAAAAATTGGTACAGAAAAATAATAGCACAACTATACAGTACACTGTGTATTTGAGTTATAATGTAAGGTGGCTTAATCCGATGTGATGTACAATACCCATATAAAATATTGTAAAATGATCGATAGAATAAATAAGGCAGGTAAACTATCAATGAAATCTATTCAAAATGAGGTCCAATCGAGAAGGACTTTTGCGATAATATCCCACCCGGATGCTGGGAAAACCACTCTGACAGAGAAACTGCTTCTTTTTGGAGGCGCAATTCGTGATGCAGGGACAGTTAAAGCAAGAAAAACAGGAAAATATGCAACAAGTGACTGGATGGAAATCGAGAAACAGCGTGGAATCTCGGTTACATCTTCAGTTATGCAATTTGATTATGATGGATTCCGTGTAAATATTTTGGACACTCCAGGCCACCAGGACTTCAGTGAAGACACATACCGTACATTGATGGCTGTTGACAGTGCTGTGATGATTGTTGATTCCGCAAAAGGGATTGAGGATCAGACAATTAAGTTATTTAAAGTATGTAAAATGCGCGGTATCCCTATCTTTACGTTCATCAATAAAATGGACCGCCAAGGTAAAGCACCGCTTGAGTTACTTGCTGAATTGGAAGAAGTTCTTGGAATCGAGTCATACCCAATGAACTGGCCAATTGGAATGGGAAAAGACTTTGTTGGAATCTATGATCGGTTTAACAATAGAATTGAGCAGTTTAAAACCGAAGATGACCGGTTTTTGCCTCTCAATGAAGAGGGCGGTCTAGCAATAGACCATGAACTAAATACTTCGCCTCTTTATGAGCAGACACTGGAAGAAATCATGCTGCTTTCAGAGGCAGGAAACGAATTTTCCAAAGAAAGAATTGCTGCCGGCCAATTGACTCCAGTATTTTTTGGCAGTGCCTTGACCGCATTCGGAGTCCAGACATTTTTGGATGCTTATTTGAAATTTGCTCCACAGCCACAGCCAAGGAAATCAACTGAAGGTGAAATCGATCCATTCAGCAACGATTTTTCCGGTTTTATATTCAAGATTCAGGCTAACATGAATCCAAAGCACAGAGACAGGATCGCCTTTTTGCGGATTTGTTCAGGTAAGTTTGAGCGGGGAATGAACGTTAATTTAAGCCGTACAGGAAAGCCGATTAATCTTTCTTCTTCCACGCAGTTTCTTGCAGATGACCGGGCAACGGTCAATGAAGCGGTAAGCGGAGATATTATCGGCCTTTATGACACCGGAAATTATCAAATTGGAGACACAATCACGACAAGCAAAGACCTGTTTCAATTTGAAAGACTTCCACAGTTTACTCCTGAACTGTTTGTCCGGGTAACGGCCAAGAACGTTATGAAACAAAAGCACTTCCATAAAGGGATTCACCAGCTAGTTCAAGAGGGCGCAATCCAGCTGTTTAAAACAGTAAGGATGGAAGAATATATCCTTGGCGCTGTAGGGCAGCTGCAATTTGAAGTGTTTGAACACAGAATGAGGAATGAATACAATGTGGAAGTTGTCATGGAAAGGCTAGGCAACAAAATTGCCCGCTGGGTAGAAAGTGACAATGTCGATGAAAATCTCCACAGCTCCAGAAGTGTTCTTGTTAAGGATCGTTATGAAAAATACGCCTTCCTGTTCGAAAATGAGTTCGCGCTGCGCTGGTTCAGCGAGAAAAATCCAGATGTTAAGCTTTATAACCCTATGGATTTACGATAAGCTGCAAAAAATCCCGTGCAAACGGGATTTTTTTGTATGGAATCATTTGTTAATAAAAGCTCTTGATAATCGAAGGAGCCGGTAAGCTCATTTCAACAGGCTTTGAAATAGTTAATAATTCCAGGATAGTGTAAAATTAAGTAAAAAGTGACCAGAAGTGGGGTTTTATTTTGAAAAACGCTTGTGCTATGTGCGGTGTGCATTTTCAGTTATTTGAAAATGGGTACTTATATCTGTCAGACGCTTCGCTAAAGTTGAAAGAAGACTTCAGTCAGAAGGCGGTTTATCTTCATGAGGGAGCATTTATTCCTTACCAGACTGTGTTTGAATTAATAAGTTTAATGGATTTAATTGGCAGCAAGGAAAATGTCCAAGCCTCAGTAATGTGTGAAATTACAGCTCCTGCGATAACGGTTCCTTTACCCGAATTAGCAGCCAGGGTAAGGCACAGTGACACAGTCCAGCTGATTCAAAATACTGATTTTCTCAGTTATTTTCAGCCGATTGTTTCACTTAGTAATCTTTCATTATATGGTTATGAATCTCTATTGAGGGACCCGCTTGGCCGGATATCACCGGGACAATTGTTTGAAACAGCAAGCTTAACTGGAATGCAGGGCCTGCTTGATCAGAAGGCCAGAGAAGTGGCTATTAAAGGGAGAAAAGGGCAGATTGAGGATGGTTTAAAAAGCTTTATTAATTTTCTTCCTTCCACTATTTATAATCCTGAATTCTGTTTAAGACACACTTTTCAAATTGTGGAGGCGAGCGGTGTTAAGTCTGAAGACCTTGTTTTCGAGGTAGTGGAAACGGAAAAAATCTCCGATATGGATCATTTGAAGAATATCTTCAAAACATATAAACAAGAGGGCATGAAGGTGGCGCTTGACGATTTTGGAGCTGGTTATTCAACAACAGAAGTCCTTTTAGAGCTGCTGCCTGATTTCGTCAAAATCGATCGTGGAAAGATTATGGATTGCGACCGGGATCTGGAGAAGCAGCTATTCTTAAAAAGTGTTGTCGAGGTATCACAAGCCTTAAACATTATCACTTTAGCGGAGGGTATTGAACGCAAGGAAGAACTGGAATTTTGCCGGGATATTGGAATTACTCTTGCCCAGGGCTATTATCTTGGAAAGCCGGAAAGCAGGCCCGCTTATATTCTTCCTCAATCGGCGATACCCGGCTTGTAGTTAATTTCGGTTTCAGCGAACTATTAAAAAGTATAAAACCCTCTCAAATTTTGAAAGGGTTCTTTTTTTTACATTGGAATATTCTTTTCTTTTACCTGCATCTTTTTCTCTGCAAGCCTGTTTGATCTCATAACGACATTTTGGAGAATTCCTATGGAAATCATCAATATCAAAAGGGAAGAACCTCCATAGCTGATGAACGGAAGGGTAATCCCTGTGATGGGTATGAGTCCCGATACACCACCAGCATTAATGAATACCTGAATACCAATCATCGAAGAGATCCCGACCATCAGCAGGCTTCCAAATGGATCAGGACAACGTGCGGCAAGAACAAATCCTCTGAGTACTATGAATCCTAAAGCCCCAAGAACGAACACTACTCCGAATAGTCCAAGTTCCTCGCCTATAATGGCGAGGATAAAGTCTGTATGTGATTCAGGCAGATATCCGTATTTCTGGACGCTATCCCCAAGGCCTAGACCGGTCACACCTCCTGAACCAAACGCAATAAGAGAGTTTGCAAGATGGAAGCCTTCATCCTTTATGGTTTCGGGGTCAAACGGTGTTTGAAGGCCGGTGAACCGTGAGACTCTTTCTTTTGAGACTACTTCAGAAAAATTGCCCGAGATTAATATTGCTAATGAAATGATAGCGGCCACAATCAAGGAGATGCCTAACAGTTTGCCAAGACTTTTCATTGACATCCCCGATGCAATAATAATTGATGCTGCTATCAATAATATAATGAACGCTGTCCCAAAGTCAGGCTGAATTGCAATGAGGGCACAAATGATTAGCAGCATAGTTATAGGCGGAACGACCGCTTTATCAATACTATTAATTATGTGCTGCCGTTTGCCGAAAATTGCAGCCAAATAAATAATGATAGCCAGCTTGGAAAATTCACCTGGCTGGATGGCTCGCGTTCCAACATTAATCCAGCTCTGGGCTCCTCCTGCAGTATGACCAATAAAGAAAATGAGAAAAAGGAATCCAATAATTCCGCTCATCATTAACATTAGAATTTTCTTCTGCTGATACAATTTATAAGGAATTATCATTGCAACGAGCATTAGAAAAAAGGCAAGTATCATCGCTGTTTTTTGTTTCTGATAGAAAAAGTCCATTTCCTCGCCATAGCGGGCTACCGCAGTCACCATGCTTGAGCTATATACCATCACTAAGCCAAATAGGCATAGTAAAACAACAGTTATGAATATAGGGAAGTCATAGGATTTAAAAACTTTTTTCAAGATATCACCTCTGTAAGCCTGCATTATCCACAGGGGGCTATTTAAAATATTAATCCTTTCCTATTCCATTAACAACATAATTTAATGATAATTTCTTTAAAAAACGATTACATATCTGCCATTGTAGACTGCTGCTCGCCTATTTGTCGATAAAATAGTTTGCTAATATAATAATTTACGCAGAGGGCTACTAAATTGAGCCAAAAAGATTCTTTCGATATCTCTAATTTAGAAATAAGAAGTATTTGCAGCGAGGGGGAGGAATGGAGATCGTCGAAACCAAGCTTTTTATTTTTAATCCATGTCACATATTGAACCCCGTTGAGTATAATAAACGAGAAAATAACCTTTGCATTCAGCTAACTCACGAATCGCAGTGAGTTAAGACAGAAATCAAGTATGGCCGAAGCATCTTCAGCATTGATGCTTAGGCAGCAGTTCATTAATTAAATTAAATACCGTTTTTCCTTTACAAAGGGGAGTAGCGTTAGGGTTCGCCCTAAAACAAAGTCGTCATTCCATGGACATACCATCCATCGGCTTTGTTGGCATGAAAAGTGCTCAGCAAGACCTTTGCCTATTGGCAGGGGTCTTTTTCTATGTGCCTTATGCTAACAGGGGAAATGCAAAACACTACTTTTGGGAGTTGAGGAATGATGGATACATCAATGCTACTGGAATATGGCTGGGTTCTTATTGTACTTATTGGTTTAGAGGGGATATTGGCGGCGGATAATGCCGTTGTCATGGCGGTGATGGTAAAACATCTCCCGAAGGACCAGCAAAGGAAGGCCTTATTTTATGGATTGATTGGAGCGTTTGCCTTCCGTTTTGTGAGTTTATTCCTTATATCATATCTTGTCAATGTTTGGCAGGTTCAAGCCCTTGGAGCCATTTACCTGCTTGTTGTTGCCGCCCTGCATCTATACAAACGATTTTCTGGAAAGGAAAAAATAATTGATATAAATTTGCATAAGGGATCGTCCTTCTGGCTGACGGTTTTAAAGGTTGAATTGGCAGATATTGCTTTTGCAGTTGATTCCATGCTGGCTGCTGTTGCACTTGCCGTAACATTGCCGAAGTCAGGATTGTTTTCGCTGGGAGGCATTGATGGTGGCCAATTTACTGTCATGTTCCTTGGCGGAATCATCGGATTGGTCATCATGAGATTTGCAGCCAAGGGATTTGTCCAATTGCTTGGAAAAAGACCTTCATTGGAAACGGCTGCATTTTTCATTGTTGGGTGGGTTGGCATTAAACTAGCAGTCTATACTCTTGCGCATCCGAATATTGCGATCTTGAATCAGCATTTCCCGGAATCAATTGAGTGGAAACTCACATTCTGGGTGGTGCTAATCGGCTTGGCGGTTGGCGGATTACTTTTTTCAAATAAAAAGAATGAGAGTACCCAACAAGCCTAGCGGGTATCATTTATCGCTCTGCCGTGAATGAATCATGGCAGGGCTTTGCATTGTCAGGAAGTTGGTTAATAAAGGAAAATCGAATATACTAACGTCGTTAGATAATAAAGATAACCTGAGTTAAAGGAAGGTATATGTTGCTGATGCAGAAGTATTGGACAAGAAAACTGCAGCGGCACGGTCTGCATCCCGACGCTCAACCTGATGGGATCCCCTGACATTCAGTTTTTTCACTAGATAGTACATGGATGATTCTATCGAAAATTTTCTAGACAGAAAGATCGGAAAACATTAATATATTTAGTACTACGAAATATTTAAATGAGGCGGAAACATGTTAAGAAATAGAAATGTTTGGATATTAATGAGCGGGGAGTTTCTTGCAGGACTAGGAATGTGGCTTGGGGTTATTGGAAACCTTGAGTTTTTGCAGAAGCTTGTTCCTTCAGATTTCCATAAATCACTGATTCTTTTGGCGGGAATGTTTGCAGGATTACTGGTTGGCCCGTTAGCGGGCAGAGTGATTGACAAATATTCAAAAAAGAAAGTCCTCGTGTACTCAGGAATAGTAAGGATTTTTTCCATTTTGTTTATGTTTATTGCAATTAGCTATGATCAGGTTTTCTGGATGGTCATTTACATGGTTGTTATCGGTATTTCGGCCGCCTTTTATTTCCCAGCCCTTCAGGCAGCGATACCTTTGATTGTAAAGAATGAAGATTTGCTAAGCATCAACGGGCTGCATATGAATGTATCTACTATCTCCAGAATTTCCGGAACTTCCTTGGCTGGGATCTTACTGATATCAATATCCTTGTTTAATTTGTACTTTCTTACTCTCTTATCTTATATTTTAATTTTGCTGTGTACGTTTTTCCTAACCATAGATGAATCTAAGGCAGTATCAGTTAAACAGAAACAAACAAAATCAAAAGGGGGCTTCACAGAAGTACTGCCGCTTTTGAAAACAATGCCGCAGGTCGTTATGTCCCTTTTCTTAATGCTAGTGCCTACCTTATTTCTTGGAAGTTTCAACCTGATGGTACTGGAAATCAGTGAGCTGCAGCATGACAGTTCGATTAAAGGCTGGCTTTATACAGCGGAAGGTCTAAGTTTCATGATCGGTGCTTTCATTACCAAAAAGCTATCCGCTGGCAGGGACCCTGTGAGAATATTGATTGGTTGCGCAGTTACTATTGCCGTTGCGCATTTATCGCTTTATTTAGCTGATATCAAGATTGCTTCCATTATTTCGTTTGCAATTTTCGGTTTTTCTGTAGGTATTTTCTTTCCGGTTGTGGCAACAATTTTTCAAAAGCAAGTACCTAAGGAATACCATGGCAGATTTTTTTCCTTCCGCGGAATGATGGACCGGATCTTATTCCAGGTTGTTCTCGTAACCGCCGGGCTGTTTCTTGATACCATTGGATTCAAGAATATGATACTTTGTTTTGGCAGCGTTTCAGTACTGTTAATTATATTTATCATGCTGAAACAGCCGCGTTCAGCAGTGGTGGAAGAAGTGAAATCGCCATCTGCTTAATAAGAAAACAGTTGCAATAAAATCGCCCTTCAGTCCATTTCTTCAAGTGATCAATATTATAAGCATATCCTTTCCTTGGGAAGGCGGGAGGTATTTTTCTAAATACCATAATTGTCTTCGGTGGTCATTTGGTCTTGTTTATATGGTTCTGTTATTGCAGATTTGGCTAGACTGTTGCAGCCGTTACCCTGATCTTAGTTGTAGCTATTAGGTTGTCAAATGAAGCAAGAATGGCGCAAATTCATTGAATATCATTTTTAATTATTATATAAGTATTTTGCCCCTCCTTACTGCCTATTGGAGGGCTTCTTTGTGTCTAAAAAATACGGTACATGGTGTAAAACTGCTCTGATGTCTGCAGCTTATCTGGCTTATTATTAAGGGTTTTTGAAAGCATTATGGGACTCATTTGGCTGGAATAAACAAGCCAAAGGAAAGATAGTCCTTTTGCAGCTTTTTTTTATTTTCTACCCCTAAAAAAAGAAATGATTTTAGCGTATGTTATAATGTGTCTTTAGTGAGGTGGGCAAATGTTTAGTATGTTGTTTACGCCGTTAAAGCGCAAACGCAATATAGAAGACACTGTATTGAAAATTCAAGCCGGCAATAAGGAGCTTCGCGAAGAAATACTGGTCTCCTTTAAGCCTTTTATAGCAAAAACCGTATCCTCTGTGTGCCGTCGATATATTACAGAATCTGATGATGAATTCAGCATTGGCCTAATTGCCTTCAATGATGCGATTGATAAATTCGTGCCTGCTAAGGGACATTCATTGCTGGCTTTTGCAGAGACCATTATTAAACGAAGGGTCATTGATTATCTTCGCAGCCAGTCAAGAAAACAGGATGTATTGCTCGATTATAAATTTGAGGATGAGCAGGAACTAAGTGAATCCTACCTTGAAACTGAAAAATCAATGCAGCAATTCCGGATAGTTCAGGATGCAGAGAAAAGGAAGGATGAAATCCTGCTTTATCAGAACAAGTTGCTTGAATTTGATCTTGTTTTTGACGATTTGGCTGAGAATTCCCCAAAGCATGAAGATGCGCGGAGAAACGCGATATCCATTGCAAGGCTGATTGTGGAAGATGCAGAACTGAGAGGGATTTTGTTTGAAAAAAAGCGGCTGCCGGTCAAGCAGCTTGAACAGAGGGTTAAGGTAAGCCGGAAAACAATAGAGAGAAACCGGAAATATATTATAGCCATTTCAGTTATCTTACATGGCGAATTTTTTTATCTAAAGGATTATATAAAAGGGGTGCTTGAAGAGTGAAAAAGGGTGTGGTGTTGGCCGTCGATAACCGCTACGTTACATTGATGACCCCTGAAGGCGAATTTATAAAAATGAAACGGAAAAGGCGAGGTTCCTACAAAGTTGGTGAAGAAATCGAGCTTGTGACTTCCAGAGAATCATACAGAGGAACCAGCTTTCTGGGCATTGCCCCGAAAAAAGTGTATATAGCAGGTGCTGCTGCCGCATTGCTCTTTGGGATTACTTATCTTCCGTTCTTCAATAATAATAATGTATCTGCCTATATGACTATCGATGTCAATCCAAGCATCGAAATTGGACTGAATGATGATCTTGAAGTGATCAAGTTAAACGGATTGAATAAGGAAGGCAAGCGGATTCTGAGGGGCATTGATGATTGGAAGCAGCAAAATGTCAATGATATTGCAAAAAAAATATTATTGGAAACAGAATCAAGAGGATTTTTAAAAAAGGAAAAAGAAGTTGTCTTTTCAACTGTATTGCTTGATCAGGACAATATAGAGCTAAGTGGGGACTTGAAGAAAGAAATGGAGCTTCTGGCGTCTAACACCAAAAAGGTGGCTGAAGTGACGGTCCATGAGGGTTCCTCAACTGATAGGAAGAAAGCTTTGGAGGCAGGCCTTTCAACCGGAAGGTATATCGATACAAACGAGACCAAAGATAAAAATAAAAACTCAAATGAAGACGGATCAAACAAGACCGAGATCAAAAACAATGCGAAAACTATCCCAACGGAAGAAAAGGCTGCTGATAATAAGAAAGTTATTCCTTCCAATCCGGAAACAATCAAAAAAGTAATTATCTCCAAGCCTGTTGAACCTATTGGGAAAACTGTAAAGAAAGAAACAGAAGTACATCACTCGTCCAAAAATTCAGCTAATAAACCCGCGGTAATAAAGGAAAATCATGATGATAAAAACAATCGGCGCACCGTTACAACAAAAGAATCGCAAAGGAAACTTGTGAAGCCATCACGCCCTTCATATCCAACTAAGCCGTCCTATGACAGTGAAGATAAATATAGAGATAGAGATAGTGATCACAATGACGACAAAGATAGAGATGACGACAAAGATAAAGAGCGGTCAAAGAAACATGATAATAGACGTGATGAAATAAAGAGCGAAAACTCCTCCGAGAAGCGAAATAAAAAGGAAGAGAATTCAGTCGATAAAAGCAATAACAAGTCCGATCATGGTTCCCATACCGATGAAAAAGATATCGATGATGATTAGAAATCAAATTGATAAGACTGGGGATAAATAGAAGGGCCAAGCTTTGGTTTCATTCAGCTGGCCCTTTTTGGTGTTTTGCTTTTAACTGCCACAAAAAATTGTGATTATCAGAAGCATCAATATGCTCCATCTCTTTTTTCGCCATAGATATGAAATTGTTTTTATCTTCCGCTAAGTTCTGATTGTGCTTGTGCGATCAGGCGTTTCGTAATTTCTCCGCCAACAGATCCATTTGCGCGGGAAACTGTATCCGATCCCAAGGCAACTCCGAATTCCTGGGCGATTTCATATTTAAATTGTTCAAGAGCCTGCTCAACGCCCGGTACCAGAAGTTTATTTCTGTTGTTTGCCATTGCTGTCTCTCTCCTTTGATGTTCTACGTTTTGAGGTTGCTATATATCCCTCTATTCTAGTATGGGACTGGACCCTTGTTCTTACTTGCTGAGTGGCTATAAAAGTTGATGGAAATTTAGCCTGAAATTTCATCATTAAGTGGTATTATCATTGAAGAAGTTAGTTAACAGTTCTTAGGATAATTTTTCTCCCGCCTTGAGAGACAGTTTACATCAATAAGTAAAACATTCAGTGTTGAGATCAGTTATCTTTAAGTGCGAATTCGGTTCTGTCTTAGCTTTTATTTACCACCGTTAGGAAAAGAATAAGAATATCTATAGGGCATGCAGCAATAGTTTCACTCTTAATTATTGTCAAGATGACTTTCCAAAAAACGAGCTTTCATGGGGCTAATATGGAATGAACCTAATATGATTGTTAACTGGTACTGAAAAAAAATCAAACAATGCAGAATAGCGGTACCCAATAAAAAAGGGTTATTAATCAGTTTCCCTGCTGCTTACGTCTTTGTCTGGATGCATAAACGGATAACCCTGTGGTTTTCTTTGGTGCTCTAGCAGTTCCCTGTTCTCAGCTGTATTCCAGCCTATATCGTTTGTTGGATGTACCCATTGGTCGCCCGCCATAACCTCTGGATCTGTGTCTTCTGTCCAGTTTTCAAGGGGCGAGTTTTCTGAGGCATAGAGACTGTCGCCAATTACGACACCAGATGAATTGACAAACGGAGAAGACATATGGATACCAGTGTTTTTGAAGCTGGGTGAATTCATCTGATGCGGCATGGCTCCATCGATAGCTGGTGAATCCAATTGTTTTTCATCGTTATTAATCATAACCATCACTCCGATATTCAATATCTCTGTTTATCGTCTCCTTTAGTCTTTTCGATTATCCGATGACCTCAATTATCTTTGACCTCCTAAATTATCCAGTCAATAGGTGATACTGCTGTGAATAAATCTTGTGCTTCAAGCCCCAAAATAAAATGCTCGTATTTTTGAAAGGAGCAATGGCACATGAAAAGGAAAGCGGAACATAATGCAGCCGTCAAAGCAAGCCACACACCAACGAAAAATTTGGCAGAATCAGAATTCTCTGCGGAATTTACCGGGAAAGAAAATGTGATGAAGGCTTTTAACCGTAATTCCAAGCAAGGGAGAAAAGGGAGAGCATGAGAGACGCTGAATGGCGAAAAGAAGATAAGGCCGCTAACACACGTGAAGAATTTGGAAGTGAATTCGCATTTGGAATAAATGCTGACAAAATTTATGATGTTTTAGTGGTTTCACAAGATAAAAAATCAGACAAAAAGGACAAATAAAAGCAAGCAAAAACGCCGGATTTTTTGTCCGGCATTTTTGCTCATAAATTTCAGGTTTTTTGAACCGCTTTTTTTGTTTTTCAGCATTTTTTAACGATGCAGCCAGGCGCCCAGCATGAATATCTTTTTTCTTTAAATTACCCTCAAAATATCGGCAGCCCGATACCGAATACCCATAGTACGGTAGAGAGCAAACACTTTCGAAAAATATCTATTTCTGGATATAAAATAAAATGAAGGTATCCTTTTTAACACATCATTCATTTTCACACTTCTTTACCCGGAGCTTAGTGGGCTAATGCACTATTGGAAATAGAATAAACTTTTGTGCCTTTGCCTGATGGGTCAAAATAGGCAACCATTACCGACGGCTGTTTAATAATCTCACCTGTTGACAGGAATGCATCCAAATCAAACGGGATCTCTTCCAGCATCGTATGTTTATACAGTTCCTTTTCAGATAGTGATAGATCTGTAAACCCGCTACCAGCAATCGATGGCTTTTTAATTAAAGAACGGTAAATCCCTGTTCTCTCGGTTTTATCAAATGACTGATCCCACCATGGCTTGCGCGGCTTATACTTTTGGTTATGAAAATAATCATATTTCATCAAACCCGTTGCGACTTCCAAATCAGTGAAACCACGATCCAGTAAGAAGACATTTAGCCTCTTAAATAAATCCTCAAGCTGATGTCCGATTCTTGCCCAGCCCCGCTGATTCCAAAAGGTGCCAAAGTCTTGGAAAAAATCAAATGGTGATTGGAATGCATTTCCAGCCAGAAACTCGACTGTCTGATCCATCCGATGATCATTCCAATACTTTTCAAGAACATCCTCAACCTGTTTAATTCTCACAATATCGTCAAAGTTCAACACACGGTTGCCAAGAATTTCATATGGCGAGTGGTCGCTGTACACATATTCCCATTCAGCTGCCCTGATGCGCAGTCCTGTGCCCCTCAGCATTTTCAGGAAGCCGAGCTGAAGTTCCTCTGGACGCATAGCAAAAACATCGTTAAAGGTTTTTTTGAACGAATTGTAATCTTCCTCAGGCAATCCGGCTATTAAGTCCAGGTGCTGGTCTATTTTGCCGCCTTCCTTTACCATTGTGACGGTCCTTGTCAATTTTTCAAAATTCTGCTTGCGCATGACAAGTTCATTTGTATAATCGTTAGTTGATTGAACTCCTATTTCAAAGCGGAATAACCCAGCCGGCGCATTGTCGTTTAAGAACTGTATGACTTCCGGTCTCATAATATCCGCAGTAATCTCAAATTGGAATACGGTACCCGGGAGATGCTCATCGATAAGGAATTGGAACATTTCCATCGCATAGCTTCTGCTGATATTGAAGGTGCGGTCAACAAACTTAATCGTCTTGGCACCGTTATTCATTAAGTAACGAATATCGTCCTTAACCTTCTCACGGTCGAAATATCGCACACCTACCTCAATGGAGGAAAGACAAAACTGGCAGCTGAACGGGCAGCCTCGGCTTGTTTCGATATAAACCACCCGTTTGTCAAGGTGGGGAATATCCTCAGGAAACCTGAATGGTGACGGAAGCTGCTTTAAATCAAGTTTATTGCGCTGCGGCGCTATCCTTTTCTTGCCTTCATCACGGAAGGCCAATCCGCTTAGTTCAGCAAAGTTTCCGTCACCATGCAGCTCGGCAAGCAGCTGTTTGAATGTTTCCTCTCCCTCGCCGATTACAATGAAATCCGCGTGTGGTATTTCCTCAAGCCAATCAGCGACGTCGTAGGTTACTTCGGGACCGCCCAGGACAATTTTTAAACCGGGATTCACTTTTTTCAGCAGCTCGACTACCTTTTTGGTTTCTTCGATATTCCAAATGTAGCAGCTAAATCCGATAATATCGGGCTTCTTCGAATGCAGGTCACCTACAATATTCATAATCGGATCTTTAATTGTATACTCCGCCAGCTCAATCTCATATTCAGGAGCGGCATATGCTTTTAAATTTCGAATGGATAAGCTTGTATGAATGTATTTGGCATTTAAAGTACTTAGTATAATTTTCATATATCAGATTGCGTATAGAAAACGCCTGGACTCCTTTCAGGATCACTCAATCGATCCTTAAACTTACAAACACTAACTTAATATTTTACCATAGTATTGCCGTATTCAATAGATAAAATAATATACATTGTCTTTATGCCCACCGCAGGCATCGAATATTTATGAACATTATAAGTATTTTTTCGATAGTTATTTATAAATGATAAAATATTTACATTCATCAGAAATTTCACATTATAATAAGAGAGTATTGTTATTTATTATAAAGATATTTAGGAATGGGAGGGATTCATGTGAAGGTTTCTCTTTTTGCAACATGTTTGGTTGATATGTTTCACACAGAGGTTGGCAAAGCGACCGTTGAAGTTCTCGAACATCTAGGCTGTGAGGTGGAGTTTCCGGAATCTCAGGTATGCTGCGGCCAGCCGGCTTATAACAGCGGTTATGTGAACGATTCAAGAGATGCCATGAAAAGAATGGTTGAAGCATTTGAACACGCAGAATTTGTGGTGACACCGTCCGGATCATGTGCTGCCATGTTCAAGGAATATCCGAATGTACTTAAGGATGAAGGTTCCTGGGGCGAGCGTGCAGAAAAATTGGCGGCCAAGACATATGAGCTAACCCAGTTTATTGTAGATGTGCTGAAAGTAGAAGATGTTGGAGCCAGATTAAAGGGGAAGGTTACCTACCATACTTCCTGCCACATGGCCCGGCTGCTCCATGTCAAGGAGGCCCCGATGATATTGCTAAGTAATGTCCAGGAACTTGAATATATCCCTCTGCCAAACGCACACAATTGCTGCGGTTTTGGAGGGACATTTTCTGTGAAAATGGGACAAATCTCAGAGCAGATGGTTGATGAAAAAATCGAGCATATAGGCGAAACGGATGCTGATTACATAATCGGGTCCGATGCAGGCTGCTTAATGAATATCGGGGGCAGGATCAACCGAAAAGGCGGGCCGATTAAGGTAATGCATATTGCTGAGGTGCTTAACAGCCGCTGAAGCACTCCATATGACCAATGAAGGAGCGTAAGACTTATTATGCCAATGAAAATAGGGGAAGAAACCTTTAAGGAAAGAGTGGAAACCGGCATTAATAACGCATTTATGAGATCCGCTGTATCAAGTGCCCAGGAACGGCTTCACGGCCGGCGGCTTGCTGCAGCAGAAGAGCTAGGGAACTGGGAGGAATGGCGCAATCATTCAGAGGAAATCCGCCAGCATGTGCTGGAGAACCTGGATTACTATCTTCTTCAATTGTCTGAAAACGTTTCTAAAAATGGTGGTCATGTGTTTTTCGCTGAAACGGCAGAAGAAGCAAGTACATACATAAAAGAAGTGATCCAGCAAAAGAATGGGAAAAAAGTTGTCAAATCAAAATCTATGGTTACCGAAGAAATCAATCTTAATCAGGTGCTTGAAGCAGCAGGGTGTGAAGTTATAGAAACTGATCTGGGTGAATATATTCTTCAGGTCGATGATCATGATCCTCCATCCCATATTGTTACACCGGCTCTTCATAAAAATAAAGAACAGATCCGTGATGTTTTTAAGGAAAAGCTTGCGTATGAGAACACTGAAAAGCCTGAGGAATTAACAGCCCATGCGCGCAAAGTCCTTCGGGAGAAATTCCTTGAAGCAGATATCGGAATTACTGGCTGTAATTTTGCGATCGCAGAAAGCGGTTCGGTAGGCCTTATAACCAATGAGGGCAATGGACGGATGGTAACTACCCTGCCAAAAGTCCAGATCACCGTAATGGGGATGGAGCGTATCGTTCCTTCTTTTGAGGAGTTTGAAGTTTTGGTCGGCATGCTGACAAGGAGTGCAGTTGGGCAAAGGCTCACAAGCTATATTACTGCTTTGACCGGTCCAAGGCAGCCTGGCGATGTGGACGGCCCAGAGGAATTTCATCTGGTTATCGTAGATAATGGCCGTTCCAATATCCTCGGCTCTGAATTTCAATCAGTCCTTCAGTGTATCCGCTGTGCGGCTTGTGTAAACGTATGCCCGGTGTACCGGCATGTTGGCGGCCATTCCTACGGCTCTATCTATTCAGGACCGATCGGAGCGGTCCTGTCACCGCTGCTGGGAGGCTATGATGACTATAAGGAACTTCCATATGCTTCAACTCTTTGTGCAGCCTGCACAGATGCCTGCCCGGTGAAAATTCCGCTCCACGAATTGCTTCATAAACACCGTCAAGTTATCGTGGAAAGGGAAGGGAAGGCGCCGATTTCGGAAAAAATGGCAATGAAGGCTTTCGGATTAGGTGCTGCTTCCCCGGCCCTATATAAGTTTGGATCCAAAATGGCCCCAACGGCGATGAATCCTTTTACAGTCGGCGAGTCAATTACAAAAGGGCCAGGCCCTTTAAAAGCTTGGACGGAGATCCGGGATTTTCCTGCCCCCCAAAAAGAAAGATTCCGAGACTGGTTCAGTAAACGGGAAAAAGGGGGCAATCAATAATGGCAGGAACTATCCAGAATCGCGAAGCTTTTCTAAGCAGGCTTGCTGGCAGGCTAGGAAGGGAGCAAGTTAAAGAGACCCTTGAACGGCCTATTTGGAAGCATCAGCCACAGCACGAAGTAATGAAAGGGGCTTCTATTGAGGAGCTAATCAACGTCTTAAAGGAACATTGCGTTCGAATTCATACTGATTTTTACCGAACTAAAACCAGCGACTTGCCAAAAATTATGAAAGAGGTTGTGCAGGAATTTGGAGGCGGCCCTGTGATCACTACAAAGGATGCCCGCTTTGAAGAATTTGGCCTGTCCATGCTTCTTTCAGAAATGTGGCCGGCAGAACAAATCGATGTAATCGAGTGGAATCCGGAACTTGCTGATAAAAATATCAAGCTTGCAGAACGCTCGAACGTCGGGATAGTTTTTAGCGAAATTACGCTGGCGGAATCAGCCACTGTCGTGTTATTTAGCACGAATGAAAAGGGCCGCTCGGTAAGTCTCCTGCCCCAGACATTTATTGCAATTATCCCGAAGAGTACGATTGTTCCAAGGATGACTCAGGCAGCAAAGCAAATCCAAGCAAAGGTGAAGAATGGGGAAGTGCTTCCTGCATGCATCAACTTTGTTACTGGACCAAGCAACTCAGCGGATATTGAAATGAACCTTGTCGTCGGAGTGCATGGGCCAGTGAAGGCCGCATATATACTGGTCGATGATATGTAATGAATTTTGTATAACATAACCGAGTGGGGGATAACAAATAGTAGTGTGTAGCCTCTAGCTCCAGCGCGTAGCAACTTTTTTCCGCAGGAAAATAAAGCACCGACGAACAGACAAGAAATACATGTGGATCAGAAAAGCATTGCCACATCACATGGCAACCTTAAACCTTCTTATTATTCGCTGACAAATGCAGAACCCCGATTGTTGGACGCTTTCTAACAATTGGGATAGGATTTTATGGCTAATTTTATTGCTGATGATCGATTTGCGGCAGTTCAATGGTAATTAGAAGGTGTAGAGAGTTATGCTTCGACTGGGACGTCCATTGGCAAATCTCTGCAGTGTAGTAAGTAACTGGGGTATGCAATCCGAAATTCATGGTGCCGTTCCGGGCGTTTTTGCGCTTTTTTACTGGAAAGAAAGTATAGCTCTTTAACGAGTACAGATGGGCGCTGCAGCTGGTCATCAACAAATTGTCAAAAAAAACCATGAGCTTTAATATAGCCTAAAAGAAAGATTAAACAAAAAAAGGAGACTCCAAACCGGATCGGCTTTGGGTCTCCTTTACTAATCTATGCTTTATACCTTGTCCTATCAGGATGTCTCTTTCCTCATTAATCTTTATTGGATAAATATTATTATCAAGCTATTTTAAATTTTGGACGCATCCAGTCAATTATAACTTGAAATCTGCTTTTTCAGCCGCTCCCGATAAAATCGGAAATATAGTACTATTTTTTTCAGCAGACTTTTGGATCGGTTTATTTTTAGTTCAATAATAGGTTGGGAAAAGGATGCAATTACACCGGTTGAAAGAATTATTGTCACGAGAAGGGAGATGGCTGCAAGCATCAGGAAGTTTTCAACGCTTGTAAAAAATCCTGTCATTTCACTTTCCCGGAAGAAACGGACAATAAATCCATGAAGCAGATAAACATATAATGTCTGCTTTCCCCATTTTGTAAAAAAGTACTGTTTACTTGGCACAAATGCCATAAAACTAAAGACCATGATCAGACTTACCGCATAGAATCCCAGCCTCGTGAGCATTGAAATAAAGCCATGGGCATCAAGTTCAGAGTATGGTTTAGACCCGAGCAGCCACTTATAGTTAATGTCTGGGTAGAAATAAAAACCGAAAAATACAATCGCAATAACTGTAAAGGCAATCACTCTTCCCTTAAGATTGACGAGCTGATTTAAATGCTCCCTGCGCAAATGGTAGCCGAGCAGGAACATTGGGAAGAACACAAACGTTCTTGATAAGCTCAGATAATTGGATACCGAATCAGCATAACCGATTAGCAAGGCAATTAGCAAAGCAGCTGTGAGGCCCTTTGCCGGACCGAGCTTTGAGAAACCAAGCAGCATAATATTCCAGCAAAACAGGCTTATCAAAAACCAAAGTGACCAATGAGGGTTAAGCAGATCCATTGTGAACGTGTTTTTGCTGTATAAATAATAATAGAAAACAGAGTAAATGATTTGAAAAATAATATATGGAAGGATTAATTTCTTCGCAATTTTACTCACATAGCCTTTTTCATAAATGCCTTTTGCAAAGAAGCCTGATACTAAAATAAACGCAGGCATATGAAAGGTATAAATCGTTTTATAGAGCGAATAGATTATCTCATTATGCTCAATAAATGTCTTCAATAAGTGTCCAAAGACGACAAAGAAAATGAGAATGAACTTTGCGTTGTCAAAATAGTAATCTCGTTGTCTCATTTTTTCCTCCGTATTTGATGTGTGCCATTTTATTACCACCTAAGTATCCAATTTTACAACAACCGTTTCTCTATTTGAAGGTTCAAATCTTTACAAGTTTGAATCAAATTTTTTACAAAGATTTTTACCCTCCTTTTCAAAGGTTTAACCGTCTAATTTCAGTTTTTGTGGAAAATCGTACTGTTAACTTCTGTTATACAAAAAAGTATTTGCTTACAAATTTATAAATAAAGTAAACTATGTATTTGCCTTAAATATGTTTCAAAAAAATTATCACTATGTTCCTGTAGAACAGATCTATATGAATTTTTTAAATAAAATAGCAATTTAGCAAATTTAATTTGTTCACTATACAGAGTTTGCCGCACTCGAAAGTCGCTGAACGCTTTAAGAGGAATTAAACTAGGTCTAAAGAGTGATTTTTTCATAAAAGCTGAAATATTTTAAGAATAGATGTTAAATCTTACATATTTTGAGATAATAATGCCAGTTACTTTAGCATTTGAAATAGGATTTTACGTTTTCTTGTAGAAATATATATTAAGAAGTTTGAAAGCAAGGCTGAACACGGGGTGATTTTTTATGGCTGGAAGAGAAGATCAGCAGGAAGCGGTAGATACCATGAACGAGCTGGAAATACTTCGAAAGCAAGTAGCCTTTTACCAAGATTTTTTTGAAAATGTTTCAGGAGCGGCAGTCATGGTAAATTCGGAAAAACAAATTACCTATGTAAACCGATCTGCCCTTTTATTATTTGAAATGACCAGGGAAGAACTTCTTACATATAAAATCACAGACTTTTTGCATGAGGTGCCGACTCATATCCTTCATTATCAAGAAGAAATGATGAGTAAAGAGGAAAATTTTACTGATGAGTGGATTCTTCACCTTCCAAACGGAATAGTCAAGCATGTTGAATTTAAGTCTTTAGAGTATATCTGTGATGGAGATTTAATTTATAAAATTACGGATATAACCTTAGCACGCACACTGGAGCGGGAACGGACGATTTCTGTGCAGATGTTTCAGGATGTCTTCCATCAAGCTGTAGACAGCATCATTATTTTCGATCGGGATGGGGTAATCATCGATGTAAATCCGGCCTTCTGTCATGCCGTCCAAATGGCTAAATTGAAGGTTGTTGGAGGCAAAATACAACAGCTCTTATCCATCAATTCAGTTCCGGTTTGGATTGATAGCTTAAGGGAAGTAGAGCAAACGGGATCGTCAGCCGGACAGGTCGATGTCGAGGTTCGAAAAAATAAAATCAGATTTGAGTATACTACGAGTTCGAATATTTTTAATGGGCTCTATATGTCCATTTTTAGAGACGTTACGGAAAAGCATGTAATGGAAAGCAAGTTGAAAAAAAGTGAAGAAATATTTGGGCAGTTGTTTGAGCTGGCAATTGATGCAATTGTGTTCTGCGATGAAAACGGAATTATTTTCAGGGTTAACGATGCTGCTTGCAGGATTTTTGAATCAACAAGGGAACAATTGCTCGGTATCCATATTGCTAAATATACAGACAGGCTCCAGCAAGATTACATAGAGCTTATGGATGAATTTTTCAAAACCGGATCTATAAGGGGAGAGCTTTTCTTTACAATGCCGAACGGGCAGAAAAAATTGCTGGAATTAACGGCAAACTCCCATCCGAGTGAGGGTTACAATATTGCTATTTTCCGCAATGTCAGTGAACGCTGGCGTATTGAAAATGAGTTAAGAAAAAGTGAAACTAAGTTCCGGAAAATATTTGAACGAACCATGGATGGCATTATTCTATGGAATAAAGAGAAAATTGAGGATATAAACGAAAATGGGGTCCAGATCCTTGAAATAAATAAAGCCAACCTGTTTGCCAGGTCGCTTCAGGAAATAATACAGGTGGTTCCAGAAAATACATTCCCGTTACAATCTTATATGGAAGAAATAGAAAAACATCAAGAACAGACGGTGACAATCCCTATTACATTTCTCGATGGGCGGGTAAAACATATTGAATTCTCAACAAGGCCCTTTTTAAGCCAGGAACTCCATCTTACTATTTTTAGGGATGTTACGGAAAAGCTGGAAATGGAAGAACAGCTGAGAAAATCAGATACGCTAAGTGTGGTCGGTGAGCTGGCTGCGGGCATAGCCCATGAAATTCGCAACCCCATGACAGCTTTGAAAGGGTTTATCCAGCTCTTGCAAAGCAGTGTGAAAGAAGATTTCTCCACTTATTTTAATGTTATTACATCCGAATTGCAGCGGATTGAATCAATCATCACGGAATTCCTGGTGCTCGCTAAGCCACAGGCAATGAACTATCAGAAAAGGAATATTAACGGGGTAATGCAGGATACACTTGATTTGCTTTCTGCACAGGCCCTAATGCAAAATATTCAGTTTGAAACTTCTTTTAAGGAAAATCCTTTTATCATCTATTGTGAAGGGAATCAGCTGAAACAGGTGTTTATTAATATCATTAAAAATGCCATTGAGGTTATGCCTAATGGCGGAGTGATCTATATTTCCAGCGAACGGCATGAAGAAAAATTCGTAAAAATTTCCATAAAAGATCAAGGAGCAGGAATTCCGGAGAAAAAGATCAAAAAACTTGGGGAGCCATTTTATACAACAAAGGAGAGAGGAACCGGCCTAGGTTTAATGGTCAGTTATAAGATAATAGAGGAACATAATGGCTATATTGATGTGGAAAGTGAAATTGGTATTGGTACAATTTTTCATATTTATCTTCCAGTCAATAAAGAAGAGGAGATCGTATTTCTGAGGAAGTAATTTTTTTCAAGAAAATGACAAAGGAGCAGGGAAAACTTCCCTGCTCCCTGTGTTTAATGAAAGGTTTTTAAAAACCCCATTTAGAGTTAAACCAGACGTTGTTTCTTCCATTCCTTTTATCGTCCCTGCGGTCCCGATCGTCCCTGCGGTCCCGGTCGTCCCTGCGGTCCCGGTCGTCTCTGCGGTCCCGGTCGTCTCTGCGGTTTCGGTCGTCCCTGCGGTCCCGGTCGCCCCTGCGGCCCCCGTTATCCCTCCGGTTCCGGTTTCGGCCATTACCGGTACCAACTCCGCCAACACCATTGCCGTTATTTCCTTCACTTTCCTGATCCTGTTCTTGGTCTTGACCTTGTTCTGCATCTGATTCTGCCCGGGAAAATGCTCTTGTTCTAGAGTTTGAATCTACGTCGATGTCCAGGTCAATTTCTGAATTTCCACTGCAATCAAGCTTTGCAATATTGGTATTGCGGTTTCTGTTACGCACCTCATTATCGCTTTCGACATCACTATCGCTTCGAGTATTGTTGTCCAATTCGAAGTCAGCATTGGAATTGCTATCAGAGTTTGAATTACTGCGGTTTGAATTGTTCCCCATTTCTTTTTCTCCCTTCCTTAAACCTATGAGTATTATATTCACAGACCTATTAGGTGAATGGACAAACAGACCTGATGAATTCGTGGAATTTTAGGTAAGGATGACATAAAGACTTTGCCAAGGTATTCAGCTGTTGAGATTAAGCTGAAGACGGAACCGCAATTAGTGGTCCAGCACAGCCATGCTTGTTCACAGTTACATACAATAAATTGAGGTGATTTTTCATGGTTAAAATCTACATTGATCCTGGACATGGCGGAAAGGATCCTGGAGCTGCTGCAAATGGATTACAGGAAAAGAATTTGGTATTAGAGATTTCAAAATATATGGAAACGTATTTAAAAAGTCATTACTCCGGTTTTGAAGTGGTGCTATCACGAACTACAGACGTGTTTATTGATCTTTCAAAACGGGCAGCCATTGCTAACTCCATTAAAGCTGACGTTTTCATTAGCAACCATGTTAATGCCGGGGGTGGTACGGGGTATGAATCCTTTATCTATACGGAGCCAAGCAAAAACTCAATAACTCTGCAGCAGCTAGTTAATTCAGAGGCAATCTCCACAGCCAATAAATATGGTTTAGGAGTACATGGTAACGCAGATAAACGAAGAAATCTTGCGGTGGTGAGGGAAACTGTGATGCCCGCAATCTTAACGGAAATCTGCTTTATCGATTCCAAGGATGCTGTGTTACTAAAGAATAAGCAGTTTCTTGAAGACATGGCTGCCGCATATGCTCGTGGGATTGCAAGATTTCTTAAACTTCCAGCAAAGGTGAAACAGCAGGCAGGCAAACGGTATCGAGTATTTACCGGCACATTTGCCTCTCAAGCAGAAGCTGAGGCAGCAGCTGCACAAATAAAGAAGGAATTCGGTTATTTAACTTATGTAAGAGAAGAGTAGCAAAGAGCCCCTTTTATCTAAAAAGTACCCTATAGGTAGACTTTTTTTAAGTGTCTACTCTATAGGGTACACTTTAATCAGTGAGTGGCTTTTTTTGACTTAACATCACAAAGATAGTGTTTTTAGGAGTAATTTCAATGATTCATCAAGAACAGATAAATCGAACTCAGGTTACGTTAGAACCAGCATTCCGGAACTGATTAACTTGTTTTCTTTTGGGTTTAATACATCTGTTTTTTTATTTAGTTGAATTACGGTATAATTAATAATAATACTAAAGAAGGTGTGATTTTTTGGCAGAAGTTTTACCACTTAAGAAGAAGCATCGTAAATTAACCCCCGTCAAAGTATTACAGCGGGCAGTATGGATTACTATCGGTGCATTATTGATGGCAACAGGATTGGAAATCTTTTTGGTCCCGAACAAAGTAATTGATGGTGGTGTAACAGGGATATCTATTATGCTTTCCCATCTAACTGGCATGAAACTAGGTATCTTTCTATTTCTGTTAAATTTACCATTCGTCTATCTTGGCTATAAACAGTTTGGAAAAACATTTGCTATCTCCACTATTTATGGAATCATTATGCTTTCTATTTTCGCTACCTTTTTCCACCCGATTCCGCCCTTCACTGAAGATATTCTTCTTGCTACGATATTCGGAGGAATTTTCTTGGGGATAGGAGTGGGATTGGTTATCCGAAATGGCGGTGCGTTGGATGGCACTGAAGTACTTTCAATTGTAATCACTAAAAAAGTTCCATTTTCTGTTGGGGAAATTGTAATGTTTATGAACTTATTCATACTTAGTTCCGCTGGATTTGTTTATACATGGGATCGAGCTATGTATTCAATTCTAGCTTATGTAGTAGCTGCAAAAGCTATAGATATTGTTGTTACCGGAATGGAAGAATCCAAATCAGTGTGGATCATTAGTGATGAAGCAACAGAGATAGGTGATGCAATAAACCATCGATTAGGACGAGGAGTAACTTTCCTGCATGGAGAAGGTGCTTTTACCGGGGATGACAAGAAAGTTATATTCTGTATCATCACCCGTCTGGAAGAATCTAAACTTACTACAATTGTTGAAGAAATTGATCCCTCTGCATTCCTGGCAATAGCAGATATTTCGGAAGTGCGTGGCGGACGGTTTAAAAAGAGAAATATCCATTAATATGTCATTAGTTTTATGAGCCCGCATATTTTTGCTGGCTCTTCTTAATTAGTTTTAAAGTTTTTTAAAATTATGTAACCAAAACACTATAGTGATCGTCTAATTAGTGTACTAGCTGGAATAAGCACAAATGAGAGAAGAGGTAAGAAGAGATAAAAAAAATAGCATTTGTTTTTGTACTTGTTTTTGTTTTGGTGCAGTATCCACAAATAAAATTGTAGAGGCTGTTGCAGAAATAGCTTTGAATATCAAGTGAAAAACAATGTGATAAGCATAAACGCAAGATATCTAAACCATATGAATTGCATGAAGAAATAAACAAGAGCAATCGCTCGTTCCGCCGATTTTACCTTCCAGCTTTGCTCACGGAGAATAGAATTTCATCACCCATAATCTATTAAAAAAGACGGCCAAACTGGCCGTCTAATCTTCAGAAATAGTTTTTGATAAAGACTAGAGCATGGGGGCAGCTGCATATTTAACAGTCTTTACACTTTTGAGCAAGCATAATGTCTTTAAATCTTAATGCAAGTAAAACTTTACCTGCTTTATAGATTTCTAATGAAAACCATGTTTATTTTAGATTATACTTTAAATCTGCCAACCACCATTTGTAATTCTTCCGCCATTTTGGATAATGATGCCGACGAATAAGAGATCTCTTCCATGGACGCCAATTGTTCTTCGGTTGCTGCCGACACTTCTTGTGTTCCGGCAGAAGTCATTTCTGTCATTTCCGTAATTAGTTTTACTGAGTGTACCATTTGGTCAGTTCCAGCTGACATGTGTTGGACCGCAGAAGAAACTTCTTTAATTTGTCCTGCCACATCACTTATAGAATGTTTGATTTGTTTAAATGAAATTCCTGCCGTTTCAACAACCTCTATGCCGCCAATTACTTCTTTTGTTGCTTGTTGCATTGATGACACAGCTTTATTTGTTTCGGTCTGAATCATAGATATTAACTGAGAGATTTGTTGTGCAGAATCAGATGATTGTTCGGCTAAAATTCGTACCTCTTCAGCTACTACCGAAAACCCTTTGCCCTGTTCTCCAGCTCTTGCAGCTTCAATCGCTGCATTCAAGGCTAAAAGGTTAGTTTGAGCTGAAATACCAGTTATGACTTCTGTGATTTGTCCAATTTCTTTTGATCGTTCCCCAAGTTCTGTGATGACTTTTCCTAAACCATTAACCGTTACATTAATGGAGTTCATTTGGTTAATCGCTGTTTGGATTGATGCATCTCCTTCTCCTGCTTTGTCTAATGCTTCCGTAGCTGTGTTAGCAGCTTGGTGGGAATTAGAAGCAATCTGTTGAGCTCTTATAGAAATTTCATTTACAGTTTGAGATGTTTCCGCCGCACTACGTACCTGACTTTCGGTACCTGTAGCTACTTGCTGTATAGTCGAAGAAATTTGTTCACTTGCTTTGCTTGTTTGTTCAGCACTGGCTGTTAGTTGTTCTGATGCAGCCGCAACTTGTTCCGCATTAGATGCTACTTGCTGAATCAATTGATGCAATTTATTCATCATCCTGTTAAATGATTGTGCTAATTCGCCAATCTCATCATTACTCTGTATTTCAATTCTACTGGTAAGATCCCCTTCATTACTGGCAATATCATGTAGTTTACCTGTTACAAGCCGAATAGGTTTTACAATTCGGTTTGCTAAGAATAAAGCAATAAGAATGCCGATTAATATGACCGCAACACTGCTTACAATCGTGATTACTATTACACTATTACCTTTGCTAATCACTTCCTTTCCTAAGTTAGACACTCCTTTTTCATTGCTCTTTACCAGTTCTTGTAATGTACCCATAATTTCTTCGGCCTTGCTTCTATTTTCAGCCAATGCTTGAAGTGCGTTTTCTTTATCGCCATTTTCATACATTTGAATGACCTCTTTATCAATGGCATTTCCCCATTCAGCACTTTTATTAACAACTTCTTGAACAAGTTCTTCTTCATTATCTCCTTTAAAATACTCCAATATTTCAGTTTCTTTTTCCTGGCTATCCTTTGTGTATTGATAAAATTTATCTTTCAGTGTGTCATCACCGTATAATAAATAACCACGAGTAACAGCTAACCGTTCGGCCATGTTGAAGCGGAGATTTTCAAAATATTGTAACTCCACTAAATCGTCTGATATTAACTCTTCCGTGGATTTTTTCATATTACTTACGTTTAAAAGGGTAATGATCGACATTGCTATAAATGTGGCTAACACCACTGTAAAACCTATTAAAATCTTACCTTTAATACCTCTCACTATGTTTTCCTCCAAAAATTACTTATGCGTGGTTTAATAAAATCAAACTTTGAATCTTCCAACAACCTCTTGTAATTCTTCCGCCATTTTTGATAGGGAAGCAGAAGAGTGTGTAATCTCCTCCATGGACGCCAATTGTTCTTCAGTTGCTGCCGACACTTCTTGGGTTCCGGCCGAAGTCATTTCCGTCATTTCCGTAATTAGTTTTACTGAGTCTACCATCTGCTCCGTACCAGCTGACATTAGTTGCACAGCAGAGGAAACTTCCTGGATTTGACCAGCTACATCATTCACTGAATGCTGAATGTGTTCAAAAGAAATTCCAGCTAATTCAACAACCTGAATCCCTGCAATTACTTCTCTTGTAGCTTGTTCCATTGATGTCACTGCTTTATTGGTTTCTGATTGAATGGCAGATATTAATTGAGATATTTGTTGTGCAGACATAGAAGATTGTTCCGCTAACTTTCGAACCTCATCCGCAACAACCGCAAATCCTTTGCCTTGTTCTCCGGCTCTTGCGGCCTCAATCGCCGCATTTAAGGCTAAAAGATTGGTTTGCTCTGAAATGCCTGTGATGACTTGTATGATTTCTCCAATTTCTTTCGAGCGCTTTCCAAGATTTGTGATAACTTGTCCTAAACCAGTCACCGTTACATTAATCGAATTCATTTGCTTAATAGCTGTTTGGATCGATTCATTGCCTTCTCCAGCTTTGTGCAATGCTTCTGTTGCTGTATTAGCCACGCTTTGTGAGTTAGTGGCAATTTGTTGTACCCCAATAGAAAGTTCGTTTACTGTTAGAGACGTTTCTCCTGTGCTGCGGACCTGGTTTTCCGTACCAGTGGCTACTTGTTGTATCGTAGAGGCAATTTGCTCTGTTGCCCTGCTTGTTTGTTCTGCGCTGGCGGACAGTTCTTCCGATGCCGCAGCTACTTGGCTTGTTGTTTCAGTTGTTTTTCCGATTAGCTGACGAAGATTGCCCACCATCGTATTCAGTGCTTGTACCAGACGGCCCACTTCATCTTGATTATTGACAACAAAGTTTTCTCCCCGTAAGTCCCCATCTGCCAATTTTTCTAAATGATTGGTCACATGCACAATTGGGTTGGAAATTTTACGGGAAACAATTATGCTGATTAAGATACTTAACAGGATAAGAGCAATAGCAATTGCATAAAACAGCGTTTGGGAAGACTTCGTTTGATCCATGATTTCCTCTTTTAATCCAGTGAAACCAGGGAAGCGGGTGACATAAACTGCGGCAACTTTTTCATCTGATGTCAACAACGGTTTGAATTGCATCACATAGAGTTGATTGTTTAATTTTAAAGTTTCCGTAAATGCCTTAGACGAGGTTATGCTCTTATCCAAGTAAGGAATTAAACTTTCGTATAATGAATTATCTTTTGCTAGATCTGAAACACTTTGGGCTTTTTCCATATCTTTTTCAAGCGATGCGTCAAAGAACTGGTTTCCAATGTCATCTGATTGAGTATCAGTCATAATGTGGAAATCCTTTTGATTATTGGTGACAAATAGTGTAGCAGAGGTTCCAGCCGATTCCGCTATCGTCCGGATGAAGTTTTGATAGGCGGTTTGGCCTACAATAACAGCACCGATGACTTTGCCTTGATCAATAATGGGCGCTGTTACTTGAAGCTTTCCATCTTCTTCATTAACCTCCCATGACGGAATCGATTTGCCTGTGTCCATTGCTTCATTTACGGATTTATAATTCAATTGATCATATCCATCGTATGACGGAATGGAGGGGCAGGCAAAGATCGGAGTTGCTCCATCGCTTTTGCGGTCTTGAAGGCGAGTAACCCAGATTAAGTCGATATTCGCTTTTTCCTTCGCGGCTTTTACAGTGTTTTTTAGCGCTGCATGAATGCCGGCGGGATTATTTTCTTTCAAAGCTTTAATTACTTCTGGCTGGTATGAAATTTGTTCAGCCAAAAGAACACTTGTATTAATCGTATCATTCACTTTTGTCTCGGTTATGTTATTTACGATTGATTTTTCTTTTTCTAATTGGTTATCAATAAGTCCAAGGGTATGGTCCGTTGTTTTTGTTAGCATCATCTGTGAAATAACAGCAGCTGATACAATAGAAAAAATAATAAGGATCATAAATGGAACAATGATTTTCGAGCGAATGGATCGTATTTGTAACTTTTGAAATTTCACAATTAGACTTCCTTTCCGATTGTGGAGGTTGCTTATATTGAACTTTTGGCTAACACTTTTCTCAAGTCGATAACCGGCGTAACAATTCCACGCAAATCAATAACCCCAACCACATGTTCAGGCATATTGGGGATGGGTGTTACTTCTTGCATTTGCTCTATCGAAAACACCTGATCAATGTGTAAGCCAAATTCTTCATTTCCAATTCGAAAAGCGATGATTTTCATGACTGTTTCCGAGTTTTCCACATTGTTTCCTCCTATTTTTTTCATTTTTTGTCGAATTTCCAATAAGTAATCAAATGGTATAGTCCCAGGCTTTCACTGTATTGCTTTGGCCAAATGGGACCTATTTGACCCACAAAAAAATGCAGAAAGCAGTATACTGCAATTACGCAGGACAGCATACAATTTCCACAGTTTTGCATAAGGCAACGAATATGGTGGCATCAATCAAAAACAAAATATTACTTATTACCTATTTACTATATTTATTTACAATGAGAATGTCCAATCGGCTTGAGACCTTAAATCCAGCTATTGGGAAAAGGATACGGTGATTTCGGCACTGATTATTTATTGTTCAGTCAAATTAACCATATATTTCATTTATGTACCGAAGTTTCGGATTCCATATGTATATAAATCTCAAGCTAATGAAGAAATCCCTTTATTAGCTCAAGCCTTCCTCATGATTCTTGTGTACCGCTGTAAACATTTCGCAGAATTAACAAAAATATATGGAAAATTCTTTATAGTAAAAAACTCTCCGCTTTTCACCTGCAGGAATCGGCCCCATACACTTAAGCCGGAATAAAGCTTTTATGGTAGATTGGACAGGAAGATTGTCACACAATGTTCATAACTTACCGTTTTTTTGTCCGGAAGCACGCGTTTTATGTTCGGAAAGCGGAAACATCATTACTCAGTGGATTTTAAACCGGCATGCATCGGTTGGACAGGTAAGCATCATTATGTGTAGGATAATTATGCTAAAAGAGGACGAACATTCGTTAGAAAAGAGTCTATTTGCATATTTTTATGTGTTGCTACAAATTCAACATAGCTAATCAGGGGAGCAATGTTGAATGTAAACAATGAACAATCATCATGGAGGGAGCAATCAAATGTCCATAAGCAAAAAGTTATATAGTGGTTTTGCAGGCGTCATTGCGCTGTTGGTCACTATCGCAGTTATTAGTTATATTCAAATCACATCTATCACGAACCAATACTCTTTTTTGGTAGATGAACAGGTTAAGAAGGTTACCAGCGCAAATGAATTAAAATACTTGGCAACAAAAGAATTGCGGGATGTGCGAGGGTTTTTGGCAACAGGAAATGAAGAGCATATTGAAGAGTACACAGCAACAAAGGCTGAGTATGAAAAGCCGCACACCTATTTAGAATCTGTTCTTAATACATCAAAAGCACAGCAATTGCTGAAAGAATTAGACCAGCTTCACAAGGATTATAGTGAAGTGGCTGACCAGGTGTTTGCTTATAAGAAACAGGGAAATGTAGAAGGCTATGTGAAACTGCTGGCAGAAAGAGGGACTCCAATCGCCAAAGAGTTTTCTGCAAAGGCAGAAGAACTTGAAGATATGTGCCTTGACGTACTGGCTGCAGAAAGCGCAAAAGCAGAACAGCAGGCTTCACAACTTAAAACAACTATTATAGCAGTGTCAATCATCGCGTTATTAGTTGGAATTGGAATTGCTTATTATATCGGCCGCATCATATCAAGGCCTGTTAAAGAGGTAGCTGATGCAGCAAAACAAATTGCTGGCGGCGATCTGTCTATTCCCGATATTAAAGTGAAAAATAAAGATGAAATTGGCGAGATGGCTGATTCTTTTAATGCAATGAGACAAAATTTGCGCGAAGTAGTGCGCGAAGTATCCGATAGTTCGGGGCAAATCGCTGCCGCATCTGAGCAGCTTACCGCTGGCGCTGAACAAACGAGCAGGGCAACTGAACAAATAACGGCTTCGATTCAGGAAGTAGCGAACGGCGCTGAAAACCAAACCGTAAGCGTGGAAGAAACGTCCAAATCGTTGGAAGAAGTAACACAAGGCATCCAGCACATGGCAGAAAACTCATCATTTATCGCAGAATCCGGTACACAGCTGTCAGAAAAGGCGAAACAGGGTGGACAGTATGTAGAACAAACCGTCCATCAAATTCATGCTATCCACCAATCGGTAGACGTTAGTGATGATGTGATGAAACTGCTTGATAGCAGATCACAAGAAATAGGCGAAATTACAAAAGTGATAACAGAAATCGCCAACCAAACGAATTTGCTGGCATTAAATGCGGCCATTGAAGCGGCCCGGGCTGGCGAGCATGGAAAGGGATTTGCGGTGGTAGCGGATGAAGTCCGTAAACTTGCGGAGCAATCACAGGCATCATCAACCCAGATTTCGCAGCTGGTGAAAGAAATTCAAACAGACATGGTCCGTTCGACTGATTCTATTAACCAGGTCAAAGTGGATGTGCAAAAAGGGCTTGGAATTGTTGAAAATACGCAGTCAAGCTTTAGCGAGATTTTATATTCAATGGATAACATAAGCACCCAAATTGATGAAATGGCAGCGACTGCGCAGCAAATGTCTGCTGGGGCAGAAGAGGTAAGTGCAACCGTTGCCGGAATCAGCAGCATTTCCAAACAGACTTCGATGCATTCGCAAGGAGTTGCTGCTTCAGCAGAAGAACAATTAGTATCGATGGAAGAAATTACCGCTTCTGCGGCTGGATTGTCTAAATTGGCGCTGAACTTACAAGAAGTCATGAGTAAATTTAAAATATAATGTAATAATAAAAGGGCATTTTGGCATTTAATCTCCTGAGTTAGTACTGTGTTTCATGAGTATAGTAAAAGAGTACTAAAGATGATATCTAACTATAATTCAATTAAAAAAATAGAATTCATTGGCAGTATTATGCTCATTAAGAAAGCTGATTTCTTTTCTGAAAAAATAAATTTGTCAATTTTACGTTTGAATGGATAAATTCCCATCCTTAAATAAATAAAATTCTGTCGGGAAAAAAGAGATTTATGTCTGAAGTAAATTGGACACGAAAATACTCCTACGATTATATTTATAACATTGAGTCAAATAGCCTATATCCATGGAAGACATAACTGATTCTTTGCTGTTTGAGAAATAACTGTTTTTACTGAATCCGAAATAATGAATTTCGTTCAATCTCTCTGATCAATCAAAAAACATTCTAGATTGTACATACACAGTGTGCAATGTATGAATCTCATTAAGTTTCATTGACACTAACTTCAATAAATAATAGGAGGCAGACAAATGTTAGCAACCGAAACACTACCATTTACCTTACTATCCGAGGGTATGCTTGCGTCTATTCGAAGCGTTGTACCAATCTCATATGATAATCATAGCCTTGAATCAGTAGAAGGTCATTTACATCTGGAGTTCGCTGTGTTGATTGGATTTACTGGAGACCAGAAAGGGAAATTTATTTTTAAAGGGGAACCACAAGTATTTAGTGCGATTGGAGAATCTATGTTTGGGATGCCGCTTGAAGGGGAGATGTTAATCTCGTTTGCGGGTGAGCTAGGAAATATGATTTCTGGAGGGCTATGTACAAACGTGTCCCAAAATGGAATTATAATAGATATAACTTCACCTACCATCATGGAAGGTTCATCTAAAGTATCAGGCTTTAAAAAAGGGATGGAAATGAAAATCTCTTTTCATGAGAAAGGGGAACTATCCCTGTTTCTATTATTGGATTGATATAATTGTTCAGGAGTTGAAACATAATGATAGAAACCAATAATCAATACTTTGAGCTGTTTCTCGAAGAAAGTACGGAACATTTACAAGCTGTAAATGATCACCTGCTGAAGTTAGAAGAACAGCCTGGAAATATAGAAATTGTTGGAGAGATTTTCCGTTCGGCCCATACTCTAAAGGGTATGTCAGCCACAATGGGGTATACTGATATTGCTGATCTCACGCATCATATGGAAAATGTACTGGACTTGATACGAAATAAAAAATTGTCCGTTACAACTGCAGTTGTTGATTTAATCTTTGAATCAGTAGAGTCTTTAGAGGGAATGGTGGATTCCATCAGAAATGGCGGCGATGGGAAAAGAGATGTCTCTTCCTTAGTCCGTATGCTCGAACAAATGGGAAAAGGCGAGGCAATTGAAGCTATTGATCTAACAAGCAGTGTTCAAGCTGAAACGATAGAAACATCCGATTATGAGAAAACAGTCATTTCTCACGCAATTGAACAAGGTTTTGAAACTTATCAAATATCGGTTAAATTGGATGACGACTGCGCTTTAAAAATTGTCCGTGTTTTTATGGTTTTCGAGGCTTTAGAAATATTAGGTGACATTATAAAATCGGTACCTGCTGTGGAATCACTTGAAAATGAAGAGTTTGATACCCAATTCCAAGTTCTTCTTATTTCAAAAGCAAATAAAGAAGAGATTGAGAATAATATCTTACAAGTTTCAGAAGTAAAAGAAGTGACAATTGTTACATATAACGTGGATCAGTCTGTTCACAATGGTTATCAGGGAACTGAAAAAAATGATGTTGAAACGAATGTCTCTCCTGAACAATCATCAAAATCGTCAAATTCTTCTAATCCAGCTGCTTCAAAAACAATACGAGTCAATATTGAACGAATTGACCAGTTAATGAACCTTTTTGAAGAGTTAATCATAGACCGTGGCAGACTTGAAGATATTTCGAGTACCTTAATGAATTCAGAACTGAGTGAGACTGTTGAAAAAATGGTCCGAGTTTCAAGCGATCTGCAAACCTTAATTTTAGAAATGCGAATGGTCCCAGTAGAGCAAGTATTTAATCGGTTCCCGCGTATGGTGCGTGGATTGGCAAAGGACTTAGAAAAACAAATTTCACTCGAAATCATGGGTGCAGAAACAGAGTTAGACCGCACGGTGATTGATGAAATAGGAGACCCTTTAGTTCATCTTATTCGAAACTCTCTGGACCATGGCATTGAAAAACCGGAAGTTCGAAAAGAAAAAGGCAAAGATCCGGAAGGAAAAGTAATTTTAAAAGCATTTCATAGTGGAAACCATGTGTTTATTGAAATAGAAGATGATGGTGGAGGCATTAATAGAGATATTGTCTTAAAGAAAGCCATTCAAAATGGGATTGTCCAACCTGAAAATGCTGATAAGCTAACGGATGATCAGGTTTACCAGCTAATTTTTGCATCAGGTTTCAGTACCGCTGAACAAATTTCTGATATCTCCGGCCGCGGTGTAGGTCTTGATGTTGTAAAAACGAAAATCGAGTCTTTAGGTGGAGCTATCTTTATAGAATCCCAACTTGGAAGAGGGACGCGTTTCTCTATCCAATTACCGTTAACATTATCTATTCTTTCTGCAATGCTCGTCAAAGTTGAAGAAGAAACATATGCAATACCTTTATCATCTATCCTGGAAACGGCAACGGTTAAAAAAGAAGATGTAATGAAGGCTCACGGACAAGAAGTGATTGATTTTAGAGGTAAGGTGGTTCCTCTGGTATTGCTTCAGGAAATTCTACAGGTTCCAAAGAACTACGTTGGAGAAGTAGACCATTACTCAATAGTAGTTGTTAAAAAGGGAGACAAAATGACTGCGCTCGCTGTCAATTCATTTATCGGCCAAAAAGAAATTGTTTTAAAATCATTAGGTAACTACTTAAAGAATGTCTATGCAATTTCAGGAGCAACCATTCTTGGAAATGGAAATATTGCGCTTATATTAGATACAAATGATTTAGTGAAGTAAGGAGAACAAACCATGAATCCCTTAAAAGTAATTGTATTTCAAATTAATGCTGAGGAATACGCAATCAATGTAAATCATGTATACTCCATTGAAAAGGTTCAAGCGATTACCAGAGTTCCGGGAGTTTCAGCATTTATTAAAGGTGTAGTCAATTTACGCGGTGTTGTCATTCCTGTCATAGACCTAAAAGAACGTTTTGGATTGGGTTCTACTTTAAGTGATGATCAAACAAGGTTGTTAATCGTTTCATGGAATGATTTAGAACTTGCATTAGTTGTAGAAGCTGCAAATGACGTTATTGACATACAAGAAGACAATATAGAACCAACACCGGATACAGTTGGTGAGATTCATGAAGGTTTCCTGCAGGGTATTGTGAAATTAGAGAATCGATTATTTACTATGTTACATCTTGAAAAAGTATTAAATATCATGGACAAACACGAGATTTCACATACTTAATAGATGATTTGAAAGGATTGGTTAAGATGGCTAGAATTTTAGTGACAGATGATGCAGCATTTATGAGACTACAGTTGAAAGATATGGTAACAAAAGCCGGTCATGAGGTAGTTGGAGAGGCGGAAAACGGAAAAGTAGCAGCCGCTCTTTATCAAGAACTTAGACCGGACCTTGTAACAATGGATATTACCATGCCTGAGATGGATGGCGTAACTGCTGTCAAAGAAATTAAGAAAATTGATCCAAATGCAAAAGTGATAATGTGTTCAGCTATGGGACAGCAAGCAATGGTAGTAGAAGCGATTCAAGCGGGTGCAAAAGATTTTATCGTTAAACCATTTTCAGCCGACCGTATTAAGGAAGCTCTGCAAAAACATCTTTAATTTCTTAATGAAAAGCTATCGATAATACATATAGAAAAGCCAAATTGATTGGCTTTTTTCTGTTTCCTTTGATAATTTATATTGAAAAGAGCTCGGCAATATATTTTCGGATATAATCGTGGATCGTTACCAACATTTTCTCAGATGAGAACATTGAAGTTTACTCGTTTGAACTGGATCAACAAAAGCGCCCTGGCCAGCTGGCTAGAGCGATTCTTTAATTTGTTCGACTGTTATGTCTTCTTTTTCGATATACTCAACAATTTTCAGCAATTGTCCTATTGCGTCCTGCTTATCTGTAGTGTCATCTGATACCAGCTGATCTGTTACGTCGAGCAATTTCGTTTTTACTTTGGACAACAATAGCTTCGCCTCTAATAAACTGTTCACCGTAAACCCTCCATTACACTCCGAAATAATTATCCGGTTAATTATAGCTTAGCTGCTTCAGCATCTTATTAACTTTTACCGCGTTTCAAATTTTGGTGAAAGTAAAAATCTCATTACATTAACCCCGAAACAGCTGCTCGTCCTAGTTTTGCCTTTTCCTCGATTTCTATTTGCGTAATTTCTGATTTTTAATCCAATATTAAAGATTCTTCAGTTCGGGAAATTTATATGGAGAAAAATTTTGAAATGTAAGCAGGCGGTTAGGGCGTTTCAATTTAACAACGATATTACAATACTTGCTGCTGCTCTTTTATTTACTTCTTCTAATAAGTGGCCGTATATATCCATCGTAGTACATTTTTTGCATGGACAATACGTTCAAAGCGCTTATTTATTTTTATTATGGTATGTAAACTACCGGGCAGTATAAGAGGACGTGCAAAATATAGTAGTGGTAAATCCAACTACCCAATTTATATACCATGTCCTATGATTAAAAATCGTAAAGATATTTTAAAGTCTTTCATTTAAATAAAGTGAATATTTTTAATTTTAATTTCATATGGAACATTTTTATAATAACTATTAAAATGGAAACTATTAATTGTTGACAACTTTGAGGTGTAATGAAAATGAGTGAAAAAGTACCATTCTATATAACTGAATCAAAAAGACTGTGTAAAGAAAATGGAATGGATCCAAATGTTATAGCTAGTCCTAAAAAGTTTATGACAGATAAAGAACTACGCAGTAAAAGAAAGTCATACAGTGAAATTTTATCTGTTGTAAGTTATTTTTCAAACAAGCTCTTAGATTCATTAAAAGGGACGCCATTATTGATAGTAATCTCTGATTCCGAAGGGTATTTGGTAGATATGGTAGGTGACGAAACAATCAAGTCTACCGTAGAGCAATTTGGTATTAAACAAGGAAGTCTTTTCACCCAGCAAGATACGGGTACGAATGTCATAAGCTTAGCTTTACAGCAAAGACATCCGATAAGCTTAATAGGGGATAATCATTATCATAAGTTTCTTTTTGAAGTAGCTTGTTATGGGGCCGCATTTCATTATACAGATGAAGACAATTTATTAGGCAGTGTATGTATCATGATGCCAATTTCTTTTCAAAATCCTTTATTTCTAACAATGTTATCACAAGTTGTTGATTCCATTGAAAGAGAATTGTTGCTTAGAAAGCAAAATAAGAAACTTAATATCATGAATCAAATTATGTTAAGTAGAACAAGAAATGGGATTGTAATAACAGATGAAAAGGGTATTACTACAGAGTTTAATGATTTTGCTCAGAAAATTTCAAACCGTAGCAGAAAGTCTGTTATCGGAAAGAGAATCTTTGAATCGGATCTAACTGGAGATTATTTTAAACGTGTGATCGAATTTGAAGAAAAGTTTGAAAATGAAGAGCTCAAGTTTATAAATAATAATGGTGAAAAAGTAGTTTGTTTATTCGACGCACAGCCAATATATGAAGATGTTAAGATTGTGGGTGCTTTTGGTCAATTCAGAGATATAACCGATAGATATTTAATAGAAGAAAAATATAACTACTTAGCATATCATGATGATCTAACAGGTTTGCCTAACAGGCGTTATATACAAAAAGAAATTGACCTGCTTATTCAGACCAACAAATCTGGATCTGAGACTAAATTAGCTATTTTGTTTTTAGACCTAGATCGATTTAAAGTTATAAATGACACATTTGGTCACTCTAATGGAGATATATTACTAGCAGAGGTATCCAAGAGATTATTAGGATGCCTTGGAAGAAATGATCAACTTGCTCGTATGGGTGGAGATGAATTTATTTTCTTATTAAAAGACTTTCAAGATGAAAATTATGTCATTGAAATAGCGGAGTGCGTATTAGAGGAATTTAAAAAACCTTTCACCGTTAACTCAAATGAATTTCATACAACGGTTAGTATTGGTATTGCTATATATAGAAACAACACCATAACTCTTGAAGAGTTTATGATTTATGCAGATAATGCCATGTACAAAGCTAAATCTCAAGGTAAAAATCGCTATGTTGTATATACCTCTGATTTGTTAAGTAACTCGATAGAGGAATTACAGCTTGAAACAGATTTAAGAAAAGCGTTGGAGAATAATGAATTCATTTTGCATTATCAGCCACAAGTTTGTAATAAATCGGAAAAAATAGTCGGCGCAGAAGCCCTCATTAGATGGAATCATCCTAAATTCGGGTTAATTTATCCAGATAAATTTATTAAGATTGCTGAAGAGACAGGACTCATCACACAGATTGGGGAATGGGTCATTGAACAAGCTTGTATTCAAAATAAAAAATGGCAAGATTCAGGAATGAAATCAATTAAGATTGCCGTTAACCTATCTGCCCAACAATTTTTTAAACGGAATTTAGTGGGTATTGTAAAGAAGGTGCTAGACCATACGGGACTAGACCCTGAATACCTCGTATTAGAAATAACTGAATCGATGGCGATGGATTTCGATTATTCCCTAAAAGTACTTAGGCAATTAAAAAACCTTGGTATCTGTATTAGTATAGATGATTTTGGCACAGGATATAGTTCCCTAAGCTATCTTAAGAAGTTTCCTATTGATTATTTAAAGATTGATCGTTCTTTTGTTAAAGATATGATGGAAGATCATAACGATGTTAATATTGTAAAAGCTATTATCACTTTAGCTCATAATCTTCGTTTAGAGGTTATTGCAGAGGGAGTTGAAACAAAAGAGCAATTAAACTTTTTAAAAAAATATCAATGTGATAAAATTCAAGGCTATTTATTTAGTAAACCGATTCCTTCTGAGCAATTTGAACAATTTTATGCTTCATTACAAAAGAACAAGATTATATATATGTGAGGTTAATAAATATAATGGAAAGTGTTTTAATAGATACGAAGGAAACCAGTGCCTCTATTTTAGCAAGAAATTTTAAACGCTGGGGAATCAGTCACGTATTTGGAATACCTGGTAAAGCCATATCTCCATTAATATATGCTTCAGATAAACATGATATTGAATTTGTTTTAAATAAACATGAGACAGGAGCTGGTTTTGCAGCTGCAGGGTACTCATTATTGAAAAATAAAATAGGAGTGGCGATTGGTACTTCGGGTCCAGGTGGAACAAATTTACTTACAGCTGCAGGACAAGCCAAAGCATCTAATATTCCTTTACTGATTATTACAGGTCACCCGGCAATGAAAGATACTGGTAAACCCATGGGACAGGATTCAACTATATTTGGTACGGATTTAGTTGAGATGTTTAAGCATGTAACAAAATTTAGTGTTAGAGTAGAACGTGGAAATATGTTACAAATATATTTACAACACGCTCTAGAAAAAGCACTATCCGGTATAAAAGGTCCCGTTCATTTATCTATTCCTTTTGATATATTAACAGAAGAAATTATGCCTTTCGAAATAGATTTACCGTCTTCTAATGAAATGATTTCACCCTTATTGGATGATGTGGTGGAACGATTAAACTTAGCTAAACGTCCACTCATGTTTTTAGGTAAAGGTGTTCATTCCAGTAGAGCTTATAAGGAAGTTCGTCTTTTAGCTGAAAATTGGAATATTCCTGTCATAACGACTCCAGGGGGGAAAGGAACATTTATTACAAACCATATGCTCTCTTTAGGGGGCTTTGGATTAGGCGGAACAATAGAAGCAAGTGATTACCTGCTCCGTGGAGTCGATTTATTATTAGTCATTGGTACGAAACTTAGCGATATGTCAGTGGCTGGATTCTCAAGAGAAATGTATCCAAAACGTATTATTCATTTTGATTATGATCAAACTTTTATCTCTAAAACTATCAATGTACCTACCACCCCAGTTCTTGGAGATATTCGTTCCAACCTAAAAGTCATTCTGAAAAAGGTTAGTGAAACAGAGAGTTCAGAATTCCTGATACCAAAACAGGACAACGCAATAGAGATGGACATTCAATACAAACGTATGTCATCTGAAACAACTGTAAAAGTGATTAGAAATTCACTCCCTGATGATACCATTATTTTTGGAGATGATGGAAGTCATACTTTCTACGGTATAAAATATTTTGACATATATGAACCAGGTACGTTCTTCTTTGATGATATTTTTGGAGCAATGGGGCATGGTATCGGTTATTCTATTGGTGCAAAATTAGCTGCTCCGGATAAAAATATCGTTTGCTTAGTCGGGGATGGCTGTATGTTTATGCATGGAACTGAAATTTCAACTGCTTTCAACTATAATTCCCCAGTACTGTTTATCGTTTTAAATAATGGTATGTTAGATATGGTTGAAAAGGGCATGAGAAAAATGAATGATGGCAAATCCATTGGAGCGGTTTATGAAACTCCACTAAATGCAGCTTTATTTGCTGAATCAATGGGATTAGAAGCTTTTCAATGCTTTACTGCAATAGAATTAGAAGAGGCTATACACAAAGGTTTAGATTTGATTGAAAAGTATAAAAAGCCAGTTGTAGTTGAAGTATTGGTGAACCAAGATGAAATTCCACCTACGATGGGGAGGCAATAATGGAGAATAACAGATTTAATACAGGTAAATCAATCATAGATAAGATGGTTTCTCCCGAAGTGTTTGATCATATGTCAAATATGAAAAATATATCAGCTGATTTCTGGGAAATGATAGTTGCATTTGGCTTTGGCGATGTATATGCAAGGGAAGGGTTATCTTTAGAAAAAAGAGAAATAATCACTCTCACTACCCTTATTACTCAAGGAGCATTTGATCAACTTGAATTTCATATAAGAGCTGCCTTGAAGGTTGGTCTTTCTCAAAATGAAATTAAAGAGATTATTATACAATGTGCTGCATATGTGGGATTTCCGAAAGCTGTTCATGCGATGCAAATTGCAGGTAGTGTTTTTAAAAACATGGAATGATAGTAATACATATTTAATAAATCACATGACCTCGGGGTATTACCGAGGTTTTGTTTGTGGAAAAATGGAGGTTGTTTCGTGAAATTCTTTTTTATGAGTTATCGGAGCAGTTTGCCATATTAAACGAATAAGTTTATTAGTTCAAACACCGATATTAGGGAAAAGCAACCATCCACTGTTCCAGCCGGCAAGCAGTCAGAAAGAGCCCGAGAGGAATAATTTTTCATTCTTCCAGCCAGTGAGTGATACACACATATCTCAACAGCTAGAGTTAGAGACAGAATTGCACAAAGCGTTGGAAACGAAATGAATTTGTTGTTTATTATCAACCCCAGTTATGTCCATTCAAATCAAATTATTGGTTGTGAGAGTAATTACAGATATTTTGAAGTAAGAGGGGGTGTAGCCTTCACTTCTAAATATTGAAATTCAGAAAGCATAGCTATGGATGTGGACTACTATTAAGATATTACGTCAGTTAAAAAGTATTGGCATAAAAATCAGTATGGACGATTTTGGCACAGGATACAGTTTAAAGAGAGCCTATCCGATTATTTGGATAGATTCCGAAATTTTGTTTCAAATATCCTTTTATGAGTAGGCGGCAGGAGTGTTCGACGGATTAACAGGCAGAACTATCGTTGCTTAGCGAATAAGGAGTGGGTTTTGATTGTAAGGGGACAGCCATTTCATGTGGTTCAGGGAGATAAATATGTTTTATATACAGGTGAAAAAAGATTGAATTGTTGCTAAAAAAGAAGCATCTGCAAATTATGAAGTGACCCCGAAAATGTAGACATTGATTTTTCATTATGATAATCTTATTTTTCTTGCTTTGGCTGAAGCTACTTGTTTTATTAATAAGACTGTTCTGCCGATAGGAGTTTGCAGGGATATGAAAGTGCCATATACATATTTTGCATTTTCGGCAATGAAACTGTTTCGTAGAATTTTATATATAACAAAAGAACCCTTGTCAGATAAGGGTTCTTTTGGGTCTGCTTTAGCGTCCCAGATAGGAGTCGAACCTACGACCTACAGCTTAGGAGGCTGTTTCGGAATGTCATGCGATATGTCAAACGTTATGTCATCGGTGATTGAGGCGTTATGTATGACCGATAGTGTCAACGCAAGTCCTACGGCTTAATATTGTAGTACCTACATACGCTATTTTGCCGAAAAGGGGCGTAAATGTCAACCGGATATGTCGAACGGTGTCACTTTGCGAAAGGGTATGTCGGACAATAAGAGACGCTTTAGTCCGATAAAGTGTACGTACTATTTTACGTTAATCCTTTACTGTTATAAAGTATCGCAGTAATGCCGTTAAAGCCATCCGTATCAAGGGTTTGCGGCACATTGGCGCGCTTTACTCCGCTTTAGATTTCGTAAGGTTTCCGTATCGGACTTAATCGGACAAAATTAGGGTTTATTGGACATTTAACCCGCTGACTGCTAGGAATGGACGCGGCCTTAAAAAATTTCGGGGGGTCTGTATATTGGCTGTATACTCCGTTCGCCTTAACGCTGGGGTCTGACGTATGTATTATCGATTAGCCTCACGGGAAATAACGCAGATCACTCCGATATTGGTGATAATGCGTCGCACTAACTGATAACGTTATTACGGCGCTGTTTGCACAAGGAAACGACGTTCGAGAATCAGTATTATGTCTCCTTCAACGGTTATTTTCACAAACTTTCGCTGATTTCGTTAGAATGATTATAATTAATTAATAACGGATAAATATACGTTTTGATGGTTAAATATTAATGGATTTCTGACCCCCAGGCCGCCAGTCAAAAAACCGCGCATCTGCTGATAAAAACTTCCGCGCAGTAAAATAACCTCATAGGGTTTACGTGGCTTGTCCGTCAGTTTGTCGTTATAAAATCTGAATGAAATCGCGCGACCTTTCATAGTAAAATATTGGTAGATAATGCGGAGGTGGCGTATGATAAAACGAATGATAGCGATAGGAATGGTGGCCTTGATAACGGCAGGCTGCGGGCATGTAGGCGAGGAATCGCGGGAACCATTGGCGGTAGAACCGTTAGAAAAGCCAGTGGAAAAGCAGCCGGAAGTTGTTGCGAAAAAGGTAGAGGAAACGCCCAAAGAGCCGGAAAAGTTGCCAATCAGTGATTTTGCGAAAGAAACAGCGGTGAAATTTTTCAAGGAAACAGACGGGGTGAAAGACGCAAGCATTGAGGTAAAAGGTGATCGAATAATACTTAACTTTGCGGCAGCCATCAATGACGATGCACACGCAAAGAGTTTGGGCGATAGTTTCATTCGAACACTTTCATCGAATGTTGACGGTAGTAGCCCGACCAAAGACTATTACGGTGAGTTGTTCGATGGTTATCACGTTGAGGTATACGCAAAGAATGAGGCCGGCGCGACGGTCATGGAAGGGTTTAAGACAAAGCAAAATAAAAGCGTTGCAACTACGTCCTGGACAGCGAAGAAAACGGTACAACCAGCCCCAGCTCCGGCAACTTCCACAGCAACGGAACCGGTCGCAAACAATTCGGATGGTTTTCTAATGAGTGGCGAAAATGGCTTTCTTGCTGAAGACGTGATCGTTGGCTTAGGGGATTCAAAGCAAAACCTTGACGATGTGATTAAGTTCGCGGTAGCCAATAATAGGGAGGAACTGGCCGCAATGATATTGGAGGGCCGGGCAATAGTCGCACAAAAAGGAACGCCGATTACGTTACTGGAACAGGGTGTGCTAAGCGGAAAGATTAAAATAAAGGACTCAGGCGCAATAGGATGGGTGCCTGCTGAATACTTATCGGAAACTAAATAAACGGATTGCCCTGGCGCTGATTGCCGGGGCTTTTTTGCGTTTACATTCCGAAATAATCGTCCGGCAAATTATAGCCGAGCTGCTTCAGCGCCTTCTTAACTTTCGCCACCGTTTCATACTTCGGCTGATATTCGAAATCATTACATAACCGTGAAACAGTCGCCCGCCCTAGTTTTGCCTTTTCCTCGATTTCTATTTGCGTAATACCTTCGCGATCCAGCCATTTACCGAATTTCGTGCGTTTCTTTCCTAGTCCAAACATTTCCATACACCTACCGTTTTTGTATACATTCTCGTCTAAAAAGTCCGTTTTTATACCTTGCGCAAAATAACGGACAGGCGGCGCCTAATACGCTATACCAAACAGAATTCCTATCGTTATTCCTACCGGTTATTCCGAATAAAATTCCGGCTAAGAATTGTGAAAGGAATAGCAGAAGTCCAGCGATATCAATGCTCGCAGCCTTTTTCTAGTATTCCGACCGTAAGGGACTATTTCTTAAATAGAAAGGGTGGTGCAGGGCCAATGTTTTTCGAACTTTTATCTTCCGCGGTGGTTGGCGGATTGGTTGGTTATTCTTCACTGGCGGTCAACGGAATGACGAATGACGGCCGCAAAATTGCCCGGATTTGTTCCAATGCTGGATTGTCCGTTAAGGAGCAAGGTAAAGCGCAAACGATGCAATTACTTCGCAAAAGTAAGCGAGATTGGGGCATGGAATACGCGTATCGGATTCCGTTAGGGCTTTCGTTTAGTGACTTTCAAAGACGCGTTGAAAATATCGAGGATGGCTTGAACGGTAAAAGCTATGTGGACGTGAAATCGTTTTTGCAGGCGTTCAAAACGTTAAAGTTGGGTCCGAATATCCTACGCGATATTAAAGGCTTACTTACGGAAAAGAAAGCGGCCAGAAAGGAAGTCGAACTTTCCTATAATGGCTTGCTGATCGTTAAGGTCTATGACACGCCGATGACCGATAAATTCGATTATGACCGCGGCATGCTCGACAAGTTGAAAGGCTGGGAGATTCCAGCCGGCACTACAAGAACGCAGATAATCAAGCACGATTTCGAAAAGCATTGTCATCTAATCGTTGCGGGAATGACCGATTACGGAAAATCGGTTTTTCTAAAAAACATAATCACGACATTAGTCGCTAAACAAACGAAAAATGTTAAGTTCTTTCTTATCGATTTAAAAGGCGGCTTAGCGTTTAATCGTTTTCGCTCCCTGGAACAAGTGCAAGGTATCGCAAAGAAACCGGACGAAGCGCTTGAAATGTTGACACTGGCACAAGCGAAAATGGAAGAACGGATTGACTATCTATTGCGGAATGATTTCGAGGATATAAAAGAGGCCGGTTTCCCGGATCGCTATTTCGTGGTTATCGATGAAGCCGCCGACATTTCGGACGATAAAGCGTGCCAGGCGATTATTAAAGACATTGCGCGGCGTGGCCGGGGCGCTGGCTTTCGGTTAATCTATGCTACACAGTATCCGACCAACGAAACACTAAGCCCGCAAGTCAGGCAGAATTGCTCAGCTCGTATTTGCTTCCGTTTAGGTACTGGCGTTGCAAGCCGGGCCGTGCTGGACGAAGAAGGGGCGGAAAAGTTGCCGTTGATAAAAGGCCGGGCGATTTATAAGACTGATAGAACCACTATTGTACAAACGCCGTTAATAGAGAACGAGTTTATTAACGAAACGATAAAGCCGAACATTATCATTCGCGCACGAAAGGATGACGATAAACATGACGCAAGCCTTATTAAAGGAACAACGCAACGAAAACATTCTCTTGTCATTGAAGAAGTTGGGATTTGCTAGTCGGTCGCAGCTTCAGAAATTGCACAGTTTAGGGGGCGAAAGAAACGCTAACCGAATCCTAAAAGAATTATCGGTATATCTTTGCTCGTTCCGCGATAACGAAAATATCTACTATTTGAACAAGGAAGGCCGGGAAAGGGTCGGCAGTCAGAAGGCATTAAAGAAAACGCAACAAGCACGCCATTTCCTTATGCGCAACGATTTATATATCGCGCTTGGTTGTCCTGCCAGTTGGAAGAATGAAATAAAGTTGGAAATACCGGGCGCGGTTTCCGTGGTTGCCGATGCACTATTTATGAAGGATGGCTCCTATTTCATTATCGAAATCGACCACTTGCAGAAAATGTCTGCCAATCGGGAGAAGGTCAAAAAGTATCGCCGTTTTCTGGACCTGAACGCGTTTGATAAGCCGCCGGTCTTTGTTTGGGTGACTACCACGGAATATAGACGAAAGCAACTAACGGCATTATTCGAAGGTATGAATGTCCGGGTTTACCTAGCAAGCGAATTCAAATAAGGGAGTGGTCGGAATGTTTAAACGTAAAACGGAAGTAATGTCGGTAAAGGAATTTATGAACCAGGGAACTCGAGTTCCCCACGTCGGGAAGTTTGATAAGAAAAAAGCGGTAAGGTTTGCGGTAACGGTCGGGGTAACAGTCCTTTCCCTGACGTTCGGCGACGTATCATACGCTGCAGCCGGGGCGGTTAATGGGGCGGTGACTGCGAAAGTGGTAGCGGCTTTCAATCCGTTGGTTGAATTAGTCCGGGCGCTAAGCTATCCGATTGGACTTGTAATGATGCTTGGCGGTGGAATTTTTATAATGATCGGCAATAGCGAGAAGGGGCTGGCGATGATACAAAAAGCGGGACTAGGGTATGTGTTAATTCAAATGCTGCCGTTGTTAATGGATTTGCTAGTGGAAATTGCGAAATCGTTGTAATTAAAAAAGCGACCATTATTGGTCGCTCTCTATTTGAGAATCATCTGCTAATTCATATGAATTTTCAATGAAATTTTCTAACTGGTCATCCTCCATTTTATTGGAGTTAGTACCTCTTTGTGTATTCTCTATATTTTGCCTGAATTCCACAATCATTCCTCTATTTTGTCTTGTCATATCAACTAGATATTTTTTTTCAGTGAGATGTTGTTCTCTTATTTCTACTCGTCTTATTTCTTTTTTTGAGACAAATTCTTTATTCTCCGGGCGAGAACGATGTAGAATCGAATCTTCATGTTGATGCTGTCTTTGTCTCCAATGACTAACAACTTGAACCCAATATCTACCTGCGTCATATAAATAGCTTGCTACTGCTATATTTTTAGGAATTAGAACAATAGGATTTCCGCTAATCTCTGGTAACATTTCTTGAAGGGTATCCCAAGTATGTGTTTGTTTATTCCAATAAGGTCTTGTCAACTGAATAGTTAAAGGGATACCGTGTAATCGACACTGATCTTGTGTAAATTTAACCAACTCGTATTTTATTAAACTAGCTACTAAATCTGATAGCAAATCAGGGCCAAAATCAGGAACAAAGATATGGAAATCTTCAAGTCTACCGACAATTTGTTGGTTTAATAACCCTTCTTGATGAACAAAATCGAAAACTCTTAATAGTGACTCTTCTGAATTACCATTCCCTCTTGGAAAACCATCGGTATAACCTAAAAATATTTCATTTGATTCTCCTGATGACCGAAAAAAATCCCTAGCTCTCCCTGTATTTCCTCTAGTGTATAAATCAAAAATTGTGTGAAAAAAATCTTGTATTATTTCTGCACATTCATGACTCCATTGACTGTTTTCTGCTGCAATACGAGTAGGGTCAATGAAAAGTCGATTATCAGAATCAACTCTAATATTAACAAACTCGAAATGTCTTTGATGGCGATAAGGTAAATTAAAAAGCTCAGAAAATCTCATAAACCGTAGTCTCCTTGTTAAATTGTTGCGGGCAAAACAATATTCGTCACAAGGGAAGTTTATACAAGATAGTAAAAATATTACAAAACCCTAAATCTTTTATACCATTAGTAGAGCTATAAATCTACAAATTTTGATAAATTTTAACATAATCAATGAATAGATCTATGGTAATTTGAAATTTATTTCCCCGTTTTCTTATGCTGCCTCTTGGCATACGACTACACCTCCAAATTATTATAGAGAACAAAAAAGCCGCCATTATTTGGCGGTTTCTTCGTTATGTATTAAATCAATTATATCGCGTATGTCAGTAATATGTAATGCTTCAGCAATCCGTTCAATATGTCCGAAATTTATGTTTTCGCGTTTTCCGTTTTGCAATTCACTAAGGGTAGCGTGGCGTATGTCGGTAAGGCGGGATAATTCCCTTAATGAAAGGCCGCGATCCTCTAATAAAGCCCGTATTTTTACAACAACTTTCATATTCAAAAATCCTCCGAAATAATTTACAAATTTCACTTGACGTTACCTAAAAACGTACCATATAATACAAAATATAGGTGGTACTCATATAAGTACCAATTAAGTAAAAATTTAATTTATTTGGGGGAATTTATTATGTCAATTACTGTACAAGTTCGATTCGTTAAAACCATTGTGGGATGGTATAACCTTTATTTGTCTGATGCTCCGGAAACGTCTTTCGTTAACCTATCACCGGACAAGTTCTCCGAATTACTACCTGGCGTTTCTGCAAAAGCTCGTTATGGCTGTAATGAACTATCTGCGGAAATGGCGGTTTCTCTTTTCGGTAGTTTAGCAGTTTCTCAGCCTGCTTAAGCCCCTCCAAATTTGGAGTATCTTCTTATCACCATCGGATGATGCCCTCGCTATTCTGGCAGATAGCGGCGATCGCTTGGCGGAGGATGACCGCGATTTATGTCGCGGCAACGGCGTAAGTCATACATATGGCTTAGCGTAAATAGGCGGGCGCGATAGCCAGTGTAAGTACCGGTTTGGCGGCCGGTATATCTTAACCGGATTTGGCGGTTCGGTAAAAAGTTTTTTTGAAAAAAATCTGGGCGTTAGGCTTGTTCAAATTTGGCGGTTTGAGCAGGCTTATTTCCCTATGACCAAATAATAACACATACGAACACATGTACGCAATTATAAATTAGCAAATGTAAAATTTTTCTCGTGCGGTAGGTATAATAATTGTAAAATCTTTATCCCTCATTCTTCTGTATACTGTAAAATACAGGAAAAAGGGGGCGATATTTTGATACTTAAACTTGCTATAAAAGCTTTTCATGAAGACAACGAATTTAAAAATCTTTCAGCTTATACGATTAAAAACTATAAACTGTTACTATCCTCGTTTGAATCTTATTGTATTAATGTTCATGGAATAACTGAAGTGAAGGACATATCCAGAGATATAATTAAACAATTCTTATGGTATTGCAAGTCAGACTTAGGAAACAATCATACCACGTTAAATAATAAAATTCGTGTTCTGAAGGTATTCTTTAACTATTTGGTAGCAGAAGACAAATACGAGTTTGATAAAAATTTATTTAAAAATATTAAGTTCGCAAAGGTCGAAGATCGCGTCGATACGTTCACCGATAAGCATCTGAAGCAAATCTTGCGCTACTTTGACCGCCAGTCGCGCAACAAGCCCTACCATGCTTACCGGAATAAAATGATCGTTATTACGATGTTATCGGCAGGCATCCGAGCGGGCGAGACGGTTAACTTGCGCTGGGCCGACGTTGACTTCGATAATTCGATGATAAGCGTGTACGGCAAGAAGCGGAAAGTGGCGAGCATTCCGATCGCGGCCAAGCTGCGCAAGGAGCTGGCGGAGTTTTACGTCTATACGCGGTCATTCTTCGATGGTCAGCCGGGTCCGTATGTATTCTGCGCTAGTGATAAAAAGCAACTAACTCCTGACGCGATCGGCTCGCTATTCAAGCGGCTGAAGAAGTTATTTAATTTCGACGACGTGCGGTTGTCGGCACATACCTTCCGGCACTCATTCGCCTCACGAGCGCTGAAGAACGGCATGGATTCGATAACCTTGCAGCGGATACTCCGGCACGAATCGCTTCAGATGACGCAGCGTTACGTGAATATGTGGGGAACGGCGCTAAAGGAGCCTAACGAAAAATTTAATCCGTTAAATGACATCGATATATAATACGGAAAGCAACGTCACTCTTCGGGGTGGCGTTTTTTATTTGCGGAAAAAGTTTTAACTTCGTGTCCCAAATACGACGAAGGTGAGCACGTCTTATAAACATAGGCGGAGAATATCGTCGACTTGAACCAATTCGCAGAAAGGTGAGCGAATATCTTAAATGAGCGGAATTATTTTCGTAAAATGTGCGCGACTTTTCGTATTGGTCTGTACAGTTAGTTGAAGGAAAAAACGCGGGCGACCGCAATCCAATAAAACAAATCCTTAGGAGGAAGCGAAATGGAAGAACGAAAGGTCTTTGACAAACGAAATCCAACGGAAGGAGAACGAAATTTTATACCGTTACCAAGCGACGCCCGCCACTATATTCACCACGCGAAAATGAGCGCCGATAAACTGTTTTTGTATGCGCTAATAATCGACCACTGGAATCCGAAAGACGGTTACGCTTGGCCGAGCGTGGAATCACTTGCGGTTAAGTATGGTAAAGCACCGGACACGACAAGTCGCCATCTGGAGGATTTAAAGGCGGCTGGACTTATTGATTTTCCGGAAAAAGGCTATTACGTACCGCTTATTCCGTTAGATGAGGCTGAATTTTTCCGCCAATTTCCGGATGCAGACGCAAGGTATAGAGAAACCATTAAGCGATATGATGAACGGAAGCAAGCGGGGCGGGAACGTATGAGGCTTTGGAGATTGGCAAAAGGGTACGTGGATTAATTTATTCCGGTACACCTAATCATGCGGGGTACAGAGAGCCCTACTTATGTGTTAACTAGATATAAATAACGAGATTTAAAGAACGAGACTTAAAAACATTTGCGCCGAATAAATTCGTCGCTACGGTTATTGATATAACTTTATCGGTGAAGAACTTATTCAAAGAATAACAAAAGGAATCGGTACACCTAATTAACCGCGTACCATAAACAGGAGGGAGAATTATGAAGTTTAAAGAAGCAGTTAGGGAGTTTCAACTAACTAATGACAGGACAGTTATCGAACGGATCATTTCGCATCTGCAACTTGATTTCTTGGCGGGTGAATCACTGACGGAGCCGGAACACTATATCGCCATTAAAGTGAAAGCGCAAATATGGCCTTATCTTCGGAATGCTCGGAAAGTGCGCCGAGGGACGAAAACGGCATGGTATCGCTTTATGGACTTGATTAACGGCGATGATTACCATGCAGACGGGTTTATCGGCCTCAATAAGAAGTACGGCCTTAATCTTACGCGCGAGAATAACTATCAAATACCGCTATATATTAAGGATCAAATGAGCGAGGACTTTCTCGCCGAGACTGAAGAGGCAATTGACTTCTGGAACGAGTTGCACCGCAAAGAGGATGAAATGACCGAGGAGCTTTATAATGAGGCGCTATGTAATTGGGCGGTGCCGGCCTTAGAATACGCCATGGAACGCGTAGATACGGAACGGTCTGATAGAGAAATGGTTTCATATATTAACCGCGCATTCTACACTAAATATGTTGAGCTGCGAGCCACTTCGCAGGGATTAGTCCGCAAACGTGAGGATGGCCGCTGGGTTTATTATCAGCCGAAGCAGGATTTTGACGAGGACAATTATCGCAATCAAGAAATTATGCAAATGATATTCAAACGCAAAGATTTTCGCTATCCTGAAGCGTGGGACAGGTTCCGCATACTTACGAGGCGCCAGTACGAATTGCTCGGAAAGGTCGAGGAAGTAATTCGCGAGGACATCAGACGAAACGATCCGGCTTATTTTCGAGAGAACTATAATCACGGCCAGGTAAAATACACCTACATGGCGACAAAATTAGAAATGAGTTACGAGGCATTTATCAAAAATATGCAAAGAATAGAGAAAAGTATATTCGTAGGGAAATTGTGAACTTTGTCCGATTTATACCTATATATTAGGTTAAGTGGGGAGAAGGATAAATCAAGAATAAATTTACGGCTTTGTACCGATTGCTTAACGGTATAAGGTCGTTTTTTACTGCCGTGGCTTTTGCTGCGGCTTTTTTAATACCAATTTTGGAGGGGTGAATATGGGATTTGAATTAATAACTGTCAACGAGTATTGCGGTAATAACTATTGCGGTTCACAACAAGCGAAACTTTATGAAGATGGCAGGCTTGAATATCTACCGCCTCCAATAGTAACGGAGGAGGAGCCATCAAGTGGATGAAGAATTTGACCTTATAGAGCAGTTTTACTACGAGGCGGGGAATTTTGTTTTATTCTGCACGAATATCAAGACGTACCAAGCTATGACGGAAGAGAAAAGAAAAAAACTGATCGAAAAAATGACAATCATGGTGTGTAAAGCATTTGCGCCAAGACGAAACTATGACATTTCCAAAGCTGAAATAAGGGAGTTTGTGAAAGTGGTTATAGAATACGAGGTGGATAGAATGCAATGAAAAATTCAAAGTGTGAATACAACGGAAAAGAAATAACGGTTGAAGAGTATTTCGAAAAACGTGGAGTAAAGGCGTTTGAAAAGGCGCTTAGGCAACAAGCGGCCTCTTGCTCACTGTTTCGCGACGGAAACTGCTTAATGAGCGATGAGCCTTGTAAAGTACTTAACGAAGGCTTTCCCACGCATCCAAAACGGCGGTGCATCGTATTTGAGCGAATGGTATTGCCTGCGGATCAGAAAACTCAAGCCGACTATTGGGCGGTTTTTGCCGGGGAGGGACTGAGCCAAGTGGAAAAGCGAAACTGCGAAGGCTGCGGCAAGCCCATCGATGCTGACTCACCTAATCGCCGATATTGCGGACCATGCAAACGTGTAGCTGAGCGAGCATCTAAACGCAACCGAATGAGGCGGTATCGGGAAGGTAAAGAGGACTTCTAGTAGACAGTTTTAAGACGTCAAAACCGTGTCAAATCAACGTTTGCAAAGACCAAAAAACGGGAGGTAGTATAAATGGCTTCAAAACCGAAAAAACGTACTCAAGACCGTCTACAAGTGATTGTCTGTTTGTCATGCAATAAAATGCCAGCGAATGAAAGAGACACTTTAGTTAAGGTGTCCGACGGGAAAAGAACGCAGTTTATCAAGTTCGGAAGACGTGTTTCACTCGGCCGGATAATGCATCAGCTTCCAATAGTTTTTATGGACCGAGCCTATGACGAAAGACGAAGCAGGAAAAGGGCATGACATCGGAAGATAAGTGCATAAATCTGCTAAAACAAATAGCAATGTTAAAAGACGAGCGCCAGGGCCAGCGAATCATCGATGCGATAGAAGGACGGCCGCCTGATGAGAACTATTACGCTGAGGTTAGCCGAAAGATGGCAGTCTATGACGCTAAGATACTGGCTATCTTGCAGAAGGGCAGGAACTAAATGCGTAAATTCCGAGTGTATTACAAGCATGCTGGCGGAATGATCGGTGTCGGTATTGAGGAAATGGAGCAAATAAACGGCCGGGGTCACATTGCCGCAATTGCTTCCGTTTTTATTCCGGAGTCACTTTCCGACATTGAAATAGTATCGCGTCTGATTGATATTTGCGGGGTAGGCCAGGATGAATCATTTGTCTTAAAATTGTCCCGGACTTTGCCAACTCCGACAATGGATCGGCTAAGGTCGAAGCATCCAAACGTAATATTCAAGCGGACAAACTTTCGCTCACAAGCAACTAGCAAAGAACTTTGCCATGACGCATTAACACGAAAGACAACGGTAATCGAACGGCTGAACCACGAAGGAACGGGGCGATGTGATGATTTATAGTAGAAACTTAATCGCAGACAGTGAGCCGGAGTACAGGCATACAACAGTAAAGACGAAGCAAGTGCCGGAATACAAAGAGCCTTCGCGTGAAGTGACGGTTTACAAAAAAGTACGGACTGCGTTCGGTTCGGTTAAGTCTATAGTTCAATTCGATGCAAGGTTGGATGAAACCGGAGAAATATTTCGCAGTGAGTCGATCGTCATAAATAGCTGGCAGCCGCCTAATTCGGCCGCAGTAGGGGTTAAATTATCTGATTTTATTGAGCAGTTAAAGAAAGACGGATACCACGTAAAAATTAATGGTGAGTGAAAAGGAGAATGTTAATTATGAAAACAGTTCAAGAGATTAGGGAGATAGTCGCAAAGGCACAGCAATTACAGCAGGATTCAACCGGTTTGTATCGTTCATTCCAAGATGCTTATAACCAAAAGAAAACGGAAATCGAACTTAACCGGGACTATTCGCCAGAAGGAAAGCGGAAGCTGATTGAATCACATCAGAAGCGGAAAACAATCGAACTCATGCAGCTTGCCCGTTCGCAAAAGGATTTATTTACGAAATATTTGTCTGAGGCTAAGAAAGACGCGGAAAGCATCATATATGCTAAGACGCCGAAGGTCGATCCGGTTAAGCAGGAGCGGTTTGAAAAGCGCTTGGCTGAAGTCAAAACGGAAATCCTTCTTAGTAACGCCAAGAAGGGCAAGGAAATTTTATCGGATTTTCTCAGCAAGGTTGACGAGCAAGCCTTCGCTGCACAAATAAAAGGCGAGTTCGTTTCACTTATTCAGCCAATTTTGCAAGATGCTGGCGCTGAAGCTTACAAGTACCGCCAGGAACTATCCCAAATATTTGAGGACGTAAAATCGCGGTCAATGGATCCGGAAGCAGGCGAGGCTATGCAGGTCGCGGAATATGCGGAATCAGCTTTGGATGGCCGTTTCTTTATTCCATTAGTAGAGGAAAAGGCCGGGGAACACTTGGGCCAGCTTGCAAAAATGTATATTAACAAACCGGAACAATATTTCGCTGATTTTCCGGACGATGACAAGAAGCCATTACCGCCTGGCATGCGTTCTATCGAAGAAGTGCTTGAAGAACAAGAAGCGAAAATTTAATATACGCGCGTTTGCACCACGCGGCCGCACGGAAAACGGCCGGCAGTGGGAGCGCATTGTCATAGTTTTATGACCTCCTGTTTGACGGCGCCTTCGGGCGCTTTTTTATTTATCTAAGAAAGGATGATGAAGAAATGGCAACATATTTACAGGAAGTGCTTATGCACCGAATGGAGCAGTTCGGCTTGGAAGCAACGGAAGCTATACAGGTCAGTCAGCTCAAAACACTTCCGGAAGAAACGAAAGCCAGGCTGAAGTCTTACCGCATGTCACTGGCCTCAGCACGACAGGATGACGACCTGAAAAGTATCGCGGAGAATCTTGATAACGTACTGGATTGCCTGCTTAACGACCAACACGATGCAGGCGTGATGTTTGCGATAATGGCAGCGCATGAGGCCGGCAAGCTAGAAGCGAGGTGGTCAGATTGAGCTTTGACCTTCGTGCTATATTATCTTTGAATAGTAATTCCTTCGTAAGAGGTATGCGTGACGTCGAGCGAGCGACCCAGCGAGCAAATCGCCAAATGGGACTATTCCGTGATAGTCAAGGGCATCTTCGTGATGGCATGGGAAGATTCGCTAGCTCCGCAAGTGTTGCAGAAAAGGCAGTTTCTGGATTCGGCAAGGGCATTAGCGCCTCGGTTAAAGGGCTAACGAACATGAATTCACTTTTAGTCGGTGCAGCTAGCGGATTCGCGGCATTCAAGACTGCCGAAAAGGGATTCCTCGCTACTGTGGGTGCTGCTGCCCAATACGAGTCCAGTTGGGTCACGATAAAGGCGATAATGAACGACGCTAAGAAAGCCAAAGAATATATGGATTTAGTCGACAGGTTCGCTATCGACAGCCCTATCATGGACTCACAAGCTATGCTAAAAAACTCGAAATCTTTCTTAACGACGGAATCCGGGAAAGATTTAAAGCAACTTGAAAAAATGTGGTTAATAGTAGCCCTTCGTATCAGCAATGGTACGTCGAAACTTCTCTAATTGCTGGGAAGTCCTAACGTTAAGCCGAGGATAATCAGCAGCCAAGCCGCAAGAAAAGCGGAAGGTTCAACGACTAGGCGAAAGCCGTAGACTGCAAGCGATTGGCAGTCGAAACGGGAAGCGCCCCTTGAGGGTGTTGATATAGTCTCGTCTCATAAGAAATTATGAGCAGTCCAAGTGACGGCTGAAGTGTAGCGATCTTCAGTGAAGAAAACGCATTAGCAGAACGTATGGCGGCAATTGATCCGATGCAAGGTGTCGAAGGTTAAAAAAATAGCCCTTCATACTAGCGATAGTATGTCGAAACTCCTCTAATTCGGTGGAAACCCTAACGTAAAGCCGAGGGCAATACCGATCCAAGCCGCATTGCGGAAGGTGTAACGACTAGGCGAAAGCCGTAGAACCAAGCGGTTCGAAATGGGGAGCATCCCTTGCGGATGTTGATATAGTCTCTTCTTGCGGGAAACCGTAAGCAGCTTAGGAGCGGCGTAAGGAGTAGCGAATTTACGCGAAGATAAAAGGCGGTTTTTGCATTGCGGGAAATGTTCAGCGGAGATCATATTTCGATGGTACGACGTTTTGAAATGCCGAAGCAAATAATGAACGAAATTAAGAAGATGGATATACCGGACCAATTGCGTGAATTAGATAAGTACTTTAATAAAATAGGAATGACACAGAAGCTAATCGACGAGATGGGCGGAACAACGCTCGGTATATGGTCACAAATTAAAGAGCAGACCGCGGTAATTATGCGTGAAATGGGTAAGCCGGGACTCCAGACGGTCAAAAGTTTCTTGGATCAAATACAAAGCGGCTTGGAAAATGGTAATGCGGATCGCTGGGCAAATATAGGGGCACGATGGATTAACGCAACTCTAACTGGACTAACTAACGGAGCAACCTCTCTATACAATTGGTTTGATTCATTAACAAAAAGCGATGAGTGGAAAACCAAGACGACCATGTTCAGTAAAATTGATTTTTTCGTTGGAGATGTCTATGAGCGTTTCCTTAGTTGGTTGACAAGCGAAAATGGAAGACAAAAGATTGAAAGGACGACCTCAGATTTAATTCAGATAGTTGGGGGCGCATTAAATGCAAGCTCTGAAGCATTAAAGCCGATTGGTGAGCAACTTGGATCAGCGATAGGAAAAGGAGTTCTTAGCGGAATCAAGACGAGCTTATCCGAATGGACCGCGAACCTGCCTTCCGTCGGGGAAGTTCTTTATGGCGCTGGGCAAGGAATCTGGAACGCGGTAGTTCCGGACGAATGGGAAAGTCACGCAAAAGCTCCGTCATGGTTAAGGAACCAAGCGACTGAACTTAAAGTAAGAAAATCATTCCAAAAGACTAAGGCGGAGCAATTGCGCGGCGATGTCGGTCGATATAAAACTGGCTTAGATTACGTGCCGCACGATTGGTTCCCGGCTTACCTTGACAAAGGGGAGAAAGTGCTTACAGCAAGGGAGGCGGACGATTACCGCAAAGGAAAGTCCGGCGGAGGTAACGGATTCACGATTGTTATGAACGGAACCGTTATCCGCGAGGAAGCCGATATTAATAAACTTGGCGCAGCAATAGTACGCGAATTTAGACGAGCCGGAGGTGACGGAGCATAATGGATCCGCAATACAAATACGCCGGAAGATACGAGGGCAGCTGGCGGCATAATATGATCGAGCTGATACAGAGAATGGGTTATAACCCGGGATGGAAGCCAGAAATAGTATTCGTTTCAAGTGTCAATCCGTTAATTTTCAAGAATCCTAGGGATGGTTTTGAATATGCCACCGATGAAATAATGATTAATAAGGATTTATTGCCGAAAACAGAAACGGTGATAATCGATGGGGTTTCCCGCACACTCACCTACCCAAACGAAATAAAGGTTGGCGAAGAGTTTCTTATGTTTTTAAACTACGATTCTCCATACGGCGAAGCGTGTGTTGTAATGCGAGTTTAATTAATGCGGAGGTTGACTTCCTGTATAAAATGGAAAAAATTATATAATTGCTTGTATGTAAAAAACTGAATGGGTATACTGAAATTGTAGTAAAGATAATTTGCTACATTCTAAGATAAGGAGTGTGATTATCTATTGAGCATTAATCTCAAAGAAGCACTGACGATCCATGGTAAATTTATTTGTATCTGTCAAAGGGAATAAGGATCGGCAAAATCTTTTTCAATTCTTTAGGGTTAATAAAATCTTCTCACGATTAGCTCATTAATAATCTCTCCAAATATTTATCCGCGAGGCTCTTGAGGTGGTGCTCAGAGCCTTTATTTTTTTTTCATTAAAAAAAGAGCTGAGTAGAAATCTACATCGCTCTTCCTTCGTAGGAACTGAATTCCCTTATCCGCTTGAAAGGGTTTAAACTTTGTACTACTTTGCGCGAGGTAATATCGCGGGTGGTGCCGCTCCCTCACTCGAGCTTACTTAGATTGCTCATCTCTTTTTTGCTAAAAAACTTAAAACCTACTCTTTAAACATTTTAATTAATTCATCGATGATTGCTCTCGTTGCACCTGATACCATACCACGCAACACCGCAAAACTAATTTCTCTACTCGGTGTAGGTGACTTCTCACGATTGTTTTCCATAATATACTCTCCTCCCGAACCTACTGAAGGAGCAGTACAACCTAATTTTACAATTAATACCTTATTCTGACAATAGACATTCCTATACCTTTCTGCCATTCCGTGTTAATATCCGTCGAACTGGCGAAAATTTATTATGTTGCTGGCGTATGTGCTCGCTATCCATTTGTACATATTTTCGTGTGGTATGTATGTCCGCATGGTCTAAAATCTTTTGAAGCGTAAATAAATCGCCTCCATTGAGAATATAATTTCTTGCGAAGGTATGCCGGAACATGTGCGGGTGAACTCGCTCGATATTTAACTTTCGCTTCAGCCGATTAAGCCGGCGCCTAAAAGCATCGTCCGTTAAAGGGTCACCGAAAGCATTCATAAATACCTGGCAATCCTCGCCGAAATATCCTTGCGTTTCGTCCAACAGTTGCCGCAATCGTTTAGCGACTTCCCGGCTTAGTGGTATCTCGCGGTGCTTACGATTCTTTGCTACTTGCGAAGGCACAAAGGCGGCCAGTTGCCGAAAATCCACCTGATCGGCCGTAAGTGCCAGCGCCTCACCAATTCGCATGCCAGTATCGAGTAAAAGCAATATAAGCGTTTTATCTCGCCATTGTGCATATTGGCTATCGTCATAAGCTGCAAGTATCGCGTCAACCTGTTCATCAGATAGTCCGGGCACTTCCTGGCGCTCATCATCGCGTACTTGTGCAATGTTCGCCGTGGGGTTGTCCGAAATAATTCCTTCATTATATAGGAAGCGGAACATTGTCTTCAGCGTCCGCAAACGTATATTAATCGTAGTGACCGATAATCCTTTTCCTTCCTGTTTGCGGGTATCATCTTCCGCATAAGCCGTGCGCTCAGTCCGCAAGTAATTAATGTAACCGCGAAGGGTGTCAGCGCTAATTTCATCTATATACGTAACCTCAGCGCCTAACCAATCGGTAAGGTAACGAACCACTGCATAATAACCGCCAATAGTTCCCGCCCTAACGCCTTCCGCTTGCTTCGCCTTCACAAATATTTCCAGCGCTTCCTCGATTGTATACCGGACATTAACCGACTGTCGGTCAACGCTAGGCTTCGGGACATTCCTTGTAGCTTTCGGTCCTCTTTCGCCAATATATTTCCGTGCCATAGTTCGTTCAGCCTCCCTTAAGGTTCGCCGTTTGTCCTACGTTCACCATATCCGCGTCCTACAGACAAAGAAAAAACGCTATGTCAACGCCATATGTCACCGATGATTGACCGGATCACATACCGCATTACATAGCGCTTCTTTAACTAGCGTCCCAGATAGGAGTCGAACCTACGACCTACAGCTTAGGAGGCTGTCGCTCTATCCTGCTGAGCTACTGGGACATATTATAAATAAGACAAATTCAATTATATACTGATTGGCTATGTAAATCAAGGGGGATAGTACGATATTTTTTTAATCCCAGCCAGTGTAAAGTAAAGTTCTTTGAAACAAAAGGCAAAAAAACAATTTAACTAAAGTACATCAATGTACCTGAGGAGAATTTAAATATTAATATTAAGTGAGAGAGTTTCCTATTAATCCTTAATGAATGGCTGATCATTTTTTTTGCTCCGATCTTTGTTGAGATTTCCCGGGAATTAATTTAGAGGTATACAGAAGCACTACTGTCCAAATCAACGAAAACCTTTTTCACGGAGTCAGGATAAAAACAATTTAAAAATATCAGGTTGGTTCCAAAAATTGGAGAGATAGAGATAAAAATAAGAATTGGAAGAGTAGCAGACGCCAAAAACATTGCTAAAGTTCATGTGAATAACTGGAAAACCACGTATAAAAACATTTTGCCCTCTGATTATTTGAAGTCCCTAGAAATTTCGATGCAATGATTATTTGGGTCCTGCAGGATAATCCTTCAAGATGAAAAGATGGGTGGACAGCAAATAGCGAAAGAAACTGTAGAAATCAGTGGTAAACATTTTGAAGAAATCGCCTATAAAATTTCACTCGAATGAACATAAAAAAGGCAGATGTTCTTGTTTTTGAAATGGATGCGGCTATGTAATGTTATCTGGAAGCAATATGAAAGGTCCAAAACGCATAATAAACCTCCTGCCAAGGTCTCCGGCAGGAGGTTTTTCAACTATAGTCTGCTTTTTACCAATTGGATAGCATCTTCAATAGTTGTCAAAAGAATTCTTTCTTTAATCAGCTTTTTTCCCAGCTCGATGGCGTTTTTCTTAGCGGTGATTCTTCTGCCGTTATCCTCAATTCCGTCCAGATCCTTCACGTGGGAAAGACCAATACTGCGGCGAATCAATTCACATCCGGCAAATCCAAGAGCATCCTGGAAGCTTTTTTTCAATACAAAATCAAGGTAGCCGTCGGTTCCTGCAAACGTATCTTTATTATCTTCCATCCAAAGTATGGTGTATTGTTCCTGGAATGTTTCCCATACCTGTTGGATATGAGTATAAATTACTTCCCGGTTTTCAGGATCCCGGGCAATGGCCTGGAAAGCAAGATTGGCAATATATTGTCCGATATCAAAGCCGATCGGTCCATAAAAGGCGAATTCAGGATCGATCACTTTTGTCACTGTTCTGCTTGCAAAAATGCTTCCTGTATGCAAATCTCCATGAAGAAGTGCCTCTTGTTCTGTAATAAAGCTCTTTTTTAATTTTGCTGCCTCCAGCTGGACAGCACCGTCATTCCAAAGTTCTCGGACGGTTTCTGTGAGATCTTCTTCAAAGTCATTGGTTTGACTGTCAAAGAAAGGATCTGTGAACACGAGGTCTTCGGTTATTTTACAAAGCTCAGGGTTTGTGAAATTTTTTGCCCATTCCTTCTTTTTACCGTGTCCAAGCCCGTAATCTGAAGTATGATACAAGGTCTTTGCAAGGTATTCACCCACATGCTTCGAAAGCAGCGGATAGTTTTTTCCTCCAATCAGGCCTGTTCTTGCGATGGTTAAATGAGATAAGTCCTCCATAACGGTAACTGCAAGGCGCTCATCGGAATAATACACTTTTGGCACAAAATCCGGTGCAAAGCTGCCGAAAATTTGCAATGCGTTAGCCTCAATGACTGCACGCTTTAGCGTTAGAGGCCAGCTTTCGCCAACTACCTTCGCATATGGAAGAGCCTGTTTAATAATGATTCCTTTTTTTCTATGAACATCTGTGATATGAAAGACGTAATTTAAGTTGCCATCGCCAATTTCCTGGCAATCAAGCAGGCTTGATTTCTCAAATAGTCCTAATCTCCTTGCTAGGGCAATCGCTGTTTCTGAAGTTAATGGCTCATAGCCTTGTATTGTATTGACTGACATGTTTTCATTCCTCCCTGAGTTTTGGAGGCTCCTATTTTGGGCAAATAGAAAAGCCTCTTTCATGTAAAAGAGGCTTGAAGCTGCAGTCTTCTCACCTCTTATCTGCCAGAAAGCATTGCTTTCTGCTGGAATTAGCACCGTGCCTCTTTCAAACCAGTTTCGTTTGAAAGAAATGATGGTCGGTTGCTGGGCTTCATCGGGCCAAGTCCCTCTGCCTGCTCTTGATAAGAGTAATCTTACAATTTAGTTTTTTTCACTTACAATGAATAATAGCAATCTTGAAAATAAATTGTCAACCTTATATTTGAAAATAATACAACTTTTGATATTATGGTACTGCCTTTATTTATAAAACTCTGGCCGTCTATCCTGAAAAATCGGGATTTGCTTTCGAATAGCGATGGACTGTGAGAAGTCTACGGAAGCAGTCAGTATTTCCTCTCCTGTACCTGCTTCGGCAACAATTTCCCCCCAAGGGTCAATAATCATGGAATGTCCGGCGAATTCGTTATTAGGATCACTGCCTGAACGGTTGCATGCTACAACAAAGCATTGATTTTCGATCGCTCTGGTAATGAGCAGAGCGCGCCAATGAGCGAGCCTTGCAAGCGGCCATTCAGCTGAAATGAACAATACCTCTGCACCCTTTGCCGTATGCGTTCGGATCCACTCTGGAAAGCGGATATCATAGCATATGAAACCGGCACATGGAATTTCCCCAAGCTTAAATGATCCATCCGAGCTGCCAGGTAGGAGATACTTATGCTCATCCATTAACTTAAACAAGTGTAGCTTGCTATATTGCTTAACCTCTTCACCCGCTGAATCGACGATAAGCAGGGTATTGTACACTCCGTCAGCCGTTTTATTTGCTACCGAGCCTCCGACGATGTTTACGGTGTATTGCTTCGCCCATTTTTTTAATAGACTAAGAGTTTCCTTTGCATCAGCGTCTGCGATTTCGTCCAGTCTTTCCAAATCATATCCTGTCGTCCAAAGCTCAGGCAGTACGATTACATCCGGCTGTTGAGTCGCTGCCTGTTTTATTTGTTCTTCAGCTCTTTGATAGTTTTGGACTGGGTCCCCGAAAACGATGTCTAGTTGAATGCAAGCTATTTTCCAGTTCATCCAATTGCACCTCTTTTAATTTAAAATTATGTATATAGCCCGGCTACATTTTTTCCTTTACAATATAATATTAACGATATATCATTTGTGACTAGAATTTCAAGAAAATTTAGAGAAGGTGGACATAATGAAAACATTTCCACAATCAGACCTTTTAACAAAGCTGCCTAAGCAGTTTTTTGCTTCACTTGTTGAAAAAGTTGGTAAAATTGCTGCAGAAGGCCATGATGTGATTAACCTTGGCCAGGGCAATCCTGATCAGCCGACACCTGACCATATTGTCAAAAAACTGCAGGAAGCAGCTTCAAATCCGCAAAACCATAAATATTCTCCATTCCGGGGCCAGATGTACTTTAAGAAAGCAGCTGCGGAATATTATAAAAGGGAATATGGAGTGACAGTAGATCCAGAGAAGGAAGTGGCAATCTTATTCGGCGGAAAAGCCGGACTGGTTGAGCTTCCACAATGCATAATGAATCCAGGTGATACAGCCCTTGTTCCGGATCCAGGTTATCCCGATTATTGGTCAGGGATAGCAATGGCTTCGGCAAAGATGGAATATATGCCGTTAACAGAGGAGAATGGTTTTCTTCCAGATTATGAAAAAATTAATTCCGATGTACTGGATAGGGCAAAGCTATTATTCTTGAATTACCCAAATAATCCGACCGGTGCTATTGCCAATGAACAGTTTTTTCAGCAGACGGTTGAACTGGCTGAAAAACATAATATATGTGTCGTACATGACTTCGCCTATGGCGCGGTAGGGTTTGACGGAAAAAAACCAGTCAGCTTCCTGCAAACGCCGGGAGCCAAGAATGTTGGAATTGAAATTTATACTCTTTCAAAAACTTATAATATGGCAGGATGGCGCATTGGTTTTGCGGTAGGCAATGTAAGCGTGATTAACGCAATTGAACTGCTCCAGGACCATATGTATGTCAGCCTCTTTTCCGCTGTTCAGGAAGCTGCGGCTGCTGCCTTGCTTGATTCGCAGGAATGTGTAGACGAGCTGGTGGGAATGTATGAATCCAGAAAAAATACATTTATTTCTGGGCTTCAGGAAGCAGGATGGAATGTTTCTTCGCCTGCAGGCTCTTTTTTTGCATGGCTGAAGGTTCCTGAAGGCTTCACTTCTGAGGAGTTTTCAGATTACCTGCTCACAAAAGCCCACGTTGCGGTCGCGCCCGGAATCGGATTTGGCGAGTATGGGGAAGGCTATGTCCGGGCAGGTCTTCTTGCCTCAGAGGAACGGCTTTTAGAAGCTGTTGAAAGAATAAAAGGCTTGGATATTTTTAAAAGAGCCTGAATGGGACAAAGGTACATTTTCATGAAAACCCATTGACAGAATTTTTGAAAACTGTCATAATTCATAGTGATTTCACCATTTCAATAATAGAACTTTCGTAATCTTTTTAAATAAACTAAAAATAATATTGCATTTTCTTATCAAGAGCAGGTGGAGGGACTAGCCCGATGAAGCCCGGCAACCGACCGAATACCATTTATGATGGGGCGCGATAAAAGCGCCGGATGTAAAAATCCTAAAAGGCACGGTGCTAATTCTAGCAGCGGCAGCTGATAGATGAGAAGATGGCTGACAAAAAGCCTCTTCTTTTGAAGAGGCTTTTTTATTGGAAAATATTAATTCAATGATAATGAAGAATAGCCAAAATGTAAGGAGGGCCAGAAAAATGAGTGAAGTAGTGGCCACATATTTAATTAGTGATCTTTCCGGTGACCTTGAAAAGAAAGCGGAAGGGATTGCACTTGGCCTGACAGTCGGGACTTGGACAAACCTTCCCAAGCTGGAACAGGAGCAGCTGCAAAGGCATAAGGGAAGAGTCGTAAATACAAAGATTCTTCAAGGAGCAGATAAAGGCATTGTAGAGATCGCATATCCGGCAGCTAATTTCTCGGCAGATTTGCCGGCCATCCTAACGACTGTTTTTGGAAAACTGTCACTGGATGGGAAAATTAAACTGGTTGATTTGGATATTCTAGGAAGCCTGCGAGGCAGATTTCCAGGTCCGCGCTTCGGAATTCAAGGGATCCGGGATAGTCTGCAAGTAGAGGGCCGGCCCCTTGTAATGAGTATTTTTAAAGGAGTGCTCGGAAAAGACCTCAGTTTCTTGTCTGCCCAGCTAAAGGAGCAGGCACTGGGCGGTGTTGACCTTGTCAAAGACGATGAAATTTTGTTTGAAAACGATAAAACGCCTTTCTTTAAACGGATCACTGCAGGGAAGGAAGTGCTCCGGCAGGTTTGGGAGGTTACGGGACATAGAACACTATACGCCGTAAACCTTACAGGAAAAACATTTGAACTGCGTGATAAAGCGCGTAGGGCAGCAGAGCTGGGAGCGGATGCATTGCTGTTCAACGTTTTTTCATATGGACTCGATGTCCTGCAGGCCTTGCGCGAGGATGATGAAATCAACATACCGCTTATGGCGCATCCAGCGTTCAGCGGAGCCATTACGTCTTCGGCTGTTTATGGAGTGTCAAATCCGCTGCTGCTTGGAAAATTACTCAGAATTGCCGGTGCTGACCTTTCCCTGTTCCCTTCACCTTATGGAAGTGTAGCGATACCTCGTGAGGACGCACTAGGTATAAAGGCTGCACTTATTGAAGAGGCAGCTGAATGGAAGCCTGCATTCCCTGTTCCATCAGCTGGCATTCATCCTGGAATGGTTCCTCAGCTGATTAATGATTTTGGCATCGATAGTGTGATCAATGCCGGAGGCGGTGTACATGGCCATCCGGACGGAGCAAAGGGCGGGGGACAGGCCTTCCGCCAGGCTGTTGATGCAGTTCTCAAAGGGATTTCTCTGGAAGAAGCGGCGATAGAACATGAGGAGCTGAAAAAAGCACTTGAACTTTGGGGAGGCGGAAAGAAGTAAAATGAGACCGATAATTTTTTGTGACTTTGATGGAACAGTAACTAACAGCGACAATATCATCGCGCTCATGAAGCAATTTGCCGCTCCGGAATGGGAGGCAATTGCCGAAGCTGTTCTCTCAAAAAGGATATCGATCCGTGAAGGTGTAGGCAATATGTTTTCGCTGCTTGAGAGCGGTCAGAAGGAGAAATATATTGATTTTCTCTTAGAACATACGAAAATCAGGGAAGGCTTTGCTGAATTTATTGATTTTGTAAAAGAAAACGAGATTCGATTTTACATTATCAGCGGAGGAATGGACTTTTTTATCGAACCGATTTTAAAACCATTTGACCTGAAATATATTTATTGTAACAATGCAAAATTTGATGAAGAATTTATCCGCATTGAATGGCCAAATAGCTGCGATGATAAATGCAGCAACGATTGCGGCTGCTGCAAGCCTTCGATTATGAGAAATCTTGCAGGGCCAGACGATTTTACAATTGTCATTGGTGATTCAATTACAGACCTTGAGGCGGCAAAGAAGGCGGATTTAGTATTAGCAAGGGACTTCCTAAAGCGCAAATGTGAACAGGAAGGTATTGCCCATTTACCGTTTGAAACCTTTCATGATTGCAAAGCTGCGCTGAAAAACAGGCTGGAGGTGATCATATGAGTTTAGAGGTTTTACGCTGGAATGAGCTGGCTGATATTAAGGATGAGCTGGCACAGCGAGATTGGTTTATGGGTACGAGCGGAAATTTGTCGATAAAGGTCGACGAAGACCCGTTTACCTTTTTGGTAACGGCCAGCGGTAAAGATAAACGGAAAAGGACTGCGGAAGATTTCCTGCTTGTCGATTGCAAGGGACGGCCTGCCGGGGAGACTTCATTAAGGCCCTCTGCTGAAACGCTGCTTCATGTTGAAGTGTACAACCTTACTAACGCAGGCTGCTGCCTTCATGTTCATACAGTAGAAAATAATGTAATTTCAGAGATTTACGGGGATGAAGGAAAAGTTGTTTTCAAAGGCCAGGAGCTCATTAAGGCGTTCGGAAAATGGGAGCAGGATGCGGAACTAACTATCCCAATTATCTATAATTCCGCTGATATCCCTACGTTGGCAAGAGATTTTGCTGTACACTTAAAGGACGAGTGGGGTGCGGTATTAATCAGGAACCATGGTATAACTGTTTGGGGAAGGAATGGCTTTGAGGCAAAGAAAATTCTTGAAGCCTGCGAGTTTCTTTTCCGTTATGAATTGCTGCTATCGCAATATAAATCCTTACCGAAACCCTATCAAACTGTTAAATAAATTTTAATATTATGAGGAGGATGAAGTATGGCAACAATCAGATTGCACAATAACAATGAAATTATCGAAAATCAAGACGAGGTATTGGCTTTCCTGACTCAATCAGAGGTAGTTTATGAGCAATGGGACATTACTAAGCTTCCCGAAAATCTGCAGGAAAACTATAATCTGTCGGATGAAGATAAAAATCAAATCCTTTCGGTTTTTGAATCAGAAATAAAGGATATTTCTGAAAGAAGAGGCTATAAAGCACAAGATGTTATTTCTCTTTCAGAGTCTACACCGAACCTGGAACAGCTTCTTGTTAATTTCCAGCGTGAACACCGCCATAGTGATGATGAAGTCCGTTTTATTGTCAGCGGCCATGGGATTTTCGTCATCCAGGGGGCTGACGGAGAATGGTTTGATGTTAGACTTAACCCTGGAGATTTAATTTCAGTACCGGTAAACACAAGACATTACTTCACCCTCATGGAGGACCGCAAAGTTGTAGCTGTACGCATCTTTGTAACAACAGAGGGATGGGTGCCAATTTATGAAGACGAAGCAAAAGATGTAAAATCCTAATAACTTTTCCATAATATAAAAGCCTTGCCGATAAGAAATTAACGGCAAGGCTTTACTTATACTAAGTTCTTAATTTGCATGAAGGAGAAAATAGGCCAATCTTTTTCTGAGGCTTGTTGAAAGTGTATTCAATGTCCGCAATGAAATAAATCGAGTTCTAGATTAGCGCCATAAAGAATGATATCGTCGATAATTTAAGTCACAACTGGTAAAAAATTATATTAGTCAAATACCACCATTTTCTCTATTAATATTGAATTATCTTCCAAAGACAGCCAATAGTAAAAGCGGAAAATTTGGATATTTTGTCTAATATTGCGAATCTATTTACAGCGCTAAAGAATTTTGTGATAATCCTAAAGTATTCATTTTTTAATAAAGAAGGATGCGTTTTAAAAATGGTTGCTAATCTAGAAAAAATCGGGAAACTAATTCAGGAAAAGCGGAATGAAATGATTAAATCAGCCAATGAAAATGGAATTAACAGTGAGCATACTCTCCGATTTAGCCAGGAACTGGATAAGCTGATGAATGCTTATCAAAAAATCGAAAAACAGCCGGCTTCAGAGGTCCATATTGCATTTCATCAAACTGTTATTATTATGCAAAAGCCTTTTTCAGATGTAAAAGTCTTTTGATAATCTGATTGAATGAACAACAGTGATTCTGGAGCTGGAAGATATGGAGAGAATTCAGGTTATTGCGAATGGCGAAGCAACACAGGGAGCCCTTTTCTTTATAGAAGGCGAATTAATTAATATAAAAGTTAAGGACGCTGAACGGTTCCAGGTGGGGTAATCAGTTGTCTGCTTATCAGATGCTGGCCAACTACAAAAATTATTAAGAAGCATAATGTTAACCTGTACCTTTTTCTTCCTAACACAGTGCAGATTAACTGATGGAACAGTTAAATAAAATTGAAAAGAGTCTCACTCACCTTGATATTTGATTACATAAAAAAACCTTGTCATAAAATTTGACAGGGTTTTCTGCATATAACTAGCTTATTTTTTCTAAAACGTATTATCACTCGTTTAAGAAGGTTCGCCCTTACTAAAGAGTGCAAATCTAATTATATATTTTTGGACATGTTAGCCAAATGCCGCCAAAATCAATCAAATATATGCTATGGAGCAATTACACATCCAGATTACGATTAGAGCTCGAGCAGCAGAATCATAAATAACAGGCCGATAATAAAGGCGTAGGTTGAAGTTCGTTCATTGCCGTCTCCATGGCTTTCGGGAATAAGTTCCTTATAAATGATAAATAGCATTGCACCTGCGGCAAAGGAGAGACCATAAGGCACCAGGAATTTTACATAAGAAGTTAAATAAAATCCTAATATGCTCGTAACAATTTCAATGGTGCCGGTTAAAGTTGCCAAGATAAACGCTTTGAATTTATTTATCTTTTGATTGATTAAAAATAAAGCCACCAGCAAACCTTCAGGGGCGTTTTGCAGCCCGATAGCAAAGGCAATTAAATTGCCGGTATCGCTGGCACTGGAAGCATAGCTGACCCCTACTGATAACCCTTCGGGAATATTGTGGAGCGTTATGGCTGCAATGATCAGCATCGCCTTTTCGTCAAACTGGATTCCACTTTTTGAATGTTCAAGATCCATGTGTGGAATGTAAGTTTCTAAAAGGGTCAAGCAAAGTACTCCTAAAAAAATTCCTATCACCAGAGTTATGAATTCGCCCTGTGCAAGCGCTTCGGGGATGAGGCCTAGCAATGATGCAGCCATCATGATACCGGCTGTGAAAGCGAGGAGTGTATCCCTCCATCTGTGGGTGATGGATCCTTGAATGAATAAAATGATCAAAGCTCCTAATCCTGTTGACATGGCAGAGAGGAAACTGCCAACAAACACTTCACTCATGTTATTCTCCTTTGTGAATCAAAATAAAAAACATGTTTTAGCCAAGCTTAGATAGTATGATTATTTTTTATAGTATTTTTGTGAATTTTTAATATAGTTATAGTTGTTTCAGCATCACATGAAAAACTCCATCTGAACGAGGTTGTACAGCCTAACACTGCAATTGCATACTACTTCTTGGTCTGCCAGTGTACTCACAAAGAATCTGCTCGCTCGTCGAAAGAAAATCATCCAATTTTATTTTATCCTTTAACTGAAAAAATGTTCCAGTCATTTTATTCTTACACAATTTCAGGCCAATTTTCTTACGCGGAGGCCCACGGTTTTTTAAAGGTTCATAGAATGAGCAATATCAGAATACAACTCGCTAAATGAGAATGAATTCATCCAGCAGCTGAAGATTCTGACCACAATAATTCGCATTATCAGTAATCGTTTTGATAAGAAGAGCAGATATTGTTCCAGTTGAAAAAAATAAGAGAAGAGTGAAAGAGGATATTTGGCGTGAACTGAAAGGCAAGGACAGGAAAAGGGAAGGTGGGATTAAATTATAAGAACACCTCGGAAAAAATTCCGAGGTGTTTTAGGGTTCTAATGGAAATTTCAAGACGCTTAGAGCGGTCGATAGAGCAAGTAGTGGGAGCTGTCAGGGCGCAAGCGTTATTGTCCCTGGCAAAAAAAAGTAGAACCTGTTTTACAAGTACAGTTGTCTAGCTCCAGCGCCAGCAACTTTTTTTACGGAGTAAAATAAAGACCCGAAGCACAGGACAAGGAATAGTACGGCAGAGATACATTGCACCAAACAAAGTGTTTGCTTTGTGAGGATGTGCTAGTACCGATGTCGCCACAGGACGCAGCGATTCTAGCCGTTCTTCCTATAACTTGGGCATTTGCGCTTTTCTAATTTGAATGCCATTCAGCGAGTTCTTTATCAGAAGGAAGAAATAAACTTAATAATCCTAGAAAAGGCATTGCGCCGACTATCTGTATTGTTGTGGCCAGGCTTGTGACATCAGCAAGTTTTCCTAATGCAACAGAGCCGATTGCTCCCATGCCAAATGCCAATCCTACAGTTAGGCCTGCCATTGTGCCTACTTTGCCGGGAACAAGCTCTTGGGCATAGACGACAGTGACCGAGAAGCTTGACATCAGTATAAAACCAATAATGAATAACAGAATAAGCGAAACTGACGCCGGTACAAATGGAAGAAGGAGCGTTAAAGGCGCACTCCCTGCAAGTGAAAATAATATCACTTTCTTTCGGCCGTACCTGTCAGCAAGCGGTCCGCCGAAAAATGTCCCAAGCGCACCTGCTGCCAGGAAGGCAAACAGATAAATTTGCGATGTTTTAATACTGAAATCATATTTTTCAATGATATAAAAGGCATAAAAGTTTGTCATGCATGCGATATACCAGGAACGCGCAAAAATGATGAATAAGATCAATATAAGGGCTGCTTTAATTTTGGACCCGATTTTGGTGTTTGACTGGCCGCCAGCTTTTTTCTTTGGAGTAAATATAGTGAGATGTGCAGAGTACCATTTCGCGATATATGTTAATAACAGTACGGCACAAGCGGCAACAGGCACAAACCAAATTGCCCCTCTTTGCCCGATTGGCACAAGTACAAGAGCAGTAATAAGAGGGGCAAGCGCCTGGCCCGAATTACCGCCTACCTGGTATATGGATTGAGCCAGGCCTCTTTTTGGTCCAGCTGCCATAAAAGCGACCCGGGAACCTTCTGGATGGAATACCGCGGACCCGATGCCGATTAGCATAACCGAGAGGATGACAGTGCCGTAGCTTGGCGCAACAGCAAGCAGGACCATGCCGCAGAGCGAGCTTGCCAGTGCCGCGGGAAGGGCATATGGCATTGGTTTTTTGTCTGTGTACCAGCCAACCAGAGGCTGCATGACCGAAGAAACCATATTCAGTGCAAATCCTATGATTCCAATTTGGGTATAGCTTAATGACATTGATTTTTCGAGGATGGGAAACATAGCCGGAACAACTGCCTGAAGTGTATCATTTAACAGGTGGCAAAATCCGATAATGAATAAAACCCTATAGGTAGTGGCCAGTTCATTCCCTGTTTGCTTTTTTATTTGAATAGCGGTAGAACTCATGTAGAAATCTCCTAACGTTTATAGATTGAGGCTTGATAAAACTGAAGAAATCCTCTATGGATTGTTCCTTATCCAGCCTCGGTTTATTGATATTGTTATTTGTCATGGGCAAGCGGCAAAAATATAATTAGTCACATCTTATTATACCAAATTTTCACAGGTCACCTAGAAAAATAATAGGAGTTTTTTCTCCGTGTCCCCCCGGTGTTTGACAAGAAGAAGGGAATTCCCTATAATAATTTTGAATTCGAGATATTTAATATTTTTACTATTTTTTTAGGCGGTGACATAGATGGAAAGAGACGATATCCAACAGTCTTTGAAGCTGTTTATTGTACTGTCAAGAGCTCATCGTTCCATAAATGATAAAGTTAATTCTTTTATTGCTGAAAAAGGATTGAATATGACTGAGTTTGGTGTGCTTGAACTCCTGTACCATAAAGGTGACCAGCCCCTGCAGCAAATCGGCGGCAAAATTCTTCTGGCGAGCGGCAGTATTACGTATGTGGTAGACAAGCTGGAACAAAAAGAATATTTGACGAGGATCGCCTGCAAGACTGATCGCAGGGTTACATTTGCTTCCATAACAGAAAAGGGTAAGGCATTTATTGAATCCATCTTTCCAGAACATGAAGCGCGGATTCATGAAATGATGAGCGTATTGACAGCAAGTGAAAGAGAAACCGCAATAAATCTTCTTAAGAAAATTGGCTTGAATGCAGATGGAAAATAACAATCAAGGATGGCATGACAAGGATGATCGTTTGGTAATGTCCAGGGGAGCAAGCAACTGGGCAATTCACAAACCATCTGAGCCATCCTTTTTTGTGCCTTAAATACCCTTGAAAGGAATACCGGTAGATGTAATGAATATCGTGTAATGATATTTCCGAATATTGTGAATCACTGAATCCCTATTTGAAATAATACCTTTTCAAATTCACAAAAATTTCAATAAGCAAGGTTAAAATTATTATTAGATATGTAAACCTTTCTATATTATTGTTATATAATGGCAGCTAAAATGGGGTATTTATATGACATTTAAGATAGCGACGTTAAAAATAAAGAATTACTCAATATTGCAAAGGATGTGCAAGGATGAAATTTGAGCAATACGAGTACATACGCCCTGATATAACTTTATTTAAAGTAAGCTTTCAAGCTGCCCTTAAGCGTTTTGAATCAGCTAGCAGTGCGGCTGGTCAAATTGAAGCAATAGAAGAGATAAACACAGTGCGCAACGATATGGACACAATGTTTAACCTTTGTTATATAAGGCATTCGATTGATACCGCTGATGAATTTTATAAGTCGGAAAATGAATATTTGGATGAAATACAGCCGGAGGTCGAAGAGACTGTTTCACTATTTTATCGGAAGTTATTAAGCTCTCCCTTTAAGAACGAATTAGAAGAAAAGTGGGGAAATCAGCTTTTTGCCCTGGCTGAAGCCCAACTGAAGACAATCTCGCCTGAAATCATCCCTTTATTGCAAAAGGAAAATAAGCTATCGACCGAATATACACAATTGATGGCATCTGCCAAAATTATGTTTGAAGGTGAAGAACGCACATTGGCTCAGCTGCAGCCATTTACTGAGTCGACAGACCGGCAAATGAGGAAAAATGCCCTGTTGGCGAGGGTCGGATTCCGTGAGGAGCATGGTGAGAAGCTTGATGAAATTTATGACCAGCTTGTAAAAGTCCGCGATGAGATTGCCCGGACTCTGGGATTTAACAATTTTGTCGAGCTGGGATATTACCGTATGAATCGCACTGATTATAACGCGGAAATGGTAGCCGGTTTCCGTGAGCAGGTCAAGGAATTTATTGTTCCGCTGGCAACGAAGCTAAGAGAGCGCCAACGGGAACGTATTGGAGTGGATCAACTAAAGCACTATGATGAAGGGTTTGATTTTACAACGGGTAATGCAACACCTAAAGGGGATGCTGCCTGGATTATTAAGAACGGTAAGAAAATGTATGAGGTGCTTTCACCTGAGACAAAAGAATTCTTTGAATTCATGATTGAAAACAATCTTATGGATCTGGCAGCAAAAAAAGGGAAGGCAGGAGGAGGCTATTGCACCTTTATCCCAAATTATAAGGCTCCATTCATTTTCTCCAACTTTAACGGAACATCAGGAGATATTGATGTATTAACCCACGAAGCTGGGCATGCATTCCAGGTGTACAGCAGCAGGCATTTAGCTGTTCCTGAATATAGCTGGCCTACCTATGAGGCGTGCGAAATCCATTCAATGAGCATGGAATTCTTCACATGGCCTTGGATGGAACTGTTCTTTAAAGAGGATACTGAGAAATACAAATTCTCCCACCTAAGCAATGCATTATTGTTTTTGCCATACGGTGTGGCTGTTGATGAATTTCAGCATTTTGTTTACGAAAATCCACAGGCTACTCCGAAGGAACGCAAGGAGGTCTGGAAGAGTTTGGAACAAAAGTATTTGCCGCATCGAGATTATGATGGAATAGACTATTTGGAAGAAGGAGGTTTCTGGCAGGGCCAGAGCCATATCTATAATTCCCCGTTTTATTATATTGACTATACGTTTGCCCAAATTTGTGCATTCCAGTTTTGGAAGCGAGTTATGGAAGGGGATAAAGCGGCCTGGAGCGATTACTTAAACCTATGCCGTCAGGGAGGAAGCAAATCATTCCTGGAACTTGTTAAAACGGCGAATTTACGTTCTCCATTTGAAAAAGGCACTATAGAATCCGTTGTAGGTGTTATTGATAACTGGCTTTCATCTGTCGAGGATAAAGCATTGTGATTTTAAAAAACAAATTACAAATACCCCCGATTGCGAAATATCGGGGGTATTTGTGTTATAAACAGTAAAACTCTTCAAAGTATGCCCCAGGTTCAAACGGATAAGCCCATTTTTCTACTTTCTCCACAAAGTTTCTTCCAAATCATTTGCATCTGCCTTAACACATAAAAGCTGAAAAAAGAATTACTGACAGCCTGTCTAAAGCTCTCTTGACAAACATATATAGAAAAGGGGGGAGATTAAATGTTTGCAAGATGGTCAGGTGCATTCCAAATAGCCGCAGTTTATGTCGGAACTATTGTTGGAGCCGGTTTTGCGACAGGCCGGGAAATTGTTGAATTTTTTACCAGATTCGGATTTTCTGGGTTTATTGGAATATTAATTGCGGGGTATCTGTTTATTGTTATCGGGGCTAAAATCATGGTGCTTTCTGCAAAGATAGGCGCTGATTCATATGAAATATTAAATAATTATCTGTTCGGTGAACGGATTGCCCGCTATATCAATATCATATTTCTCGTTATGCTGCTGGGTGTAACCTCCGTCATGATCTCGGGTGCAGGGGCAGTGTTTGAAGAGCAGCTGGGCCTTCCCCGGAACGTAGGAACTCTTTTGACGATCTTTTTGGCAGCTGCCGTTTTGATGGCCGGAATTAAAGGCCTCTTTGCTGTGAATTCTTTTGTAGTGCCCATTATGATCTTATTTAGCATCATCCTTTGTGTATTGACGGTAAATGGGGCGGGTTTTCATAATGCTCTGTTAGGCTCAAACGTTCATGAAGCAGGCTGGCGGGCCATGGTTTCTCCCTTTTCCTATGCAGCTTTTAATCTGGCACTGGCACAGGTGGTTCTGGTCCCTATAGCAAATGAAGTCAAGGATAAGAGAATGATTTACAGGGGTGCTGTTCTGGGAGGGGTATTCCTGACTGTAATTTTGCTTACAAGCCATATTTCACTTAGCACCCTTACAGACGTTGACCAATATAGCATACCCACGGCTGAGCTAATGAAAAACGCGGCAAGCAGTTTATACTGGATCTTTATTTTTGTAATCTATGGAGAGATATTCACTTCGGTAATCGGAAACCTTTTCGGTTTGGGAAGGCAGATTCAAACATATGTTAAGCTCCCTGATCCGGTAATATTTATTGGTATTTTCCTGGTTACATATTTTATTAGCATCGTAGAATATGGGAAGCTATTATCTTACTTATATCCCTTATTCGGGTACATCAGCCTGATATTCTTAGCCTTGGTATGGAGGAAGAATTGGAATCATGAAGGGTAAAGAGTTTCTTATTTTTCATATTATACCAGAAAAAACCTTGCCGCTTTGATGGGCAAGGTTTCAATAATTCATATTAGTTTTTCAGGACTGTTTTGCCCATTTCCAGTAATGCTTGACGGTGATCCGCTTTCTTGGTTGTAAAGATAGTCAGCTTAAACGGATTTTTGGCGTCCTTGAAAAGGAAGCTAGTCACTATATCGTCGCCGGAAGCTGCTTCTAATGCGACACCGTTAGAAATCGCCAGTTTTGGATCAGAAGGAGCTGTAATTGTTTCTGATACGGCTTGTAGCTGGGCGCGCACATTTTCCTCGGCAGCAGCCCAATCAGCGTTCTCGGGAAGCAATTCAATCCTCATAGAGATGTCTTCCGATTCTTTGAAGAAAAGAAGATCTTTATTTGGCTCCTCACCTGTTAGTTCATATTCAGGAAGCACGTATAAAGAGAAATTCTGGTTGTCACTCTTTTTCAGGAAGGCAGTAGCTTGCTTCTCTTCACCATTAATAGAGAATTGAAGATTCTGCTCAGGTGTACGGACCGTCGTTTTTGTTTCAGAAGCAGTTTCGGATTGGGTGCTGGCTGCATCTTCCGTTGCTGTGTCTGTTTGTTCTGAAGGTTCAGTGGCAGATTCAGTTTCACTTTCAGTGTTTCCTGCTGTATTTGTATTTTCTTTTTCCTCAGTTGCAGGCTGTTCTGCAGCTTTCTCTTTTGGTGCTTCAGACTTCTCCGGTTGGGCTTGGGTACCGCAGCCGGATAATAGCAGGCCAGCAACACTTGCGCCGATAAATAACGTTTTTAGTGATTTCATTAATCTTCCTCCTGTAACTTGTCCCATTTTAACCAGATTTTAGCCTGGCGTTTCGGGTACAATTCTGTTTTTCCTAGTTCGTCCAAGGGCAATTTCAAAGAGGTTACAGTGATAGACGTATCCCGCTGGAAAAGGTTACATCTGTTGAAAGGGAAAGCCAAAACACCCACGCCTTTCCTTAGTATTATTATAATGGTATTCCATTCTATATATAAGGGTAAATCGACATAATTCTTGGAATCGACATTTTTGCTCATACAAAATAAATCTATTTGCTGCCTATCCGATAATAGAAAACCTGACAGACAATGGGACCTTCAGGATTACTATGAAGTAAAAGGAAGCTTGAGTAAATTAAGGTGCTAACCTAAAGGTAAAAATTCAAGGAGCAGGAAATCAAACACAATATGGGATACAATCACGGCTGGCAGGCTTTTTTTCCAGGCATACAGCCAACCCCACATGAGACCTCCCGTTATTCCGGCGATTACCAACACTGTGTTTTCTGCATAAATCATGGGAAATGCATACATCAGGGCAGATAAGACGATAGATAACTTTTGTGAAAAATATCTGGTTAGCCGCTTTTGGACAAACCCTCTCCAGAAAACTTCTTCTCCAGGAATGATAATCAAAATGAGCACTAAGTAATGCCAGATCATCAATGGAGAATAATGACGGTATAAACTTTTTACATCGGCTACAAGTTCGCTGAATCCAAAACCTAAAAGCATCCGGCCAGTCCAAAATATCCCATACAAAAATATGCCGGACAGCAGCCCCCATAAAATATATTTTGAAAAAGGCAGGAAATCATCCATTTTTTCATGGATAATGGCCATACTTATCAAATATAAAATAGCAGCGGTATATATGTACCAAAATACATCATTATTCTGATATGTAAAGTATAATAAAAGATGTGCGATTGCTAATATGATAGGCAACCGAAAATCTGGGGAGCATTTTTTCATACAAGACAATCTCCTTTCAAAAATAACCAATAATATAATAACAAAATCGTTACCATTTTGTATAAGAGTCCCAGGCAAATTGAGGACTTTAGATGTAAAGTTTTATTTGATTTTGGATAGCAAAAAACCCTGCCGTTTAATAATGGCAGGGCTTACATTTTTTCGGGCGTTATGAAGTAGCTTTTTCTTTAACAATCTTATAGTTTTTATGATTTACAACTGTTTTCTGTTCCAATTCAAGATCGCGGTAGTTGTCCATATATGTTACATCTACGATTACGGAATTTTCATTAACCTTTTCAACAATCCCTCTTAATCCATCGCGAAATTCAATAATATCTCCTACTTCAGCAATTTTCAATATACTCACCCTTTTTCAGTTTTCTTGGTTAGACCTTTGTCTTGCTTTAACCTTTAGAACCATTTTTGTTCTTTACAGGGCTGTGCAGGAACTTTTTTGAAACCGGTATTATAAGATATCCATTTAATGTTCCCGATGTGAATACCGCTTCGTTATTAAAGAATACATACATTTTGCACTATTTTATCATTTTCGTAAAGACTAAATATCAAAATATTTACTTTCTTTCCTTTTAAACAATTCAGTTTCTTTTCCGATAGCAGAGGAGTAAAAATCGAATAAAAACTTTTTGAGATAAAATTTGAGTTATTACATGGTAAAATACATTGGTGAAACGCAAATAATTTTGAAGAGGTGTCATCATTGCGCGAGGTAGAAATAAGGATGATTCTGGATCAGCTATCCTCTCGGGAAATAGAGGAGTTTAAAGTAACGAAGCAAGATTTCCTTACCTTTCGTTCTGTATTGGTAACACGGCCCGATTTCAAGCACTTCAGGGGAATTGCCCAGCATGGCGGGGAAGTTATCTATCGTTATATGGCTGAACCAAGAAGCTGACAAGACATAATTAGTTTAAAGGACAGGCATCCTTTTTATAATCGGATGCCTGTCTTTTTTTGCGCTTTTTAGGAACAGACGCTCTTTTATAATTGATGCACAGTTCGACAGTCTTTTTCCTGTCATCTTATTAAAATAATGGAAATTACTAAGGGAAGGAATTTTTAATTTGAATACTACAAAGGGAGGCCGATCGCTTATTCCCTTGGAAATTTTCTTTTTCCGGACTATATGAGAGGAGACCAGGCCCAAACCGGATCGATATCCATAATAATTCTATAGAAACTTCGTTTTCAATTTACTTTATCTCGAAGGATCAAATTGCAGCCCAAAGTTCTCAGGCGAGGAAAAATGTTTGGAATAAGCTGCAGGCAATTTCTTATTGTGAAGATAGTAAACGGGAAAATAGTTAAGAAATAGGTTACGTAAAAAAATGGCCCTGATTTTAGAAATCAGCACCATTTTTTTATTTCTTTCTTTATAATAAGGGATGCTTTATAAAAAGCTGCTTATCTAGTTTTCACCTTTCTATTGTTTCTCTTAATTTTTTCAAAGCTGATCGCCGCCATGATTTCACTGCAGACGGTGTAGAGTTCATATGCATTGCTATTTCAGTTATCGACATTTGATGAAAGTTTGCAAGGATTAGCCATTGCTTTTGGTTGGGAGTTAAGCCAGCGCAATAGCAATCCAGCTGCTCAAGTTCGAGGAAATTTTCCTGAAACGGTATTCCTTCACCTACCACTCCACTTTGTTCAAAGGAGAGCTGGTTTCTTTCTTCCCACTTATGGCTTTTTTTCAGTTCATTAAGCAGCCTTCCTTTTATTATGGAATATGCAAAGGATAAAAAGGAGCCCTTTTCAGGTATATACTTTATTTCAGCTTCCCATAATGCAAGCAGCCCAATTTGAAAATAATCTTCTTTATTTTTATAAATGGACAATGAGCGGATAATGCTTTTAATTAACGGTGTATATTGAACAGCTAAATCAGAAAATGTTTCCAAGGTATGCAGCCTTCTGAAAAGCGCTTTTCGGTTATTCCCGGGTATTCTAAACATAAACCGTAAATAAATGCGCGTCGAAAAGGCAAAATTTTATTTTGAACTGTTTACACCGGCCATTTTTAACGTTTCATCCTGCAAAACAAGAATTATGAAAATTCAAAACGCAAGAATATGGAGTTTTTGAATTATTTGGCACAAATTCAAAAGGGTTTTAGAAGCTAAATAATACAACGCTGAAGCTGCTCACAATATGCAGCTGGACTTGGAGAAGAATTTTTAGTGAGAAAATAGAAACTGCTCTTGTGAATATTTATAATTAATTATGTAAGGGAAGAGTGGAAACTGCTTAGGGACGCCGGTAACGGTAATTTTTAGAATCGGCAAATATAGGGAAAGGTAACCTTTGATCACTTTCAAAGGAGCTGAAACATATGAGGATCCTTATCCTTTCTTCTCTATTAGCGCTTTCTTTTTTTAACTCCCTGTCAGCAGAAATAAATCAAGTAAGTGATTCGAAAGATATCGTGGAACGTTTTATGCTGCCCAATTCAGAGCTGATTAAACCAGATGAGCCATTGAGTAGCAAGCCAATTCAAGAGTACGATTTTGATAAAGACGGACAGAACGAAATAATTGCGGTGTATAAAAAGAAGGATACACAAAATCATTTGAAAGCAATGGTCCTTAAAAAGGTAAGAGGGAAATGGAAAAAGATTTGGGAAATACCTGGTAAGGGTTTCGATGTTGAACGTATGACTATAACAGATATCACAGGGGATGGAACGGACGATCTTCTCATTGGCTGGATGATAGGGGCTTCCGCGGGCAATGAATTGGAAGTTTTTCAATGGCAGGGACAGACACTTAAAAAGATTGCCGAGCTGGCATACTATCATAAATTAGAGCTGCTTATCCGTGATAACCAAACCTATTTAGCTGTTTGGCAACGGTATTGCTGTGATACCTATCTGGTTGACGTACTTAGGTGGGATGGCAAAAAATTTATGCTTGATGAAGAAGCATATTCTGAGTATTACCCAATAATTAAAAAGTTTTATGAAGGAAAGATCAGAGAAATGGATGCCTGGTTTTATTGGTATTCACTTGCTGACGCTCAAATTAAAGCAAATCTGATGGAAGAGGCCGAAACTTCCATTCAAAAAGGCATTTCATTCAACCAGCAGAATCAGCTGTTTGAAGAATTGCAAAAGAGAATTGAACAAAAGGAAAAATAAAGGATGACCATAGAAGCTAGGAGAGTATTTAATGATAAAAGCAATTATTTTCGACTTTGATGGATTAATTGTTGATACAGAATCTATTTGGTATGAGGCATACAAAGAGACCATGAGTTCATATCAGGTAGATTTGCCTTTGGAACAATTCAAAATGCATTGGTACAAGTGATACTGTACTATTTACTTACATAGAGGAACAGATGGGGGCAAGCTGCAATAAGGAGGAGATAGAAGCTAAAGCCAAGAGTATTGTATTGGCAAAAATGACCTCCCCACAGGCAAGGGAAGGTGTTGAGGATTATCTGGAGGAAGCACGTACATCGGGCTATAAGATTGCTCTGGCTTCTAGTTCTTCCAAAGAATGGGTTACAAACTATTTAAGGACACTTGAGCTCTTACATTATTTTGATCATATTATTACAAGTGATGATGTAGTCCAAGTAAAACCAGCCCCTGATTTGTACTTAAAGGCGATCGAAGCCCTAAAAATTAATGCTGCAGAAGCTATTGCCTTTGAAGACTCGCTTAATGGACTGCAAGCTGCCCAGGCTGCAGGTGTAAAGTGTGTGATCGTTCCCAATCCAGTTACAGAAGGATTAGATTTTAAAAATCATCATGCCCGGATCACCTCTATGGCCGAAAAAAGCCTTAGTGAAGTGGTAAGCCTCCTTGACGATAGGGTAAATTTTTAATGGTATTTGATTATTGAAAGTTTCGCACCAATAAATAGAAAAGCCTGTATGAAAGATTTCTTTAATCTAACATACAGGTTTTATTTACTTTATTTAATAGTAAATACGATTTACGGTCAATTATTTAGAAATATGAACAATTTCTGTTCCAGCAACGAAATCGTGGATAGAGCGTTTGTCCTGGCGAAGACCAATCATAAACGCACTTACTAGTACTCCTAAACCTAATGTAACAACATAGATAAGTGAAGCTAATATATATCTTTTGACCGTAGTCCATATAGTGACTTTGCCGCCATCTATCCGTACAATGCGGATTCCAACAGCTCGTTTACCTACTGTAAAACCGGCCCATAGCACAGGAACAATAAGAAAATATAAAAAATTAATGCTGTTTACAACCAGTTCGGTATTTGTGTCTGAAACGCCCATAAATAAGAAGATTAAATAGATAGGAAGGAATAGTAAACCGTCAATAACGATTGATCCTAACCTGATCCAAAAGCCTGCTGGTCTGTTATTGTACATAATCAGTCCCCTTTTTTATTTTTACTTCTACATTTTACAAGGAAAAATCATAATCCGATATAGGAAAATAATGCAATCGTTCATTATCAGGTTTGGGGAGTTATGAAAAAAAGGCTTGCATAACAAAAAGGAGGAATCAGAAGATGAAAATAAGTAAACACAATGCCGAACATTATCTTTGGGGAGATAATTGTGATGGCTGGCATTTAGTTAAAAATCAGGAATTGAGTATCATACATGAACATATGCCGGGAAATACAAGTGAAGTGCGCCATTACCATCTGCATTCACGACAATTTTTCTTTATCTTGTCAGGGTCAGCAACGCTCGAGGTGAATGGTCAGCGAAACATTTTGAAACCGCAGGAAGGGTATGAGGTACCCCCGCAGGTTCCGCATCAAATATTTAATCACACTGGATCAGGTGTTGAGTTATTAGTCATTTCGCAGCCTAATAGCAAAGGGGATAGGGTCTTAGTTAATAATAAATTTACTTAAATGACTTAGAAAACTCGATAAAGCAGGAGATTCCAATTTTTACTCAGGCTATCAGAGTATCAATATCTTGCTATTACACTTTCACTTGCGGACATAATAGAATGTCAAGGGTATACTTATATGTGGAGGTGCGTGTGATGGATCAAGTTCACCCAAAACGGCAAAATGGAACTGTTGAAATAAAAACGACTGGACCTGACAGCGAACAGCTGACTGAAGAACAGTGGCAAGCCATTATAAATAATGATAGTGATTATAATAATCAATTTTTCTATGCTGTTAAGAGCACAGGGATCTTTTGCAAACCATCCTGTAAATCCAGGGTCCCGAGAAAAGAGAATGTCTTGATTTTTTTCACTGCCCAGCATGCCATCTCAGCACATTTCCGTCCGTGTAAGCGCTGCAGGCCAACTGGCCAGAGGCTGCCAGATCAGGAGTGGGTTTCGGCGATAACCGAATACATTGACAAACATTATGACAAAAAGCTTACACTTAGTATATTGGCGGAAGCATGCCATGGCAGTCCATATCATTTGCACAGAACATTTAAGAAGATAACAGGGATTACTCCAGTTGCCTATATACAGCAAACGAGAATGGACAGGGCAAGACTGTATCTTGCTAATGCAAGAGATCCAGTAACTGATATAGCCTTGTTTGTTGGGATCCCTAATATTTCTTATTTTATAACGTTGTTTAAAAAGGAAACAGGCCTTACACCTACAGAATACCGGCAACTAGAACGCAGCAAAACTACTCGGAGGTGCTTGTTCGATGGCAGCCGAGAATAATCATATAATTCATTGGTCGTTATTTGTTCATGGGAATTGGAAAATGCACATTGCTGCAACTGAGAGAGGGCTTTGTTTTATTGGCTCGCAAAACCAGTCGTTTGGTGAATTATCAGTTTGGGCACGAAAAAGATTGCCAGGCAGACTTATCATTCAGGATGAAGCCAAGCTGCAGCCTTATGCCAGGGAATTGTTCGAATATCTTAAAGGAGCAAGGAACAACTTCACTTTGCCTCTTGATTTATACGGTACCCCGTTTCAGCTTTCTGTCTGGGATGCACTTTGTCAAATTCCATATGGACAAACTCGAACATATACTGAAATAGCAAATGCTATCCAAAAACCTGCTTCTGTTCGGGCGGTAGGAACAGCAATCGGCGCAAATCCATTACTAATCACCGTGCCGTGCCATCGGGTAATTGGGAAAAATGGTTCCCTTACCGGATACAGGGGAGGCCTGGACATGAAGCTCCAGTTGCTTGAACTGGAGAAGGACACTTCGCTGGCAGAAAGGAATCTGCTCTAGAGTATGATCTAAACACTGGAGCAGGAAAACAATCCTGCTCCTATTTGGCATTATTGTTAACGGGTTCAAGAAGGGAAGTAGGAAGATAGCCCTCTTTATTTGATTCCAGCGTCTTAACTTTCGTGCGGATAACATCCCTTTCGATAATCTCTACTTCAGTACTTTTGGTAATTTCAATTACCTGGTTGTCTTTTTCAATATTTTCAACGCCTTTAAAATCGTTTACCTCTATCAGCTGATAAAGTTCATCGTAAGCTTCAGGGGTTATTGCGAGGTATCCGTCCTTGTTTGCAATAGCTTTATCCCCTTTTTGAAGAACATTTTCTTCTATTTTTTGTTCCCCCTCTTTGTATGAATCTTTCATATTTTGCATGACTTTTGGGGTTTCGGTCTTAACCTCGTCGGAGAGTTCACCGGTTTTTTCCTTTACTGTCCCGGCGGCCTGTTCCACTTTCTTCTCAATTTGCTTTGTTGCTTGTTTTGTTTCCTGTGATGCTTCTTCACTGCTGCATCCACCAAGGAGTAACAGTCCGAAACCGAGAGGAATCGTCACAAGTTTTGTAAATATGGTCATTTATCAAACCTCCCTGTTGTTATATTTTTACGTTACCACTTACACGTAAATATAAACAAAAACGACAATTTGATTATGCAAAAGAACTTTACCTGCCTACAGCCTGCACTTAAAAATCACCATTAAAAAAATGAATAAAAATAACTGTTTCCTTAAGGGGTTTGGTACTCGCAAATTGGAAACAACACCCTCATTGTTAATTGATAGCGGCTCCATTATAATTTCCTAGAATCATATAGCATCTTAGGAAAAAGAGAGGTACATCATGAAAAAATTAGGGGCAATTATACTTTCATTATCCTTGTTAATGGCATTATTTCCGCAAGTAACAATGGCAGCTCAATCGTCTGATTTTGAGCAAGAACTGGCTGAATATCTACATAAATCCAGTGAGGAAAGAGGTTTCGAAGTGACGAAGGAAGATGTAGAAGCGTCACTTGCTGCCTACGACGAATCGCTTAGTTCTTTTAATTCGGTTAAAGAGGTTAGCGATTTCCTTGGTGAAGTCATCAAAGCGGATTTAACTAACCTGGATGAACTTTTTGAAGAACACGGTTTGGATGAGGAAAGTCTTGTACAATTATTGCAGGAGAATGGCGAAGGATTGATTGATTATGTTTTTGTGGATGATCTTTATGAAGCTGTATACACATATACAGAGGATGGTGTTTTTGAAAGGGATCCAAATTTCGAACAAAACCTTTCTGATTATCTAATTGAAATTAGTAAAATTAGAGGTTTTGAGATTACAAAGGCTCATATCGAGTCCAGCCTAAGGTTTTATGGGGATGATCTTCAAAGCTATGAAACAGTTCAGGATTTGAAGGCATTCCTCGGAGATGTAATTAAAGCTGACTTAAGCAATTTGGATTATTTTAAAGAGACATATGAACTTGACCAACCAGCTATCATATCTTTGTTGGAAGAGAATGAAAAAGACCTTGATGACTATGTTTATATTGATCAGTTAGAGGCAGATATTTGGGAGTTTTCAGAAGGATTGCTGCCGGGTATGGAAGAAGAGCTGGCAGAAGAGCTTTTGCCAATGTTTGAAGAAGAACTCGGGCTTACTGAAGAAGAGCTTAAACGTCTGGAAGACCATTTTACTTCATTGGAAGAATATTTTTCCGATGAGGCTCTATTGGAACGAATGGAGCAATTGGGTGAACGGATGGAGCGGTTTGAAGAGTTCGATTCCATCGATGAGATAACAGCTGAGCAATTATCTGAATTGAACAGCATTTACGATGAATTCCTATCCATTTTTAAACTGAAAGCATCTTATAGACTGGTGTTAAACGGGACAGAAACTCCACTGTCAATTGCAGAAATGCTGCAATTGGAGCAACTAAAGGGAGCCAAATTAAAAGTAATCCTTTATAACACAGATGGCACTTTCCTGGCAGACCTTTTGATCACAGATGAATTAGTTGATTCACAGACTGTTACTATGGCTGGCTCACAAATCGAAAAGTCTGTTGAGGAAGTAGTAGGTTCAGCTCAAACGGCTCCTGTTATCAATGCAAAGGAAAAAATGATTGAAAAACGTGAAAGCCAACAGAATAAAGCATTTAAAACTGTAAAAGGGGCCAAGCTGCCAAAAACGGCTTCCGACTACATTCCGAATATGCTCCTTGGCATCTTTATTGCCCTTGCAGGGGTATTGATTTATCGACAGGCAAGGAATACTTAACATGAATGACAAAAAGAAGAGAGTCAGCCGTAAAGTTCGGCTGATTCTTCTATCATTGTCGGTTCTGTTTATTTTGGGTGGCGGGTGGTTCACTACTACTAATGGATATAAATTTGTTAAGGGGTATTTTTTATATAAAACAATTGGGTCCAGCTCCCATGCAGCGGCTAAGTCAACATCAGATAAAAAAGAGGAAAAGCAAAAAAAAGATGTTGGGGTATTATACCAGGTCCGGCCTGAAATTGGCGAAGAGATCGGAGAATTATATATACCTAAACTAAAGGCCACACTGCCAATCTTTCATGGAACAAATGAAGACGAGCTGGCAAAAGGGGTCGGACATTTTGCAGGAAGTGTGCTCCCGGGTGAAAAAGACAACTCAGTTCTGTCAGGTCACCGGGACACTGTTTTTCGCAAGCTTGGTGTGGTCGGTAAAAATGATATGCTGATTGTTCGGACATCTGCAGGAGAATTTCGATATAAGGTTCGGAAAGTAAGGATTGTTGATGAAGACGATCGAACAGTAATTGTCCCAAAACCAAAAGCAACCCTCACCGTCAGCACATGCTATCCATTTGAATATGTCGGATCAGCTCCGGAACGATTCGTATTGGTTGCGTACTTGGTCCCATAGCGTTGCCTGTCTTTCCCTAAAGAATATAAGTTATAAGTTTGATGCGAAAGAGAGTTATATTGACTCTCTTTTTTTTGTGCACGTAACTTTCTAGAATTAGCATGAAAATAAAGAATGAAAAGTGACTTTCGCTTCTGTTTGAAAAATCGTAAATAGCCGCGAGGAACTAATTATATAGAAAATATCGTTATGACAGGTAAGAATCGATACTCATATCGTGTATTGCTTTTACACATTTGTCTTATTAAAAGGGTTCAAGAATCAGCGTTGTTTATTTCGTTTTTACTGATCCGGCAATAATACCTTCTATGATCCTCGAAATTTAGCATAGTGAATACTGCAAGAAAAGCCATTTGGTTCCGAAACTTCCTTCCCCATAATTTAAAGAGGAACGGTGATCAGTATGTCTCAATTACAACTCCCTAAAATGGGAGTACAAAATCACAGCCCAGCTTGAGGAATAGCTTTAAAGAAACAATAAGGGAAGTATATTATGGTTTACGGAAGCCAAAATGGGCATTAATTTGTCCCTGGAGCATTTTTTTGCGAAGCTCTTCTTTCGTCGCACGATTCTGTTCTTTGACTAATTCCTGCCTGATTTCTCTTGTTTGGATTCCATCTTCCATTTTGTCGGCGATCTTCATTAATAATTCGACATCAGAAAATGAATATTTCCGGCTGCCGCCGGCAGTTCTTTCAGGAAAAATTAATTTTTTTTCCTCATAATACCTTATCTTACGATCTGTAAGACCTGTGAGCTCACTTACAACACCTATAGTAATGACTTTTTTGTCCTTATACGACACATCATTGCTCAATTTTGCACTCACCACCTGAATATAATGGCGTTTAAACAATTCTTGTTAATTATATATCATAAAATGTAAGAAAATATAACATTAAATTTAAATTCTAAATTTGCAGCTAACTGAACCAAAAAAAACTATAACCTGCTAATCTGGATAAAACCTCTGAATATAGTTTCTAATTCACGTAATGTCATATATGATTTTTCACTTTCTGTTAGTCTGATGACGCCAGCGGCTGCCAGTATATCGAAATAGTACTCTTTCAAATCGGTGTTTAACTGACTGAACATGCTATACACTCCCAATTTTGTTGATTAAACATTTTGCATCTTCCATTAAAGTCACTAACGCGATAAACCGTTTAATGTTTCCTCCTTGTTGGTTTTTATAGGATAGAGCATTGCAAAGATCAATTCACTATTTGTGTAAGGAAATTTGACAATGTATTTTATTTTTAATATTAACTCTGTGAGCAAATCTTCAAAGGGCTATTTCAAAGAATTATTAATAATGGAGTACTACATCCGAAATGTCCATGAAGGTATTGTTGTTCCGATGGCACAACGTACTTTATTTGCAGTTTTGCGGTTTGTGATATAAGGGTAATTTAGAATAGTTAATGCGAATATGATAGTTTAGTTTATACCGGAAGCGAAAAAGAACCGCAAATGCGGCACAAAGCATAAACTAAGTCCTGCTTTTTCTTTTGGGTACATACCGGAACATGTTTTCCAATTCACTTAAAGTCAGGTGTAAGGACTCCTGCTCATTTTTAGTGAAGAGCCCTGCAGCTGCCAATTTTTGAATATAGTATTGTTTCAATTCTTCCATTGCAGTTCGCAGCTGATTTGACATATTTATCACTCCTATTCAAATCAATAATTGTTTTGGATTTTTCGTATGAGCTCATCGGTTCGGGGACCAAGGATTTGGATCAATTCTTCATAAAGCTGGTCACGCAAAAGGTCGATTTCTATGATTTTTTCGACAAGTTTTACTTCTATAGATTTATCCACAATATTACCTTCTTTCATTTTGTTATATAAGGATAGTGATAACAGGGATCAAGATCGAGAGGAAAATAGCTGAGGAGACCATAGCGATGCATCCCAGTGCACCTTCTTCTTCTCCCCAAAGCAAGATATAAGGCTTCCTTTTTGATATGTGCTAACAGGCACATGAAACAAAAAGAGCAGGGAAATCACAAGTGCTGATGAAGTATATAAAGGATTCAGCCAGCTTTTCTTATATTTCCTGAAGAAATGAACACTTATGATATAAGACACGATAGTCATAGTTACACTGCACACTATGCTGCCAGAAAAAACGGTCATTATTGGCTCCTCCTTTTGATTTTTTCGAACCATTCCACAAAAAATGCGGTTCCCAGAAGACAGATGAAACTGCTGAAGAGGATTGCGATGATAAAATGCCAACTTAGCAGCGGTATCAAATTAGGAGATAAAAATACTCCTATCACAAGCGGCAGAAAAAGTAATGTAAGATGTTTAATTTGGAAGGTGGCCATGTTTTCAATCCATTCCAATTGGATTAGGCCGGTTAGCATCGCTGCCAGTAGCATGATCATTCCTGCAACACTTCCTGGAAAGGGCAGATGCAATATGCTGACAATTCCATTGCCCAGCAGAAGAAATCCGCTAATGATGAATAGTTGAAAAAACTTACGCACTGGTTTGCGTTTCCTCCTTGTTGGTTTTTTACAGGATAGAGCATAAAAAAATCGATTACCTTAAATTTGTAAGATAATCTGACAACGTTTTTTGTTTCGACAAAATTATAACGTTAGAAAACCTTCCGAAAATGAATTTTAAATGGCCGTCATTTTGCTGGGTAGACATCAAAAAATGAAGTTTTTTATAACATAGGAAAATGATTTCTGAAGGGATATTGGGAGAGAGCTCCCGCATTTATGAAAGGGTTTTTCTCTTTACTAAGAATGGGGATTTAAAACGATGCCAAACTTCAATGCTTGACTTAAACGCTGTTATTTTTAAATGATGAGAATTTCTTTATGTATGGGCTCTGTCTGAAATTAAGCCCTGCGGAAAATGTGTTATCCCGACAGACTGTTTTAGGTGTTTATAGGCAGGTTGTGTAACCTGCCTTAGGCAATGGACTCTTTTATGGAAGAATTCTTTTCTGCTAATATCCTTCGGAAAATACTTATTTATACTGGTCAAGCAAATAGAAGAACTCTTTTACAAACTGATAAAATTCTTTTTCGGATGGTGCCAATTCCCGGTTTTCAGGAGTGATTATACCGACAGTCCGCATTAATTGAGGATCTTTTACCGGAATCTTCACTGTGAATCGGGGGATATTTTCGGATAATGTACTATCAGGCAAAAGGCTGATACCTATTCCTGCAGCAACAAGGCCTTTGATGGCATCCATATCCTCGCCTTCAGATGCTATGGCAGGGACAAAGCCAGCTTGTTCACAAGCTTTTACTGCTGTTTGCTGAAGAATGTATCCCTTCGGAAATAACACAAACATATCATTTCGTAAATCGCTTAGAAACAAGCTTTTTTTGTCAGAAAGGGAATGGTTGGACGGCACTAATGCAGAAAAACGCTCCGAAAATAATATATCTGCTTGAATATCAGCTTCGCTTGCCGGAACAGGTCCGAGAAATGCTAGATTGATATCACCATTTTTAACAGAATCAATTAAAGCTGTATACGAGCCTTGGCGTAAGTAAAAGGTTACGTTTGGGTGTTTTTCCTTAAAAGCGGAGACAACAGTCGGCAACAAATTACCTGCGAGGCTTGTTGGGTATCCGATTTTGATGGTGCCATTTTCAGGATCCAAATATTCATCTACCTTTGTCTTTGCGTAGTCAAGTGCTTTAATCGCAGTGTTTACATGTGTGAGGAAGATTCTTCCGATTTCTGTTAATTTCACATTTCTCCCTTTCCGCTCAAATAATGAGACTCCAAGTTCTGATTCTAATTTGGCGATTTGCAAGCTAATTGCAGATTGCGCTACATGAAGCTCCTCAGCGGCTTCGGTAACATGTTCCCGCTCTGCAACCTCTATAAAATATCGTAATTGACGCAGCTCCATATTTATCCTCCGAAAAAATATATATTGATTCAAGATTGATTTCATCTAAATTATATATTGTTCATATTAATCTGAAAACCTACAATAATAAACAGCTAAAACTTCGTGAAAATACACGAAATGTGGAGGAGAGAAAAAAAGTGACATATCATCAATTGCCAAAAGCGCAAGGTCTCTACCGTCCAGAATTTGAGCATGACGCTTGCGGTATCGGATTATACGCTCATCTGAAGGGCCATGCTTCACATGAGATTGTAAATAAAGGACTGAAAATGCTTTGCCAGCTTGATCACCGAGGGGGCCAGGGCAGCGATCCGTTAACAGGTGATGGCGCAGGCCTTATGGTACAGCTTCCGGATGGATTTTTCCGGCTGGCATGCCCTGAACTAAAACTTCCAGAAAAAGGCCGTTATGGCGTAGGCATGATCTTCTTTTCAAGAAATGAATCTGAACAAAAAGAAATAGAGGCTGTCATTAATAGATTGATTGAAGAAGAGGGACAGACGCTTCTCGGCTGGAGAACAGTTCCTGTAAATATTGACGAAATCGGGGAAACAGGAAAAAAAACCTGTCCAGTGATCCGGCAGGTGTTTATCGGCGCAAGCAAAGCAATTGCCAATGATCTGGCATTTGAGCGTAAATTATTCATTATCCGCAAACAGGCAGAAAATTGGGCAAAACAAAAAGATTTTCGCTTTTATTTTGCGAGTCTATCAAGCAGGACGATTGTTTATAAAGGGTTGTTGACACCTGAACAGGTAAATGCATTTTACTTGGATTTGCAAAATGAGGCATTCGTTTCTGGATTTGCTCTAGTGCATTCCCGGTTTAGCACAAATACATTCCCTAGCTGGGAAAGGGCTCATCCGAATCGCTATTTGATTCACAACGGTGAAATCAACACGCTTCGCGGGAATATAAATTGGATGAAAGCGCGTGAGCAGCAGTTTGTATCTGAAGCATTCGGAGAGGAGCTGTCAAAAGTTCTGCCTCTTTTAGATACTGACGGAAGCGATTCGTCCATTTTGGATAACGCCCTTGAATTCCTTGTTCTAGCAGGACGAACGCCAGCACATGCAGCAATGATGCTCATTCCTGAACCTTGGACCGAGAACCCGCATATTACTCAAGAAAAGAAGGCCTTCTATGAATATCATAGCACTTTAATGGAGCCATGGGACGGTCCGACAGCCATTTCGTTCACGGATGGAAAGCAGATTGGGGCCATCCTGGATCGCAATGGATTGCGTCCTGCCCGTTATTATGTCACAAAGGATGATTATATCATTTTCTCTTCCGAAGTAGGCGTGATTGAGGTAGATCCGGAAAATGTACTTTATAAAGACCGATTAAGTCCAGGGAAAATGCTGCTGATTGATTTGGAACAGGGCCGGATCATTTCTGATGAAACGATCAAGACTGAAATGGCCCAGGCTTATCCGTATCAGCAATGGCTCGATAATCAGCTAGTAAAAATGGAGGACACGCTTCTTGAAAGGGAAGATGAGCCAATAACAGATCTTGTCACCCGCCAAAAAGCTTTCGGCTATACGTATGAAGATGTGCATAAATATTTGCTTGCTATTGTAACAGAAGGGAAAGATCCACTTGGATCGATGGGTAATGATTCCCCGCTTGCTGTACTTTCAGATCGGCCTCAGTTATTGTTCAACTACTTTAAGCAGCTATTTGCGCAAGTCACAAATCCTCCGATCGACTCAATTCGAGAGCATCTTGTTACTTCGACAATGACGTTTCTGGGTGCTGAAGGGAACTTGCTCCATCCTAATGAAGGGAATGCCCGGAGAATCCAGCTTGCTACCCCTATCTTGACGAATGGCCAGTTAGCTCAATTGAAAGACAATATTCATTCAGACTTTAAGAGTACTGTTATTCAAACTTTGTTTTCTGAAGATTTGGAGAATCGACTCTTGGAGATTTGCAACGAAGCAGAAAGGGCGGTTGAAGAAGGAACAAGCATCATCATCTTATCTGACCGCAGCATGAACAAATCTGAAGTTGCCATACCGCCTTTATTGGCTGCAAGCGCACTGCATCAGGAACTGATCCGAAAGGGTATCCGTACAAAAGCAAGTATTATTGTTGAATCAGGGGAGATCAGGGAAGTCCATCATTTTGCAGCCCTCATCGGTTATGGTGTTGATGCAATTAACCCATATCTCGCATATGCAGTCTTCAAGCAAGCAGTGGCTGATGGCAGCCTGAAGGTGAGCTATGAAGAAGCGGTCAGCAAGTATGTAAAAGCCGTGACTGAAGGTGTTGTCAAAGTCATGTCAAAAATGGGGATTTCTACAGTGCAGAGTTACCGCGGAGCGCAAATTTTCGAAGCGGTAGGCATTGGCGTCCCTGTAATTGATCGTTATTTTACCGGTACGGCTTCCCAAATTGGGGGAATTGGATTAGATACCATTTCTGAGGAAGCAATGATCCGGCACAAGGAAGCATTTGCTGCTTCTATAGATGCCACATTGGAGCCGGGCAGCGATTTTCAATGGAGAAAAACCGGGGAACACCATGCGTTTAACCCAAAAACGATCCATACGCTTCAATGGGCGACCAGAAAAGGCGATTACCAATTGTTTAAACAATTTTCACAAATGGCGAACGAGGAGCGCCTTGGCTTTTTGCGTAATCTTTTTAATTTCAATCAACAGCGCCCATCCCTGCCGCTCGAAGAAGTGGAATCAGTGGATTCCATTGTACGCCGCTTTAAATCCGGTGCAATGTCATTCGGCTCATTAAGCAAAGAGGCTCATGAAACATTAGCCATAGCGATGAACCGTCTTGGAGCAAAAAGCAACTCGGGTGAAGGCGGAGAAGATGCATCACGGAATGAAATGGATGAAAATGGAGATAACCGCCGAAGCGGCATAAAACAAATCGCTTCCGGCCGTTTTGGTGTGAAGAGCCATTATCTTGTCAATGCAGATGAACTGCAAATCAAGATGGCTCAGGGTGCTAAGCCAGGAGAAGGCGGGCAGCTTCCGGGTAACAAGGTATATCCATGGGTTGCTGAAGTGCGTGGGTCAACACCGGGTGTGGGCCTCATATCACCACCTCCGCATCATGATATCTACTCGATTGAAGATCTAGCACAGCTTATTCATGATTTAAAAAATGCGAATCGGAATGCAAGAATCAGCGTGAAATTGGTATCAAAGGCCGGCGTCGGCACAATTGCCGCAGGTGTGGCAAAAGGTGCCGCAGATGTCATTGTGATCAGCGGCTATGATGGAGGAACAGGAGCATCCCCGAAAACAAGCATTAAGCATACGGGGCTTCCTTGGGAGCTTGGTCTTGCTGAGGCACATCAGACACTGATGCTAAATGGATTAAGAGATCGCGTGATCCTGGAAACAGACGGCAAGCTGATGACTGGAAGAGATGTTGTCATGGCTGCGCTGCTTGGAGCAGAAGAGTTCGGGTTCGCAACAGCTCCTCTTATTGTACTTGGATGCATCATGATGCGTGCATGTCATTTGGATACATGTCCGGTGGGAGTAGCGACACAAAATCCGGAATTGCGCGAAAAATTCACTGGTCATGCTGACTATGTCGTTAATTATATGCGTTTTGTCGCGCAGGAAGTTCGTGAGCTTATGGCAGAGCTGGGCTTTAAAACGGTTGAAGAAATGGTTGGCAGAACTGATGTATTAAGTATGAGCAACCGGGCTAAAGAACATTGGAAAGCAAAGCATTTAGATTTAACGACGCTTTTATACCAGCCTGAAGGTGGCCGAACTTTCAAGAATCCGCAAAATCACAAGATTGATGAATCAATTGATATTCAGAAAATACTGCCAGCCGTTCAATCTGCAATAGACACATTGACTCCAATTGATCTGTCATTGCCGATTACCAACGTCAACCGTGTAGTTGGTACGATTGTAGGAAGTGAAATTTCAAAGCGCCATGGCGAAGCCGGGCTGCCTGAAGATACAATCACCCTGCGGTTTACAGGCTCTGCCGGACAAAGTTTTGGGGCATTCGTTCCAAAAGGAATGTCCATGTATGTAACAGGGGATGTCAATGACTATGTCGGAAAGGGATTATCTGGCGGCAAACTGATTGTAAAATCACCTGCTGTGTCCAAGTTAATATCAGCGGAAAACGTTATTGCAGGAAATGTTGCCCTATATGGTGCCACAAGTGGTGAAGCTTATATTAATGGACGCGCCGGCGAACGTTTTGCCGTCCGTAATAGCGGTGTTCATGTGGTTGTTGAGGGAATTGGTGATCATGGCTGTGAATATATGACTGGAGGCCGCGTTGTAATTTTAGGAAACACCGGGAAGAACTTTGCTGCTGGAATGTCAGGTGGCATCGCCTATATTCTTGCTGATGATGCGGCTGAATTTAAGTCATTATGCAATCAGGAAATGATCGGTTTTGAAGCACTTGAAAATGCCCAGGAAATAAAGGAAGTGCGTGAAATGATTTCCCATCATTTGAAATACACTGACAGTCCAAAGGCGAACTATGTGCTGGAGAACTGGATTCAATTGGTTAAAAAATTCGTTAAAGTAATACCAAAGGATTATAAGCGGATGATGGACCGCATTCAGCAGGAAAAGCTGGCTGGGCTGACTGATGAACAAGCCATCTTAAGTGCGTTTCAAGCTAACGCTGCAAAAGAAAAAACGCCTTTAAAAAAGAAGGAACCAGTTACCCAATAAGAAAGGAGAGAGGGATATGGGAAAAGCAACAGGATTTATGGAATATAGCCGTGAAAAAGCTAAAGAACGAAATCCGATGACACGTGTAAGCGACTGGAAAGAATATTCAGCTCCTTTCTCTGATGAAATGTTAAGCCGTCAAGGAGCAAGGTGCATGGATTGCGGCACTCCTTTCTGCCATATGGGCATTGAATTGGATCGTGGAACAGCAGGCTGTCCAATTGATAATCTGATTCCCGAGTGGAATGATTTAGTTTACCGGGGCAGATGGAAAGAAGCATTGGAACGGCTTATGAAAACAAATAATTTTCCGGAATTTACAGGGCGTGTTTGCCCGGCCCCATGCGAAGGGTCCTGCACTCTGGCCATTACTGATCCAGCGGTTACGATAAAAAATATTGAGCGCTCAATTATCGATAAAGGATTTGCAAACGGGTGGATTGCACCGAGGATTCCACAGAGCCGTTCCGGAAAAAAGATTGCCATTATTGGATCAGGTCCGGCAGGATTGGCCGCTGCAGACCAGCTTAATCAAGCAGGGCACACCGTTACTATTTATGAGCGATCAGACCGCGCCGGCGGGCTGCTGATGTACGGCATTCCGAATATGAAGCTTGAAAAGGAAATTGTTGAACGACGAATCAATTTGCTTATCCAGGAAGGAATAGATATCATTACTAATACCGAAGTTGGAAAAGACATTTCAGCCGAGGAGCTAAAAAGTCAGTTCGACGCGGTAATCCTTTGCACCGGAGCTCAGAAGCAGCGCGATTTGGTGCTTAAAGGCAGACAAGCGAACGGAGTCCATTTTGCGATGGACTACTTAACTACAACGACAAAGAGCTTATTGGATTCTGATTTTCAGGACGGTCAGTTCATTGATACAAAAGGGAAGGATGTCATTGTTATCGGAGGAGGGGACACAGGTGCTGACTGTGTCGCAACCGCCCTGCGCCAAAATTCCCGGAGCGTCGTACAATTTGGCAAGCATCCTCAACTGCCTGCGTCACGCACCCCGGAAAATATGTGGCCGGCACAGCCCGAGGTATACACGCTTGACTATGCGTATGAAGAAGCAGAAGCAAAATTCGGAAGCGACCCTCGTCAATATTTGATTCAGACGAAGGAAATCGTCTCAGATGCAGACGGGAATGTAAAAGAACTGGTCACGATTCAGATGGAAAAAGTAAAAACTGAATCCGGCCAATACGTCTTCAATGAAATTCCTGGAACAGAAAAAGTATGGCCGGCCCAGCATGTGTTCATCGCAATCGGGTTTGAAGGGACGGAACAGCCGCTGTTAACCCAATTTGGTGTAGCTGCACGTAACAATAAAATTGACGCAGCATATGGCGAATACACAACAAATGTACAAGGCGTATTCGCCGCCGGTGATGCACGGAGAGGTCAAAGCCTGATTGTTTGGGCAATCAATGAGGGCCGTGAAGCAGCAAGGGAAGTTGACCGCTATTTAATGGGAGCAACCCTTCTGCCTTAATAATAGTGAAAAAAGATGGTTCGATTTTTTTAAAAAACGAACCATCTTTTTTGGTTGAAAATTAGCGTTATTAACGCAGTATTGATTTATGCAGATTTACCAGCAAGGATTGAATATGGGATAAATTGTAAGTGATTGACGCATTGTTAAAGATGGCAATATCATTACAGGCGGTGGTGTTCAACGTCCGTTGATCTTGGGCTTTACATCTGTGAACTGTTAGCAGGACAGGGAGCGGCGGAAAAAATTCAAAAGCAAATGGACTATCCATATTATAAAGCCCGTGATATTAACATAAAAATATAATAATTTAACAAAATTATTGTTTGAAGCAAAAAGGGAAACAGTACAATTGAGTGAATAGATGAGGGGAAAGGGGGTATTTGCATTGCAGCGTATAGCGGTTTTTTGCGGTTCAAGCAGCGGGGCGTCAAGTATTTTTAGAGAAGGAGCCATCGAATTAGGGAAGGAGATGGTTAAAAGAGGTATCACTCTCGTTTATGGTGGTTCAAGTGTAGGCCTGATGGGACAAATAGCTGATACCGTACTGGATGAGGGAGGGGAAGTAATTGGAGTGATTCCCCAGATGCTTGAGGACCGTGAAATATCACATCCCAACTTAACAGAACTTTTTGTTGTTGGATCGATGCACGAAAGAAAAGCAAAAATGGCTGATTTAGCTGATGGTTTTATAGCATTGCCTGGGGGGCCCGGGACCATGGAAGAATTTTTTGAGATATTTACATGGGCACAGCTGGGACTGCATCATAAGCCGTTTGGCCTTTTAAATGTGAATAGTTATTATGACAAGCTTGTTGCCTTTTTTGATCACATGACCGACCAGCAATTCATGCATGAAAAATACCGGTCCATGGTATTCATTGAATCAAAACCGGATCAATTGATTGAACAATTTAAGGCATTCAATCCACCTGATGTAAAGAAATGGATTAATGAAGAACAGACCTGAGTAGAAGAAAAGGAGCCTTTTATACTAAACTTTTTTTAACTGTTCATTTAATAAGCAAACAGAAAATAGCAACTCCATTCTGGTGTCAAGAAAAGAATGAAGCATTTACCAGTAATCAGGAAGGCCTTCATAACTCGGGGCCTTCCATTTTTTATAAAAAAGAGCAGCTTTGGGATCCCAAGCTGCTTTATCTATTTTATTTGATGCAACATACGAAAAAGCTGTTTTAGAGCTATTCTCCGCCCAATAAGCCTTTTAAAGACCAGCCGGAAAAGGGGAATATAAAACTCTCGGATAAAAGGGATTTAGATGAATACCCGCAATAAAAGCATTGATGCTCATACTTAAAGGGGGCCAGCGCTGTATGTATTATTTTTTTAAATGTAATCTCATTGAATAATTCTTCCGTGATAGAGCGGCGAATATCAATAAGAATATCAAACGGCAAAGGGGACACAACCAGAAGATCCTCAACACCCTCCAAAAAGGCATTCTTGTCATTAATGAAAAGATCCTTCATTTGATTTAACTGATTACTGAAGGACTTACTATCAAACAAAGAATTCTGGCAGTTGGGGCATTGTTTTTTAGTGGGCAACAAGTTGTTTCATACCCTCTTTCGTTTCAAAATAAACCTCAGTAATGAAATAAATTTTCTCATTTTATAATACGGGATTTTTTACCATAATTCATTAGGGAATATTGCTCATTATTTGTGAATATTCTGACCTATTTACTCTGTTAATATAAGAACTTATAAGAAAATATAAAAATTCAAAAAATTCTCGTAAACCTTAATGCCAGAAATGATATATTAAATTATAAGCATCATTTTTTTTGTGGAGGGCATAAGATGTTAGGTATCAATGTTGGGGAAATGATTAAATCATTAAGGTTATATAAAGGGCTTGATTTAAACCAATTAGCAAGCGACATCTGTACCGTTGAAGAACTGGAACAGTTTGAAAGGGGGGAGAAATATCCAGGCATTGAACAGATATATCTTCTTACCGAACGATTAAACATTAATTTTAACACCTTTTTTAACATTTCGGTTACTGGGGTTTTTGACTATAAAACTGCTATATATGATTTAATCAACAAGTATAAAAGGCAGCGTAATTATGAAGCAATTTTTACGATTGTCCAGCGGGAAATGGAAAATCCGGTTTTTCAGGAACCATCAAGAAAGCAATTTTTACTATGGCATGAAGGTATATGCCTATTTCATTTGAATGGATTAAGAGAAGAATCTTTACATATTTTGAAACAAGCGATTCGATTAACAAATGAACAGTTAATTTCCCTGACAGAGCAAGAAATAGAAATAATGATTAGCATTGCAATTATTGAGAATTTGACCGGTAACCCAGAAACTGCTGAGAAATATTTTAAGGATGCTCGTGAAAACGTGAATAACCTTCCATACCTAGTTGATCCTAAAGTAGAACTTCGTATCCTTTTCGGACTTTCACAGACACTTACAGAGCAAAGCAAATTTAAAGAATCAAATTTATATAGTCAACAAGGAATATCGATTTGTATAAATAATGAATTATTATATCTTTTTGGGGAATTTCATTATCAATTGGGAGAAAATTTTAGCAAGCTAGAAGAGATAGAAATAGCAAGAAAGTGGTTTGAAAAGGCGATAAGCATCTTTACCATACAAGATAATGAAAAATTTGCAAAATTAGTTAAAATTGAAATGGAAAAATTTATCTCCTAGTGCTAGTATCATATTAATAAATAAAATTTTAAAAAGGAGAATACCAATTTGAAGAAATTAATAGTAGGATCTTTATTAACACTGGCGTTAGCTGGATTTGTTGGTGTAAGTAAAAATGATGACAAGGTAGCAGGCTTACCGGCCCAGCATATTAGCAAGCCAATTACAGTAGCGGGACTGCCGGCCCAGCATATTAGCAAGCCAATTACAGTAGCAGGACTGCCGGCCCAGCATATTAGCAAACCGATTACAGTAGCAGGACTGCCGGCCCAGCATATTAGCAAACCGATTACAGTAGCAGGACTGCCAGCCCAGCATATTAGCAAACCGATTACAGTAGCAGGACTGCCAGCCCAGCATATTAGCAAGCCAATTACAGTAGTGGGACTGCCGGCCCAGCATATTAGCAAGCCAATTACAGTAGCAGGACTGCCAGTCCAGCATATTAGCAAGCCAATTACAGTAGCAGGACTGCCAGTCCAGCATATTAGTAAGCCAATTACAGTAGCGGGTTTACCGGCCCAGCACATTGTTAAACCTGATAATCTTGCATAAATTCTCCGACAGAAGGCTGCGCATTGTAATGCTTATTTAGGCCCTGATAAGGAAGAATAAAAAAGTGACTCTACTAGTCACTTTTTTATTTTTTATTGAGAAAAAGTAGTATCTTTTCTAAAACTGAAACCTACTGTGTCCTACTGTCCATCTCCTCTTATAAATAAACGTAATTCTTAATTATAAATGGTCATGGGCAAAAATTAACCAACTACTCCGGATAAATTTTGGTCTACTTTGGCAAGCTGAATTATGATAGATGCCTAGATTATAAAATCAGCAGCAAAATATGTTTAATATCCATAAATATCTGAATGTGATTATAGGGAGGGGTGAGGTGTGGAAGGTTAAATAGAGACAGCACTTAAAATAGAGCCGTTCTTTTAACAGGGACTTTTGACAAATAATTCGAAATTTTGTAACAAGTATTGCCCTATTATGGAAGAAAACCTCTTTCATTTTCTATATTATCTTTATTATAAGAATATTTAGGAGGGGAAAGAGAATATGGAAGAAAATGAACGATATAAGGTGTCGCGGTCGACTATGGGCTTGGCTCCTGCACTCCATCCTCAGTTTCAAACAATTATTTATGATGTAAAAGGGATATATCTCACCCATAAGCCAATACGGATGCTTCTTAATGAAGCGTGTCTTAATGGAGGGGCCGGGTATAGCGGAAGACTCGAATCGGCCAGATGGCTTTTAAAGCATTATAAGAAGACTCCATTGCTCATATGTCCCCTGCAGCGTATATATGCTTTTCCGACGCTTTCTCCTAAGTCACATGATTGCATGTGGATCTTTCCCCGCCACTTAGAGAACTTTGATGATGAAACACTTACCGTTACTTTCAGGAACGGGGCAACACTGGTTGTTAATTGTTCACCCCATGTTTTCCATAAGCAGAAAGGCAGGGCTGCAGACCTTGCCATCAAGCTTTGCAAACCCTATGAAATTAAAAGTATAGAATATCTTTCTTTACGGAGGCCTTTAAAGAAATGAAAAAATAAAATCCAGAATCATAAACAGGGCCTTGTTTATATTAACAGAAATTATTATATCGTTTGCTTATCTACTCTTTCATATAAAAAATGAGGAGTGAATGGCTCTACTCCTCAAAAAAATTATCGAATTGATCCTTTTCAGCTTTATTAGAATTTTGAGCATATGGATTGAATTCTTCAGGGTTTTCCGGATCCAGATTTGTTTTGATTACAAGGGTAGGCTGTGCGTTTCGCGGTGCCATAACACGATCTTCCATTTCTTTGAAATCTGGCATGTTTGGATTTCCTGGCTTTTGTGGTTCCATTGTATTCACCTCCTGAACATAGATTGCCTGTTATGATCTGAAATATACTAAGACTTCAATTTTATGGAACTAAATATGTTTCTTAATTTCTTACTAAATGTTTAAATGATTAAATACACCATAAGTTGGTATATATAGAATGAGGTGCAGCAAAATTCAGAGATGAAATGGCAGGGTATACATATGCCGGTTAGGAAGGGCAAAATAGGCAGATTAACTTTTCCTAAAACCCAAGTAAGGAGTGCATAATGATGACAGAAAACATCAGCAGGGCAGTAATTGTGACCGGGGCTGGCAGCGGTATTGGCAGGGAAATTGCCAGAACCTTTGCCGCAGAGGGTTCCAATGTAGTTGTAGCAGATAAAGAGAAGGCAAACGGGGAAGAGACGGTAAATCTCATTAAAGCTGCAGGCGGGAATTCTTTGTTTATTGAAACGGATGTAAGACAAGAGTCCGACATTAAAAGAGTGGTTCAGGAGACAGTTAAATATTTTGGGAAAATAGATGTTTTAATTAATAATGCGGGTGTTTCAGCCTTTAAACCCCTTTTTGACCTATCGGCAATGGAATGGGATGACATAATTGCTTCCAATCTTAGAAGTGTCTTCCTTGCTTCAAGGGAAGCAGCCAGAGTCATGAAGCCCGGCAGCAGCATTGTTAATATTTCATCTACGAGGGCTTTTATGTCTGAACCTGATTCGGAAGCCTATGCGGCCTCAAAGGGAGGCATTTTCGCTTTAACTCATGCCCTTGCAGCGTCTTTAAGCGAGAAACGGATAAGAGTAAACTCCATTAGCCCGGGATGGATCCAGAACACAGATTATGAAAATCTGAAGGAAGAAGACCATACTCAGCATTGGTCAGGCCGCGTAGGCAAACCTTCAGATATTGCAAGGGCTTGCCAATATCTGTGTGTGGAGGGCAATGACTTTGTCAATGGAGAGAATATTGTTATTGATGGCGGCATGACCCGGAAAATGATATATGACTAGGAAAAAAACATTCCCTAAACCTAAAGAAAGACCAAATCATCTGTGATTTGGTCTTTCTTTATATAGTTTCAGACCTGGACCGATATAAGCGGGCTTTAAATTACTTGCATGAGAGTAATTTAAATTTGCTTCCTCCGATATAGTTTTAGCCACCATGATTCACATGGATTGCACATCTTTAGTCTGTTTAATAGAAAAGCCGTAGAGGTACTTTCCAGTCTGTTGTTTTTGCCAAACTAGAGTACCGGGTAAAGTAATGGCCGCAGAGTGTACATGAAAGGGAAGCGTATGCTCTTATGCAGAATCGACAGGGAAATTAAGACTGGAACGAACCTTGCACCGTTCGGGCTAATATCCTAAGGATTCCATGAGCCCTTTTTTGCTTACTCCGGACTCCTCATTAACTCTTGTTATAACAAAATATCCTGAAACAGAACTGGAAAGGAAAAGCGAAAGGCTTCTTCCCGTTTAATTCATATGCATCCTCCCCTTAAAACTGAAAATAATGGATGTTTTCAAGCTAAAAATGATGAATTTTTGACTTTTTTCTATTTACAAGTTGTTATTGTAGTTCTTTTTTTTTATATAAAACATAGGCTGTATTAAAAAACACTGGAGGGATGGCTATTAAAGACCAAAGCTTGCTGTTAAGACTGAAGTTGCTGAATAATATGATCTTAAAGGAAATGATTCAGGAAGGCAGGAACTTTGACCAGTCTTCGCTAAAGCATGTTGCTGAGTGGAACTCCAGAGTGATAAATAATCTTGTCGAAATAATGCTAAACGAGGACTTAAACAATGAAACAGCATTAAAAGCATCTGTAATTCAGATGAGGATTGCAGTAAATGCCATAAATAATATGAAACCAAACGATAGCGAAGCTTTACTCAAACATGTTATACCTTAACGGTGACCGGTACAATCCGGTCCTTTTTTATGCAAAAAACGGGACAATCGTTGGAAGACATTATAAAGCAAGCCTCTGCCTTTTACGAAAAGACAATTGTTTTTGAAATAGCAACACATAAATACTTTCAAATATACAAACCAGAATTAAAAAGATATTGCTGCCTTTTCAGCTATTTATATTTGATTTTGGATGAAAAATTTTGTACCATTCTTTTATAAAAAAGGGATGGGGGCATTGTTTGTCTTCGTCGGAAATGCTATTATGTTAAATGTTGTCTGTTGTCTGACTTCTACATACGCATAAGTTATTACAACTTGGCATCAATTTTGTATTTCCTAACATACTTTATCCTTTAATGGGTATTATGAGAAAGATAGTTATAGATGGCAGAAAAGTATGTTTGCTTTTTTTAGATTATTTTTAAAGGAGAATGGTTCCCATGGTAGAAAAAACATTTAAAGTTACAGCTGAAACAGGAATTCATGCACGTCCGGCGACGTTACTAGTACAATCTGCAGGTAAATTCGATTCAGACATTAATCTTGAATATAAAGGCAAGAAAGTAAATCTTAAATCTATTATGGGCGTTATGTCGCTGGGTATCGGTCAGGGTGCAGATATTACAATTACTGCAGAAGGCAGCGACGAGCAGGATGCGCTTAACACTCTTTCAGAAACCTTGAAAAAAGAAGGCTTAGCTGAATAATGTCAACTATGCTGCAAGGGATAGCGGCTTCAAGCGGTATTGCCATAGCCAAGGCATACCGTTTGATTGAACCGGATTTAACTGTTATCAAAAAAACAATCGAGGCACCTGAAGATGAGGTGGAGCGTTTCCAGGAAGCAGTTACGACTTCCAAGTCAGAATTGCAGTCCATCAGGGATCGCGCTGAAAAGGAATTGGGCGCTGACAAAGCAGCCATTTTTGATGCCCATCTTCTCGTATTAAGCGACCCTGAGCTTTTAGGCCCGATTGAAGATAAAATCAAAAGCGAAAACGTAAACGCTGAATTCGCTCTAAAGGAAACAGCGGATGTATTTGTTGCGATGTTTGAGCAAATGGATAATGAATATATGAAAGAGCGTGCTGCCGATATCCGCGATGTAACAAAGCGTGTACTGGCACATTTATTGAATGTCAGAATTCCAAACCCAAGTATGATTGCTGAGGAAGTGATCATAATCGCAGAAGACCTTACCCCTTCGGATACCGCTCAGCTTAACCGTAATTATGTGAAGGGTTTCACTACCGATATCGGAGGCAGGACATCTCATTCTGCTATTATGGCCCGATCAATGGAGATTCCAGCGGTAGTGGGAACAAAGGAAGCAACTGAAACAATACGAAATGGCGACATAGTGATCGTTGACGGCTTAACCGGACAAGTCCATATCAACCCGACTCCTGAGCTTGTTGAAGAATATGAACAGCGACAAGGAGCATTTGAGGCTCAGAAGGCTGAATGGGCAAAGCTGGTTAACGAAAAAACAGTCTCTGCTGATGGCCATCACGTGGAGTTAGCCGCTAATATTGGTACGCCAAAGGACCTGAAAGGTGTTATCAGAAATGGCGGGGAAGGTGTCGGTCTATACAGGACTGAATTCCTGTACATGGGAAGAGACCAGCTTCCTACGGAAGATGAGCAGTTTGAAGCATATAAAGCTGTTTTGGAGGGCATGGAAGGCAAGCCGGTGGTTGTCCGGACGCTTGACATTGGCGGTGATAAAGAACTTCCATATCTTAGCCTGCCTAAGGAAATGAATCCATTCTTGGGTTATCGTGCGATTCGCCTTTGCCTTGAAGAGCAGGATATTTTCCGTACACAGCTTCGTGCACTTCTCCGTGCAAGCCAATATGGAAACTTGAAAATCATGTTCCCGATGATAGCTACCCTAGGCGAGTTCCGCCAAGCAAAAGCCATCCTTTTAGAAGAGAAGCAAAAGCTAATTGATGCAGGCAATAAGATCGCTGAACAAATTGAAGTGGGTATCATGGTGGAAATTCCATCGACTGCTGTGATGGCTGATACGTTCGCAAAAGAAGTTGATTTCTTCAGCATCGGAACGAATGACCTAATTCAATACACAATGGCCGCTGACCGGATGAATGAGCGGATTTCCTATCTGTATCAGCCATATAACCCGGCTATACTGCGCCTGGTTAAAATGGTTATTGATGCAGCGCATAAGGAAGGCAAATGGGCAGGAATGTGCGGCGAAATGGCGGGCGATGAAATTGCCATTCCAGTTCTGTTAGGTTTAGGCCTCGACGAATTTTCCATGAGCGCAACTTCCATCCTTAAAGCACGTTCACTGATCAGGAAACTTTCTCAGGAAGACATGAAGAGCTTGGCCGAATCTGTACTGACATTGGAAACAAATCAGGACGTAATGAATGCTGTTAAAAGAGCAACTGAGAATATATAAGTAAAGCAATACACCTTGTCTAATTTAGGGACAAGGTGTATTTTATTGGATAAAATCTGTTCTTATGTCAAATCCTATTAATAAATTGATGTTAGGAGTTGGGAGTTATGGATGCAAATCGTGTAAAGCAAATTTTATCCTCATCCGCGGATATTCATGTTGAATACAATGGAGCGAATGTGTGGATCGATTCTCTTAATGAGGATGGCAGTACTGCACGTGTATTCTTAAGAGGGCGCCCGAATGATCCTAGTGATGTAAATATTGCTGAACTACGGGAGCTATAAATTTTTTCCTTAAAAAAATATAAAAATATGTTTAAACCTGTTTTGTAACGGGTAAAAGTAAGCATGCACAATTTGTTAGCTCTTTAAAGTAGCTGACATTCTCATTTCCCCCTTTTTAGCCGGCTCGAGCAAAAACTCAAGCCGGCTTTTTTTGTCTTAATGAAAAGTCTCTGTTAAACTTGCCTGTTGATTTCTGTTCTAGTGGCGTTTTCGGGAGCCTACACGACGCCTGTGGGGTCTCCCTTGACCGGCTTTTCTCGCAGGAGTCTCGCACCTTCAGCTCCAATATAGAAAAGCGAATGCGCCCTGACAGAGGAAGAAAGGCTAAGTTCGCCACGACATATGGCAACGCCGTTTGACCCACATCCTGAAAAAAGGAACGTCGACTAAGTTCTGGCACGTCCTGTGCCAAACGTTGACGCCAGCACATCCTGTGCAAGTCCGACGAGCATAATCCAAGCGCTGACAGAAGCGCTTTTTGCCTTCCGAAGCGCCTGGATTTTGACCAGGGTTGTGACGGCCTTTGGTCACAACATTCGAGGGGCTGGGCGCTGCAGCTATACCTCAACAAAGTGTCAAAATCAACAATGAGCTTTAATATAGCCAAAGAAAAAAATAATAACAAAAGTAGTGTGGGTCTAGCTTAAGCTCAGCAACAAGCCTGGATGACCACACGAAACAATACGTTTGCTTTTTGAGACAGGAAGCGGGAATCATTATGTTCTTCTAACCACACGTGTGCATTTTTAAATTTCTGAAAAATTATTAAGTTCTTATTTTTCAATAAGTGTGTTAAAAGATATAATAAAAATTGAAGATAAAAGGAGGAATGAGATATGGAAACAGGGTTAAAGGGAAAAAACGCATTGGTGATTGCTTCCAGCCAGGGACTTGGTGAAGCGACAGCCCGCGAACTGGTAAACGAGGGAGCAAATGTGCTGCTTGTAAGCAGAAATGAAGATAAACTTCAAAAAGTAAATTCGGATCTGAATGCATTGGGTCCCGGCAGAACAGCTTTTATTGCAGCTGATATTACAAAAACAGAAGATATTGATGCAATAATTAAAAAGATCTCAGAGGAATTTGGGGGCATTGATATTTTGGTGAATAACGCCGGCGGCCCGCCTGCAGGAAGTTTTGAACAGATGACAGATGAACAGTGGCAAGCTTCATTCGAATTAAATTTATTAAGCTACATACGAATTATCCGTAAAGCGCTTCCGTACTTAAAAAAGAACGGCGGGAAAATTATTAACATTGCTTCCTCTTCCATTAAAGAACCGATTCCAGGTCTGATTCTTTCTAACACATTCCGCACTGCAATTGTTGGTTTATCTAAAACGTTAGCTGAAGAGCTCGCGCCATTTAACATTTTAGTAAATACGGTTGCACCAGGACGGATCGCAACCGACCGGGTTCGCCATTTGGATGACGTAAATGCTGAAAAACTGGGGATAAGCCGTGAAGAGGTTGAAAAGAACGCTAAGAGCAAGATCCCGCTTGGCCGCTATGGAAGACCGGAAGAGTTTGCGCGGGCGATAGTCTTTTTTGCATCTGATGCTAATACATATATGACCGGTGGGGCGTATTTAGTTGATGGAGGAATGGTCAGATCGATTTAGACTCGAAGCGGATGCTGCTCATTTTGAAAACGGGGTGCGATAATGGCAATTTCGAAGGAAAATACTATTGTTGGATTTATAGGGACTGGCGTAATGGGAAAAAGCATGGCTGGGCATCTATTGAAGGACGGTTATAAGGTAACCGTCTATACAAGAACGAAGGAGAAAGCGCAGGATTTGCTGGATGCAGGGGCTGAGTGGGCAGAATCGCCAAAAGAGCTGGCAGGAATAGCAAATGTAATTATAACAATCGTTGGATATCCGTCCGATGTGGAAGAAATATATCTTGGAGAGGAAGGAATCATAAAGAATGGTTCTGAAGGAACATTCCTTATCGATATGACAACCTCAACACCTTCTCTTGCCGAAAAAATTTACCGGGCAGCTAAAGAGAGAGGCATGGGTGCCATCGATGCTCCGGTTTCAGGCGGAGATATCGGAGCCAGAGAAGCAAGACTGACGATTATGGTTGGCGGCGATGAGCAGGATTTTATTGAGGTAAAAGGCATTTTAGACCTGATGGGTGCCAATATCGTTCATCAGGGTACTGCAGGGGCCGGGCAGCATACGAAAATGTGCAACCAGATTGCAATCGCTGCAAACATGATTGCTGTTAGTGAAGCCATGGTTTATGCCAGAAAAGCCGGATTGAACCAGGAGCAGGTACTGAAGAGCATCGGTTCAGGAGCGGCGGGAAGCTGGTCGCTATCCAATCTTGCCCCTCGAATGATAAAGGGAGATTTTGAACCTGGCTTTTACATTAAGCATTTTATTAAGGATATGAATATCGCATTTAAAGAGGCAGAAAAAATGGGTATGGAAGTTCCAGGGCTGTCACTCGCTAAATCGTTGTACGAGGAGCTCGCCCAATCAGGAGAAGAAAACAGTGGTACACAAGCAATCTATAAATACTGGGAATAATTGGTTCTTTTGGAGCTTAGTTGATCGGAGCGGAAGGTGTGAGACTCCTGCGGGAAAAGCGGATCAAGGGTGACCCCTCAGGCGCAAGTGGCGAGGAGGGTTCCGAACCGCCACTAGAGCGGAAATGAACAGGTATGAGTGATTAAAAGCTTAGTTTACTTTTCGCTAAAAAACATAGGTGTCCCTTTTCATGAATAACCTTGATATAAAGGCAAAATGGAAGGGGCGCTTTTTTATGGGGTTATTTGAGGATATTGAAGCAAAATTCAATGAACTGGAGGACGGCAGATATGTTGTCCGAGTGGATGGGTTTAAGAGGGATAAAACAATTACCAACATGAATCCGATCCGATGGTCGCTTTCTCTTATGAATGATTACAGTGCACAGCTTCCTGCCAAGTTTAGCCATATCGAAACAAATGCAGGCTTTCAAATCTTGCTCAGGGAACTGAAAAGCCTAGGATATCCAAAACCCAAGTCAGCTGAAGAGTTTGAAAAAATTCTGAACAGTCTAAAAGGATCAATAGTTGAGGTTAGCGTCACTACCACCAACAAAGAAGAAGGCTATAGGGAAGTAAAATTCCTGCGAAAGCTTTATTAAAGAAATCATTGAGATTGGATTATATAGGACAGCAAAAGGCTATGTATGCCAAGAAGCCAGAATGCTTAAAAACATCCTGGCTTTTTGCAGCGGAATAAACTATATATATCTGTTGAAAATATTTTAAGCTGATAGGAATTGTTCGATCCGGTTTAGTGCGGTCTCAAGCATTTCCATTGAGCATGCGTAAGATAGGCGGAAATATCCTTCTCCAAGGGCTGAAAATGAATTGCCGGGCACGACGGCCACTTTCACCTGCTCAGCTAATTCCAGGGCGAATTGAAGTGAGTCTGAATAAGGTTTTGGCACCCTAACAAAAAAGTAAAATGCACCGTCAGGCTTCACAACATCAAAGCCCATTTTGACAAGCCGCCCATACACATAATCCCGGCGTTCTGCATAGGCCTGTTTCATTGGGAGTGCATCATCAATGCCTTCCGTTACAGCTGCATATGCCGCCTTTTGGGAAATCGAGGTGGCACAGGAAACGTTGTATTGATGGACTTTAATTAAATGCTGAGAAATAGAAGCAGGTGCGAAAACGAATCCTATCCTCCAGCCTGTCATCGAGTGTGATTTGGACAAACCATTGATCACAATGGTCTGATCCCGCAAATAAGAAGCAATGGAAGTATGCTTTTGATCGAAAACGAGTTCGCTGTATATTTCATCTGAAAGAATGAAGATGTCATTGCCGCTTATTAGCTCCGCGATTTCCTTTAATTCCTCGGCTGTAAGGGTAACTCCTGTAGGGTTCGACGGATATGGGAGCACAATGCATCTGGTCTTTTCTGTTATGTAGGTTTTCAAGATATCCGCAGTTAACCTGAATCCGTTTTTGGTTGTGTCAGCATAAACCGGAACGGCGCCGCAAAGCTTGATAATTGGCTCATAACCTGGATAGACTGGTCCTGGAAGTATGACTTCACATCCCGGTGACAGTATTGTCCGGAATGAAATATCAATCCCCTCACTGGCTCCGGCTGTTACAATTACTTCACTGTCAGGATTATAGGATAAATTGTATTTCTTATTCATATATTCAGCAGTAGCTTGCCTTAGCTCTATATATCCCGCATTATGGGTATACACGGTAAAGTTTGCATCAATCGCTGATTTCGCCGCTTCCTTTATATGTTCCGGAGTAGGAAAATCCGGCTGTCCGATTGTTAATGAAACCATTTCTTTAAAATGAGAAACAGAATTGAAAAATTTTCTGATTCCTGAAATTTCAATATTTCTTACTTGAGGATTGATTAAATGCTCCAATCTGTGTAGACCTCCTATTACTGGCTTTATTAAGTACTATAGTACAACCCGGCTGAAAAATCGATAGACAAACTTTATATTGTTAATAATGGTTTTAACTGAAGAAATTTTATTAAATATGAGAAAGCTACCATACATAGGCTTGTTAGCTAACATTAGACTTAATTAGTGGAGATTTGAAGATTATGATAAGAACTTGTGTTGTTACTAAAGATAATAAAACTTTGTACGATATAGCTTTAGAGGACATCTTGGCAATGGAGCCCAAATGGTATTGGGCAGATTTTTGCCATGCAGATGAATCTGAGGTGAAATTGCTATCCCATTATTTTCATTTTCATCCACTTGCGATAGAGGATTGCCTTGACAGCTTTAATCAGCGTCCTAAGCTCGATTTCTATGATAATTATCAGTTTATCGTTTTACATGAATTGAACGCAGAGAATCTCATTCCTGCTGAAGTAGATTTATTTATTGGCGATGACTTCCTCGTTACTTTTCATAATGAGAAAATACCGCAGTTTGACCTTCTTTGGGAAAGGACAAAATCTGATGAAAATATCCAAAAAGGACCTTTCTTCTTAATGCATGCAATTATTGATAAACTAGTGGACGATTTTTTTCCACCGGTGTATAAGCTTGAGGAAGAATTGAACGCCTTGGAGGATAATGCAGACAATGAAAGTATCAGCGAATTGATGGAAAGAGTTTTTGATGTCAGGGCAGATTTATCAAGTATCCGAAGGACGATTCTGCCAATGAGAGATCTCTTATACCGCATCATTCATTCAGACCGGCTGAATTACTTAAAGGAACAGCAGCTATACTTTCATGATGTCTACGATCACCTGCTTAAGCTAGTTGAAATGCTTGAGCTATACCGGGATTTTTCAGCTGATATACGTGATAGTTATTTGTCTATGAATTCAAATACAATGAATTCAATTATGATGACACTCACTGTCATCACGACCATTTTTATGCCTTTGACCTTTATAGTAGGGGTATACGGTATGAATTTTGAGTATATGCCTATGCTAGAATGGCAGCATGGTTATTATGCTATTTTAGGATTCATGGCGGTTATAGCGGCTCTAATGCTGTTGTTCTTCTTAAAAAAGGGATGGCTCCATGCCGGCAGAAAAGCAAAACGGAGGAGGCGTCTTAAGAGTAATCGGAGATTATAGGGGCAAAAAGCAGAGATGAACCGGTCCTATTGGAACGCCTGCATTAGACTGAGTTCTTATTTCTATAATTAGCCGGCAGAAGAACATTTCGGATTTTGGATAGTAAATCATTCATTTTGTAAAGTAAATCTGGCATGTTGAAATACTAAAGTGCCCAGGCAGTAGACAGTCATTCTACTATACGGCAATAATCGGCTGTAAGGGCAGTTCAATGTTTACGGCAAATCTTTAAAAAGCCTGCCCATAAATAAGGACAGGCCATGCAGGTATATAGAAGCATGCAGTATTATATTTTATTAGTATCCGTAATCCCAGTCGATTTCTTCTTCCTGCCAGAATACTGGAGAGACATTTCCAAAATCAATCAATTTGTTTTCAAGCTTGCAATTGCAATGGTCATAGTCACCTTGTTCCTTGATTACTTCAAAGACCGAAGGGTCAACATCTTCTAAAAATGTTACATTATTATTCTCAAGGAAAAGAATGGCAGTCCCTTTCATGAGTCATGCACCTCTTTGTCTTATTGGAGTTTATTTCATTTGTATTGTATTCGTAACATTAGATAAAGTCCAGCTTATTGTGAATACGTTCACAAAAATATCAAAAAAGGAATTTTCAATAATATACTCGAGGAGGAGAACTTTTATGGAAAATGGAATAAGTTGGGAAAATAGCCCAGATGAAAGAAAGGAATATGCCGGATTCTGGATTCGATTCGCAGCGAACCTGATTGATGCAATCGTTCTTGGTGTTCCTATTTTTATCTTATCCATGATTGTTTTATTTATCTTTGAAGGAGTTGCGATGGATCCGAATTATCAGCCGACAGATGCTGAACTGCTTGCTTTTGCTGGTGGATATTTTGTTTTTGTTATATTTGCTGCATTAATTGGCTTTTTATACTTTGCCATCCTTCATTCATCCAAATGGCAGGCTACGGTTGGGAAAAAACTTCTCGGTTTAAAGGTAACCGATCTGAAAGGGAATCGAATCTCTTTTTGGAGAGCTCTAGGCCGAATACTCGCCATGAGCTTTTTATCCGGGATCTTCTATATCGGCTATATTATGGCTGCTTTTACGGAAAGGAAGCAATCACTGCATGATATGATCGCAGGAACGGTTGTTGTAAAATCAAGCCTATTAGACTCTAATTAAAGAATATTATACTTGGCTGTATAAAAATCTTGTCCATCTGGGCAAGTTTTTTGTGTAATTGCTTAAATGGACTGTAGTACCAGGTAAGTATACGGGGGAGACTGAATTTTTTAATAGAAAAAGATTTCACTAAATATTATGAATTACAAGATCGAACTAATAGAAAATCGTGGTATATTTAGACTATATTGCAATAATATCAGGAAGGGCGCGTTACGAATGGATCATAAAAAAGGAATTCTACTTGAAAGCGGCACAAATGAGCTTGAGATTGTCGAGTTCGGAATTGGCAGCAATAAGTTTGGAATAAATGTTATTAAAGTAAAAGAGATTATCAATCCAGTTCCCATCACAATTGTTCCCCAGGCACATTCAAATGTAGAGGGTATTATCGAACTAAGGGGAGAGATACTTCCCATTGTTAATGTGGCGGCCGCACTGGGGTTCCCGCCCTCAGAAACTCCGCATCTGGATAAGTTTATTGTTGCGGAATTCAATAAACAAAAAATTGTCTTTCATGTGCATAGCGTTACCCAAATTCACAGGATTTCCTGGGCCCAAATTGAAAAGCCATCCGACATGTATCAGGGTTCTGAAAGCCAGATAATCGGTGTTATCAAATTGAATGGGGAAATGATTCTTCTCTTGGATTTTGAGAAAATAGTAGTGGAAATTAATCCGGAGTCAGGAATCAATGTCCAGCAGGTCCAAAAGCTTGGAAAACGTGAGCGGTCGGAAAAAAGGATAATTGTAGCCGAGGATTCAGCACTATTGCGCAAACTTCTGCATGATACACTGACAGAAGCAGGCTTTCAAAATCTTGAATTCTTTGAGAATGGCCGGGATGCTCTTGCATATCTTGATACAATTTCAGAATCAGGGAAGGATGTAGCTTCCGAAGTGCAAATGGTCATTACTGATATAGAAATGCCGCAAATGGATGGCCATCATTTAACGAAAAGGATTAAAGATCATAACAAATTTGGTAAACTTCCTGTTATAATCTTTTCTTCATTGATAACCGATGACCTTCGCCACAAAGGGAAAATGGTTGGAGCGGACGGACAAGTCAGCAAGCCAGAAATAGCGGAGCTGATCAGGCTGATTGATCAGCATATTCTCTAGGTATTCACTTGTTTTTTTGAAGCCAGAGGTAACCAGGCGGATTTTTTCCTGATCCGCTTGCATTTGGAATAATAGTAAAGAATTATTTAATAGATATGCGGAGATTCAGTATGCGCTTTGTCATTTGACAAGGTGCATACTGTTTTTTCATATGAGTCATATGTGGATCAATAACTAGATGTGAACAGTTTACCTGTTACATTGACCAGTACTTGAACGATTTGATCTCCCCGATCCAATAATATTGAGAAAAGTTTTATGGCTGACGGGAACAAATCCTCTATTACCTGTATAAAGCCATGTTATTGATAATTATTCAGCGGACACAGTCATTTGGAAAAAAACAAAAGCCTGGCAATCCCGTATGGCAAGATCCTTTTGATTATAAAAGCGGACCGTTTGGGAAGGAGAATCCGCGTTTCCCGATAGACAATATTGTCATTAAATGACTTGCCCTCATGAGAGAGCTGAAGTCCTGCATGGATTGGGGCCTTGCAGTACAGAAAAGTCCTTGAAAGGATAAATCAATATTTATATCCTTTTCCAAGAAAAGTTGAAGGGAATGGATTGTGGAATTTATCGATAGACTTTTTGTTTGGTCGGCTCTGATTTTGAGATTTTGGGCTTTTAGGGGCACGGTCGGGCATTTTGCCAATATACGCTTCGAGAATTTGCTTAGCTTTTGAAAGTGACAGCGAAGCTTTAGGGTTGCGAAGGGAAACAGCTCGATTGCCCAGATGAGGAAGTGTCTTAAGGTCTTCCTTGGATGGCGGCAGGTGAAAGATATAATCTCCACATTTGATAATGACGTCGGACTGCTGGCAGGCCAGCCTTGGATTGTCAGAAAAGTGAAGGCCTACTTTGCTGGCTTTTCCTTCTTTGACCAGCTTTTGGAGTGACAAGCGTTTCAGCTCATAGAGAGATTTTGGCGATGGAGCGGTTTTTGCATGCTTGTTTACTACGAATATCGCCTGCTCAAGAAGGCCGGCTGTCTCTTGCTGGGGATTGGTTATCTTGTTAGTTTGGTCCATAATGCAGCTCCTTTCAAAATTAAATAGCTGTTGATTGTTGCAGGTTTTACTAACAATATAGTTATATATTATATCATTATCTTCCCGCAAAGAAAGCAAAACGATAAATTAGTTCATAGGCTCCCATCATCGGTATGCTGAAATTAGCATATATTGTTAAAGAGGAATATTTCAGCCCGTTTAGGAGTTGTAAATATGATAAAAGATTATATTGCCTGTTTGGGGCTAATTTTTGCATTTATGCTTACAGCAGGACTTGTTCAAAAGGCTGGGAGATATGAACATCATGTTTCATTAATTAAACACATAAAAATTGGGGTCATCTATGGTTTACTTGGGTCTGGACTATTACTATTCTCCATCTCGATGCCCGGGGGCGGAACAATAAACATAGGATATGTAGCAGCAATAATTGCTGCGCGGAATGGAAGAGCTGTCAGCCTTGGAGCTGCATGTTTAATCATGTGGGTCTATCAGCTTTTCATAAACGGTGCAATTACAGGAAGTGAAAGTATCAGTTTGGCAGCTTTGGTACTCTTTTTGCTGGCTTTGATACAATTCCAGCTGTCAGACCCGGTTTATTTTCTGCTTGCTATTTTAGGAGGAACAGCAATGCATACGGGTTTATCGTCAATAGCAGCGGAGCAACAAATTTCTTTCCAAGCTTTTTTATATGCTGCCGCAGGTGGAATTCCAACATACTTCATCCAGAAAATATCAAAAAGGGATGTTGAATTATTCAGGAGTTATCATAAGGAAGCGACAACCGATTTTCTGACAGGTGTTCAAAACGTAAGGCAATTTGACAAAAGGCTTAACAGCTTAGTACGCAAAGCGCTTCTGCGCAATGAACCTCTATCCCTTCTGCTAATAGATATTGACCACTTTAAAAAAATCAATGATACTTACGGCCATATCACAGGTGACTTTGTGTTAAAGGAGGCCGCAAAAGTTTTAACATCCCAATTAAGCAACAAGGATTTCTTGTCGCGAAACGGCGGGGAAGAATTTGCCGTTTTGCTTCCGGGATACGCCCATGCAAAAGGTCTATCAGTGGCAGAAGCCCTTCGGAAATCCATTGAAGCAGCTGTTTTTTATTATGAGTTCACGTTAAAGATCCAAATCACCATTTCCATCGGTGTGGCTACTTTAAATGAAACGGTTTATGATCCAGAGGAGCTGATTGTCCAGGCTGACAATGCCCTTTACTCAGCTAAGCATGCAGGGCGCAATCAGGTTTGTTCTATCCACAAATGCTACAATTGAGGAAACAACCCCTGTAATGGACTTTGACATTACCCATTTACCTGATGGAGTCTCTGTGTCAAATTTGTTGGCTTAATTAATTTCTTCAGATGTCTATTTGACTAATATCTTTTATAATGAGTACAGTAAGGTTGATAGCTTGCTAACTAATTGAAAGGTAATCTGTGCACGGAAATGGCCATAAAGTCCAAGGGTACTTATTCAGCAGGCAGCAGGTGAATGAGTACTTTTTTATCCGTACGCTAAGTTCTACTTTTTACTTTGCATAGATGTTAGCTTAAACAATGTGATTTCAGGGCGGGATAAGAATCTGAATGGCAAACGGGTTGTACCTAGTCCCCTATTTACGTATAATCTTAAAGAGTCTAAATTGTACATGCCCTCATGGTACTTCCTGCTATACGGAGGTTTTACTAGGGCGCCTAAAAACGGAATCTGAACCTGGCCCCCGTGGCTGTGGCCGCTCAACTGTAACTGGACGCTTTGACCGATAATCTGATCAGCAAGATCTGGCGCGTGAGATAGCAGAATCTTGTAGCCGTCAACAGGAAGCCCATTGAGAGCAGCGTTTATATCGGGATTTCCCAGCATTGGTTCATCTATACCAGCAATGAAGAGGCTGTCACCGTTCAATAGGGAAATAGATGCATTTGTGTTGCGCAAGATTTTGAAGCCTGACTTTGACATAATGTCTTCATATAACCGGGAGCCGTTGCCGCCATGGTCATGATTTCCAAAGATGCAAAACTTTCCATGGGGTGCATTCAGTTTATTGAGAACCCTAATGATTCGTTCGGGTTGAGGGTATTTATTGGGTTCATCCAAGAGATCGCCAGTGAAAAACACGGCATCGGGCTGGAGCTTATTTATTTTTTGTATAATCACCCTCAGTTCCTCCAGCTGAAACTGGAATCCAAGATGAGTATCACTGAATTGAACAAACTTGAAATTGTTAAAGCCCTGAGGGATTAAATCGTGTGTTATAGTGTATTCTGTGGTTTCAAACCAATGGGGTTCAATATGTTTGGCATAATACCGGCCGCCTACGCCAAAGCCGGCAAAGGTGAGCAGCGTTCCCAGGCTTTTTTTAATGAAAGACCTTCTTGATATATTTTTTTTCATTTATTATCAACCTAACATTATAATCTTGAATAATAGTACTTCATCATACTATCAAAATATCCCGATAAAAAGAAGCGGATATTATTAAAGGGATGCAGGAATATACTTCTAATACTTGCTATATAGCCATTTCTATCCCTTTATGAGAAAATAGTTTTAGGCTTTAGGGCCATGGCTGCATAAGCGCATGCTACAAGAGCTGCTGCAAGTCGGTTCCAATGATTTTCTATGGAGGTAAATGAATGACGCAGCCTATATTACTAACATTTATCATATTAGCTGTTATGACAGCTTTATTTATACAGGGAAAAATAAGGCACGATTTAATCGCGGGTACGACCTTGCTTGCACTTACCCTGCTGGAAATAATTACTCCTGAAGAGGCTTTGTCCGGTTTTTCGAACCCGGTAGTAATTATGCTTGCAGGGCTATACATTGTCGGAGCAGGAGTCTTTAATACTGGATTAGCAAGCAGGGTCGGCAATCAGCTTATTCGGGTTGGAGGAAAAAATGAAACGTGGCTGTTGTTCATCATTATGCTTACTGTAGCTTTGATGAGCGGGCTGCTGAGCAATACAGGCGCTGTAGCTATTCTTCTGCCTGTTGTTGTAAGCATGGCTATTCAGCTTAAAATTTCTCCATCCAAATTTTTAATCCCGCTTGCTTATGCAAGCAGTCTTGGAGGAGTGCTTACCATTATCGGTACGCCGCCTAACTTAATAATCAGCAGCATCCTTTCCGAAAATGGCTTTCAGTCCCTGTCCTTGCTGGAAATTACTCCAATCGGTCTAATCGCTTTGGCAGCAGGAGTTTTGTTCATGATGACGATTGGCCGCAAGCTGCTTCCAGATACATCAGAAAATGAATTTACGGAAGAGAAGGGACTTTCAGCCAATGAACTGGCAGGAATGTATAAAATGTATGACAGACTTTCCTACCTGCAGATACCTGCCCATTCGGAAATTGTAGGTGAAAGGCTTATTGACCTAAGTTTGCCGATCAAATATGAGATTACTGTGATTGCGATAAAACGTACTGAAAAAGACAAGGCAATAGGAATTCGCAATACCCAGCAAAAAACCATTTTGGCGAAGGCCGATGAAGTTCTTCACCCAAATGATCTAATTTTGGTTTTTGGGGAAGAAGACTCAATCACGTCCTTAGTGAAGGACTATGAATTGGAGAAAATGCCATTAAACATGGATGAAATAAACAAGCATTTCCTGAACCGAAAATTTGGTCTTACGGAAATTCTGATCGTTCCCAATTCGGAATACGAAAACCAGTCACTGAGAGATATTCACTTCCGTGAGAAGTACCAATGCAATGTTTTGGCCATCAACAGGAAGGGAGAATATATTCAGGCGGATGTCGGTACAGAATCATTAAAGCCGGGTGATTCTCTCCTTGTCCATGGACAATGGGAAAATATTGAGCGGCTTTCAGCTGATCGGCAGGATATGGTGGTCATTGGCAGCCCTAAGCCTGCTGATGAAGCTTCGACAGATAACAAGGCCCCCTATGCAGCAGCCATCATGGTCCTAATGCTTGTCTCTCTTGGAGTTAATTTTATTGAACCTGTAATATCCGTTTCGGTTGCTGCAATGCTGATGATCATAACAGGCTGCCTCCGCTCAATGGATGAGGCATATCAAAGGATCAATTGGGAATCCATCGTCTTGGTCGCCGCTATGCTGCCCATGGCAATCGCTATTGAAACGACTGGGGGAGCCAAGTATATTAGCGATGTGTTTCTGCAAATTTTTGATGGCTATGACCCTTATTTCATCCTGGCCTTATACTATTTGTTAACGATGGTTCTAAGCCAGTTCATCAGCAACGCCGCGGTAGCCATCATGTTCGCACCGATTGCAATTACTTCCGCTGTCAGCCTGAATCTTAGTCCGTATCCATTTTTAATTTGTGTAGCTATCGCTTCTTCGATGGCATTTTCTACACCGGTTGCTGCACCCGCTAACGCATTGGTTATGAGTGCGGGGGGATATAAGTATAGAGATTTTGTTAAAACCGGATTTTGGCTGCAATTGTTTATTGGAGCAATTATGATTGCGGTTATACCAATGTTTTTCCCGTTTTAGTTTCTAAAATCCCGTGATTTAAAATATTCAGTAAATAACCTGGAAAGAGAGGGATTGCTGTGAGAGAGTTTCAGGCAATGGAATTAATCTTTATACCCTCTAATTTAGGCTTGGTAAAAATCTATATACATGGTTTTGAAGAGTCGGGAGACGGGGGAGAGGTCATCATTACTTTAAATGATTTAATGGTTAAAAGAAGGGGACTTCAAAAGAAGGCGACAATGATTAAATCATTTCTAATGTTTAATAGGCTATTAACAAGAACACCTTAGTAAGAAGCTGCCGATCGGCAGCTTCTTTTTTGAAAAATAATATTGTTAGAAAATTTAGTATTTCATGTTAAAATATGAATGAACATTCATTCTTTTTTAAGGGGGAAGCCATATGAAAGGGCAAGTTGTAATAATAACGGGCGGATCAAACGGGATGGGGAAATTCATGGCGGGAAAATTCGCAAGTGCAGGAGCAAATGTAGTAATTACAGGAAGGGATCCTGAAAGACTACAAGCTGCAAAAGAAGAGATTGAAACATTTTCAGGCCAGATCCTGCCTTTTCAAATGGATGTCAGGGAAATTGACCATGTGAAGGCAATGGTGGCGGCGGCTGATGAAGCGTTTGGCAAAATCGATTTTCTTGTCAATAATGCTGCGGGAAACTTCATTTGCCCTGCAGAGAAGCTTAGCCCGAATGGCTGGAAATCGGTTATTGATATCGTATTAAATGGAACATTTTATTGCAGCAGCGAGGTCGGAAAATACTGGATTGAAAAGGGCATCAAAGGAAGTATAATCAATATGGTTGCTACATATGCGTGGAACGCGGGAGCAGGTGTGATTCACTCGGCAAGCGCGAAGGCGGGTGTTCTGTCAATGACCAGGACACTCGCAGTCGAATGGGGCAGCAAATATGGTATCAGAGTTAATGCCATTGCTCCCGGTCCTATTGAACGGACAGGAGGAGCGGACAAACTATGGGAATCGGAAGAAGCAGCAAAGAGAACTTTAAATAGCGTGCCACTCAGGAGGCTTGGGACTCCAGAAGAAATAGCAGAACTTGCTTACTTCCTATTCTCTGAGCATGCCGGGTATATCAATGGAGAATGCATTACAATGGATGGAGGACAGTGGCTAAACACCCATCCTTTTTAAACGTTACCTTACTTCCATATTAAAGTAGTTTTAGGTCCTGCTTTTTGCAGGCCTTTTTATTTTAGAGAAATTACGAATTGAAAAACACCCATCCTATATTGTAGCCAGCCTTAAGTAAATGCCTGCAGCTGAAAAGATTATAGATATCAAAAGGCAGAGAATGGCTGCGGTTCCTTTCCTGTTTCCTTTAGCTAACAGATCAAGTAATGTTGGACATTGTTTTACCGTTTTTTTCGTACTCGCAGAGCTCATTTCGATGATATAATAAATAATGACACTGAACGGGGGGAAACGCCATGGATGCACTAGAAATTTTATCAGATCTTGAGCGGGTATTTCCGTTTTTTCAGCCAATATTCAGTGCAGATGAGCATAGGGTAATTGGATATGAAGTACTTGGAAGGTACAGGACTGATGAGGGTTGTATCAGCCTGGGGCCATTTTTGCTGGATGAAACCATTCCGGATGAATACCGGGTAGAGGTTGATAACCTTATTTTAAAAAGAGCGCTTGAGGAAACGGCAATACAAGAGGAAAATGACTTTTTGCTGTTCATTAACCGAGATCCGAATCTGCTTATGCTTGATCATGGGGAAGAGTTTTTAGATATCTTAAAAAGCTCGTTAAAAACGGAGCAGTTAAACCGGATTGTCCTGGAGCTATCTGAGTTTGGGTATGACGGAGAGCTAAATCCGCTGCTCCATTTGCTGGAGTACTATAAAACCTATGGGATCAAGATCGCAATTGACCATATAGGACAGGAAAGTCATTTAGACCGCATTGCTCAGTTATCGCCACAAATTCTTAAAGTTAATCTCGACATGCTTCGGCATTCAGGAGGCTCATCCAGGGAGTTTCTTTATTCACTTGGGATGATGGCCAGGAAAATTGGTGCGAATCTGTTGTTTGAGAACATTGAAACAGTGTATCAGCTGCAATTTGCCTGGAAAAATGGCGGCAGGTATTATCAAGGCTTTTATTTGGCAAGTCCAGGTGCTGAATTCATTAACAAGGATTTGCTTCGGGAAAAATTCGCAAATGAGTGCCATGGTTTTATTGTGTATGAAAAAAAGAAGCTGGAAGCGATATACAAAAAAACCATGCAATATAATAACGGTATTTCGCTATTGCTGGCAAAATATAAGCGGTTTGAAAAGTATTCTGAATTGCTGCAGGCTCTTGCCGAAGAGCTCAAAAATAAATGTTTCCGGCTGTATGTTTGCGACAGCGACGGATTTCAGCAATCCCCCAACATCTTTCAGAAGCATGGGAAATGGTCCGTTCAGCAGGATTACCTTGGGAAAAATTGGAGTTGGCGCCCTTATTTTTTAGAGACAATCGTAAAAATGCGTAACGAGAAAAAAGGGATATTATCTGATTTATACAGTGATATTGAGACAGGAGAAACGATACGTACATTCTCTTATCCTCTTCTAAATGGAGATTATCTATTTATCGATTTGTCGTATTCTTATTTATATGAAAACGAAGATCTTTTATAGATCAATACATAAAACGGCCCTTCTGTGTAAATCTAAGAAAAAGAGCCTTGGAGGGTACGTCCATTGAGCCAGTTTATTGTCGTTTTAATTGTCATTTCTGCTGTAATTGTCGGGTTTGCCCTTGCTTATACATTCAGCATTGCGAGGAATCAGCGGGTTCTTAAAGGCGAGTTTGATTCCAGCATTGATGAAAAAGTACAATCGCATCCATACATCAGGAATCCTGTTTTTCTTACGTTTTTTATTTTTGTGCTAGTCGTAATCCTGTTTATCGTTTACTATTCGTTTAAATATTAACAGCCCTTGCATTTAAAGTGTGAAAATTAGCTGGTATAGATTCCATCCGGACCCTGACTGAGATAGGTAAATTAACCTGTTTTATTCAGGGTATTTGTATTAATTTACCATTCGAAGTGCAAGTTTGTAACTGGAGGTCAGGGGGAAAAGGAGGACAAAGTAATATGCTGTCATATGCTGATGGCATTTTGGGAACAGAACTGGTTTTTGGATATAACTTACTGTTTGAATAATTAATACATCTTTATGGAAAATATGATTCGGGGGAGATGCAGTTGAAGACATTCATAATCAGTTTAGTTGTAGCGAGTTTGTTGTTCATTTCCTTTGGAATGCGTGCCGGAGCAGAAGGGATACATAACGATCGTGTATTCAGCAAGCTGGATGAAGCCTTTCGTGTCCAGCTTTCACTGAGCGATGAGGTAAGGTCATGGGAGGATATTGAGGGAATGCTGGACCCATATTTTACGAAGAGTTTTATCAGTAGGTTTATGGATGAAAATATCATAAAGTTTGATGGCGGATATGCTGTGCCTGGATCAGATTTCGCGTGCTGTTATATTCCCTATTTTAGCTATAATGATAAAACGAAAGTAATTCAGGACGAAAATTCAGAAAAGCTTTATGTACAGGAAAATTTTGAAAAAGTGGAAAACGGACCGGTAAGTGCAGCCAGCCATTTTGAGACTATAACTCTAAATAAAGAAAATGGCAGCTGGAAAATTGATGATATATCATATAACACTAAAGAAATAGCAGGAGAATTCAACATCCAGCCTGGTAGTGCTTTAACAAATACAGAGAAAATAGAAGAGCCGGATAAAAATGAAAACTTTTATTTTATCGATTTTCTCGTAAGTCCTCGAAAAACGATGATTGGATTTGGTTTAAGTGCGGCTGCACTTCAGGCGGAAATGGTGAAATCCTTCCATTTAAATTCAGAAGAAATGTGGACCGGAGGACCATCCTTTCTCTTTTAAGCAGATTTTCCTCTTTCGAAAAAAACCCTAATGATAAAACGGGGTCAAATATGAGATTCAAAACCTTGCCGAATGGCAAGGTTTTTTCAATCCTGGATATTTAATTCACGTTTCAGCACTGTTGGGTCAAATCCTATTATCACTTGTCCGTCAATAACGATTGTCGGTGTTGAATAAGATTTGTGTTTATTTGTCAATTCCTTCAGTGCCTGTTTGTCAGCTTTTATATTTTTTTCGGTATATGAAACTTGATATTCGTCAAGGAACATTTTCATTATTTTACATGGGGGACAATCCGGCTGTGAGTATACAATAATTTCCTGCATTTAGGAAAACCACCTTTTCGGTAAAAATATTGTTAAAACAAGTAATACGTTGGGTTTGCCTGCTTAACATTATTATAATAAAAGAAATCCTAAAAGGAGAATAATATGCCTGAAAAGTATTGCGGAAAAATTTAATGGGAGAAATTTTTTTATAGCTTTAAAGCTTGGTTTACTGTTTGGAGGTACAACGGTGTATCCCGAGTATTTACAGAACCATCATCTTCAAAATTGCAAGTGGTAGATGATAAAACAAGTGCCGACTTAATCGCGCTATGCCAGTTCTTGCCCGGCCCTTGATGCAGCCACGGCTTGGCCATAGGGTATTTAAGGGAGGAGTAGCCGGCATCAAATGGGGAGCCTGACAAGAGAGCATCCAAAAAAGCTTTTCCTATATTACCGCGTTTTTCATTATACTAACCATGCTATCCTTTGCTTTTGGGGACCAAAGGAAATTTCCTGACACAATATACCCGGGAGAAAGCTCAACAACAAAGCCTTCTCCCAGGTATAGTACTCCTGGAGAACTTAAGAGTATTATAAAACCTTTTGTTCTTGCTTAGCAAAATAATCGATTAGCCCCATTGAACTCACTCGGATATCCAGCTTGAGAACTTCGAAGACAGGATGGGCTTCAGTTATCCCTAAATCAGCCAGATATCCGGTTATATCGGATAGAATCGTCGTATACGCCAGCTCTACCCGGTCTTCAAACGATTCCCCCTGGTTGAATGCGTCCTTTGCATAGTTAGTGAAAATCGGAATCCAATAACGGATTTGCTTATAGATTTCACTTGTATTCCGGCTGCAACCATAATGGCCAAAATAAATGGCATCGAGATGCTTCTCTTCCATTATTGAAAGGGCACTAAGCATTTTATCTGGATCAAATTGATTTGGAGAAGTGGAAGGTATGTATAACTCGAAGCCATCATCTTTAAGCTCCCTATAATAGATGCCTATTGTATCTCCGGTAAACATTCCGTTAGAAATTGGATCATAAATACTAAGGTGATGGTTTGCGTGGCCAGGTGTATCAAAGAATGTCAGTGTTGTTGTGTCCGATATCTGAAGTGTTTCTCCATTTTCTTTAATGATAATTTTTTCTGGAGGTATAGGCAGGATGGGGTCAAAAAGCCTATCAAAATCATCTCCATAAACCGCACGGGCACCAGCAATCAGCCTCGAAGGATTCTCAAGATGGCGAGCTCCTTTTTTATGTACAATGACTTTAGCGTTCTTGCAGTGTTTCAGCAGCAGGCCTGCTCCGCCTGCATGATCGAGATGAATATGTGTCAAAATGATATATTCTATCTCAAGAGGGTCGATTCCCAGCGAACATAAGCCATCTAAAATAAAAGGTACGGAAGGGCTGGAGGAGGTTTCAATCAGCGTTTTCTTTGATTCGTTGAGAACATATATGCCAGTCCGGTTTTTTCTGTTTAAATCATTTCCATCAATTATTGAGATTCTATCTATAGAATTGGCAGCCACAAATTTTTCCCTCCATTACTAGAATATGATGTACAAATCACTCCCCTTATTTTATTCTGTAAATATAGGCATGTAAAGAAAATGTATGAAAAATTCAGAATTTAATATAGTGTGGTTATTGGATAGAAAACTATGTTATAGTGAATCCTGTTAATAAGGTTTTTATTTAGAAAGGAGAGGGAGTATGTCTCAATTACAGGGCATCCTTACCAGATTGAAAAATCTTCAGGACCAGGCAAAAGAATCTGAGTCGGCTCAGCGTTTCTTTGAAATTGATGGTGTGAAGAAATGCCAGGTTACATATTTCATTAAAACTGAAATGTTCGAACTAGAGGTTTTCAATGAAAAAGGGAAACCATCCAAATATCAGTTTGATAATATTGATATGATAACGATTGAAATTTTTGACCTGCTACAGTCGTAGACAGTAATTTCTGTGAAAAACGAAAAGCCCCGCCCGTTCAAATTAGACGGCGGGGTTTTTTTCTGCAGAAAATAGGAAAATTCGTGAGTTCCGGATAACTAAAGTAACAGGAACAGGTCTATCTCTAGCTCCAGCGCCAAGCAACTTCTTTTGAAGGGAAATAAAAGCCCCTGCTAAAAGCACTAAGAATGATTCCGCAGTGATACGTTACCCAAACAAAAATGAGTTTTGTGCTGGCGTCGTCCCGGGAAACTGTTCGTCCTTCATAGGGCGCTTGCGCTTTTCATAGTTCATAGAATGAAATTGATAATGTTGCCAATGCTAAAGGCTAAAAGGAGGTGGCATGTTTGAATCCTGTCGTAAGATGTCCTAACTGCCTTGCTGAAAGGGAAATTGTAAATCTGTTAATCGCCCAGTCTAACCAGAATATAATTTATATTTGTCCGGAATGTAATTTTATCCAGAGAAATATTGAGACAAGAAAGGGTTAATAAAAAGCCGGATTCCACAGGCATTCGGCAAGTTTCCAGCGGTTCATATTAAACTAAATATTGAACGGGAAAGATTTCCCTACCTATGTTAAACTTAAGGAGTACGAATTAACATACGGTAGGGAGCAATTCTAATGTTCAGTAATTTTAATGGGGGAATTCTGGAGGCAAAAGTAAAGGATATGCTCATTTCTTCAGAAAGGGTCGCGCACGTTCAGGTTGCCAATAACCTTGAACATGCACTGTTAGTTTTAACGAAAAGCGGCTATACGGCTATTCCGGTGCTTGACCCCATGTATAAACTACAGGGTTTAATCAGCACTCCTGTTATCCTTGATTCCATTATGGGCCTCCAGAGAATTGAATTTGAGGAGCTTGAAAATAAAAAAGTCTCTGAAGTAATGAAAACAGATATTCCGAGGTTATTTAGCGGGGATCAAATCAAAAAAGGACTTGAAATGCTGATCGACCACCCATTTGTTTGTGTGGAGGATGAGGATGGTGTTTTCGAAGGAATCATCACCCGCAGAGCGATATTGAAGGAATTGGAAAAGCAATTATAGAATATTTTTAATCCCTGCTGGCATTTGCCTTCAGGGATTTTTACTAGAAATTGAAATGTGGCGGGTTTCAGCTCCAAGCAGTTATTTCCTGTCAATGTCCCGATAAAGGTAGCGCAAAATCCAATAATAATAAGCAGAACATCTGTCAAATTAATCACTCAGGTCTTTGCAGGTTACAGATAAGCTTTTTCAAATCTGCTCTTGTATTATATTTCTTTCTCGCTAATAATGAAATTTGTAATTTGTTAGATTTATCATAAGAAATTCTTATCAATGGGGGATAATGATGGTTTTTTCAGAATTCCAATTAATATCCGTGCTAGCACAGGAAATGAATATGAGAAAGGCCGCTGAAAGATTGTTTGTTTCCCAGCCTGCTCTTTCACAAAGGCTGCAGACGATTGAAAAAGATTGGGGAAGCAAACTTTTTTTGCGTTCTCAAAAAGGGCTTTCCTTAACCTCGGCAGGTGAATTGGTAGTCAAATTCGCGAGGGAAATGCTTGAAAAGGAGGAGAAAGTAAGGGAGGAAATCGAATCGATGGAATCCGAGGTCCATGGGACCCTAAAGATTGCCTGTGCTTCCATCGTAGGGCAGAACTGGCTTCCGCAAATTTTGAAACGGTATTTGCAGCGATATCCACATGCAAAAATTTCTCTAATTACCGGTTGGAGCAGTGAAATACTAAAATCATTATATGATGGGCAAGTCCATATAGGCATAATAAGAGGTACACCTGACTGGAAAGGTGTAAAAAAGCACCTCTTTAAGGATATGCTGTATTTGGTTGATACAGAAATGAGTAAAATGGAACAGGTTCTTGGAACGGACCGTCCATTTATTCAATTTAAAAGCGATTCGAACTACTATCAGGAAATTCAGGATTGGTGGCATAGGCAGTTTCAAACAGTCCCGAAAAGGACCATTGTCGTTGATCAAATTGAAACGTGCAAGCAAATGGCTTTCAACGGTATTGGCTACGCCATTTTGCCTGCCATAACTTTAAATGACAAGGACGAAAATTATTTTAAGCTTCCTCTCATGGATGAACATAATGATCCGATTAAACGGGATACGTGGCTTGTCGGCTATGATTCTGCTTTTGAACTTAAACAGGTGCAAGCTTTTTCGGAACTGCTGGACGAATTTTTACTTGAGCATAGTGCAAATGGGCACAGCTAATATTTCTATACGTGATGCTTGTATAACACGCTTTTGTCTGATAAAGTATTTTTTGTATTCTATACATAAATAGGAGGACTTGGAATTATGAAGCAAATGGATGCACATGAAATTATTGCTTTTATTCAAAATAGCAAGAAAGCCACCCCTGTAAAGGTGTATGTAAAAGGTAATCTGGAAGGAATCAACTTCGGTGAAAATGCGAAGGCATTTATTAACGGCAACACAGGAGTCGTTTTTGGTGAATGGGATGAAATCAATGCAGTATTATCAGCCAACTCAGACAGAATTGAAGATTATGTGGTTGAAAATGACCGACGCAATTCAGCGATCCCGCTTTTAGATATGAAAGGAATCAAAGCTCGTATTGAGCCAGGCGCTATTATCCGTGATCAGGTAGAAATTGGTGAGAACGCCGTAATCATGATGGGAGCTTCCATTAATATTGGAGCGGTTGTTGGCGAAAAGACAATGATTGATATGAATGTAGTTCTTGGCGGAAGAGCAACTGTAGGAAAGAATTGCCACATTGGTGCAGGAGCAGTCCTGGCTGGTGTTGTTGAGCCACCGTCTGCTAAACCGGTAGTCATTGAGGATGACGTATTAATCGGTGCAAACGCTGTTGTATTGGAAGGAGTTACTGTTGGTGCAGGCTCGGTAGTTGCCGCTGGCGCCATCGTAACAAAGGATGTTCCTCCATACTCAGTAGTGGCTGGCGCTCCGGCTAAAGTGATTAAAGAAATTGATGAAAAAACAAAATCAAAAACTGAAATCATGCAGGAGCTTCGTCAGCTGTAATCAAAATGGTTTTTGCTCAAAGTAAAGGGACCGGGTATCGTTGCTCCGGCCCTTTTATTATAATTTAATTTATAATGCGCTTTTTTAATGAGATTCTTTTTTACAAAGCTGTTTACCTCTGCTTAAGCGTGAGGTTTTTCTTGATTGTGCAAGAGTAGTCTTTTACAATATTACAGATTCTAGCGCAAGCACCCAGTAACTTTTTTTTGCAGGATAAGGCAGGGCAAGGAATGCCTCGGCAACAATACATTTCCACGAGACCAAGTAGCAGTTTTGTGAGGACGTGGGGGTCTTAGCCGGTGTTCCTTTTGTGCGGGCGCTTACGCTTTTATGAAGGGGGATAAGAGTGAGTACATTAAATCCATTTGTTTCTATCAGGCGTGATTTGCACAAGATTCCTGAACTTGGGTTCCAGGAGTTTAAGACACAGCGCTATATTTTAGATTATGTCGGGGGCCTGCCACAGGAACACTTAGAAGTAGAGACATGGAAGACAGCAGTTTTTGTCAGGGTAAAGGGGAAGAACCCTTCCAAGACAATCGGCTATCGGGCCGATATGGACGGCCTTCCGATTTTGGAAGAAACAAGTCTTCCATTTAGTTCTGAACATCCGGAACAGATGCATGCCTGCGGTCATGATATTCATATGAGCATTGCTCTGGGAGTTCTGACCCGTTTTGCCGAAGAGCCAGCAGCTGATAACATATTGTTTATTTTTCAGCCGGCTGAAGAAGGTCCGGGAGGTGCAGCACCTTTAATGAACACAGATACCATGCAAAAATGGAAGCCTGACATGATTGTAGCTCTCCATATTGCCCCGGAATATCCGGTTGGTACGATTGCTATTAAAGAAGGCCTGCTGTTTGCCAATACCTCTGAGCTTTTTATTGACCTAAAGGGAAAAGGCGGCCATGCTGCTTATCCGCATCTTACGAATGATATGGTGATTGCTGCCTGCTCGCTTGTAGGACAGCTTCAGACAGTAGTTTCAAGGAATGTCGACCCGCTTGATTCGGCTGTGATAACAATCGGAAAAATTACTGGCGGCACAGTACAGAATATTATTGCAGAAAATGCACGCCTGGAAGGTACGATTCGGACTCTTTCTGTGGATTCCATGAAAAAAGTGAAGCAAAGGGTCAAGGAGTTAATTAAGGGTGTGGAAATCGGATATCAATGTGAAGCATCGATAGACTTTGGCTGTATGTACCATGAGGTTAATAATGAAAGTACCCTTACACGCGAATTTATGGAGTTTGCTGCCCGCCAGGAGGGTATTACTGTATTTGAGTGCAGCGAGCAAATGACAGGTGAGGACTTTGGTTTTATGCTTAACGAAATTCCCGGCTTTATGTTTTGGCTGGGGGCTAACTCAGAGTTCGGTCTGCACCATTCTAAAATCAATCCCGATGAATCAGCCATTGAAACAGCTATAAACCTCCTTATCCCTTATTTAAGGTACAAAGGAGAATAATTTTTATGAAATAAGTCTCTGTAAGACATGGTCTTTCAGGGATTTTTTTAATAATCAGCTTTTATTTCAAAGACAGTTGAAGCATTTATAATATTTTGTCGAGATTTGAAGTCGTATTGTTTTATTAAGAAAATGAACAGTGGTAAACTGGTACCTGTTGTAGATAAAAAATCCTGGTTTTTGGTTTACGATAGTGTAATCAGGGGCAACCTTATAATGGCCAGGCTTTGCTTTATTAATAATCAATACTTCTTTAAATTGATTTTAATCAAGTGTTGACGGTAATAGGGGTCTTGTCTATAATGGATATTGTGTAAAAAAATAAATGAGAAAAATAAAATATTTTCTCAATAAAAATTTGTTTTTGGAGGGATTTATTCATGCCAGAGCGTATGGTAGGAAAACAAGCACCTCGTTTCGAAATGGATGCTGTATTAGCAAATAAGGAATTTGGTAAAGTTAGTCTTGAAGAGAATATGAAGAATGATAAATGGACAGTTCTTTTCTTCTATCCAATGGATTTTACTTTCGTATGCCCGACAGAAATCACTGCTATGTCTGACCGTAATGACGAATTTGACGATCTTGATGCTGTTGTAATTGGAGTATCTACTGATACTATCCATACACACTTAGCTTGGATTAATACTGATCGTAAAGAGAACGGCTTAGGCGACCTTAACTATCCGCTAGCTGCAGATACAAACCATGTAGTTTCCCGGGATTATGGCGTATTGATCGAAGAAGAAGGTGTTGCTCTTCGTGGTCTGTTCATCATTAGTCCTGAAGGAGAGTTAATGTACTCTGTTGTTAACCATAACAATATTGGACGTGACGTTGATGAAACACTTCGCGTTCTTCAAGCTCTTCAAACTGGCGGTCTTTGCCCGGCTAACTGGAGACCTGGACAAGCTACACTAAACGCTTAATCGAAATTTAGAAATGTGTGAGGCTGTTCCATAGTGGTTCGTGATGCGTTTTCAGACAAGAATAAGGTGAGGGGAATTCCTGCCGCCCTTGTCTGCCAATCCGTCCCTCTATGGAATAGTCTCTTTTTGGATAAGAAAAAATCATCGGAGGTGCAAAAAAATGAAATTACGTGATCAAATGCCAGAACTACAAGGAGCTACTGACTGGTTAAATGGCCAGGTAACAAAAGAAGAACTGGTTGGTGAAAGACCAACGCTTATCCACTTCTGGTCAGTAAGCTGTTATTTATGTAAAGAAGCTATGCCGCAGGTTAATGAATTCAGGGACAAATATCAGGGCAAGCTTAACGTTGTGGCTGTCCATATGCCGCGTTCTGAAGATGACCTTAACATGGATGACATTAAGAAAACAGCGGAAGAACATGGCATATCACAGCCAATCTTTGTTGATAACGAATTAAAGCTTAATGATGCTTTTGAAAATCAATATGTTCCTGCTTATTATGTGTTTGACAAAGAAGGAAAGCTTCGTCACTTCCAGGCTGGCGGAAGCGGTATGAAAATGCTTGAAAAGCGCGTAAACCGTGTTCTTGATGAAACTGAAGCAGCAGAAAAGTGATTATACCTATTAAACAAGCCAGGCTTAGCCTGGCTTTTGTTGTGCTGAAATAAAGATAAAAAGGCAAAACCTGCTTAAAGAAAAAACTAAAAATACTCCCCGCTTCACGATCCATGATTCTCCAGACAAAAGTTTCTTTTTTATAAGGCTATATCGGACAACAAAAGTTCGCGAGCTTTACAGTAGAGGCACAATTAGTTAGTTAAGTAATGAATCAAAAGCAGACTGAGGTGTGAGTTCCCTGATAATCATGTTACAATAATAAAAAGAAGTATTTTGAATTATCGAGAACAGCGTGATTCACTAATAATAGCGTTTATACGATTTTTTCTATTAGCACGAATATTGTGGGGGAATTCTCAGTGAAAAAAGAATTTGTTGTAATCGGTCTGGGCCGTTTTGGAGGCAGTATTTGCAAGGCTCTAGCCGAGCAAGGAATGGAAGTACTGGCAATTGACAATAATGAAGACAGAGTGAATGAATATGCAATGATTGCATCTCACGCTGTTGTTGGAGATACAACGGATGAAATGGTCTTAAAAAGCCTAGGCATCCGTAACTTTGACCATGTCATCGTAGCAATTGGCGATAATATCCAATCCAGCATCTTGACGACTCTGATGCTGAAGGAACTGGGTGTTAATAATATTACCGTGAAAGCGCAAAATGATTATCATGAAAAGGTGCTGCGTAAAATTGGTGCAGACCATGTGGTCCATCCAGAACGTGATATGGGCCGAAGAATTGCAAACAATATCGTTTCCAATAATGTTTTAGATTATCTCGAGCTTTCGGAGGAGCATTCCATTGTAGAAATTGTTGCCAGCCAAAAAATGGATGGCAATTCAATCATTGATTTGGATATCCGCGCGAAATATGGAATTAATATCGTTGCCATCAAACGCGGCCAAGATATTATAGTTTCACCACAGGCAAATGAAATTATCAGGACAGGAGACATCTTGATTGTAATCGGAGCTGATACAGACATTAACCGGTTTGAAAGACGGATAGTTGAATAAGGTAGTTTGCACAAAATAGAATGCCGCTCCCAGTTGGGAAGCGGCATTCTATTTGCTATGCAATGTATAACAGCTATGAGCAAGTCTTCCGGATGCTGGAAGGTTATCCTATATGCTAGCGCCTCTTAAACCTCCATTATGATCGGAAGGATCATAGGACGGCGTTTTGTTTTTTCATAAAGGAATGGGGAAAGTGTGTCAGTGATTTCATTTTTAATTTCGGACCACTGAGTTGTCCTTCTTTCCATTACTTTATTCAGGTGCTTTGTGATAAGTGTTTGAGCGTCATTAATTAGGTCTCCGGACTCACGCATATAGACAAATCCGCGGGAAATGATGTCAGGACCAGCCGCAATTTTGAAATCTTTCATATTAATACTTACAACAACTACTACTAGTCCTTCTTCAGAAAGAATGCGGCGGTCGCGCAGCACGATATTTCCTATATCACCAATTCCGCTTCCGTCAATATACACCGAACCAGAAGGAATCTTTCCAGCGATTTGGGCAGTATTCTCACTAAGCGCCAACACTTCGCCGTTGTCCATGATAAAGCAGTTTTCTTCAGGTACACCGCAATCAATAGCATGTCGCGCATGCATCTTCTGCATTCGGTACTCCCCATGGATCGGCATGAAAAACTTTGGATTCATCAGGCGAAGCATCAGCTTTTGCTCCTCCTGCCCGCCGTGTCCAGAGGTATGGATGTCACTAAGTTTTCCGTGAATAACTTCCGCCCCAGCTTTAAAAAGCATGTTAATGGTTCTGCTGACTGAAATGGTATTACCCGGGATAGGGGAAGAAGAAAATACAACTGTATCTCCGGGTATGATTTGAATCTGCCTGTGAGTCCCATTTGCAATTCTGGACAGGGCTGCCATTGGTTCACCTTGGCTTCCTGTACACAGGATCGTAACCCGGTTTGCAGGAAGTCGGTTGATTTGATTTGACTCAATGAATGTATCCTTAGGAGCGCGAATATAGCCAAGCTCCTGGCCAATTGTGATAGCTGCTTCCATGCTTCTTCCAAAAACGGCTATTTTACGGCCGTTTTGGACTGCAGCTTCCGTAACCTGCTGCAAGCGATGGATGTTGGAAGCGAATGTAGCGAATATAACGCGGCCGTCCACTTTTCTGAATATATCATGGATGCTTTCGCCCACACGGCTTTCGGACATTGTGAAATTAGGTACTTCGCTGTTTGTGCTGTCAGAGAGCAGACAAAGTACGCCTTCTTTTCCGATTTCAGCCATTTTTATCAAGTTGGCAGGTTCACCGACTGGAGTGAAATCAAATTTGAAATCTCCGGTATGGACAATCTGCCCTGGAGGAGTCTTAACAACGATACCATATGAATCTGGAATACTGTGAGTAGTGCGGAAAAATGTAACCGATGTTTTGCGGAATTTTATAATGTCGTCCTCTTGAATTTCAATCATCTTCGTTTGCCGAAGAAGTCCATGCTCTTCAAGCTTGTTACGCAATAGGCCGAGTGCAAGCTTGCCGCCATAAACAGGGACATTCACTTCGCGAAGCAGGTAAGGAATACCGCCGATATGGTCTTCATGGCCATGGGTAATGAATAACCCTTTAATTTTATCAGCGTTTTTTACTAAGTATGAATAATCCGGGATTACATAGTCTATACCGAGCAGTTCATCTTCCGGAAATTTAATTCCCGCGTCAATCAGGATGATTTCGTCCTGGAACTGAACGCCATAAGTGTTTTTTCCTATTTCGCCAAGTCCGCCGAGGGCGAATACAGCTGTTTGATCATTTTTCACAAATTTCATAAATTATCATTGCTCCAATACTTTAAAATCTGCATTTCGTTTTTCATATTCTAAGTGATCACCAGTCACAGGCTGGATGAACTCAATGTTGTAAGGCTCATGCTTGATTTTCAAGCGGACGTCGCGTTCCGATTCAGCCTCTACATAAATTGTTTTAGTGTTTTCACGAACAGGTACCTGTGATGCATTTACTTGATAGTATACCTTAAATATCATTTTTATCGCCCCTCATTTAATTAATTGCTTTTTTCATTATATATAAAAAACACAATTATTTCATGTTTTACAACATCCAGTTAATTAAATGTAAAAATATAAAGAAAATGGAAAAAGATAGTCACTTGAAAACTGTACAATAAAGAAGAAGCCCTTCGCAAGTTTTGAAGGGCTTTTTTAGCATAAATTATGCAATTGTTTTTTTTCTTAACAGATCATTCCATTGTTTAAGCAGCTTTTTGCGCAGCTTTTTTAACATGGCTGATCACTCCCTTTGTCCTTATTTTATACCAATTTGCCAGAATGTAAATATGTCTTTATGGGGAATTTACTATATTACATCCCTGGAATTTCAGAAAGTTTTCTTTTGCTTAAGGTTTGTCCGCAAGCCGCCCATACTAGTAAATAAGTTCTTTGCTTATAGAGTATGTTATTAGATGCAAACTATTTCAAGGATATTAATGGAAAAAATATCAGCTGGAGGCGCTGGACAGCCCGATGTGCTTGACATCCAAAAGAGCGGGGTTTTTAATTGTAGCAGGATAAAAACTATCAGGAAGCCAAAATTCTGATTAGGAAGTGAAATGTTTGGATAAGAAAATTGTTTTTTTTGATATTGATGGTACATTGCTTGACCATGATAAAAAGCTGCCCGATTCGACTCGTCTTGCGATTAAAGAGCTGCAGGAAACTGGAGTATTTGTCGCAATTGCAACAGGCAGGGCACCTTTTATGTTTGAACCTCTAAGAAAACAGCTTGATATCGATACTTTTGTTAGTTTTAACGGACAATTTGTGGTTTTTGAGGGTGAAGTGATATACAGAAATCCGCTCTGTCAGACTGGACTCGAAAGACTTACCGCTAAAGCAAAATCACTTGGTATCCCATTGGTGTATATGAATGAGTCAACAATGAAGGCAAGCGTCCGGTCAAGTGAAAGAATTGAGGAGGCTATGGCATCACTCAGGTTTCCTCATCCTGAAATGAACGAAGTTTTCTATACAGATAGTGATATCTTTCAATCGCTCTTGTTCTGCACAGAAGAGGAAGAAAAAAGCTATACGGACTCATTTCCGGAATTCCACTTTATTCGCTGGCATCCGTATTCCATCGATGTCCTGCCTCATGGAGGATCAAAAGCTGAAGGCATAAAGATCCTAATGGAGAGGGTGGGTTTTAAGCTGGAGGATGTATACGCGTTTGGTGACGGATTAAATGATATTGAGATGATTAAGACCGTAGGCTATGGCATTGCAATGGGCAATGCGGGTGATGCGCTAAAGGAACATGCTTATTATGTAACAAGAGATGTAGCGGAAGATGGTATCCTGCACGGATTAAAAGAAATGAAGCTGATAAAATAATGAGCAGTATACTTAATGCTAAAAGAGAAAAAACCTTGCTGTGTGACATAGAACAGCAAGGTTTCATAGGCTTTAAAACCGATTTTATTAACGGTCAATCGCTGACGCGTTTTCCGGAATAGCAAACGGATCATTTTCTTGGATGTGATCATAAAACATAATTCCGTTTAAATGGTCGATTTCATGCTGAAAAACAATGGCGGGCAGGCCTCTTAAGCGAATCTTTACGTCCTCACCTTCTAGGGTAGTACCGGTTACTGTGACTCTTGAATAACGCGGTACATAGCCAGGGACAGACCTGTCTACAGATAAGCAGCCTTCACCTGCAGTCAAATAAGCTTTTTCGACTGAGTGGCTGACAATTCTCGGATTAAATAGAGCATAGCTAATTAAATTACCTTTTTCATCTGTCAAATGGACAGCAATCATCCGTTTTGCGACATTTATTTGCGGAGCTGCAAGGCCGATTCCAGGACGAAGCCCATATTTTTCAGCGATAACCGGATCTTGGCTATTTTGAACGTATTCCACCAAGTTGCCCAGTATTTCCTTTTCCTCGTCGGTTGCAGGCAGCTGGACCTCTGCGGCAACCTTTCTAAGAGTTGGATGCCCCTCTTTAATGATATCCTTCATCGTAATCACTATATTCACCTCTGTTTAAGTACCAACTGACATTCATATGATTTAGTCTAACAAAATGAAGGTCAAATGTTAATTGCTAACTGCGGCACAAAGAATGCAAATTACTGCTATTAATATGTGAAAGAAGCTCCTTCCGTTAAAAAAGGTTAACTGCTTCAACATTCGACAACAATGCGGCAGCCTTTTGGGTTAGTTCGATAATAAAGTTTTTGAACGCAGCTATTACGGGTATATCTCATTTGTGAATATGTTCATCACCACGTGAGTAGAAGATACCGACAATGATAAGCAATATAAATAGTATAATTACGACAGTAAAATTAATGGCAGATTTTTTGGGATGGGGTTCCGGGGAGTGATAGCCATAATGAAAATATTCATGGCCGGTATTATAAGAGCCGTACATAATAATCCTCCTTTTTCATACGAAATGCTTTTTCTATAGCTTATGCCCAGGTATTGGTTTATGTATAGGCTTATGCCCAATCATAATTTATTGCCTGCTGAATATAATGGTTTACATAAACTTCATAGGGAGGACAAGCCGTCCGCTGTGAGGATACAGGGTTGTTTCTTATTGTCAAATAGTTGGTGAGCCGTTATAGTAGATATATTATTTAGGGGGAATTACTAGTGTTTAAACATATAAAGCCTTTTGCACTTATCATATTAGCAGCTATCTTCTTAACAGGCTGCCTGAACGGATCTCCAGAAGAAAAAATTTTTAAAATTCTGGAAGAGGTGGTGGTTAAAGAAAATGGGTTTAAGGAGCAGCAGACGCCGCTTGTGGACTTAGAAAAGAAGGAATCGGACATCTATTCACAGATCATTAAGCTTGGAATAAAGGATTATGATAAAATTGTGTCTCTTTCCAATGAAGCCCTGCAAAATATCGATAAAAGGGAAGAACATATAAAAAAGGAACATGACAGCATTGGAGAGGCAGAGAAAGAATTCAAAAAGATTGAAGAACTAATTAAAGACATTGAAAAAGAAGATGCCAGGAATAAGGCAATAAAATTAAATAATACAATGAAAGAACGCTTTAAAGTACACGAAATCCTATATAAAGCGTATCTGGAAAGCCTGAAGAAAGACCGGGAACTGTATGGACTATTTAAACAAAAAGATTTGAGAATGGAAGACCTTCAAAAGAAAATAGATGAAGTTAACCAAACCTATGATAAAGTTATAAAAGAAAATGATAAGTTCAATAAATTAACAGAAGAGTATAACAAAGAAAAGATGGAGTTCTATAAAAGTGCTGGCCTGAAAGTTTCTTAAAATTAATCAAAAGGACAGTATTTCTTCTATCATAATAAGCCGTTTTGGGGACTGCCACAGGGCATTTTGAGTGGTGCTGGTTCCTAAAGGGGCTTTTTTTTTGTTAAAACATAATTCCACCTTGGTGTGGTATTTGAAACTATTTCTGAAATCTATTGACCGTCATCGTGTGTAAATTTGGCCAAAAATAGGAATGATAGACAATAGGCGAAAAATGTTTTTATGGTGAGCCGAGCTGTTAAATAAAGGATTTTTTTTAGTTATAGTACAGTTATTCATATTGATATGTAACAGATTGCTGTCTAAGGAGGATTCAATCTAAAGTATTGTTCGTAATCTTATGCTGTGAAATTGTTGTGCTTAGTATTTGACTAAAAATATTTTGTTGGGTAAACTTGAAAATGGAATAAAGCATTGTATCATTTTAGCGGACGAAAGTATTAGTACAGCACGCATTGCCTAGATGGTGCACAAAACAAAACATGTTTCAGCGCTGGTGGACGTGGAAAATAACGAATGGTTTGTTTCTTTGCGGAAAGGAAAATATAAATAATTGTATTTACCTTTAACACGCAAAAAGCAGAACAAGGATCAGTGCGCCGGTATGGAACCTAATTACATAACAACATGATTCCATAGGAGATCACTGGTTGAATATTAATCATGTGTCCCTCTAATAGACCTATCTGCGCTTCTATATGGGTCGCAAAAGTGTGGATTTTCTGCGTTTTGACTGGAAGTGGAAATGCTTTATCGCAAAATATAACCTTTTTAGTGAAAGGAAGAGGTGGCTAGAGATGGCTTCTAAAGAACAAAAAGCTCAATTTGACGTCAAGACTCAGCTTGAAAATGTAACAGAACAGTTTAAAACCTTGCAAGTTTTAAATGAAGAAGGCGAAGTTGTAAATGAAGCAGCAATGCCTGATCTAACAGACGAACAATTACAGGAATTAATGAGACGAATGGTATACACACGTATTCTTGACCAGCGCTCTATTTCCTTAAACCGCCAGGGACGCCTTGGTTTTTATGCTCCTACTGCAGGACAGGAAGCATCCCAATTAGCTTCCCAATTTGCACTGGAAAAAGAAGATTTCATTTTGCCGGGCTACCGTGATGTTCCGCAAATTATTTGGCACGGCCTTCCATTGCATCAGGCATTCTTATTTTCACGCGGACATTTCCAAGGAAACCAGATCCCTGAAGGCGTTAATGTAATCTCTCCGCAAATTATCATTGGTGCGCAGTACATTCAGGCAGCCGGTGTTGCATTAGGAATGAAGAAAAATGGTAAAAAGACAGTAGCCATCACTTACACTGGTGATGGGGGTGCCTCTCAAGGTGACTTCTATGAAGGTATTAATTTTGCGGGTGCATTCAAAGCTCCAGCTATTTTTATCGTTCAAAACAACCGCTTTGCGATTTCAACACCAGTTGAAAAGCAATCAGCAGCTAAAACGATCGCCCAGAAAGCAGTTGCAGCGGGTATTCCAGGCATCCAGGTAGACGGAATGGATCCATTGGCAGTGTATAAGGCTGTTAAAGATGCTCGTGAACGTGCTGTAAACGGAGAAGGTCCAACATTAATTGAAACGTTAACATACCGTTATGGCCCGCACACAATGGCTGGAGACGATCCAACACGCTACCGTACTTCTGAGCTAGATAATGAGTGGGAACAAAAGGATCCGCTTGTCCGTTTCCGTAAATTCCTTGAAAAGAAAGGAATTTGGAATGAGGAAATGGAAACCGGAGTGATTGAACAGGCAAAAGAAGACATTAAAGAAGCCATTAAAAAGGCTGATGAAACACCAAAGCAGAAGGTTACTGACCTTATGGATATAATGTTTGAAGACATGCCTAACTACTTAAAAGAACAATATGAAATTTATAGAGAAAAGGAGTCGAAGTAAGCCATGGCTCAAATGACAATGATTCAAGCAATTACGGATGCAATGCGTACAGAAATGCGCAGGGATGAAAAAGTCCTTGTTTTCGGTGAAGACGTTGGTGTAAACGGCGGTGTATTCCGTGCAACAGAAGGATTGCAGAATGAATTTGGTGAAGAACGTATTTTTGATACGCCGCTGGCTGAATCCGGAATCGGCGGTCTGGCAATCGGGCTTGGACTTCAAGGCTTCAGACCTGTAATGGAACTGCAGTTCTTTGGTTTCGTTTTTGAAGTAATGGACTCCATTGCTGGACAAATGGCTCGTATGCGCTATCGTTCAGGCGGCCGCTACACCTCACCTGTAACGATCCGTTCTCCTTTCGGAGGAGGAGTTCATACTCCTGAAATGCATGCTGATAACCTGGAAGGGTTAATGGCTCAGTCTCCGGGTTTAAAAGTAGTTATCCCTTCAACTCCTTATGATGCAAAAGGTTTGCTGATTTCTGCTATCCGTGATAACGATCCTGTTATTTTCCTTGAACATATGAAACTTTACCGTTCTTTCCGCCAGGAAGTTCCAGAAGGCGAATATACTATTCCTATCGGAAAAGCGGATGTGAAAAGAGAAGGAAGCGATCTTTCTATCATTACCTACGGAGCAATGGTGCATGAATCAATTAAAGCTGCCGAGGAGCTTGAAAAAGAAGGCTACTCAGTAGAAGTAGTTGACCTGCGTACGATCACTCCACTGGATATTGATACAATTATTGCTTCTGTTGAAAAGACAGGACGTGTAATCGTTGTTCAGGAAGCGCAGCGCCAGGCTGGTATCGCAGCACAAGTTGTAGCAGAAATTAATGAGCGTGCAATTCTTAGCCTGGAAGCTCCAGTATTGCGTGTTGCAGCAGCTGATACTGTGTTCCCATTCTCTCAAGCAGAGTCTGTATGGCTTCCAAACCATAAAGATATAATCGAAACGGCTAAAAAAGTACTTACGTTCTAATAAATCTGAAAGTATAACTTTCTCAATTTATACTGATGTCTAGCTCCAGCGCCAAGCAACTTTTTTTCCGTAGAAAAATAAAGCCCCGACGCATAGGACGCGGCGGTTTTAACCGTTCTTCCTTTATAAGGAAGTGCTAGCGTCGGCATTTGGCACAGGACGTGCCAGACTTTAGCCGACGTTTCATTGGCGGGCACTTACGCTTTTCTTAATAATCATTGATCAATAGGAGGTTGAAACCATGTCATTCCAATTTAGGCTCCCAGATATCGGTGAAGGTATCCATGAGGGTGAAATTGTAAAATGGTTCGTGAAGCCAGGAGATAAAGTGCAAGAAGACGACGTTCTTTGCGAAGTTCAAAACGATAAAGCGGTAGTTGAAATACCTTCTCCTGTTGCCGGAACTGTAGAAGAAATTCTTGTTGAAGAAGGTACCGTTGCGATCGTTGGTGACGTTTTGGTTAAATTTGATGCACCTGGCTATGAGCATCTTCAATTCAAGGGCGACCATGAAGAAGGCGAACAGAAAACGGAAGCACAGGTGCAATCCACTGCAGAAGCAGGCCAGGATATGCAAAAAGAAACTCAAGGCACTGAACAGCCAGCAGCTGCTACAGGTGCCGGCGCACAGCCACAGGCTGATGTCGATCCTAATCGCAGGATCATTGCAATGCCTTCTGTCCGCAAATATGCGCGAGAAAAAGGCGTTGATATCCGACAGGTAGCTGGTTCAGGCGACAATGGACGTGTAATGAAAGAAGATATCGATGCATTTGCAGCTGGAGGCGGACAAGCTGCTGCAGCCCCTGGACAGCAAGAAGCAACGGCTCCTGCTCCAGCAGAAACAAAGGAAACAAAAGCTCCAGCTGCTGCAGCAATTCCTGCTGGACAATATCCGGAAACACGTGAAAAAATGAGCGGAATCCGTAAAGCGATTGCTAAAGCTATGGTTAATTCCAAGCATACTGCACCTCACGTAACATTAATGGATGAAGTGGAAGTTACGAAGCTTGTAGCACACCGTAAACAATTCAAGGATGTTGCCGCACAAAAAGGAATTAAGCTTACATTCCTGCCTTATGTGGTAAAAGCATTAACAAGTGCACTGCGTGAATTCCCTGCGCTAAATACATCACTTGATGACGCAACAAACGAAATCATCCATAAGCATTACTACAATATCGGAATTGCAGCCGATACTGAAAAAGGCTTATTGGTTCCTGTCGTGAAGGATGCTGACCGCAAATCAGTGTTCAACATTTCCAATGAGATCAATGAACTGGCTGGAAAAGCACGTGATGGAAAACTTGCTCCAGATGAAATGAAAGGTGCTTCTTGCACAATTTCCAACATCGGATCAGCTGGAGGACAATGGTTCACTCCTGTCATCAACCATCCTGAAGTTGCAATCCTTGGAATTGGACGCATTGCTGAAAAAGCCATCGTTAAGAATGGTGAAATCGTGGCAGCTCCAGTATTGGCACTTTCTTTAAGCTTTGACCACCGTATGATTGATGGTGCAACTGCACAAAACGCAATGAATCATATCAAGCGTTTGCTAAATGATCCAGATCTATTGTTAATGGAGGGATAATTCATGGTAGTAGGAGATTTTCCAATTGAAACAGATACTCTTGTCATTGGTGCAGGTCCTGGCGGGTATGTAGCAGCAATCCGTGCAGCGCAGCTCGGGCAAAAAGTAACAATCGTTGAAAAAGGAACTCTTGGAGGGGTTTGCCTAAATGTCGGCTGTATCCCTTCAAAAGCTTTAATTTCTGCTGGGCATCGTTATGAGCATGCTAAGCATTCTGAAGACATGGGAATCAGTGCTGAAAACGTGACTGTTGACTTTTCAAAGGTACAAGCCTGGAAAGGTACTGTAGTTAAAAAGCTGACAGGCGGCGTTGAAGGCTTATTGAAAGGCAATAAAGTGGACATCGTCAGTGGTGAAGCATATTTTGTGGACGCAAACTCTGTCCGTGTTATGACGGAAAACTCTGCACAGACATACACTTTTAAAAATGCAATTATTGCGACGGGTTCCACACCAATCGAATTGCCTGCATTTAAATACAGCAAGCGCGTGATTAACTCAACTGGTGCCCTTGCTCTTCAAGAAATACCGTCATCAATGGTCGTTATTGGCGGAGGCTATATTGGCACAGAGCTTGGCGGTGCATATGCGAATTTCGGAACAAAGGTAACGATTCTAGAAGGCATGGATGAAATCCTTTCCGGTTTTGAAAAGCAAATGTCTGCTTTAGTAAAACGTAATCTAAAGAAAAAAGGTGCTGAAATCATCACAAAGGCATCAGCTAAAAGTGTTGAGGAAACTGAAAATGGCGTTGTTGTAACATATGAAGCTAAAGGTGAAGAGCAGAAGGTGGAAGCTGATTATGTACTAGTAACAGTTGGACGCCGTCCAAACACTGATGAACTTGGCCTTGAGCAATTAGGCATTAAAATGTCTGACCGGGGCGTAATCGAAATTGATAAACAATGCCGCACAAGTGTAAGCAATATTTATGCAATTGGTGACATCGTTCAAGGGCCGCCATTGGCACACAAAGCTTCTTATGAAGGTAAGATTGCTGCCGAAGCAATTGCTGGCCATTCATCTGAAATCGACTATCTGGCAATCCCTGCAGTAGTATTCTCTGAGCCTGAACTAGCTTCAGTTGGATATACTGAAAAGCAGGCAAAAGATGAAGGTATCGATGCAGCCGCTGCTAAATTCCCATTTGCAGCAAATGGACGTGCTTTGTCACTGAACATGACAGACGGCTTTATGAAGCTTGTTACCCGGAAAGAAGACGGCTTGGTAATTGGGGCCCAAATCGCCGGACCAGGCGCTTCTGATATGATCGCAGAACTTGGTTTAGCAATTGAAGCGGGTATGACAGCCGAAGACATTGCCATGACTATTCACGCTCACCCAACATTAGGTGAAATCACGATGGAAGCTGCTGAAGTAGCACTTGGCAGCCCAATCCATATCATTAAATAAAATAAGTATAAGTCGGTCAAGGCCCGCTAAAAGCGGTGCCTGTGACCGGCTTTTTTTATTGTTAAAGGTATCAGCTTTTAGTAATTAAAGGCTATGCCTGTACATATATTTAGATTTACTAGAAGAAATGTCAGGAGTTGGCCGTTGTGAAGACCTATATCGTTTTTTTATTTCAAATGATGATATGGAGCGGGTATTCTGTAGTGGAATGGCTGTCTGATCACGATAGACTATTTTTTAATGCAGGAATGTTTGTCATTTTTTCGTATCTAGCCGTTTATACTGGAAAAGCAATGCTACAATCAGGGAGGAAAACGGCATGTATTACAATCGTTAGCTTAGTGAGCTATTCAGGGCTGCACTTGCTTTTTCGCATATTTCTTCCATATTAATTGCCCAAAAGTGAAAGATAACAGTATCATAGAGATGAGCAACAATGGCAGATTCGAATATCAACAAGGAGGACATCCATGAAATGGAAAATGATAGCATTCATGGCAGCCTTTTTCCTGTTAGCCGGGTGTGGTCCAATTGAGGAAACAGCTAAGCCTGAAAAAACGCAAACTCCCCCGGCAGCAAATGAAGCTGCGAGCAAAGAAGAGAAGAACCCAGAACAACAGGTAAAGCAAGCGGAGCCTGCAAAAGACGCGGCTCTGCCTCTTACTCCCGCCTACAGGCTAAATCCTGGCAACTGGACTATCAAACCTATAGCAGGGGAGAATCCAAAGGTGGTACTTCTTACTATTGATGATGTACCCGATCAAAATGCACTCCAAATCGCAAAGTCACTTCAATCTTTGGGTGTAAAGGCGATTTTCTTTGTGAATGGACATTTTATTGATTCTGAAAATGAAAAACTGGTTCTGAAGCAAATCGATCAAATGGGGTTTATGATTGGCAACCATACATTCAATCATAAAACTTTGAAGGAACTATCTGAGTTTGAGCAATATAATGAAATAGTTAAGGTGAACGATGCAGTTGAACAGATAATTGGTAAACGCCCAAAGTTTTTCAGGGCGCCATTTGGAATCAACACTGACTATTCCCGAAAAATCGTCGAAGATGAAAAAATGCTATTGATGAATTGGACATATGGATATGACTGGGAAAAAGATTACCGAAACAAAGCAGCTTTGGAGAAAATAATGGTAAACAGTCCGTATTTAACAAATGGTGCAAATCTGCTGCTGCATGACCGAGTCTGGACAAGCCAGGCTATGCCTCAGATCGTAAAAGGCCTCCAGACAAAAGGTTATGAAATACTTGACCCTGCATTATTAGAGACTCCAACAAATGATTAGGATGAAAGTAAAAAGGCACCTTAACTAAACAAGGTGTCTTTTGATGGCTTAAGAACAGATAACTTTTTTACACATGTACGGATGGCCAGTAACTTTTGTTCTTAGAAAGGTAAAGTCCAGATGAATAGGGCAAGAAACGCTACAGCAGCGAATCATCGAACATATTATAGTGTCAGCTATGTGAGGATGTGCTGGCGACGGAATTTAGAACAGGACTGAGGTTGAAATAGCCTTTAATTTAAACCCTGCCAGAACTTGGTAGGCCTTCCTTTTGACCAGGGATCGTGCGGCTTCTCTTATGAAAAAGTGAAAATTGTCATAAAAAATGACATTACATCGTATTCTACAATTATATAAAAAAACCAGATACTTATTTCCACCTGGTAATTGTTTCTTATTTGCGAGGATAAAAATACATTATCCGGTTATTGAAAAGATGTAATTCACCTTTCAGTTTTTTCGCAAGAAATTTGCTGAATTCATTAGCTTTTCCTTTATCCCCATATGTAGAAGCCTGTGGCAGTGTTAATTGAATGTATGTTTGGATTCGCTCATGTTCATCATTATCAAAAACTTTTTCCTGGTCAACCCCAAGCAGGATCACGTTATACCGGTCGGCTTTTGATTGAAGGTACATCCATTTGCCTCGGCCTTCCTCTGTTTCCTTAATCTCATAAGGAAACGCATTTTTACTATAATCCCAGTCAAGCTGATCACCTGTTTTTTCAGTAATGGTTTTATAATAATTAAACAATTCTTTGACCTCTTCAGTGGTAATGGTTTCCTTTGATGAACCAGGAACTAATTTTATATAAGCACTAGCAGACATTCCTTAATCCCCTTTCCCAGTCTTAAAATCATTTGCTATGTATTCTCTTGATGCCAAATTTCCCACGTTTCACCTATATTCTAGCATTATGACAAAGCAGCAGACAACACAATTCCCCATAGATTGTATTAAACTTGATTGAAGCTGATTTTTGAATTATAATAATATTCAGAAAATTAATTAGGAGGAAAACATTATGGAACTGTTCGATAAATTGTATGATGAGCAGGAAAAAGTCAAGGTCCGGTTTGTTGGATTCACCACAGGGGACATTCGATTTGATTTTGGCATTGTGTATTCGAATATGTTCTTTGGCAAGCCGCTGGTGATTTGCATGCAAACAGGCAGGTCAACCCTCCTTGAACAAAAAGATACAGAAGATACTGAACACCTAATGGATGTATTTAAACTAAAAGATAAAAAACATGCAAAAGATCTGGCTGAATTTTTCAGTGAAGCATTACCTGAAATTCCGTTCCAGGCTCAATACGAATAGAATAAGGAGAGCCCTTGAACAGGCTCTTTTTTATGCTGTGGAAAAAATAATGTCATACTAATAAAGCTTTAAAATCCTTTAATTTTATGTTTACCAACAGAAATATAGAATAAATGTTACATACAATTAAAGCTTGATTTTTTAAATGTGTTATATTATTATAAAAGTAGAAAATAAAACGCTTTCAAAAAACCAAAAGAAAAGGAGCTTGAATGATGGGAACAATTGTATGCCAAACATGCAACAGTACAATCGAACATTTTGAAAATGAGAAGGTACATGTACTTTACTCAAAATGTGATGGATGTCATTCTGGCCAATCTGACGAAGAATAACTCTATTTAGTGGATTGTAAAAAAAGCGGCCGATTCATAAAACAAACTTGCCGTGTAAGCGAGATATTTTACAAAAAGCGAAAGCAAAGGCACGGTTGTGTTTATGCTGATGAAAAGCCGATATATACTGTTGAATTCTTTCAAAAAAAATAACCTTGCTGAAGATTGTTTCAGCAAGGTTTTCCTTTGTTACGAAAGAAATCATTGCCGTCCTTGGGGGGCCATGAATTAGGTGAAAAAATCAGTTAAACGAACAGTTGAACAGCTTCAGCCCCCAGCAATTTTTTTCGTAGAAAAATAAAGCCCCGACACACAGGACAAGGAACATTACGGAAGGGGAACATCGCAGCAGGACGTCACGAACTTAGTCGTTCTCTATCTCATAAGCCGAACGCCTGCCGGATGTAACGGAAGTTAGTTGACGTTCCTCTTTCAGGGCGCTTCCGTATTTCTATATAATTGCTTTCTGTTCTTTAATGACTCGCAGGTATTTTAATTCGCTGTCTTCCGGTCCCTGGACTGGGAGTCCAACTTCGATGTTTTTATTGATATAGACGATGTTTTCCTTGGTTATGATTTCTCCAGGAATGAAAATAGGAATGCCTGGGGGGTATACCATCACGAATTCAGCGATAATTCTGCCAACACTTTCTTCAATCGGAACTACTTCTGTTTTTGCATAAAATGCATCACGAGGAGAAAGAGCCAGAACAGGTATATTAGGAAGCAGTACCTCCAAATTGGAATCATGCTCTTCAGTATAATGTTTGAATGCTTCACTCATTTCCTTTAAAGCAGAAATCAGGATATCCGCATCATTTTTTGTATCCCCAGGTGTGATTAGACAAAGAATGTTATACAAATCAGACATTTCGACTTCAATATTGTGGGTTTCACGGAGCCATTTTTCGGCATCATAACCCGTGATTCCAAGCTGTTTAACGGTAATAATTAGTTTCGTTGGATCATAGTCATATGTCGCCTTGCTTCCGAGAATTTCTTTTCCAATGCAAACAATATCATTAATGCGGTTTACTTTCTCACGGATATAATTTGCGAGTTGAATTGCTTGTTCTGCCAATTCTTTTCCTTCTGTCGCAAGCCTCTTCCTTGCAACATCAAGGGAGGCAAGAAGCAAATAAGAGGTTGAGGTTGTAGTCAGCATACTCAAAATTGTTTGGACACGCTCATGGGAAACAAGCCCTTCTCGTACATTCAATACGGAGCTCTGGGTCATCGAGCCTCCAAGCTTATGCACAGAGGTTGCAGCCATATCAGCACCAGCCTGCATTGCAGACATCGGCAGCTCTTCGTGGAAGTGGATATGGACACCATGTGCTTCATCAACTAATACAGGAACATTGTAGGAATGAGCAATTTCCACTATTCTTTTAAGATCTGCAGCAATCCCGAAATAAGTGGGGTTGATGACTAAAAGTCCTTTTGCATCAGGGTGCTGTTCCAGTGCCTTTTCGACTGAACTGGTTGTGATCCCATGGCTGATACCGAGGTTTTTATCAATTTCGGGATGGATAAAAATTGGAACGGCACCTGAGAAGACAATTGCTGACATGACTGATTTATGGACATTTCTAGGGACGACGATTTTATCCCCAGGTCCGCAGACAGCCATAACCATGGTCATGATTGCTCCGCTGGTTCCTTGTACTGAGAAAAATGTATGATCAGCACCAAAGGCTTCAGCAGCTAAGTCCTGTGCTCTCTTGATCATTCCTTTTGGCTGATGGAGATCATCCAGCGGTGCAATATTAATCAAATCAATAGATAAAGCATTTTCGCCGATGAAGTCCCGGAAATCCGGGTCAATGCCCCTTCCTTTTTTATGGCCGGGTATATGAAATTGGATTGGATTTTTTTTAGCGTGTTCCAGCAGGCCTGTGAACAAGGGTGTTTCATTCTGTGACAATATTCCCTCACACCTCTTTATCAATAAATAGTTAGTTTTTAAGATATTAAGCAAAATGCATTATAGCATTTTTGGCTCTCTTTGCATAGTATGCCAGCTCATGGATGTTAGCCTGTACATTCTTTAATGATGTTCATTTTGCCCATTCAGGATAAATCAATGTATATGGATTTGTTTTCATGGTATTAGATTAAGTATTTTTCGAATTGAACTTTCAACTTTTACCAGTCGAGAAAGTAAGATAAAATAAATGGTATATAGAGATGTTTATTTGCAAAAGAGGAGGAACTCGTGAAATGAAATGGGAAACTAGAGTCACTAAGCTTCTTGGCATCCAATATCCGATTATACAGGGGGGGCTGGCCCATCTTGCCTATGCCGATTTGGCAGCTGCGGTATCGAATGCAGGCGGCCTTGGGCAGGTTACTGCAATGTCCCTTGAGAGTCCTGAGGCTTTGGTAAGGGAGATACAAAAGACCAGGAGCCTGACTAATCGCCCCTTTGGAGTGAATTTTTCTATTGGCCAGCATAGAAGGAAATTTGAACATTTTGTTGAAGCAGCCCTTAGCGAAAATGTAAAAGTAATGTCAATAACTGGCGGAAACCCGGCTCCTTTATTTGAAATGCTAAAAGGAACAGATGTGAAAAAGCTGGTGCTTGTTGCAGCCAAAAGACAGGCTCAAAAGGCTGAAGAACTTGGTGCAGACGCCGTAATGGTTGTTGGTCAGGAGGGCGGCGGACACCTTGGAAAAGACGATATAGGTACAATGGTGCTTGTTCCACAGGTTGTCGACTCTGTCAGCATTCCGGTTATTGCTTCGGGGGGAATTGGCGATGGAAGGGGCCTTATGGCTGCCATGTCCCTTGGTGCGGAAGGAATCGAGATGGGAACCCGCTTTATTGCCACAAAGGAATGTGTACATGCCCATGATACGTATAAGACGGCGTTAATTGAAGGCAAGGAAACCGATACAGCGGTAATTAAACGTTCAATTGGAGCGCCGGCCCGGGTAATTGCAAACTCATGGACTGACCGAATTTTAGCAGCAGAGGCAGAATATGGAACATATGAAGCTTTGAAGGATTACATAAGCGGTGAAGCAAATAAGCGCTATATCCATGAAGGAATAGCATCAGAAGGCTTTGCTTGGGCAGGCCAGGTAATGGGACTTATTAAAGATGCACCGCCAGTACAGGAGTTATTTGACCGGATGATAAAAGAAGCGGAACAAATTGCCGATAGATGGACAAAATAATAGGGACAAAACAGATAAAGCAGGTGAGTTTGGTGGAGTATCAATATCCGATTGATTATGATTGGTCTACAGAAGAAACGGTTGATGTCATTCATTTTTATGAATGCATTGAAAGGGCATACGAAAACAAAATTAGTAAAGAAGAATTGATGGAGGCCTACCGCCGGTTTAAAAAAGTAGTACCTGGCAAAGCAGATGAAAAAAAACTTACAGATGAATTTGAGCAAACTAGCGGTTATTCAGGCTATCTTGCTATTAAAAAAGCGAAAGAAAGCAATGAAGGCGAAATGATTTCTTTGGCGGCAAGAAAAGCGTAGTATAGACTCATAAATGAATTAAAACCACTGTTTTCCCAAAAGGTATTTGGACCATTTTTTATTATATTTAGGAAGGTTTTATATAGTATTTAGTCTGCGGAAAGATAGTAAATGCCGTTAATAAGGAATTAAGCGTCTTCAAACATCACGATAATTACGAAAAAATTTTTTTTGTTGACTTTCGTCTCCTTCCCATATATTATGAATAACAAGAAATCTAAAAATTAAAAAATTTGGCTGTGAAGAAGAAAAGTAACTTAAATGAACACTGCAGAGAGCCGATGGGTGGTGCAAATCGGTGTGGGAATTTATGTGAATGGACTTCCGAGCCCCAAACCGAAACATTGGGAGTAGGCTTTGGCGAAGGTCTTATCGTTACATGAGACAGGTATTCCCTACAGGGATACTGTAAAGTGAGCTTTTGAAGCTAATTAAGGTGGTACCACGGGTTCCTCGTCCTTTGGATGAGGGCCCTTTTGTGTTTTTTTCATAAGTGTAAGTATAACTTGATAGTAAAATCGCTGAATAAGAATAGTACTCTTTTTAGAGCCGTTTCAGAGAGCTGGGGATAGCTGCGAACCCGGTACGGTCAAGAAGAGGAATGGGCTTATGAGAGATTCCTTGAACTTAAAGTAGGGGAATCCGGATTCCACCGTTAAAGGGAGTGTGTATGGTACTCAATGTACTGTGCATAAAAAGAGGGAAGGGGAATGAAATGAACCTTCCAATCTGAGGTGGCACCGCGGTCAATTAATCGTCCTCTGCAAGCACATATTTTGTGTTTGCAGAGGACTTTTTTATTTTAAAAAATATGGAGGTAAGAACATTGACCTTAATAAAAAGCAGTTCATTAGCAGAAATAGCAAAGATTGAGGGAGATGCACTGACACCGATTGCTATTTTTCAAAGGATACAAGGGCAAAAAAAATTTCTGCTTGAAAGTTCATTAAAGCATGAAGAAAAAGGACGGTATTCCTTTATTGGAGCGAACCCTTATAAGCAGGTTACATCAATGGGGAATGAGGCTTCGGTTCATGATCTTGAAACCGGGGAGAATTCGATAACAAAAGGCAGAGTCCTTGATATCTTGAAAGGTTTGTTAAAAGAGGTAGAGCTCCCTGAAGTATCGCTTCCCTTTTTTGGCGGTGCGGTAGGATACCTTGGTTATGATGTGATACGCCAATACGAAGAAATTGGTGGTGTATCTGTTGATGAGCTGGAAATGCCTGAAGCTCACTTCATGTTCTACCGGGATATCATTTGCTATGACCATGCTGAGCAAAGCGTCTATATTGTCGCACTGAAAACGGGTGATGAACAGAAGGAAGATTTACTCGACCGGATAGAAGAAAAAAAGAAACAAATAAGGGGAAACTCTTCGGCTGAAGAGCCTATGAAGCTTGAGAAGCTTACATTCACACCTTCAATATCTCAACACAGATTTGAACAAATGGTGAACACGGCGAAGGAAGCAATTATCGCTGGCGAAGTATTCCAGGTTGTGTTATCGCAGCGCCTGATGGCTGATTATCATTCGGACCCATTCTTGATTTATCGGAAGCTCAGGCTTTCCAATCCATCGCCTTACATGTTTTATATCGATTTCACTGATTATGTTGTTCTCGGATCTTCTCCGGAAAGCCTGATCAAGGTGAAAAACAGAGAAGTGATTACAAACCCTATTGCCGGCACACGGAAGCGGGGTGCTACGAAGGAAGAGGATATGTTCCTTGAAACCAATCTGCTTGAAGATGAAAAGGAGCTTGCAGAACATAAAATGCTCGTTGACCTTGGGCGAAATGATATTGGCAGGGTTTGTGAGGTGGGTTCAATCCAAATCCCTGTTTACATGAAAATCGAACGCTATAAATATGTGATGCATATTGTTTCAGAGGTTTCCGGTATTTTAAGAAAAGATGTCAGCGGACTGGATGCTCTAGCCGCTTGCCTGCCGGCCGGAACTGTTTCCGGGGCACCGAAGATACGTGCAATGAACTTAATAAGTGAACTGGAAGACAGTAAGCGGGGCGTTTATTCAGGTGCTGTAGGCTATGTGGCGTTTAATGGTGATTTAGACTTTGCGCTGGCGATCCGTACGATGGTAATCAAGGATAACACCGCATATGTTCAGGCAGGTGCAGGCATTGTTTACGATTCAGTCCCCGAAACCGAGTACGAAGAAACATTAAATAAGGCTAAAGCCTTGCTGGAGGTAAGCGGATGATTTTACTCATTGATAACTATGATTCTTTTACTTATAACCTTTACCAATATTTAAGTGAATACTATGTAGAAATAATGGTGGTCCGCAACGATAAACTTTCAATCCCGGATATTGAGAAAATTGCCCCGGAGGGAATCGTGATATCACCGGGACCAGGCCGTCCTGAAAATGCCGGGATTACAATTGAAGCTATTAAACATTTTTATGATAAAATCCCGATTCTTGGCATTTGTCTGGGCCATCAGGCAATCGGAGCAGCTTTTGGAGCAAGGATATTGGGTGCTGCAGCAATTAAACATGGTAAAACATCATTGATCACGCATAAAGGAACAGATCTTTTTGAGTATTTGCCCCAGCCTCTTGAGGTTATGAGATATCATTCACTCGTTGTTGACCGTGAAACCGTCCCGGAAGAGTTTGACATTTTGGCAACGGCCATGGACGACGGAGAAATCATGGCGATGAAGCATAAAGGTCTCCCGCTGTATGGGCTGCAGTTTCATCCTGAATCGATCGGAACCAGCACAGGGAAGAAATTGTTAAAGCATTTCATCGAACAAGTGAAGGGAGAGAAATTTGATGAAGACTTTTCTGCAAAAATTAGCTGAAAACCATGCTTTATCTGAGGCTGAGATGGAGCAAGCTGCACGCCATCTCTTTTCAGAAGCTATTACAGACAGTGAAATTGCCGCTTTTTTGGTCGCACTCAAATTTAAAGGTGAAACAGCAGAGGAAATTGCAAGCCTGGTTAAGGTACTGCGCGAAAAAGCTCTCCCCGTGAAACCTGGCCTAACGGATGTGATGGATAATTGCGGTACGGGGGGAGACGGTTCGAACAGTTTTAATATCAGCACAACCTCGGCATTTGTCATTGCAGGAGCGGGGATAAAGATTGCCAAGCATGGCAACAGGAGTATATCAAGCAAAACCGGCAGCGCAGATGTTCTAGAAATTTTAGGGGTTTCATTATCATTAGAAGCTTCGCAAACAGAAGAGCTGCTTCATGAGAACGGCATTGCTTTCTTATTTGCCCCAAATGTTCATCCAATGATCTCAAGGATCATGAAGGTAAGAAGGGATTTGAAGATTTCAACGATCTTTAATTTAATCGGTCCATTAACAAATCCAGTCAATCTAGAGACCCAGCTTCTTGGGATTTACAGGAGGGATATGCTCGAACTATTCGCTTCCGTTCTGCAAAAACTCGGAAGAAAAAGAGCGGTAGTTGTAAATGGGGCTGGATTTATGGATGAAGCCAGCCTTCAGGGAAGCAATTCTCTAGCTCTGTTGAATGATGGTAAAATCGAGCTTCTTTCTTTACACCCGGAAGAACTGGGATTGCCTGTTTATTCGAATGAAGAGATCCGTGGCGGAACACCAGCGGAGAATGCAGAAATTATGATAAGTGTATTAAAGGGGAAAAAAGGGGCCCATCGGGATACCGTTCTGTTAAATGCGGGTCTTGGAATTTATGCAAATGGATTGGCATCGACGATCCAGGAAGGTATCAGCCTTGCAGAAGTTAGTATTGACAGCGGAAAAGCCCTCTCAAAACTAGAATACCTTGTTGGATACAGCAAAAAAGTAAAGGCGGTAATGTAATGGCAACTATCCTGGATAAAATTCTTCTCCAAAAGGAAAAAGAAGTAGAAAAGTTAAAGCAGCACGGACTTCCTTCTATCAATATAGGTTCCAGAGAAACTGTTTCCCTATATGACCACTTGAGGGTGGCCAGCACATTAAGCATCATTGCTGAAATTAAAAGGGCTTCACCGTCTAAAGGCGACATTAATCCAAATGTGATTCCATTCCTGCAGGCAGCACTTTATGAAAAAAATGGAGCAGCCGCAATTTCAGTTTTAACGGATGAAACATTTTTTAAAGGATCGTTTACTGATCTGGCAGAGGTGAGGCCACATGTGCAGACTCCAATTCTTTGCAAGGATTTTATCATTGACGAAATACAGATTGACCTGGCTAAACAAGCTGGCGCAGATGTTGTGCTATTAATCGTGGCAGCTCTAACTCAAGATCGATTGAGTTCGTTATATCGCTATGCAAGAGCAAAAGGATTAGATGTATTGGTGGAAGTCCATAGCGAAGCAGAATTAGAAGCAGCATTAAACATTGGGGCCCGGATTATCGGTGCGAACAATCGGAATCTAAAGACCTTTGAAGTAGATCTTGCGATTACTGAAAAAATTGGCAGGGTCTTACACCAATCAGACGCATTTTTTATTAGCGAGAGCGGCATCAAAACACGCGAAGATGTTCTCCGGGTGAAGGAAGCCGGCGCCCGCGGTATCCTGGTAGGCGAAAGTTTAATGACGAGCGGCAGCCTGGAGGAAAGTTTTCAAAATTTAACGGTTGTTGTTTAATGTAACAGCTTAATAGATAACAATTTTTACAATTTTATTATTAAAAAAAAATCTGAAAAACTTGCCATATTAATCATTGATATAACAGTGGAGGCCATCTTATGTACGTGAAAATTTGCGGTATCACCACGCATGAAGCTGCACAGGCAGCATGTGCGGCGGGGGCGGATATACTCGGTTTTGTTTTTGCTCCAAGCAAACGGAAAATAACACCTGAACAGGCTCAGACGATCATAGAAAAATTACCAGGGCATGTGATAACAGTTGGAGTTTTTGTAAATGAAGAGTTAGAGACTATTGAAGAAATAGTTCAAACAGCCGGACTGGATTATGTCCAGCTGCACGGCGATGAAAGTCCTGACTTTGCCACAAAGCTAAGCGTTCCTGTCATAAAGGCTTTCGGCATTGAAAGCAGCAAAGACATAAAAAAAGCTTCTATGTTTGAAACAGCCTATTATTTATTTGATAGTCCTAAAGGGAAATTTAGGGGCGGGAATGGGACGTCGTTTGATTGGGTGGTTTTAGAAGAAAATGATTTTCCAAACAGCGATACATTCCTTGCAGGGGGGCTTACTCCGGAGAATGTAAAGGAAGCGATATGGAAGGTTAGGCCAATAGCAGTTGATGTTTCAAGTGGTGTGGAAACAAATGGAGTCAAGGATCATGATAAAATAAAGCGCTTTGTGAATGAAGCAAAACTAGCATTTAAACAATTAGAGGAGAGTGACATAAATGGCAGTATATGCACAGCCAGATAAAAGCGGCCATTACGGACCATATGGGGGCCGCTATGTACCTGAAACATTGATGAACGCAGTATTAGAGCTTGAGGAAGCCTATTACAAGGCACAGCAGGATGAACAATTCCAGAAGGAACTCGATCATTACCTTCGACAATATATCGGGAGAGAAACGCCGCTTTATTTTGCAGAAAACTTTACAAAACATGCAGGCGGTGCAAAAATCTATTTAAAGCGAGAAGACTTGAATCATACCGGTGCCCATAAAATTAACAATACAATCGGCCAGGCGCTGCTGGCAGTACGGATGGGAAAGAAAAAGGTGGTTGCGGAAACAGGAGCCGGCCAGCATGGCGTTGCAACAGCTACCGTCTGTGCCTTATTAAACCTTGAATGTGTTATTTTCATGGGAAAGGAAGATATACGCCGGCAAAAACTGAATGTGTTTCGGATGGAACTGTTAGGTGCAAAAGTGGTCTCGGTTGAACAGGGAAGCGCAACTCTAAAGGATGCCGTAAATGAGGCTCTTCGTTATTGGGTGGCTAATGTGCAGGATACTCACTACATTATGGGTTCCGTGCTGGGACCTCACCCGTTCCCCTTAATAGTCCGCGATTTTCAAAGTGTTATAGGGTCAGAAACGAAAGCCCAGCATTTTGAACAGGAAGGCAAGCTGCCCGAAGCTGTCGTTGCGTGCATTGGTGGCGGAAGCAATGCGATGGGGATGTTTTATCCGTTTATTGAGGATGAAGAAGTAAAGTTATATGGTGTGGAGGCTGCAGGAAGCGGGCTTGATACAGACAAGCATGCAGCATCCTTGACTAAAGGGCAGGTTGGCGTATTGCACGGCAGCATGATGTATGTATTGCAGGATTCTCATGGCCAAATTCAGGAAGCCCATTCGATTTCAGCCGGATTGGATTACCCGGGTGTAGGGCCTGAGCACAGTTTATTGAAGGATATTGAACGGGTTACCTATACTTCTGTAACAGATGAAGAAGCACTTGATGCGCTGGTGCTGCTTTCACGAACGGAAGGAATCATACCGGCACTGGAGAGTTCACATGCCCTTGCTTATAGCCTGAAAATTGCAAAAGAAATGAACAAAGAAGAAAGCATAGTTGTCTGCCTATCAGGACGCGGGGATAAAGATGTTGAAACGGTACGTTCAGCGATAGGAGGTAACCTATAATGGGAAAGCAGAAAATACAGGAAGCTTTTGCTGAAGTGGAAACGCGCGGTGAAAAAGCCTTTATTCCCTACATCATGGCAGGGGATGGAGGATTTGGAAAATTGAAGGAGGAGCTTTTGTTTTTTGAAAACGCAGGGGCGACGGTTGTAGAACTAGGGATTCCTTTCTCCGATCCGGTGGCAGATGGGCCGACGATTCAAAAGGCAGGCCAGAGGGCATTGGAACAGGGAACAACACTTGAGCTGGTCCTTAAGCATGTAAAAGAAATTCGGAAAGAAGTAAAAATCCCGATTGTGCTTATGACATATCTGAACCCTGTTTTCGCTTATGGTATTCCGCGTTTTGCAGAAGACTGCAAAGCTGCGGGTGTGGATGGCTGCATAATTCCGGATCTGCCTTTTGAAGAAGAACAAATCATTTCAGGCCATTTGGCTAAATCAGAATTGGCCTTGATCCGGCTTGTGACATTGACGAGCTCAAAGGATCGCATTGCAAAATTGGCTGAATCGGCTGAAGGCTTCCTTTACGCTGTGACAATTACGGGGATTACAGGGGCAAGAGATTCTTTTTCTCAGGAAGTAACGGCGTATCTTAAACAGGTAAAGGAACTAAGTCCTATCCCTGTACTGGCTGGTTTTGGGATTTCGACCCCTGAACATGTAACAGCAGCCATCCAGGCTTGTGACGGGGTAATTGTCGGAAGCCGGATTATCGATTTAATTGAAAAAAATGATTTAGACGCGATAAAGGAATTGATACATGCATCTAAAAAAAGTGGAATTACACTTTCTTAGGATCATGACTGATAACGGTGCGGCAATAGCATGAAAAAAACTCCCGCTAAGAAGTGCAGCGAGAGTCATGCTTTTGCCACACCTTATTTTTTCACTGTTAAGGATATGGAGTAATAAAGATAGGGAACTTCATTGATCTACCTGTATCTAGCTATCTTTTGCAGACTTGCTTTCATGTTTAATACAGTTTATATAGGGGTATTAATTTGACAAATGCATCAGCAGCTGTTTTAACAAATTCCTCATCCGATAGCATAACAGCTTCTTCACGAGGGATATGAATTCCACAAAGGAGTTCAGCTTTTTTTACATTCTGAAGCCTCTGAAACATTTCAGTTAGATCTTCTTCAGTAAGATCCCTGTGCAAGATTCCATCGGGCTTTGTGTGGTCAATGGACCAGACGAATTCGTCAGGAATGCTGTTCTTGATTTCAGCAACATGCTCCTGCAGTATTTCACCAAACTGTTCTTTATTAGAAGCTTCGTAAATAACGGCAAACCAGATGAACACATGTGTTTCCCACAGGCCTATCTGGAAGTGAGGCAGCATTTTATAGCCTCTGTTATTACCGGCAAAAGCAACCCATGTATCTTTCGGAGGGTTGATTGTCCTTCTAAGGTGCTTAGCTACATGGGGATACATCTCATTTCCGGTAAGTATGGATAGTTCACCCGAGAAATGGCTCCCAAGTGCTATTAGCTTTGGCTGAATCCGTTCCTTTATCGCTTCCATGCGGGGCTCTAAGCCTTCGATTTTAAATACATTAAAATCGGCAGCGGTAAATCCGGCTAATTGCATAATCGATTCTCCTTCTATAGTAAATGTGAATATATTTTAGCATAATGATTTTCCATTTAACAAAGAAACACGCCTGAGAAGCCAGAATATTAAAAGTTATGGGTAAAAGTACAATTTTGTTGCGAAAAACTGACAACCGTCATATTATAATAACAAAATAATACAGAAAATTCGGTAAACTAACCAATTAGTTGAAGGGAGCGTTTCAAATATGAAACAGTTAATGAATCAGGCTCTGAAAGCTAAGGAAGTTGAAAGGCATAGAGCAGCAGTGCTTAGAATGGAAATGGATTATGAACTGGCTACTTTATTTGAAGCATTGAGTGAAGAAAACGAGTCTAAAAAATCTCAATGCAAGCAGCGACTGGAGAGAATTCGCCTTGAATTGCTTAAACTTAAGGCTTTGTAAGTAATACCATGGAATTGAAAATAAAGGAGTAAATCGCAGGCAGATGCTATATATAGTCGATGACCAACAATATACTATGCTATAGACGGGCTCTGTACATATAATGTAGAGTCCGTTTTTTATTTTTTTGGAAATTATAAAATTTCTCGAGTTGTGGATAAGGTTAAAAACTTGATTGGAACAGCCTAATGGATTAATCTTTAAATAAAAATTCCCTTTTTATAGAAATATAATAGAATGCGCTGTGCGACTTACTAACGAACCGGAGGATTGCTTTATGGCCAGCTGGAAAGAAATAGATACACATGCGAAAGAATGGACAAAAACCGCCGGAAAAAGGCTGAGAGAATCATTTAAGGAAACGCTTAACATTTCAACGAAATCTAATCGGAACGATCTTGTTACGAATATGGATAAGGAAACCGAAGAATTCTTCATAACAAAAATTAAAGAAAATTACCCCGATCACCGGATCCTTGGTGAAGAAGGAATGGGTGAAGGAGTAACGGATCTAAATGGAATTGTCTGGATTATTGATCCGATTGACGGAACAATGAATTTCATCCACCAGCAGCGGAATTTCGCGATTTCCATTGGCATTTATGAAAATGGAGTTGGAAAAATAGGGCTAATATATGATGTAGTCCATGATGAACTATATCATGCAGTCAAAGGCCAGGGTGCATATATGAATGATGTAAAGCTTCAGGAATTAGAGCCGGTAGCGTTAAGTGATATGATTTTATCCCTGAATGCAACATGGGTAACGGAAAATAAAAGGATCGATCCAGCCATTTTATCAAAGCTCGTTAAAGATATAAGAGGAACGCGTTCATACGGATCCGCTGCGATTGAATTGGCATACACAGCTGCTGGCAGAGTTGACGGATATATTTCTCTGAGGCTTGCACCGTGGGATGTAGCGGGAGGAGCAGTCCTTGTTGAGGAAGTTGGCGGTTTGGTTACGGACCTGCGGGGCAAACCGCTTGACTTAGTAAATGGCGGCTCAGTCTTTGCCTGCAGACCGGTCCTCCATGAAGAAGTGCTGAAAAAATATCTGGCAGATTACTAAAATGTTTTCTTTGGACAAACTGCAAATATCGTACCAATAGAGAAGCGTTTTTCCCTAACTTTTGGGAGATGCTTCTTTTTTATTTTGCAGACAACCAAAGGGAGCATAATACCCATCTTTCATAACGTTAAAAAATAGACGCCGTTTTGCTGGCCAAAAAACCTTGTCATACAGGGGAGTGACAAGGTTTTTTGTATGCTGCCGTATTCGTTTTTTAATAGAGAAAATTGGCAATAATAAAATGACTATTTTAATTTACCTTGTTCCCGCATTTTCTTTTTAGTCGCAAATCCATAGCCCATGATGCCAATTAATGCCAGGATGCAGATAATTATGCCAATAAGGCTTCTTTCACCGACGGAAATGCCAATCCCGGCCATACTGGCAGCAGCAAGAAAGGCTAGTAGTAAGAAATTCCACTTGATATTCATCTGGTTTCACCTCTATAAAACCATTGTACAGAATTTCTTTCTTTGTTTCTACTGTGTTTGTGATATAATACTTAGGTTAATGAAAAAGTTAATATATATTAGGAGTGAATTTTTTGAAATCACGCAATGATATTCGAAATATAGCGATCATCGCCCACGTTGACCATGGTAAAACCACTCTGGTTGATGAACTACTGAAACAATCAGGTACTTTTCGTGCGAACGAACATGTTGAAGAACGTGCAATGGATTCCAACGATCTTGAAAAAGAGCGTGGAATAACGATCCTGGCAAAAAATACTGCTGTTCAATATAAGGATACAAAAATTAATATTTTAGATACACCGGGACACGCTGACTTTGGCGGCGAGGTAGAACGAATCATGAAAATGGTTGACGGCGTTCTGCTTGTTGTCGATGCATACGAAGGTACAATGCCTCAAACACGTTTTGTACTAAAAAAGGCATTGGAACAAAAAATTACACCAATCGTTGTTGTAAATAAAATTGATAAAGACTCTGCCCGTCCTGAAGAGGTTATTGATGAGGTTTTGGATTTATTCATTGAATTAGGTGCCAATGAGGAACAGCTTGAATTCCCTGTTATTTACGCATCTGCGATTAATGGAACTGCAAGCCCTGATCCTGATCCTGCAAACCAGGAAGAAAATATGGCTTCTTTATTTGAAGCAATCATTGAAAATATCCCTGCACCTATCGACAATAGAGAAGAGGGGCTGCAATTCCAGGTAGCACTGCTTGATTATAACGATTATGTAGGCCGTATCGGAATTGGCCGTGTATTCCGCGGAACTATGAAGGTTGGCCAGCAGGTTGCCCTTATGAAGCTTGACGGCTCTGTTAAACAGTTCCGTGTAACGAAGATCTTTGGATTTATCGGCCTAAAGCGGGTCGAAGTTGAAGAAGCAGTGGCAGGCGACCTTATAGCAGTTTCCGGAATGGAGGATATAAACGTAGGTGAAACGGTAACACCTGTTGACCAACAAGAAGCTCTTCCTGTTCTGCGTATTGACGAGCCTACCTTGCAAATGACGTTTCTTGTAAATAATAGCCCTTTTGCTGGGCGTGAAGGCAAATTTGTAACAGCAAGAAAGATTGAAGAACGATTAAAAGCGCAGCTGGAAACCGATGTCAGCTTACGCGTTGAAAACACTGATTCACCGGATGTATGGGTTGTCTCCGGACGCGGGGAGCTTCACCTTTCCATTTTAATTGAAAACATGAGACGTGAAGGATATGAGCTTCAGGTTTCAAAGCCTGAGGTTATTGTCAGGGAAATCGATGGTGTTCGCTGCGAGCCGGTTGAGCGTGTTCAAATTGACGTTCCTGAAGAGCATACTGGCGCGATCATGGAATCAATCGGTGCCCGTAAAGGCGAAATGCTGGATATGATCAACAATGGAAGTGGACAAGTCCGTCTATTATTCAATGTACCAGCACGCGGTTTGATCGGTTACTCTACTGAATTCCTTACCTTGACTCGCGGATATGGCATTATGAACCATACATTTGACAGCTATCAGCCAATGGCTACTGGCCAGGTAGGCGGCAGAAGACAAGGTGTTCTTGTATCCATGGAATCCGGAAAAACAACGCAATACGGTATCATGCAGGTTGAGGACCGAGGCGTAATTTTTGTTGAGCCGGGTACTGATATTTACGAAGGTATGATTGTCGGCGAGCATAACCGTGAAAGTGACTTAACGGTAAATATCGTAAAAGCAAAGCAAATGACTAACATGCGTTCAGCGAATAAAGACCAAACAACAACAATGAAAAAGCCTAGAATCATGTCGCTCGAAGAATCACTTGAGTATTTAAATGATGACGAGTACTGTGAAGTAACTCCTGAATCAATCCGTTTGCGTAAGAAGATTCTTGATAAAAATGAACGTGAAAGAGTACAGAAAAAGAAAAAGTACGCTGAACAGCAATAATTCGGAGTGAGAAACTAGGAGGGTAAAGGATGATTGAAGAACGTTTAACGTTTTTTGCTGCCCTTTATAAAATCGGTGAAAACCAGGACCAGACTCAGTTGGGAATGTGGCTTTTATACGGTACGATTGTGCTTTTGTCCATTCTCGTTTATAATTTGGGATTTGCCCGCAAGCTGCCGCTTTTGAAAAACGTGGTAGTTTATATTTCACTTGCTTTGGGATGTACAGTCCTAACATTCTTTGCAGTTTTCCTGCCCGTAGCAGAAGGGCTTATCGTTGCTGCCATGTTTCTGGGAATTTACAAGTTCCGCCGTCATCGCCGTCAGGATGAACAGCATGCTGAGCAGGGGAGCTAGCATATGAAGTCGCTGCAGGATACATTGTATAATTGGCTGACGATCAAAGTTGTTAACCTTGCGAGGCCGGATGATACAGCTGCCCTCGAGACGACTGAGCTTTTCGAGCAGATGCTTACTGATGAACATGGCGTGTCAGGATTAGTTATTACAAAGGAACCGCCAATGTATTTTATTGATTACAAACAGAATGGCGAAGTGAAAAGAGTCCGTTTTTCCGAAGAACTCATTGATATCATGCTGAACCAAATTAAAGAAGAGCCAGAAAAATATGTAAATTATAAGTAACGTAAAGAAGACCCTTGCACCGCAAGGGTCTTCTTTACGTTATGATAGTTTTTCTTCCGAATGTATTATGAAAATCGAGAAGTGATCCGCACGAAAACAGCAAGCAAAAAGGCAAATAGAAGGTGACATATTGTCCAAAAATAAAAGGAGAGCCAATCGCTTGATTTCACAATGGGGGATCCAGACAAGAAAGATAATGGGAAATACAATAAAATGGCTGGGATTGTTATAAAGACGGCAAGCCAAATTCTGCCCGGGAGCGTTTCTGTATTACTGGATGAAATCAAGATACAGTAACCCGCTCCTATCAGAAAGGAGACAGAAAGATGAAAAACAAACTCAGTGGTTTCACTAAACTCTTGATCACCAAGAAATGGAATGAAATCGACATTTAATAAAAGCGTGTATATATCTTTTTCGGTAACTTGCTGTACATATTTCATGATTAAGCCAAGTACCGTTCCAGCCAGGACTCCAGAAGCTCCTCCCATCCAGAAGTATCTTACCATTCATCCTCTTCGTTAACGGAGCGGTATAATCGGAAATTTCCTGTAGCAATACGAGCATTTGTCCTTTCTTCTATACGTTCATGGCAGATGTTGCACATATATGTATGGATAGGCCGGTTTCTTAGTTTTTTTGCCTGCGGTGAATCATCCTCAATCGACTCAATTTTATCGCAGATTACACATTTTACTCTCAAATGGCTCACCTCTTTTACTAATTAGGTTATGATAGTAGTATATCATGATTATTGGGGCAAGAATATTTGAAACCAAGAAAAGGATTTCATATACTTATGAAAGTGGAAGTAATCAATGAATTTTGAAATCGGAGGCATTATAAATGGCCAATCAAGTTGAACCAAAATTAGTTAAACCATTGTATGATTTACTGCAAAAAGAGCATTATATGATTCTGGCTACTGTAGACCATGAAACAGGAGGCCCAAATGTTAACGCAATTTCCTGGGTGTATGCACTTTCAGAGGAGGCAATCCGATTTGCAGTTGATAACCGGTCAAGGATCGTTCAAAACCTTGAAAAAAACCCGAACGCAGCTTTTACTTTAATTGCTAATGAAACCACCTATTCCATCAGTGGCAAAGCTTCCATTCTAGAAGAAAAGCTTGAGGGTGTTCCATTAAAGCTGGCCCTTGTGGAAGTAGCCATAAACGAGGTTAGGGATATCATGTTCTATGGTTCAAAAATTACAGTACAACCTCAATATGATAAAACTTATGACAAGAATGCAGCTGCCAAGCTTGATAAACAAGTATTAGAAGCAATGAGGAATAGAATCTAATTAACAAGAAAAAACTTGCCGATTTTTGGCAAGTTTTTTCTTGTCTTTGAAGAATCCTTTCCTGTTTATAAATATCCTTCTATCTATCTGCCTTTGGACATATATTTTAGCAACAGTCTCGTCCACTACATAAACTAAAGGTAAGGAAGGAAATACTCAATTGTTTTTCCTATCGGGGCATATCAGGCTATTACGGGCAGGGGGCATAGTATTGAGCAAAATCTATGTATTAGACACAAACGTATTATTGCAGGATCCATATTCGATTTTTTCATTTGAGGACAACGAAGTGGTCATTCCGGCGGTGGTATTGGAAGAAGTGGATTCAAAAAAAAGGTACATGGATGAAATAGGAAGAAATGCGCGTCAAGTTTCAAAGCTTATTGACGGGTTCAGGGAAAAAGGAAGACTTCATGAAAGTATAACTCTGCACAATGGAGGAACCTTGCGCATTGAATTAAACCATCGCTCGTTTCAGCAATTGCAGGAAATATTTGTTGAAAAAACAAATGATAACCGGATTCTGGCGGTTGCCAAGAATCTTTCATTAGAGGAAGATACAAAGGAGAATGGCAGGCAGGTAATCCTTGTCAGCAAGGATACACTGGTAAGGGTAAAGGCCGACGCAATTGGTTTGAATGCTGAAGATTTCCTTAGCGACAGGGTTGTGGAACTTGATCATATTTACAGTGGTTTTGCCGAATTGTATATTTCCCAGGAGCTCCTAAATCTTTTTTATTCAGCTGGAGAACTAAAAGTGTCAGAAGTGACTGCTAAAACTTTATATCCAAATCAATTTTTAATAATGAAGAATTCACTAGGCGGATCAGCTTCTGCTGTGGCCATAGTTGACCCCTCCGCAAAAAAAATAAAGAAGCTGGTCTTTGACCATGATCATATATGGGGGGTAAAGCCACGCAATGTACAGCAAACAATGGCCATGGAACTACTGCTGCGAACTGATTTGCCTCTGGTCACACTTATAGGTAAAGCAGGGACTGGAAAAACACTGCTTGCTCTAGCCTCAGGCCTGATGCAGACAGAGGATATGGGGTATTACAAAAAACTTCTTGTCGCAAGGCCGATTGTACCGGTAGGAAAGGACATTGGATATCTTCCGGGAGAAAAAGAAGAAAAACTGCGTCCTTGGATGCAGCCAATCTTCGATAACCTTGAATATTTATTCAATACAAAGAAACCCGGAGAACTGGACGCAATTCTTGCAGGAATGGGATCGATTGAAGTCGAAGCACTAACGTATATAAGGGGAAGAAGCATTCCAGATCAATTTATCATTATAGATGAAGCCCAAAATCTAACGAAGCATGAAGTAAAAACTATATTAACCCGTGTTGGCGAGAGAAGCAAAATCGTTTTAATGGGCGATCCAGAGCAAATCGACCATCCATATCTTGATGAATATAACAATGGGTTGACATATGTTGTGGAAAAGTTCAAGGAACAACATATCTCAGGCCATATTAAGCTGATAAAGGGAGAGAGGTCCGGCCTGGCACAGCTTGCTGCCAATATACTGTAATGATAAGACCTGGCAGACAAGGAGACTAAGTCCTAATGTTTCCAGGTCTTTCAAATACACATTATTTTACTGTAAATCTTTTCACTCTTTTGATTGGGTTTTCAACATTACTGCCATCACCAAAATAAACATAAACCGGGCCGTCTTCTATTAATGGTTTGCCATCAATGGAAAAGCCCAGAATAAAAGCTTTAGCCTGCTCGAAAGTAAATGTATGCTCTTCAGTCGTTGTCTCGACAATCACTTTGGTGGAGCTATCTTCAGGCTCTGCATTGGTCAGGAAGGGCTTAAAGGGAATTCCGAAAGTGCCTGTAAGAATCCGTTCCTTTTCGTACTTCTTTTCAGTTTTCAATGTCGGCGGGAACACAGCACCTTCGCGGATTTCCCGATCCCAGTGCTCAGAAACCGCTTTCGTGTATTCTTCCATTTCGTTATCTTTTTTCTCTTCCTTCTCGAAGTATGTATTTAGATCAACTTTACGATCGTCAAAAATCCATACCCCCGGGTCAAGTGTAATCGGAAACTTAACATTTCCTGTCAGTAATATAATCGATTCCATTAAAATCTATCCTTCCGTTACGAGGTTACTTTTTCAGTATAAGCACTTTAAAAGCGGTTGTCACAAAAAATAGTATAGTAATAATGAAATTGTCCTCCATTCTCTTGCTTTTTTATAAAAGTAAGTATAAAATTTAAAGATAGGATAAGTAATCGCTCTGGAAGCAGGGGGGATTTAAATATGACGTCTGAAATGCTTGTCAATCACCAGGAAAGAGCATATGCTTTATTAAAAGCCGATGCTGACAAAATTTTAAAGCTGATAAAAGTACAAATGGATAATCTGACAATGCCACAATGCCCTCTTTATGAAGAGGTTTTGGATACACAAATGTTCGGCTTATCACGTGAAATAGATTTTGCTGTCCGGTTAGGTTTAGTGGAAGAAGCAGTTGGAAAAGAACTTCTTGAAGCGCTTGAACATGAGTTGTCAGCCTTGCATGAAGCTTATCTAAAAAAATAATAGCAGCCCAAAAAACTCAAATAATTTCCTTGCGAATTGTTTGAGTTTTTTATATACTCTTTAAATTATTTATTAAATTCGCTATATTGGAAATATAATAATAAAATATTTATAGTACTCTTTTTCGTGGGGGGCAAGACGGTAACAAGCAATTATAATACATATTATTAAACGATTTAACGTCTATTGAAAGTAATCCAGCCCGAAAATGGACATGCTGTTCAGTGTTTCGCAGGTTGCAGCCTAGCTGGAGGTTTTTGTTGGTCTATATTACCAGCAGAAGAACATCTTCAGGGATTAATCAATGCTTCCTGTATTTTATAAAATACATAAATGAGGTGTAAGAATGGAAAGACGCATTACCAAAGTTTTGGCAGCAAACCGGGGAGAGATAGCAATCCGTGTGTTTCGCGCCTGTACAGAATTAAATATTCGAACAGTTGCCATTTACTCTAAGGAGGATTCCGGCTCCTATCACAGGTATAAAGCAGATGAAGCGTATCTTGTCGGAGAAGGGAAAAAACCGATTGACGCTTATCTGGATATTGAAGACATTATTCGAATTGCAAAAAACAGCGGCGTTGACGCCATTCATCCAGGGTACGGATTTTTATCCGAAAACATTGATTTTGCCAGACGATGTGAGGAAGAGGGGATCATTTTTATCGGTCCTGGCACAAAGCATCTCGATATGTTTGGCGATAAGGTTAAAGCAAGGGTACAGGCGGAACTCGCTAGTATTCCTGTAATACCAGGAAGCAATGGTCCTGTTAAAAGCCTGGAGGATATCATCCAATTCGGAAAAGCGGAAGGCTTCCCGATTATTATAAAAGCTTCCTTAGGCGGCGGCGGCCGGGGAATGAGGATTGTTAACAAGCTTGAGGAAGTCAGGGAATCTTACGATCGGGCTAAATCTGAAGCAAAAGCAGCTTTTGGAAATGATGAGGTGTATGTTGAAAAGCTGATTCAAAACCCTAAGCACATTGAAGTTCAGATTCTTGGAGACCGCCATGGCAATATCGTCCATCTATATGAACGCGACTGTTCTGTACAGCGCCGCCATCAAAAGGTGGTAGAGGTTGCTCCATCGGTTTCTATTCCAAATGAGCTAAGGCAAGAAATATGCGATGCTGCTGTCAGCTTAATGAAAAATGTTGACTATGTCAATGCGGGAACGGTGGAATTCCTGGTTGCTAATGGAGAATTCTACTTTATTGAAGTAAATCCGCGGGTACAGGTTGAACATACTATCACCGAGATGATTACAGGGGTAGACATCGTTCAATCCCAGATTCTCATTGCTGAAGGTCATGAAATCCATGGTGATGTACTTGGAATTCCAGCACAGGAAGAAATTAAAACGCATGGCTTTGCAATCCAATCCCGTATCACAACAGAAGATCCGTTAAATAACTTTATGCCAGATACAGGGAAGATCATGGCCTACCGTTCCAGTGGAGGATTCGGAGTACGGCTGGATGCTGGCAATGCGTTTCAAGGGGCAATTATCACCCCTTATTACGATTCCCTGCTCGTAAAGCTATCCACCCATGCACTTACTTTCGAACAGGCTTCAGCTAAAATGATAAGAAACTTGAAAGAATTCCGGGTCAGGGGAATTAAAACCAATATTCCTTTCCTTGAAAATGTTGTTAAACATGAAAAGTTCAAGACCGGGCAATACGATACTTCCTTTATTGATACAACGCCTGAACTGTTTGCTTTCCCGATTAGAAAGGACCGCGGGACAAAGATGCTGTCTTATATCGGGAATGTGACGGTCAACGGATTCCCTGGAATTGAGAAAAAGAAAAAACCGATGATTGAAAAACCAGCTATCCCGGCACTCGGAAGTGATTTCAGGCTTCAAACTGGAACAAAGCAGATTCTTGATGAAAAGGGTGCGGACGGGCTAGTAAACTGGGTGAAGGAACAAAAAAAGGTATTATTAACAGATACCACCTTCAGGGATGCTCACCAATCTCTGCTTGCAACGCGGATCCGGACAACAGATATCATGCAAATTGCCGAACCGGCTGCAAAGCTATTGCCCGATTTGTTTTCCTTTGAAATGTGGGGAGGGGCAACATTCGATGTGGCGTACCGCTTCTTGAAAGAAGACCCATGGGACAGACTGCTGGGACTTCGTGAAAAGATACCAAATGTCATGTTCCAGATGCTTCTTAGAGCGTCCAATGCCGTTGGCTACAAAAATTATCCGGATAATGTAATCAGGGAATTTGTTGAAAAATCAGCAATCGCAGGCATAGATGTATTCAGGATCTTTGACAGCCTGAACTGGGTAAAAGGTATGGAAGTGGCGATTGATGCGGTACGTCAATCTGGAAAAATCGCTGAAGCAGCCATTTGCTATACTGGAGACATTAATGACCCGTCCAGAACAAAATATGATATAAACTACTACAAGAATCTTGCAAAGGAATTGGAAAATCAGGGGGCTCATATTCTTGGCATAAAGGATATGGCGGGACTGCTCAAGCCGCAAGCAGCTTATCGTCTCATCTCTGAGCTGAAGGAAACAATATCTATTCCAATCCATTTGCATACTCATGATACTAGCGGGAACGGCATTTACATGTATGCCAAGGCAATTGAGGCGGGAGTGGATATTGTTGACACTGCTCTTGGAGCAATGGCCGGGCTTACTTCACAGCCAAGCTCTGAAACTCTCTATTACGCCTTGGAGGGAACCGGCAGGCAGCCTGATGCAGATGTACGCTCATTGCAGCAGCTCTCCCATTATTGGGAAATCGTAAGGAAATATTACCAAGACTTTGAAAGCGGAATGATCTCTCCCCATTCAGAAGTTTATGAGCATGAAATGCCAGGTGGACAATATAGCAACCTGCAGCAGCAGGCAAAAGCAGTCGGGCTGGGCAGCCGTTGGGAAGAAGTAAAAGAAATGTACCAGCGTGTTAATGCAATGTTTGGTGATATCGTTAAGGTAACACCATCTTCTAAAGTTGTTGGAGACATGGCTCTTTTTATGGTTCAAAACGAAATGACGGAAGAAGATGTCCTGGCTAAGGGTGAAAAAGTCGACTTCCCAGATTCCGTTATCGAACTGTTTGAAGGGTACCTGGGCCAGCCCCATGGAGGTTTCCCTCAGGAACTCCAACGAGTCATATTGAAAGGCAAGGCTCCTTTAACAGTGAGACCGGGCGAATTGCTGGACGATGTTGATTTTTCAAGTTTAAAGGAAGAGCTTTTTAAGGAAATAGGAAGGCCGGTCACAAGCTTTGATACCCTGGCCTATGCCCTGTATCCTAAAGTGTTTCTAGAGTATATTAAAACGAGAGAGCAATTTGGTGATGTCTCAAACCTCGATACTCTTACATTCTTATACGGGATGGAGCTAGGTGAAGAAATAGAAGTAGAGATAGAAAAAGGTAAGACGCTTATTGTTAAGCTTGTGTCGCTTGGTCAGCCTCATGCCGATGGCACCAGGGTTGTGTACTTCGAACTGAATGGTCAGCCTCGAGAAGTTATCATTCGGGACGAAAGTGTGAAATCTGCGGTTGTTACGAAGGTAAAGGCGGATCTGAAAAAAGAATCACATATTGGTGCAACTATGCCGGGAACCGTTATAAAAGTATTGGTTGAAAAAGGGGATATTGTATCCCGCGGCGACCATTTGATCATAACTGAAGCTATGAAAATGGAAACAACTGTCCAGGCACCATTTTCTGGAGAAATTAAAGAGATTTATGTCTCGAATGGCGAAGCAATTTCTACTGGGGATTTACTGATAGAAATTTCTAAGTAACCTTGTAATAGGGGCTGATCCTTCAGCCCCTATTTTTATGCCTAAACCATTGCTTGACGTTAGCAGATCAACGGGTGTTCCAGATGGAGCGGTAGATTCCTATATATTTTTTTTAAAACAAAAAAAGAAGCCCAGAATGAGCTTCTTTAACTGTAAATAAGAGTTTTCGATGCATCAGTTAGTATTATTGCCCTGCTGCAGTAGTTGCTGGAGGGATTAGGCTATCCTGATGTTTTACATCAGCATTTTTTTCGTTAAGCGCGACTGCATTTCGTTTGCTCCTGGAAGTAAGCAGGAGAAGATAGCTTAAAACTCCAAACAGGCAGGATATAAATAGAGCGTGGGCAAGGGCTATGTATAAATTAAGCCGGGAAAAAATGATAAAAGCCCCTGAAATTACCTGCAAGGAAACAAGAATGAAAGAAACAATCCAGCCTCCATAGACAACCTTTTGATGTTTATAGTGTTTGACTGCAATATACGTAGCGTAACCGATCCAGATAAAAATCAAACCTGCTGCAGCCCTATGACCCATTTGCACCCATTGATGCAGATTATACGGCATAAAAGAACTGCTATTGTTGCACAGCGGCCAATCAATGCAAACCAGGCTGGCATCTAAGTGGCGAACCAGTGCGCCGGTGTATACAACCACAAAGCTATAACAAATGACACCAATTGTATGGAATTTCATTCTTTTGTCGATTACTACTTTTTCTGCGTTGAATTTCTTGTCTATTTCAAATATCAGCAGTGTAAGCAGTAAAACAGCTGCAAAGGAAACTAGTGAAACGCCGAAGTGTATGGCTAGAACAAATTTAGATTGGCCCCACATAACTGCAGCAGCTCCGATTAATCCCTGTAGCAAAAGGAAGAAAAAAGAGAGAAAAGACAGGAACTTTGTTTCGCGTATATGTCCAATTGTCTTCCAGCTCCAAATTGATAAGATTAATACCATCAGGCCCACCCCGCCGGAGACAAGACGGTGAGCTAACTCAATAATCATTTCCGGGGTAATTTCTTCAGGCAGAGGAACAAGCTTCCCATTACAAAGGGGCCAGGAGTTTCCGCAGCCCATTCCGGACTCCGTTTTCGTAACAAGCGCGCCTCCGAGTAAAATTAAAAGCATGCCAATACTCGTAAAAACCGCAAACCATTTTAATGCCCGTTGCACGTATATGCCACCTTCTTTTAATTAATAGATCAATTGCTAGTAGAATTCATGGTTAAATGCTAGTAAATAGAAACTCTGTGGCTATTTCTTTTATTTATCATATAAAAGATTTTTTGTAAATCTAAGCTTTACATTATTTTATAAAGCACTTTCTCGATATTACACAAATCTCAGCCAATTTACAAGTTCCTAAATTCAGATATTAATAATAGGAAGCTAGTAAAAACCATTTCTTATCTTTAGGAAATGTGGTAAAATGCGTCAGGGAGCAGCAAAGACATAAAGAAAAAACATTTTCTTCGCAAAATGCCTCATGAAAGAGGGTTACTATTGCTATAGTACCAAAAATTCTTTTGGTGGTTGGACCTTGTCACCAATTGGTCATAAATAATACAAAAAAAATTCACAAAAAGTTAAAGAAATATGATTTAATATATTGAGAACGCTAATATATTATTTTTGTGGTATAAAAACATTATTCTCACCTTAAAAACTATATTATAGAAATATCTTGGAAGGCATCGCCTTTATCGTTACAAGTATAGAAAAGTATGAAATAATGTTTTATATTATTGGTGTAATGGGTCCTTACTGAACATTGATTCATATTTTTTAAGGGGGAGAAACATGTCTGAACCAAGAGCATATGCAGAGGCTGTCGTTCAGGACAGCAGGAATGCATTGCGTGAAACTACTGCCATCAAAGACTTTTTGGCATTAATTAAGATAGGCATTGTCCATTCAAATATGATCACAACCTTTACCGGTCTGTGGCTTGCTCTACATTTTAATGGGATTCATTTCTTTGAGAGCCTTGATACAATGTTCTTCACACTTGCAGGATCTGCACTTATTGTGGCAGGGTCATGCAGTCTGAATAATTATTACGACAGCGATATTGACCATTTGATGGAGAGGACAAAAAACAGGCCCACTGTTACAGGGAAGGCTAATTTGGGAAGAGTTTTGACACTAAGCATGATCCTTATAGCCTTAGGTACTATCCTACTTGCTCTCACCAATTTGACGGCTGCGGCCATTGGTCTGTTTGGTGTGTTTTCTTATGTGGTCCTATATACGATGATATCCAAACGCCGTTTCGTATCGAACACAATTGTGGGAAGCATTTCAGGTGCGGTCCCCCCGCTAATTGGCTGGGCAGCGGTAGATCCAGATCTTGATATGCTGGCATGGATTTTGTTTTTAGTCATGTTCATTTGGCAGCCGCCTCATTTTTATGCCATCGCCATGAAACGCTGTGAGGAGTATCGGGCTGCCGGCATTCCTATGCTTCCGGTAGTAAAAGGCTTCAAGCGTACAAAGGTTTCAATGACAATGTGGGTTACACTATTGCTGCCGCTTCCATATTTCATGTCCTCACTTGGAATGCCACTGGTCATTCTTGCCACTATCCTTAACATTGGCTGGCTAATATTGGGTATAAGAGGGTATAAAATGAAGGATGACCTGAAGTGGGCCCGGCTGATGTTTGTGTATTCCTTAAACTATATGACTATTTTATATGTGGCTATGGTAATCGTGACATTTATTTAATAACAGATTGCCAGCATTAGTTCGCTGCCCCTACTAATGGGATTTTAGTTAAAAACACAAAGATTCCATTAATAGGGGCAGCGGATACATACTTCCGGCGAGCTGCCGGTAAATAGGAGTAACATTGGGAATTCTTTCTTATCTAAGAAATTCATTTTATAGAGAGAATTATCAAAACAGTTTTTTTAAAAGACTGGGAGAAATTTTACGAAAGAGGGGTTTTACGAGCTATGAAAAATCGGCTGCACAAATGGCGTCTTTTATCATTGTTTGCAATGATAGCGCTTATACTGTCAGGCTGTGGAAAGCCATTTTTGTCTACGTTAACGCCTGCGGGGGAAGTAGCGCAAACTCAGTTTGACCTGATGGTCCTAAGTACTGCAATTATGGTACTGGTTATTCTGGTTGTTACGGTGATGTTCATTTACGTTATTTTCCGTTTCCGCCGAAAAAAGGGCGATGAAAACAAAATTCCAAAGCAAGTGGAAGGAAGCCACAAGCTAGAGATCATCTGGACTGTCATTCCGATCCTGCTGCTGATTGTTCTTACTGTTCCTACGGTGTCTTATACATTTGCGCTAGCAGATGTGTCACCGATGGAAAAGAAGGATAAAGACGGAAAAACGAAAGATGCTCTTGTTATTAATGTCCGTGCTAACCTTTATTGGTGGGAATTTGAATATCCTGACGAAGGGGTAATAACAAGCCAGGATTTAGTAGTTCCTACTGACCAGAGGGTTTACTTCAATCTTAAAGCTTCGGATGTAAAACATTCCTTCTGGATTCCAGCTGTTGGAGGAAAGATGGATACAAATACTGATGGTGAAAACCAGTTCTTTCTCGAATTTGATGGTGAAAGTGCAGAAAAGGTTAAGAACCAGTTTTACGGTAAATGTGCGGAGCTATGCGGCCCATCACATGCTTTGATGGATTTCAAAGTCGAAACTAAGTCACCTGAAGAATTTGATCAATGGATTAGTGATATGAAATCTGCAAAGGCGCCAAAAGCTGAAGATGGCCTTGCAAAACAAGGTGAAGAAGTTTTCAACAAGAGCTGTATCGGCTGCCATGCCATTACGCCTAACGACAGCAGGCCAGAACAGGCGCGCAGGGCTCCGAACCTTTCAAACTTTGGTGAACGTTCGAAAATCGCGGGTGTGATGGATCATAGTGAAGAAGATTTGAAAAATTGGCTGGAAGATCCTGAGAAATATAAACCTGGCAATAAGATGACTGGTACATATGGCGACCTTTCTTCTGAACAGCTAGATGCATTAACTGCATACTTGATGGATCTTAAAGTTGAAAATAAATAAGGGGATTCACTGATTTACAAAGGGAGGTAAAATTGTGAGTACGTACGCTCAGAAAAAGGGGATTGGCGCAACGATTTGGGATTACCTGACTACGGTAGACCATAAAAAAATCGCCATCTTATATCTGATAGCAGGCGGACTGTTCTTTGTTGTCGGCGGCCTGGAAGCGATGTTCATCCGCATCCAGCTGGCTGTCCCTAACAATGATTTCGTCAGTGCCGGACTATTTAATGAAATTATAACTATGCATGGTACAACTATGATATTCCTGGCAGCGATGCCGTTGTTATTCGGTTTTATGAATGCGGTCATGCCGCTGCAAATCGGAGCGCGTGACGTTGCGTTTCCGTTTCTGAATTCATTAGGTTTTTGGCTGTTCTTCTTCGGAGGGGTATTCTTAAATCTTTCCTGGTTCTTAGGAGGGGCACCTGATGCGGGCTGGACCTCCTATGCGTCATTATCTCTTGCTTCCCCAGGCCATGGTGTTGACTTCTATGTATTAGGGCTTCAAATCTCAGGGGCCGGTACGTTAATCGGAGGGATTAACTTTCTGGTAACGATCATTAATATGCGTGCGCCTGGGATGACTTACATGCGTATGCCATTGTTCACATGGTCTACTTTTGTAGCTTCAGCACTAATTCTATTTGCATTCCCGCCACTAACAGTCGGTTTATTTCTAATGCTGTTTGACCGCATGTTCGGTGCGAATTTCTTTGATGCTGCTGCTGGAGGAAACACGATTATCTGGGAGCATCTATTCTGGATTTTCGGACACCCGGAAGTATATATCCTAATATTGCCGGCGTTTGGTATTTTTTCTGAAATCTTTGCTACTTTCTCAAGAAAAAGATTGTTTGGATACTCATCCATGGTCTTTGCAACCGTCCTTATTGGTTTCTTAGGATTTATGGTATGGGCTCACCATATGTTCACGGTTGGTTTAGGCCCTATTGCCAACGCTATTTTCGCTGTTGCGACAATGGCAATTGCGGTGCCAACCGGCATAAAGATTTTTAACTGGCTGATGACAATGTGGGGAGGAAGCATTCGCTTTACTACACCTATGTTGTATGCTGTTGCTTTCATTCCATCATTCGTTGCAGGTGGAGTAACAGGTATCATGAATGCTGTTGCACCTGCGGATTATCAGTTCCATGACAGCTATTTCGTAGTAGCCCACTTTCACTACGTTATTGTTGGAGGGGTTGTACTGGGCTTACTGGCCGGCGCGCATTTCTACTGGCCTAAAATGTTTGGAACAATGTTGAACGAATTCTTAGGAAAGATCACTTTCTGGTTATTCTTGATAGGTTTCCATTTAACATTCTTTATTCAGCATTTCCTTGGATTGATGGGTATGCCTCGACGCGTATTCACGTTTATGGAAGGACAAGGTTTGGAAACAGGAAATCTTGTGAGTTCCATAGGAGCTTTCTTTATGGCGGCTGCGATAATTATTCTGTTAATTAACGTGGTAATCACTTCTGTGAAAAATGAAAAGGTTGGCAATGATCCATGGGGTGACGGCCGAACTTTGGAGTGGGCTATCCCATCACCACCGCCTTTTTATAACTTTAAACAGCTTCCGCTTGTACGCGGACTGGATCCTTACTGGCTTGAAAAAATGGAAGGAAAGAAAGGCATGATGCCTGCAGAACCAATTGGTGATATCCATATGCCTAACAATTCGTTCATTCCTTTCGTACTTTCTATGGGCATGTTCATTGCGGCCTTTGGTGCGATGTACCAGGTGGACGATAAACCGTGGGCTATCCCAGTGCTTATTCTTGGGTTGCTTATCGTTTTCGGTTCCATGTTCATCCGTTCAATTAAAGATGACCATGGCTTCCATATTCATAAAGAAGACCTTCTGGATGAAGATGATAAGGAGGTTAAGGCATAATGGCTGCTGAACAAAAATATACAGAAGCAACTTGGCCTTCTTCACCTGAAAGGGCGACCCTTGAAGGGAAGAATAAATTCCTTGGCTTCTGGCTTTTCCTTGGCGGGGAAACGGTACTATTTGCATCCCTTTTTGCAACGTATCTTGCTTTAAAGGATAAGGTTCCAAGTGCAGATCATGCATTGGCCAAGGACCTTTTTGAAATACCGCTTACATTCATGGCAACGATGCTTCTTTTGACAAGCTCATTGACCAGCGTATACGCTATGTATCATATGAAAAACTTTGATTTTAAAAGAATGCAGGCATGGCTGCTCGTTACAGTATTGTTAGGTGCCGCCTTCCTGGGACTTGAAATATACGAATTCAATCACTATGTGCATGAATTCAAGCATACTTTCACAAGCAGCGCTTTTGGTTCAGCATTCTATACGCTTGTAGGATTCCACGGTGCCCACGTTGCTGTTGGTCTTGGCTGGATTCTTACACTTATGATCCGGAATGCAAAACGAGGACTGACTCTGTACAACGCACCAAAGTTTTATGTTGCGAGCCTATACTGGCACTTTATCGACGTAGTATGGGTATTTATCTTTACAGTCGTATACTTAATGGGAATGGTGGGATAAATTGATGGAGAATACTCAATCGAATTCAGCTAACCCAAGAATGGATCTTAATTTCCGTCGCAAGAAAAATGCTGAAGATATGAAATTTCAGGTTATCGCATTTGCACTGACGATATTCTTGACGTTGGTAGCTTTTGTTGCGGTGGGATATGATGGGTTCTCACATTGGTTTATCGTACCCTTTATCCTGCTGCTTGCAGTCGTTCAAGTAGGTTTTCAGCTTTATTATTTCATGCATATGAGCCATAAAGGCCATGAAGCTGTTGCCTTCTTCCTGTATTCAGGTTCTTTAGTGGGGGCCATTACAATTCTAACTTTTGTCACAATCGTTTGGTTGTAATGCGAATCTGGAGCTGAACCAAAAAGGATATTATAGAAAGGACCTTGTCAATCGCTGGTTGGCAAGGTCTTTCTATTATTGAGGTTTATCGAACGGTAGTTACATATTTTTCCATATTATTTGAATAATAATCGGTTGTCCCCTAATTTATTGATAGGGTATAATATTAGTAGTATGTGGAAAGCTTGAGGTGCATGTTATGTCATTAGATATATTTGGTTTTCGGGCAATGTGGAGTCCGTATTTTTTTATTTCATTACTTGTCATTTCTGCTATTTTCTTTTTGGCTGCAACAAAATACCGTATTAAATTCAAGGACAGCGAACCTATAACAACAAAGCAAACCGTACTATTTATCGTATCAGTGGTTCTGCTTTATGCAGTAAAAGGATCTCCGCTGGACCTTCTGGGGCATATTATGTTCAGCGCACATATGACGCAGATGGCAGTCCTTTACCTAGCTATCCCGCCATTGCTCATTTTGGCCATTCCTAAGTGGATGTGGAGAAGCTTTTTAAATATTAAAGTAATTGGACGGGTATTTTCATTCTGTACTATCCCTCTGATTTCACTAATCGTGTTCAACGGTTTATTCTCTTTTTACCATATTCCGCTTATTTTTGATTTTATTAAAACTGATATGCTCTTGCATGCTATTTACACGAGCATACTATTTATTACAGTTATTTTCATGTGGTGGCCGCTTGTAAACCAGCTTCCTGAACAAGAAACTCTATCAGGCGTAAAAAAGGTAGGCTATATTTTTGGAAATGGTATTTTGCTGACTCCTGCATGTGCCTTAATCATTTTTGCTGATGCTCCGATGTATAGCACTTTCTCGGATCCGAACGCCTGGGCACAGGCAATGGAGTTATGTGTTCCCTCGTCAGCCCTGAGCAGCCTTAATTTAAGCGGACCTGAAATGTTTAACGGATTACCGCTTCTTGAAGATCAGCAACTTGGCGGCATTTTGATGAAAGTCATTCAGGAAATTGTATATGGCACGGTACTTGGTTACATCTTCTTTGCTTGGTTTAGAAAGGAAAACGCAGAAGCAGACAAAATGGATGAAGCGTTGGTTAAGTTCCAAACTGTGGAATAATCTTTAATTATTGATAACCTCTTTCCTTTTGGAAAGGGGATTTTTTAGCTTTAAAAGTGATAATTATGTTAACGAATGTAAGATATCGTTGAATTTTACTGCACTGTTTATTAAAATAAATGGAGTGCAAATTTAATTAGAGAGGACGTTTAAGAAGTTATGTCTTTACCGATTTTGCCTACGATAAGTACCTCCTTCATAGTTCTAAGCGCTATAACGGTAGCAATTGGATGGGGGCAAATCAAACAGCGAAAGATTGAAGCCCATCAGAAGACGATGTTTTGGGCTGCCATATTTGCCATCATATTTTTTGTAATATATGCTTCAAGGACCATTTTTATCGGAAATACCGCTTTTGGCGGCCCGGAGGATATAAAGATCTACTACACCATTTTCCTGGTATTTCATATATCCCTTGCAACCACCGGTGCAGTCTTTGGAATTATTTCCTTGTGGACAGGCTATAAAAATAACTTACAGAGGCACAGGAAACTGGGACCCATTACAAGCATTATTTGGTTTTTTACTGCAATTACCGGTGTTGCCGTTTATTTACTGCTTTATGTCTTTTATAAGGGCGGTGAAACAACATCAGTTATTAAAGCTATCCTTGGTTTATAACTTATATGATGCATGAAAGTATGGCGCCACAGAATACAATATACTGTGGCGTCTTTTATTATGTTCAAATAGGGGCGATATTTTGAAAGATTATAAGACGGAGAGGGTTGTTATTCTCAAGTGTTCTCTTGATATGGGAAAGTCCATAATTCTATACCGGAATGAATTGGTTCGACGTTCTCCCATCGAGATTCCTGATGAATGGCCATCTTATTCTTTTAGAGGTATTTTGCCCTGCTACCTAGAACAAATAGAGAATGGAAATGGGGCATTAAAGACTTGGATTGCTGCCGACCTTTTAGGAAAAAGAATGATAGGGGATTTGATGCTGGATGAAATAAAAGGGCAGCCAAATCACGGCTATTTTGAGATGCACTTTATCGACAAGGAAGCGGAATCAGCTTTTTTAAGAGAATGCATGCTTTTATTTCTGCACTATATTGTTGTTCAGTATCCCAAAAAGTTAAAGGCAATATTTACGATTAGTCATGCAAAGGAGACCTATCGGAATTCGTTTTTGAGGGATTGCGGTTTCCATCAGTATGAGGATGATGGCCTTTTTCTGACTTGGAAACTGGATATAACTGACAAGGAGATTAATAGGGAATAAGGTTATAAAGCTTTCGAAGGGAGGAGTTTCCAGAGGCCCTGCGATTGTCAATGAATTCTATTCATTATACAGTTGACAAAGAACAACTCGCTTTCAGGTATGCCGATTACGAGGAACATATTATTCTTTGAATATATAATGCAGAACAGCATACTGCCATCAGCATATTATTCCGCATGAGATAATTTTGGGGGCTAGAACTTTTAAAATGGGAGGCATTGCTGGTGTTGCGTCCTATCCTGAATTTAGAAGAGACGGATTGCTCAAACGTCTAATGACAGATGCACCGTTCCAGATGATGGAGAATGGGCAGAGCATATCTCTTCTCCATCCTTTTAAAATTTCTTGTTTTTTTATCGTAAGTATGGCTGGAAGGTATTTTGTGAGAAAGAAATTACTGTGCTGTGGGAGCGTATTTATATGATGCATCATGTAAGCGGGTATGTTCGCAGAATTAATATGCTGACTGGGGAAAGATAGACGGTACTCCAGAAGAGATCATTGCATTAGATTCAGCAATTCCAGAATGCAATCCCTATTTCAGTGCTTTTTTCAGCAATTATAATCTATAAAAACGGCTCCTGTTTACAGGAGCCATTTGACTAATTGCTTGTACCATTGTGTCTAAAAATCAGCTGATCCTTGCTTCAATAGCTGAGTGCGTTAAAGAGGTTAAACGCCTGCGAATTGTTCCAGCTCTGCTTTCACTGCTGCCAGAATCTCCTGGCTTTGTTTAACAAGAGAAGAAGGGAAGTTTTCTCCGTCACCGTATTCCACGCCGTGCGGATAATAGTGCTTGCCAAGCAAAGGTACTTTTAGCTGGATGATTGCTTTGTGAGCGCCAACATCTCCTTCTGTAGCAAATCCTTGAACGCGAAGGTAGTAAACGCCTTCTTTTAATTCAAATTTCCGGTCATAACTGACTCTTTCGTAATCCCATTGCTCTGCACGAACTAACCCATGCTCATGCATTACTTCATCAAGTCGATTTAAATCTGCCGTCATTTTTTCAAGTCCAACGCTTTCAAATTTCACTTAATTGCCCTCCTCAGTTTTACGGTTAGAATGGAAAATGATCCATCCTAGGAGACATATTATGTATAGAAACGACTTTTTCTCCTATAGATGTTTAATATATACAAATTTCCCTCATATTTTATAATAGTACGAAACTTTGCAACTTGCAATTAGTACCTTTTTGATATTGGATGTTTCACAAAAAGTCCACTTCGTTGGATACATCTCAATATATATAAATGAATGTTGATAATGTTATAATGATGCTATACAGCAAAATTAATAGTTTACAGAAAGGGGGTATCAGTAAGCTGAAATCCTTGGTTAAAATTTTACTATTGCTCGCTGTCATTTTTGTAATTGGCATTTATTTTAATATTGGCGACAGTGAAAAGGAAAACGCCGTGCTTCTCGGTGAAAAAAGTACAGCTCCCGAGAAGCAGGGAGAGGATCTTCCAATGAAAAGCAGTTTACCAGGTAAAAGTACGGTAAAGCCAGCTGGAGGGCTTGGATTAATTATCGGGAAGAGTTCGGATGAAGTAATAAAAACGTACGGAAAACCAACCAGAGTGGATTTTTCTTCTTACGGGTATCATTGGTGGATTTATGGAGCGGAAGAGGATTCTTATATGCAAATAGCCATCAAAAGTGGAAAGGCGGTCTCAGCCTATGCGATTGGCGATAATGTTAATGTGAGTCCCTTTAAAATTGGACAGCCTGTAGACGAAATATACAAAAACATCGAAATTGAGACATTTATTGACATTGAAACTAAGGATAGTTCATACAGATTTGAATTGTCGGAACCCGATATGAATATGAGGCCACTCATAAAAATGGACCAGGTGTATGCGCAATTATATCTTGATAAATTTACAGGTACAGTATCGAGTGTCCGGTTTTTAAATGAAGCAACGTTAATTGAACAGCAGCCTTACGAATTGACATACCGGGGCCACCTTCCAAAAGAACCAGAACTGACTGAAGAGCAATGGGTTCAGGTTGAGGCAGGCAACAGGCAGCAAATCTTTGATATAACCAACGTTATGCGGAAGCGGTTTGACTTAAGTCCGCTTAAATGGGACGATCCGGTTTCAGAAGTTGCTTTCATGCATAGCAGCGAAATGTATAAGGATAAATATTTCTCTCATACTTCTCCTACGAAAGGGGATCTTGCTGAAAGGCTAAAAGGAGCCAGGATCTCATACATGGTTGCAGGAGAAAATATAGCAGCCCATTATGTTGATGCCGTTGCGGCTATGGAAGGATGGCTAAATAGCAAAGGCCACAGGGAAGCTCTGTTAAATGAAGAATTTACCCATCTCGGTGTGGGTGTATATAAGAAATACTACACACAGAATTTTATCGCAAAGTAGATGAAAACAGGATATCTGCGGGCTTTAACCCTGCGAGATATCCTGTTTTTATTGATTAGGAAATGAAAAAATTCCCGAGTTGTTATAACAAAAGGGGTGGGACTATCCCTAGCTCCAGCGTCACCAGAGAGTGTGGATCAGAACGGCCGTTCTGCTTCTGACAGGATTTGTTCGTTGACCGTTTCTCTTGCGCTTTTGTTCCTTGCCTTCAGCAGGGAGCGGATCAACGTGCGGTATAAAAAATTTCATTGTACGGGCATGCCAGGGGAGACACGGTCATGCTGTATCCGGTTTACTAGAAATTTTCTGTTCTCCCAAGTACCAAAAGCCGTTATCCGTTCTTGCTTTTGAAAGGTAAGCTCTGACATTTTTTGTTTTGCTGGTTGTTTTTTTATTAAATGGATGTTTCCGGTTTTCGTTTGTAAGATTATATGCTGATTATAGACATAGCGGTGATAATAATATTTTTCTTTTTCTATAGAAATACTTACAATTTCTCCGGATACAATGGCTTCCTCAGGTACTTTCCCGATAGAAAGCCATTTGGCGTCCTGCTCACGCATTTCTTTTTTCGTTATGTAATAAAAATAAAGGCAAAGGATTGGAATCACAATGGCGGTTACCATAGTTTTCACCCTTTCATATCCCCAAAATTAAGGCTAAGGCCGTGGAATAATAAAAAAGTTTGCTGTTGAGTGTGCGCATAGTACGCCTTCTTCTGTGTAAACCCTTCCTTCAAGAATCATTGTCTTTTTACCCTTATGCAAAATAGTTCCTTGACATGTCAGTGTGCCGCCTTTTGCCGCTTTTAGATACCGAACAGATATATCTGTCGTAACGGCGGCATTACCCTCGCTTGAAACCGTGACATTTGCAAGGGTGCCGATCGCTGTATCTATTAAAGTTGCAATCACTCCTCCATGCGCTATTCCAAGGGAATTATAGGTAATAGGCGCTATTGGCGCTGTCATTGTAATGGAATTGTCCTTTATTTCCCTCTCAAAATGAAACAGCCGATTAACGTATGGGCTTTTTGCATTCCCTTCTGCCTGCAGACCTTCAAAAATGGCAGCAAGCACTTCCATATCCTTCTCTGTTGCTTTTTCAATAAACTCATTGAATCTTTTTGTAACATGTTCTTTCACTTTTAAATTCCTCCTGACTATCTCCTATTATAGATACTCTTCTTTCTCTCTGTACAGTGATGTAACGTTTTTTCTTAGCCTGCATACTCTGTATATTGGCAAACACTGAGGATGGAGGTGCAACCATGTCTGACAAAAAACACAAAAAACAATCTGTAAATGAATTTAAGGCTTTTGTAAAAAAGAATCCCGAGCTAATTTCGCTTGTTAGACAGGGAGATTATACCTGGCAGGATTTATTTGAGGAATGGTATTTACGAGGGGACAATAATGAGTTATGGAAGGACATTTTAAAAACCGGTGGAAACATTACGGAGGAAGAAGAGAAAAAAACGTTAAACAGAGAAAATATGGTAGGAAGGAGTGCTAAAAGAGCAAATCCGTCCAGTCAGTCCAGCGATACAAAGGAAAAGGTACTTAAGAAAACTGAAAAGAAGGATCAAGAAAAAGAAAGTAATTCCGATTTAATCGCGACGGTTTTTCAGGCAATAAAGAATATGGATATGAATCAGGTTCAGCAGCATATTTCCAGCCTAAATCAAGCACTTGCAGCCATCCAGGGCGTTCTCTCACAATTTCAGGAAAACACGGATATTTCAAAGGGAAACGTTCCGGAGCGGCAAGATAACCCGTTTGTATTTAGAAAAGACTAATAAAGGTGGGGCACACTATGAGACAGGATTTATATAAATTAATTGAGGGAAATGAGGATATGCAAAAATTCCTTCGGGTCCAGCCGTTTTGGTATCGGAAGTTATCCAGAAGACCACATCTGATCAGTAAAATGGAAACTGAAGCTAAATTCTATTTTGAAAAATCAATTCCACATCGAGTTTCTAAGTTTTCCGAAGGAGTTCAGATGGCCTCCATGATGGTTCATATGTTCCAGGCAATGAATGCCCAGCAATGAGGATGGACGGCCGGTGTTGCATAATTACTCAAACTTCGTAAGTGAAAAATTAAAAATCAGATATTAATACATCTCAGTTAAGGAGTTTTTCCGTATATCCAAACTCTGCATTCATCGTTTTTTTATCTTTTTTCACAAGGCCCTCTGCTTGGAAAATAATTTCCTGCCTTCAGGTAAAGAATAATCCCAAAGGAGGAGCTTACCATGAAAAAATTTTTAATTTTTTATATATTGCTGCTTTCATGTGCGGGATGCGGAAGGCAGATACCTGAACCGGAAAATCTGATCGAAAATCTAGCAAAAGTACCTTCCGCCCCAAACGCAGAGGCCAGTCAACTTGGCGATGCTGAGAAGTTTATCGTTAGGCATTTTGTAAGAGGAAATGATGTTTTTGTAGAGTGCATCATCAAAGATTTCTCCTTCACCAGGCAGGATGAGCAGCAGTCAGGTAAGCTGATAGTATCAGTTGACGGGAAAAGAAAGGAAGAAATTCAGACGGCTGCTTTTATCATCAAAGGTGTGGATAAAGGGCCCCATACAATTAAATTGGAACTGGTTGATGAAAAAAACCGTCCCTATTCCATCGAAAAGGAATTTAAAATACATATTTAGACAAGCCCTGATCTTAACTAAGGACCTTCAAGAAGAAAGAGTTCCATCCCAATCATTAAAATGGTATTATTAACGTGGAGGTGGGCTTTTATTATGCTTGCTACATTAGAAAGGGTAGATATTCTCCATAAAGCTGATGCCCTCGCAAAAATGGTTCTGGAATCTGAAGTGGGGGAAGATTACCTGCTTTGCTTATATAAATTGCGTGCTGACAGAGAAGCACAGCGCAAAGTAAATGCATTTACTAAATGGAAGGACTTATATGAGGATGTTCAGCGTTTCGGGAAATACCATCCTGATTATAAGCGGGTCAATTTAGGAATTAGGGAAGCGAAACGGGATATGGACATGCATCCATCCGTTGCTGACTTTAAAAGGGCAGAAACCAGCCTTCAAAGCCTGCTTGATGAAATAAGTTCTATGATTGGCAGGTCTGTTTCACAGTTTATTAAGGTACCTGCAGGGAATCCTTTTTTCGAAACAGGAGGCAGCTGCGGAGGCGGATGTGGATCAGGAGGCAGCTGCGGCTGTTCATAAGTAGAATAGAATCCACTGCAATCGCAAAAGAGGTCCTGCAGCACATTAGCTGGCAGGGCCTTTTGTTCTTTAACCCGATTATTGAAAAGCCTTTCTTTTTGGTTGAAAGAAGCTAAGGCACTGTGCTACACTTATTGAAAACCTTATCTTAAGGAGTTATTATCATGCACGGAGCAAGACAAGGAATAATAATTTATCTGCATTCATTAAAACAGGCAAAAATGCTTCGGCGCTTTGGCAATATTCATTATGTTTCCAAGAAACTTAAATACGCCGTTCTTTATACGAATATGGAAGATGTAGAAACGGTATCTGAAAAACTTAGAAACTACTCCTTTGTTAAGAAAATTGAGCTTTCATACAAGCCTTACTTAAAAATGGAATTTGAGAATTCCAAGCCGGACAAGGCAAAGGAATATGACTATAAGATGGGCATATAATACTGGGAACTTTCCGGATTACGTCAGTCTGCTAGTAACTTTTATATAAAGGAAGTGTACCTTGTCATAAAATGGCAAGGTTTTTTAATGGAAAATTAACACTTTTTAAATAATTAGAGAAATAATTAAGCGGTATTTAAGAAAAGGTAAATAAAGGTTAAGAATGGGGAAATCATATTTTTATTTTCTGAAAAGCCTGTATGATTATCTTGTAATCGAAATTTGACCAATCAGGGAGGCAAAGAGTATGAAAGAAATGAAAAAATGGTTTTTATTATTAATGGCGGCTTTCATGTTAACAGGTATTGCCACAGGTTGCACCAACGAAGATAATGGAACAGATGATACCAACACTGAAGAAACAGAGACCAATGAAGAAGGCACTGAAGAAGAAGGCACTGAAGAAGAGGATCAATAATAAAAAAGAGCTGGACATCTGTACTGCACCCCAAAAGTTAGAGAAAAACTAACTTTTTGGGGTCACATCAATCGTTCAGCTCTTTTTAACTGTTATAAATCGAGAAATAGTGAGGTCAAGTGTTTCAAGAGCTTGCTATTTAATAATAAAAATACATTGCTCCATCGGTGCTGCACTCGGGCAATAGCTAGTACCGACATTTAAAAATGACTTGTCCACTTCACCCTTCTGCTTAACTAAGCGGAGGAAGATAGCGGTTCATGCGCAGGATACCAATCAGGTACTGAAAAAATAGCTGTTTTTCAGCAAAGGCCCCAGAGTGTTTCACTTCCAATTCAATTATACGTTTTTCGATCGTTTCTGCTAAATCAGCGAAAAGATCAAACCGTTTATTTGGTATTTTGTTTGGATTTGGAATTCCTTCCCTGCAAAAATAAATCGGCTGAAAATTTCCCGGCTGTGTTGGATTTAAAATAATGGCAAGAGATGTTACCGGATTGCCATCAATTTCTGTATTAAGAGCCAGCAGATATTTCACCCTCTCTTTTTGTGCCCTGGCTATTTCAATAAGCTCATATAAATCGGAGTAGCCCTCTCCCAATTCAATAAAACGCTGAATCAATTCGAATCTCTCCTTATGTATCATTTAAAGAAAAGCGGAAGTATCCAAGCACGAAACATCGACTAAGGTCTGGCATGTCCTGTGCCAAACATCGACGCCAGCACATCCTAACAGTGGAAGGAACGGCTAAATTCGCCACGTCCTGTGACAACGCCGTTCTGACCCACATCGTGTAGGCCTCCGGCAAGCATAAGACAAGCGCTGGCAGAAGGCGCTTTTTGCCTTCAAAAGTGCTTGGCTTATGACCTCGAGGCCTGCTAAAATCGCCAAGTCCGTGGCAACGCCGGCACTAGACATCCTGTATACATTATCACTTCCTTTAATTAAAGTGCAAGGGCAGGATGTATATGTAAAAAAATTTAAAAAAATCATAAAAAGTAATGACCGAAAGCTGTATTTTTTGGTAAATTAGTTGCAAGACTTTAGATATAGAGGTTTTAAAGATGGTTCGCACATTTTTTTCAATTCTGATGATGCTGAGCACTGCAATCGCCGGAATGTTACTCTGGCAGTGGCAATGGTATTCGGAAAATCGAGACAAAACTACGGAAATAATTAACCCCCATGCTGTTCAGTATCTCAAAATTACTCACACAAAAGGGGCAGTAACGGTTGAGCAAACTATAAAGGGTCTGCCTGCCGGTACATATACAGTTGAAAATCAAAACATTCAAAAATGGTCATGCATCGAAAATCAAACAAGTAACTGTACCCCAAAAGAGAAAGCGGGGAAGACAGTGAGAAGTAATGGTAAACAGCTGAGATTTTCCTATTCGTTTCCACTTAATTCTAATAAGCCTTCCTTTGTGCTGATGAACTGGAGTTTACGAATAAAAAATATCTCAATAGATAATACAAGAGTTGAAATAATAGAAAGTGGTAACCGTAAGGGGATGTGGGCGGCCGGGGCACCGGTACTTGCCAATAAAGTAAAAAAATATATAGATTATTATGTTTTCGAAGGGAATGCTGAATCTTTCCCTCTTTATTTTCATTCCGGAAAGCTTAGCCACAGGAAATTATCAAATAAGCTTGAGATATATGGGGAACTGGCTCCGGACCAGGCAAGCCGTTTGAAGCAAGCAGTAGCCGAAATTTCTGATTTTCCTTTTCTTGCGATTATTGCAACAGATCAATATCCGGAATATAAAGCTGGGAATTTAATGATTATTTCTTCCTTACAAGGGCTTGAGCAAGAGCTCCTGACTCAATATTTACAGCTACAGTATCCTTTTTTGGATAAACAGGAGACCTGGCTGCAAAGTTATATAGGGCAGCTCTTGTTTAGTCAGAAGACCCAATCGGAAAAAGTGCACCTAATAAATAAATCCATTGAGGAAGAATTATCGGCAGACCAGCAATCCCGTTTTATTGAAATTTTAAAAGAGGAAAAGGGTAGAATATATTCAGCTCAGCTGCTTGATGCGCTATTATCAAAGGCTGCTGGCCAAAAAACGTCCTTTTTTACAGAAAACAGGTTTACGGCTAAATCAGTTATTCCCCTTTATTTCATAGAAAATAAAAATGTACTTGTCAATCGAAATGAAATAAACGGAGAAAGAGCCATTTATATCAAGAATCAAAGATTTTATCCGTTTGAAACTGTTGCCAGCAGCCTCGGATATGCCATTAACATGGTAAACCCAACTCATTATCTCATTACGAGAGATTCTAATTCTTACCGGTTTTATTTAGATAAAAGCTCTTTCCTTTTTAACGACAAGACATATGGTATATCCGAAAATCCCTTTCTGACACTGAATGAGAAAGTGTACATCCAAGAAATTTGGCTTAATGAAATTTTTCAAACCTTTGTCAGGGAAAATAAAAATGAGATTGAAATCGTCGAGTTATAAATTGGAAAGCGGAAGTGCCCTGAATTAAAGACCAGTACCCGGTTTGCGTGAGCAAGTTTGGACTTTCCTGGCCAACAGTTTTAACAAATAAAATAGTAATTTATTCTATACAGGAAGCTTTAGTCTATAACCGAAGCAAAATTTAAAACTCAAAGGTTTCGGCCTTTAAGTTTTTTTGTTTGAGCATTAGAGTAACAGAATGAAAAAACTTAATTAATACACCATTGAGTCATCATGGTAGTATTTCAACTCTAATAAATTATTTGCGGAATCAATGAAGAGAAAACGCTTAGCATGAAGATACATGATCTGGCAGGAGTTCTCGTCAGACTGATTATCTGTAACGAGTATGAATAAGGGGTCAACGAGGAGCAGATATCTTGATGTCCAATTAATCATGAAAAGGGTCTAATAAAAAAGCCCTGCAGTAAAACTGCAGGGTCCTTCTATTTCCTTTATACAAAGGCAGAAGGAAAAGGGAGAGGAGAAACCGGAGGAAGAACTTATGGGGAAACGTAAGTCTTCTCCGCGGTTGGCAACAACATCCTCGGTACTGATGTTGTTACTGTACATTATCACCAAAAATATTGTTGTTATTCATCGAATTGGACTTTTTTGCAAATATTAAATTTAGCAGAAGTGAAATCAATAAGTTAAAATATTTAAAACGTCATTTTTTGCTGTTTTTCAGAAATGAAAACATAGTTTTGTTTATACAGCGTGCCGGCCATGACTTTCTCAAAAGGATAATGGTATGCTTCCGTCATCATGGCGGCTGAAGTCATTTTCCCTATTAACTGATAAATGCAAGGTATTGGCTCAGAAAATGGAATGTGATAGGATATGTGAGTGAAGAAATTTGTCAAAAAATGTGGTGAGGTAAATGAGAGTCGTTTCTGGTAAATGTAAGGGGAGGCCGTTAAAGGCTGTGCCTGGAAGCGGAACGCGGCCTACTACCGATAAGGTAAAGGAATCGATATTTAATATTATAGGCCCTTATTTTGACGGCGGGACAGCCCTGGATTTGTTTGCAGGCAGCGGCGGGCTTGGAATCGAAGCATTGAGCAGGGGAATTGAACAGGCTATTTTTGTTGACCGGGAACACAAGGCCATCCAGACCGTTAAGGCGAATCTGGAAGCTTGCCAGTTTTCCGGGAAGGCAGAGGTGTATAAAAATGATGCGGAACGGGCTTTAAAGGCAATAAGTAAGCGTAATCTTTCATTCCGTCTGATTCTCCTTGATCCGCCTTATAAACTGCAAAAATTAGTTGAATTAGTTGAGTTGATACATAGTAATGGGCTTTTGGACAATGACGGATTGATTGTTTGTGAGCATGGCAGTGAAACCACTCTTCCTGATCGGATTGGAAGTTTTTTCAAATGGAAACAAGAAACATATGGAATCATAGCGGTAACGATCTTTCAAAAGGAATTATTGCCAAATGAGTAGGAGGAAATCCGATGGCTAAAATAGCCGTTTGCCCAGGAAGCTTTGATCCCATAACGTTTGGGCATTTAGACATTATCCAAAGAGGGGCAAAGGTATTTGATGAAGTATATGTCGTGGTGATGAATAATTCATCTAAGAATCCCTTGTTCACGGTAGAGGAAAGGATGCAGTTAATAAGAGAAGTTACCAGCCATCTGCCCAATGTAAAGGTTGATTCCTCTTCAGGCCTGCTGGTGGAATATGCCGAGAGTATTCAGGCAAATGCCATTATCCGGGGATTGAGGGCGGTATCTGATTTTGAGTATGAAATGCAAATTACTTCCATGAACAGGCTTCAAAATGAACGGATTGAAACATTCTTCATTATGACCAATAACCAATATTCTTTCTTAAGCTCTAGCATTGTCAAGGAAGTAGCCAAATATGGCGGGAAAATTAAAGAATTAGTGCCTCCCAGTGTTGAAACTGCTCTTAAGGAAAAATATAAATAAAATAAGCTAAAAAACCTTGTTGCCGTTAAACAAGGTTTTTTAGTTTATAAGAATTCTTCTAAATGAAGCAGTTTTTTATTTTAAACTACAGGACTTGCCCTGCCATGAAAAAGGAGAAATCAACCTCTTCGTAGAGACATATGCTGCTGAATTTCTATGGCGAGAGGGGCTTTTTTTATAGATTTCTCATTTGCGGCTTCTAGCCGCATACAAAATAATATAAATCACCAGGAAACCAATGGTAATGAGCGGACCAGCGTTAGTTGCGGCATGGTATAAAGTTGTTTCCCAGCCGGCGTCCTGCCCGGCGGACACAGGATATGAATTAGATGGACGTCCGAACATATGCATTCCTTCATAAACAGGGTTCCAAAGGACGAAAGTGATGAATCCTGCTAAGAAACCGTGTGCAATACGGGCAAAGAAGAACGGATAAAACCTGATGTCCGTTTCGGAAAGGATGCTGGCAACTTGGGCTTGTACGCTGAAGCCGCAAAATGCGAGAATAAAGGAGGTAATAATGGCCTGCTGCATCAGTGTTGCTTCCTGTACTCCACTCGTCATTTGAGAACCGAGTGTTATCTCAAACATGCCAGAAATTAGCGGAATACTCAGAACATCGGGGAAACCCAGAAGAACAAGGACGTACTCCACACCTTTTGCCAGGAGGCCTGTAATCTTCATATGATATAAAAGCTTATTAATCACTGAAAAAAGAATGATGAATCCCCCGATCATCAGCAGCGTCTGAATGGAAGAAAGGACAGCGTCACCAAGCAGTTTGCCAAGCGGGCGTTTTTCTTTAATCCGGGTCCGATGAAGCTCTCTTAGCGCTTGTTTAATTGAAAGAGTGGAGCGTTTAGGCTTTTTCTCCAGGTTCTCTTTTTTTCCATGAAATCGCATCAGCAGACCAACGCAGAAATTCCCTAAGTAGTGTGATGACGCAAGAATTATGCCAAGGTTTGGATTATAAAAGAAACCAATTGATACAGCTCCAAAAATAAATAGCGGATTTGATGAATTAGTAAAGGAAACAAGTCTTTCTGCTTCTATTCTGGTCAGCTGTTTTTCCTGTCTAAGCCTTGCCGTAAGCTTTGCCCCGGACGGATAGCCAGATGCCATTCCCATTGCCCAGACAAATCCCCCAACACCAGGCACCTTAAAGAGCGGCCTCATTAAAGGTTCAAGCAGTACCCCTATAAATTTGACGACGCCAAAACCAATCAGCATTTCTGACATAATAAAAAACGGAAGAAGGGAAGGAAAAACGATTTCCCACCACATATTTAGGCCTCTTATCGAAGCCTCGAAGGATTCCTGAGGAAAGGTTATCAGCCCTCCTGCCATGATGGTTACAGATAGCGCCAAAAAAATGGTTTTTATTCTAGACTTATACACCTTTAAAGGCCTCCTCCAAGGGGTTGTTAAATCCATATATTCAAGAGGTTCACTCTTGTGAACCCGGGAAAATGGTAACCAGAATTCGTATCCAATGTTTTTTGATTATAAAATGGTAAAAAGATAAGGACACGCTATTCTTGTCCTGCTATACACAATATACTCATAGGAAAGACATTTAGACCATAAGTTTGAAAAGGAGTAACATCATAAACGCGCAAGCGCCCTGTTATTGGAAGGACGGGTAACGTTCGCCACGTCCTCACAAAGCTGTCGCTTTGTTTGGTGCGATCTATCGCTGCCGAAGCATTCCTTGTCCTGTGGCGACGTCGGTACTAGTACGCCGTGCGCGTCGGGGTTGGGCGCTGGAGCCAGACATCAGTACATGTTAAATATGTTTTATTTTCTTATATTTCAAAAAAGGGAGGAATCCTTTTGTCACAGCCGAAAATAGGATTGGCATTAGGGTCGGGAGGAGCCAGGGGCTTTGCCCACCTTGGTGTCATCAAAATTTTAAAACAGGAAGGGATTCCGATCGATTTCATTGCCGGCAGCAGTATGGGGGCATTGGTTGCTGCCTTTTATGCTGCAGGATCCGATATTGATCGGCTATACAAGCTGTCGAAATTATTTAAACGAAAGTATTATCTCGATTTAACCGTTCCCAAGATGGGCTTTGTGGCCGGGAAGAGGATTAAAGAACTAATTCACATGTTTACTCACGGAAAAATGATAGAAGAACTGGATATACCGATTGCCATCGTTGCCACTGATATAAAATCTGGAGACAAGGTCATTTTTCGGACCGGTCCTATTGCAGAAGCTGTCAGGGCAAGCATATCAATACCAGGTATCTTTGTTCCGGAAAAAATAAATAACCGTCTGCTGGTTGACGGCGGAGTTGTCGATAGAATACCTGTTTCAGTTGTAAAGGATATGGGAGCCGATATTGTGATTGCAGTTGATGTCGCTCATGTTAAACAGGATGTGGAAATCACATCAATCTATGATGTGATTATGCAGAGTCTAGATATATTGCAAATGGAGCTGGTGGAATTCAGAAAGGTAGCTTCTGATATAATGATCCGTCCCCGCGTAGAAAAGTACAGTTCTCGGGCGTTTACAAATATTGAGGAAATGATTACTATTGGAGAAGAAGAAGCTAGACAAAATATCGATGCTATCTTTGAATGCATAGATACCTGGAAGGAGAAGCACTGTGAAGAGACGTAATTCATATACCCGCTCTTTCCTCCTGGCATTGCTGCTCATAGCAGGCAGTTCGTTTATTTACCTGCCATATTATGTTTCAAAGCCAGGCATGGCAAAGGAATTGGAGCCCATCGTTGAGGTGGAGGGCGGAGATGATGCAAAAGGCAGCTTTATGCTGACAACAGTGAGAATGGGAAAAGCTAATATCTATTCCTATGCAGCTGCCAAGTTTAATAAATACCATGAAATATATCCTGAGAAATATATTAGAGCCGAAAATGAAACAGACGAGGAGTACAATATCAGGCAGCTTCACTTGATGGAGGGCTCAAAAATAAATGCGATTAAGACAGCTTATCAAGAGGCTGGCAAAAAGTATATAATCAAGTACCAAGGCGTCTTCGTTAGCGGTGTAATAGAAGATATGCCTGCTGAGGGAAAACTGAAACCGGGAGACCGTATTACTGCTGCTGATGGGATTGCCTTTAAATCGTCTGATGAGTTTACAAGCCATGTAAGCAATAAGAAAATTGGTGACACTGTTTCGCTGACGATCAAACGTGATGGCAAAAAGAAGACGATTAAGCTGAAAGTTCAGCCCTTTAAACAGGATGCTTCCCGGGTGGGTGTTGGAATCTCACTGGTTGATGATAAATCGATAACCACGGAACCTGAGGTAGAGGTTAAGACAGACCAGATTGGAGGCCCTTCCGCCGGTTTAATGTTCTCGCTTGAAATATATAATCAGCTGACCGAGGGAGATTTAACTAAGGGATATGGGATCGCGGGAACAGGCACGATGGAAGAAGGCGAAAAAGTTGGGCCGATCGGCGGTATCCAGCAAAAGATCGTTGCGGCTGATAAGGCCGGAGCTGAAATATTCCTTGCTCCCAATGAGGGAGGCAAATCTGACTCCAATTACAGGGAAGCACTAATCGCGGCTAAGGATATAAAAACAGAAATGAAAATTGTTCCTATTGATACCTTCAGTGAGGCAGTTGAGTATCTCGAAGGATTAAAATCAAAAAAATAGACTGGCCACTTTTTAGCAGAGATGAGAGCTTTATCTCGCATTAAATAGTAAGGAAAAACCTTGTCAGTATAAAATGACAAGGTTTTTTGCTCTTGAAAAAATAGTAGCGCTAAAAAATAAGAAATAAATTCCGTGATAGAATTTTATTCCGTGAAACCGAGATGTGATCCGTGATAAAAAATGTTAATCCATGAAAACGAAAAATTATTCAGCGAAACAATTGTAACTCAGCACAAAACGAACATGTTAATTCGGTGAACGAAAATTTCTGATCAGCATTTAATCAGCTTTTCAAGCTGCGAAATCTCATTCTTCTATCACTACTGGCGGGAGGAATTCCCTTTTTGTATACCCAGCCTGATCTTCAGGACGAAGGCAAAGGGAGTGTACAGCACCAGCGCGTATATCAAGCTCAATAGAATTTCCTTTTAGTGAGCCAACTTTAGAAATAAGCGGCAGATCCAGCTTTTTTTTTATATGCTGAAGGTAGCTTCTCCCTCTGTTATTTATTCCTAGCAGCCGAATATATTCTGGCCCGGAATTTCCTGAACACATTTCTTCTTTTTTTGTATTGGTCAGGATATGAACGCATATTCGCTGAATTCTTGTCCAAGTATATCGCTTCGTTTTCACCCTTTCCATAAAGCCCTGAAAGGAAGTACTTGCAGCTGCAAATTCCTTTAGCCGATATTCTATTCCTTCTTCGACCTCATAAATTTTCTGCAATTCACTGACTGCAGCAGTCAGGATCCTGTATTTTAACAATGGCCAGTATAACTCCCAATAATGAAAAGTCCGATACTGGATAAAATAATGGGCAAGGATCTCTTTTGTTGATGCTGGTACATATTTTTCAATATCAGCTATGTTGCTTTTCTCTGTCAGAAGCCCTTTTCGGATTCCGGTTGCGCTGGCAATCGGGTTTTCGGTCAGTGCAATGTCATGGTAACCTGCCTGGGTCCTTTTAATGGTAAGCGGGCTAATTGGATACTCACGGGAAAGTGCTGCAGATACGTACTGATATCCAAGTATATTGTTTGGCTGGGACAGATCCAGCAACCCGGAAGAGGGAGACATGTCTTTAAACGCTAGGGCGTTTGCTTTTGGGAAGCTGTTTCCCATATCCATATAAAGCCTTAGTTTTTCATTAAAAACATCGCTTTTGCTTTCTAGAAAATGGTATGTATCGATGAATGGTTCTATTGAACCTTGTTCACTTCCAAAACAAAAAGCTTTACATCTTAAAGCCTGCAGGATTGCTACCGCCCCTTCGGCAAATATTTCTGCTTTCTGGGTAGCGAATTTGTACGGAAGTTCGACGACAAGGTCCACTCCTGCATTAAGTGCCATTTCAGTCCTTGCCCATTTACTGATAAGGGCGGGTTCTCCCCGCTGTAAAAAAGGGCCGCTCATGACAGCTGCCACTATATCGGCATTGGCTGCCTCCCTGCTTTTTCGGACATGGTAGGCATGGCCGTTATGAAATGGATTATACTCAACAATGACACCTATAGCATTCATCATAGCACCTCAATCAAACAATTTGTCTTTTATCAAGATAATGGTACAATAATACCTATTGTCAATCTGCTTGCGGGATACATGTTTAAAAGTCACAAACAAGTGTTAAAAGATAATAGGACGCAGCAAACTACACTTTTCTGGCCGATTGTTAACCGTAATTTCTACTATATTATAGTGTAAAGAAAAAATATTGACAAACGTTGGAATGACAGCTATAATTACTTTTGTTGCCTTGGGGTGATTTATTTGAAATGGACAATTAGTCAACTTCAAAAATACCGGGATAAAGAAATGAAAATTGATGAAACGGTAGATGTAAGCGAACTGAAGTCTTCTGATAAGCATATTCGCGATGTCTCGCCGATACGAGTAACCGGAAGGGCTGATATAAGCTCATCCAAAATTACCTTTCATCTAACACTTTCTGGCGAATTCATTTTACCATGTTCCCGGACACTGGTAGATGTGCATTATCCAATTGATATTGACACGACAGAAACCTTTCTGCTAAAAGCAGGTGAGTATGATCTTAATGAAGATGATACCACAGTCGTAAAAGGAGACGTTGTAGATCTGTTGCCGGTGATTAAAGAGCATTTGCTGCTTGAAATTCCGATGCAGGTTTTTTGTGAGGACAGCAATGCCGAAGGTGCCGCGCCTCAGTCAGGGAAAGATTGGTCAGTTGTTTCTGAAGAAGAAAACAAACAGAAAATCGATCCCCGTCTATCGCAGCTTGCGAACTTTTTTGACAATAAGGAATCTTAAATGGAAACAAGAAGAATGGATTCATAGCTTCTTACTCATTTTTTAAGGAGGTGGGAATAATGGCTGTACCTTTTAGAAGAACGTCCAAAACTGTAAAAAGAAAGCGTCGTACACACTTCAAGCTTCAAGTTCCAGGTATGGTAGCATGCCCAAATTGCGGTGAAATGAAACTTGCACACCGTATTTGCAAAGAATGTGGAACATACAAAGGAAAAGAAGTTGTGAACAAGTAATTTCTTTTCAGTATGTCAGGCACAGAGGAAATCTCTGTGCTTTTTTTGTGCTTGAAATTTGGACTATTAACGACTGTTCAATCAGCTGGGAAGGAAAAAGGCATCCCCTTCAAGAATAAAATAAACAAATACATTTTATTAGACAAAGGGTGCATAATTTTGAACAATGCCATTGTGTTATCAAGAGAGATTCAAGGATGCTTAATTGCGGAGATAAATAGGCCGGAAAAGAAGAATGCCGTTAATTACGATGTCATGGAGGGACTCATTCATGCCCTGGACGTTGCTGAAGCTGATCCTGAAATAAAGATGATTGTTATAACTGGCCATGGGTCCGCTTTTTGTTCAGGAGGTGACCTTGGTGAATTTCATTCATTGCAAACAAAAAAGCAAGCATATGCCATGCTGTCTAAAATGGGAGCGATCGTCTATCGATTGTCCGTATTTCCCAAGCCTACTTTCGCTTTTATAAATGGTGCAGCAGTTGGGGGAGGATGTGAGATTGCGGCTGCATGTGACTTTAGAATAGCAAAAGAGGGGGCGAAGATCGGATTCATTCAAGGAACACAGGGAATCACTACAGGCTGGGGAGGAGCTTCCATATTATTTGAAAAATTACCTTACCAGCATGCTTTAAGACTTCTTTTAAGCGCTGAAATTATTCCTGCAGTTGAGGCTGCGCGCTATAGTTTTATCGATGAAATTCTTGAAGATGGGATTGGCGGGAGTTGGAAGAATAGAGTGCAAAGTATTCTTAATAAAGAAGCGGATGTGATAAAAGCCTATAAGACTCTTCTAGTGAATAAATGGATTTCGGGCGGGCTCCATGAGCGGATTGAAATGGAAATTCAGGAATGTGCCAGGCTGTGGGAGTCCGAGGCTCATCTGCAGGCGGTCGAAAGGTTTGTTACTCGCACTAAGAATATATAATTTTTTTATATCTTTTTTCTTCTATCTTATCTAGCAAGTGCATAAATTGAATTAAACACTTGCTGGGAGGGAATTAGATGTCAATTGCAAGACAAGACGCTTGGACACAAGACGAGGATTTATTATTGGCAGAAATAGTTTTACGGCATATCAGGGATGGGAGCACTCAGCTGAAAGCGTTCGAGGAGACTGGGCGGCAGTTATCCCGTACAGCAGCTGCATGCGGATTCAGGTGGAATTCATATGTAAGGAAGCAATTTATTTCCGGGATAGAGCTTGCAAAAAAACAGCGCAAGGAGTTAAAGAAGCAGAAGCCTGCCCAGCCGCAAGACGAAGACTTACACGTCCAGATGGATATAGAGGTGCCTGTTCAGGTTCTGGAAGAATACAATAAGGATAAAGGGGCGGAGGGAATCAACATTAAAGATATAATTGATTACCTTATTAACCTGGATCAGCAATCAAATACTAGCAGTGAACAAGAAAATCGCTACATTCTGGAAATTGAAGCTTTAGAGCGCGAAAATGTGAAACTGAAACATGAAATTCAGGTACTTGAAGGCCAGCTAGTTTCAGTGAAGGAAAATTATTATAACCTTCTCAAAATCATGGATCGGGCTAGAAATATATTTGGCCACGAAGAAAAAAACCAAAAAGTAAAATTGTAATTGTAAACATATATATTTTAAAAGGAAAAAGGTGTGAACTTGGATCTGTTGAACCAAACTCACACCTTTTTTTGGTGGAAATAAATTTTAATATCTTTTTTTTTGGAAAAATGGTTCTGCATCGTCGATTGCGTCATGCTGGATCAGAAATAGATTCCTTACAGGTTATTGATTTTATCTGTGAACACAAATGCTGAAGAAGGATTATATTACAATGCCATCAGGATGCCAAAGGAAAGGGTTTTCTCCAAGGTCACGTTCCATGTCGTATTCCACTGGAGTAAAGCCCATCGCCTTCCAGAAATCATGTGACTGTACCCTCGGGTTTGTTTTGATTGGAAGTCCGAAGCCTTTTGCGAAATCTACCAATGCATTACCGTATCCTTTACGCTGGAAATTTGGTAGAACCTCCAGCTTCCAAAGTTCAAGGTATTCCTGCTGAGGGTCAAAATAACGGTCAAATTTTGCTCCTCTTTGGTAGAGGCTCATCCTCGCAACAAGCATTTCGCCAAAATAAATTCCGTAAAATGGGGACTCACTGTCATTTTCAATGATATTTTCTTCTAAATCATCGAGCATAGAAAGCTCTTGAATCCCGTATTCTTTGAATTTCTTGAATTCTTCTAATGTTTTATAATTCACAAGCAATCTTTCTACCTTGTAGTCCATGTCATTTCTCTCCCTTTTCAACCGTGATTAACTGTACCTTAATGAAAGAAAACGCTTTATATTTATTATATATTAAACCATCAAAAAATTCCGCAAAAAAGAGTGCAGAAGGAGATCATCCTCATGCTGAATAAGTTTTTAAGAAGACTTATAGCTTTCATTAGGATATTTTTGCTAAAATATTGTACAACGACAAACGCACGGGGGTTCGTATGAATATTGGCATTGTGGGCGGGGGAGCTATCGGCTTACTTTTTGCCTTTTATTTAAGTGAGCGGCATTCCATCACTGTATACACAAACCGAAGTGAACAGGCAGAAGTCATTAAGGACAAAGGAGTTCGAATGATCCGCGGGGAAACGACATTGCTCAGGAAGATGAAAGCAAAACCTGCCACTGATGGAATCAGTGATGAAGATCTTCTTATTATTACGGTGAAGCAATATCACCTTCCTTCCATCCTGCCGGCATTGTATCATTTCAAAGGAAATTTGCTATTTGTTCAGAATGGAATGTCACATATTGATCAGGTCAAACTCCTTCCTGCCAAAGAAATCATTTTTGGAGTAGTAGAACATGGGGCCTTGATACATAATCAAAATACTGTTGAACATTCTGGAATCGGAGTTACGAAACTAGCTTCGCTAAAGAATCCAGGCCGTGATCTCTTAGCTGATGATATTCCCTTCTTTTCCTTTCAAATTGAACCGGATTACTACAATATGCTGCTGAAAAAGCTGGTTGTAAATGCCGTCATCAATCCGTTGACCGCCTTACTGAGGGTGGAAAATGGCTATCTGGTTAAACATGACCAATTTTATAATGCCTTTTTGCTCTTGTTTAACGAAATTGCAGAAGTACTTGAGCTTTCTGATAGGGAAGGCATGCAAAGACATGTGGAAGATATCTGCAGGACAACTTCAAAAAATAGGTCATCCATGTTAAAAGACATTGAAAAAGGGAGACAGACAGAAATAGATGCGATCTTAGGATTTGTTCTATCTCAGGCAAAAGAAAAGTCTAAAAATGCCAAAATAGCAGCTATGTTGTACATGCTGATAAAAGGTAAGGAACAGCAAGGGGAGGAAAGTTTGTGACAACGGTTTTTTCTTGGCTAGCAGCCACTTTCGTAACTATTCCGCTTTTGGGTTATATCGTTTTCTTTATCATCGCCAAGCAAATTACCAAAAATCATCGCAGGTCTGTTCACTTGTCAATGGACTTTAGTACACTGCTCTTTATCATTTCCGTCCATTATCTTATTCAGGCAATCTGGGGACATTCGTTAATATGGCTGCTGCTGCTGATCATGCTGGCTGTTGCATCGACCGTGGTGATTGCTCATTATAAAGTGAAGCAGGAAATCATCATTAGAAAGGTTTTTAAAGGCTTTTGGCGAGTGAATTTCCTGTTGTTCTTCTGCATCTATTTTTGTTTGGTTATCTACGGCATGATATCACGAATCTCTCAGGTCTTGTTAGCATGAATCTCCCGCGGACTAGGTTTCAAAGTTAACGGGCATCTTTGTTTGTTTTCCTTAATTGAGGTGATATACTCATATTGGAATCTCAGAAGTGCAGGGAAAGGAAGTACATAAATGGAGATAAAAGATCTTGCGTTGCCAGCGATGAATCGGTTTGCTTCCGATTATTTGATTGGCAGGCTAGAGGCAGGAAAGTTTTTTCATTATGCTCTTGCAGATGAAAATCTGTATCAGGCAAGGTATAAGGATTTGGCAGCACGCTCTTTTCAGCGGCAGGAATTAGCGGATTACATATATGAATACATGAATGGATTTGGTTTGTCGGAGGCGGCAGCTGCAAACATAGAAGCTCTTCGAATCGAAGGATCGGCAGTGGTAATTGGAGGACAGCAGGCAGGCTTGCTTAGCGGGCCATTATACACTATACATAAGATTATTTCTATCATAAAGCTTGCGGAACAGCAGACGAAAGCACTAAACAAACCGGTTGTGCCAGTCTTTTGGATTGCCGGTGAAGACCATGACCTTGCTGAAGTAAATCATATTTATGCGATGGGTAAAGGCAAGCCGGAAAAAATGGCATATCCTTTATACCAGCCAAAAAAAACTATGGTGTCAGATACGCCGCTTGATTCCTTGGTAGCAGCGGAATGGACGGAAGTGATTTTTGAAACCTTTGGCGAAACAGATTATACCAGCACTCTTCTGTCGGAAACAAAACATATCATTGAATCTAGCAGCAGTTTTACAGATTTCTTTACTTCCCTGATCAATGTATGGTTTAAGGATGCTGGATTGCTCCTTATGGATGCTGCCGACCCAAGGCTCAGGAGGATTGAGAGCGGATATTTTCAGCAGCTGATAGAACATGCACAGCCGATTACTGAACGGGTTTTTGACCAGCAGGAAGTTATTGCCGAAAGTGGCTACAGCAGAGCGATCGAATTAGAAAAAAATGCAGCCAATCTGTTCTATTACCATCCTGAAAGGAAGGAACGAATCCTTCTGGAATTTCATTCAGATGAGAGGATCTATAAATGCAAAAATGAGGATGTCTCCTTTACGGAAAAGGAATTGCTGGAAATAGCAAAAAACAATCCTGAAAGACTTAGCAACAATGTCGTCACTAGACCAATCATGCAGGAAAAATTGTTTCCGGTTCTTGCTTTTGTCTCAGGACCCGGGGAGATAGCCTATTGGGCGGAGCTAAAATTAGCCTTTGAGGTAATGGGCATGAAGATGCCGCCTATTGTTCCTCGGCTGAACATCACAATCCTGGAAAGAGGTATTGCAACAGACCTGAAAGAAACCGGCGTTGTTTTATCCGAGGTGCTGATAAATGGAACGGAGGCAGCCGAATCAAAGTTCCTTGAATCTGTAAAAGATTCCTCCCTTCAGGAAATCTATGAGAAGACAAAGGAACAGCTTGCAAGAAACCACGAACTGCTGTCAGAAAAGGCATTGACAATAGATGGAGGACTAAAGACGATTCTGGCTAAAAATAGTGATTTCCTGCAAGGGCAGCTGGATTTCATCTATGACAAAATCATGCAGAGCACTCGGCGCAACCACGAGGTTACGTTAAGGAAATACTGCCGGATCGGCCATTCGCTTTTTCCGCTGAAATCACCGCAGGAGCGGATCTGGAACATATTTTATTATCTGAATAAATATGGGCCTGGATTTATAGGCGAATTAATGCAGCTTGAATACGAGTTTAATAACAAGCATAAAATTGTAATTATTTAATGCTTCTCTTTGTTTGGGATATTTGTAATTGAATGAAATTACTTGGCAAGGTGCGTAATGCACCTTGCTTTTTGTGTTGCAGGAAATTTTTAAATTTTAGAACTCTGGATAACTAAAGCATGGGCTCTATCTCACTTTTTTAAGAAACAATTCAAGAAACTTTTTTCCGCAGGAAAATAAAGCCCCGATTCACAGGAAAGGAATGCTTCGGCGGTGATACATCACACGACGCCATGCTGCAACTTTATGAGGACGGACTGGCGTCGATGCATTCACAGGACGTGGCCACTTAAGCCGTTATTGCCTCTATTCAGGCTTCCGCTTTTTTGCTGGTAACCATATCAGCTTTCATATCCCGCCAATTATCTTCTTTACGCCATTGTTCATGCTTTTGCGCTATTTATTTTGTATTTTTTGTCAATATAAATCCCCCGAAAAAACTGGAGGAAATGCAGGGTTGTGGCACTATGGTACCGAATTAAAAAACATGTGGAGAAAAGTGGGGGATTGTGGTACATTTGAGTTAGAAAGTGGGGGTAGAAGGCATGTTCATGGGCGAATACCATCATAGCATTGATAATAAAGGCCGGATTATTGTCCCAGCCAAGTTTAGAGACAGCCTTGGGGAAGAATTCGTTTTGACCCGTGGACTCGATCAATGCTTATTCGGTTATCCCATGAGCGAGTGGAGACAGCTGGAAGAAAAGCTGAAAGCCCTGCCTCTAACGAAAAAGGACGCACGTGCCTTTACCCGCTTTTTCTTTTCAGGGGCAACTGAATGTGAATTGGACAAGCAAGGAAGAATTAACATCCCTACGCCACTGACTTCATATGCTGCCCTCGAAAAAGAATGTGTAATTCTCGGAGTTTCCAATCGGATTGAGATTTGGAGCAAGTCTCTATGGGAAGACTATTTTTCAACTTCAGAAGATTCTTTTGCCGAGATTGCAGAAAATATGATTGGATTTGATATTTAGCCAATCAGCAATGGGCGACTCAGAATCAATCATCGATTGGAAGGTGCTAGTAAATGTTTCAACATACGACTGTATTACTAAAAGAGACTGTAGATGGCTTAAACATAAAGTCTGATGGAATTTATGTGGATTGTACCCTTGGTGGTGCTGGCCACAGCGAATATTTATTATCGCAGCTGTCTGAAAAAGGCATGCTATATGCTTTTGACCAGGACGAAACGGCCATACTCAATGCGGAAGAAAAGCTCGCTCGTTATAAAGGGCGCTTTACTCTGATTCAAAGGAATTTTAGGCATATTGCGGAAGAACTTGAAAATCGGGGAGTTGAATCGGTGGACGGAATCCTATACGACCTGGGAGTTTCCTCGCCACAGCTTGACACGCCGGAGCGTGGCTTCAGCTATCACCATGATGCACCGTTAGATATGAGGATGAACCAGAATGAAGGTTTATCGGCATTTGATGTTGTGAATGGTTGGGCCTATCAAGACTTAGTAAGAATCTTTTTTCAATATGGAGAAGAGAAATTCTCCAAACAAATTGCCCGAAAGATTGAAGCTGCACGCGAGACAAAGCCAATTAGTACGACATTTGAGCTTGTTGAGTTAATCAAGGAAGGTATTCCAGCACCCGCACGGCGTAAAGGTGGCCATCCGGCAAAACGAATATTCCAGGCAATCCGGATTGCAGTTAATGATGAGCTGGGCGTTTTTGAAGAATCATTAAAACAATCAATTGAATTGTTAAATCCAGAAGGACGAATTTCTGTTATCACCTTTCATTCTTTGGAGGATAGAATTTGTAAGTCTGTTTTTAAAGCGGCGAGTGAAACGCCTCCATTGCCGCCGGGCTTGCCAGTTATTCCAGATGAGTTTAAACCCGTTCTGAAGCTGGTAAATAGAAAGCCTATACTGCCAAGTGAAGAAGAATTGGAAAACAACAACCGGTCCAGGTCCGCAAAATTAAGGATTGCAGAAAAGCTATAGTCATATTTCTTTTAAAAAAAATTGATCAGGAGGTTACAATGTGAGCAATTATGCAAAAAAAACTCAAGAACATTGGCAGTCTGAGGAGCCCAGGCAGTCGGTCCAAACAGTAATCGTACATAAAGCAAAAATATCTTTTGGTGAAATGACCTTATTGCTCGTGTTAGCCCTGCTGATCGCAGCAGTAGGAGTGAAGATTGTATCCAACCAGTCAGCCATTTATGATACTAATAAAGAAATCCAGAAGATTGAAGGCTCGATCGATGAACAGGTTAAGATAAATAATGATTTGGAAGTCCAGGTAAGTGAACTAAGTACATATGAACGAATCTGGAAAAAAGCTGCTGAACTTGGCCTCATGTTAAATGAAAATAATGTGAAGGTAGTGCAAGAATAATGCAAACAAAGCAAAGGAATATGAACAGGGGAGCAGTGCTGTTATTTGTGATTTTCAGCATGCTCTTTTTTTTATTAATTGGAAGAATAGCTTACATCCAGATTACAGGTAAAGCAGGCGGGGAAGTGCTGGCAGCTCAGGCGGAGGTTAAGTACCTAAAGCAGAGAGTCTTGGAGGCAAATAGGGGCAGTATTCTAGATACAAATGGTGAGGTTATCGCCGAAGACACCTCTTCCTACACACTGTTTGCCGTTCTAGATAAAAAAATGAAGCCCAATTATGTTATGGATCCTGAAATGACAGCAAAAAAACTTGCTAAATACATTGACATGGATGAGGATGAGATTTACAACAGGCTCACCAAGGATAAGGTTCAAGTGGAGTTCGGCAGCGCCGGCCGCGATATTTCCCATCAGGTAAAAAGGGAGATAGAAAAAATGGACCTTCCCGGCATCTCATTCATCAGGGATACCAAACGCTTCTATCCGAACGGGGTTTTCGCCTCTCACCTAATTGGATATGTAGAGAAAAATTACAATGAAGAAACAAAGCAAACAGATACGGTTGGCAAGCTTGGAATTGAACGTTTCGAAAACAGCGAGCTAAAGGAAACCGATGGCTATATGAAATTTGATAGCGATGCCTGGGGGTTGCTGCTTCCAAACTCAAAAGAACAAGTTCAGCCGCCGAAGAATGGTCATTCTGTAAAATTGACCATTGATAAAAAAATCCAGACTTTTATGGAAGATTCGATGAATAAGGTTCAGGAAGAATACAAACCGAAACAAATAGTTGCTATTGTCGCAAATCCAAAGACTGGTGAGATCTTGGCTATGGGACAGCGCCCAAGTTTTCACCCAAAAACCAGGGATGGCCTTGAATCAACATGGATGAACCTGGCCATCGAGGATAATTATGAACCTGGTTCCACAATGAAATCTTTCACGTTGGCTGCGGCAGTGGAGGAAGGAAAGTTTAATCCGAATGCAACCTATGTAACAGGCACATACAAGGTTCCCGGGGGCAGAAGTCCAAGTGACCACAGCGGGATACCGAGGGGCAAGAGAATTACATTCTTAGAAGGGTTGCAGCGGTCATCCAATGTTGCTTTTGCCACTCTTGCCATGGAGCAAATTGGTGCGGAGAAGTTTGAAGAATACCTGAAAAAGTTTGGTTTTGATAAACCAACAGGTATTGACCTGCCTAACGAGGTAGGCGGAAAAATTGTTTATAAATACAAGGTTGAAAAGGTCAATACGGCTTTTGGACAGGGTACTGCGGTAACACCTATCCAGCAAGTTCAGGCCGCTACCGCTCTAGCAAGTGATGGCCAAATGAAGAGGCCGTATGTGATTAAAGAAATTACAGATCCTGCAACCGGGAAAACGATTCGAAAAACTGAGCCAAAGATTGCAGGACAGCCTATTTCAGCAGAAACAGCAAAAAAGGTCCGCGAATATCTTGGTACAGTCATTACGGCTGAACATGGCACCGGGAAAAAATATAAGCTTAAGGGCTATGAAGTAGCAGGGAAAACCGGAACAGCCGAAATTGTCGGATCTGATGGGAAATATATTAAAGGATCAAAAGAGAACTATATGTTTTCATTCCTCGGAATGGCTCCGAAGGAAAATCCAACTCTTGTTATGTATGTTGCCGTAAAACAGCCCAAGCTTGGCGCTACCAAAGTCGGTGCTGATCCACTGTCAGAGATTTTTAACCCTGTCATGCAAAACAGCCTGCAGTATTTAAATATTAAGCCGGCGAACCTCAATGAAAGGGATTCCGTAAACATTGACGATATGACGGGCAAGCCAGCAGCTAAAGCCGTCAAGCTTCTAAGTGATAAAGGGTACAAGCCTGTTGTATTGGGTAAAGGAAACACAATTTCTGATCAGTCGCCAAAAGCAGGGAGTGTGCTGCTCGAGGGTGAGAGGATCATCCTGCGGACGACCGGGGAGTTGACAGCGCCTGATATGAAAGGCTGGTCGCTGCGTGACGTAATGAAGGTTGCAAGCCTAGCACAGCTGGATTTAAATACTTCCGGCAGCGGCTATGTCACAAAACAAAACCTGAAGCCCGGCAGCATTATTAAGGAGGGGGAATACTGCATAGTAGAACTGCAATCCCCAAAAGCTATTCAGGAACTAAATAACAAAAAAGAAAGCAGTAAAAAGACGGAGGTTCATGATTAGCTATACTGCTTAAGAAAGCCCGGATGCAATGCATTTGGGCTTTTTCAGTAATCTGAAATTTTTACGGAGGCGGCTGGAAGATTCCCCAGAAGTTTTAAAGGCCAGATCGATTTTGATTTTGTTAAGGGAAATGAGAATTAATCAGGGAGCAACCATGGCTCCTTCCTGCATTCAGGTCTAACCAAAAATGTACAAGCATATATTGTTGGGGAGTCGGTTTCAGGAGGTGTACTTCTTGCGGGTTTCAAATGTAACGGTGAGAAAGAGGTTATTAATTGCCTTGACGGTTGGGTTGCTGATCTTTTTTATTATCGATGTTAGGCTGGGATATGTTCAATTCTTTTTAGGTGATAAACTGACAGGCCAGGCAAAGCAATTATGGAGCAGGGATATCCCTTTTGAGCCGAAAAGGGGGGAGATTCTTGATCGGAATGGGGTGGCGCTTGCAACTAATGTGTCAGCACCAACAGTTTATGTTATTCCGAGACAGGTAGAAAATGCGGAAGAAACATCGGCAAAACTTGCCTCGGTTTTAAAAATGTCGCAGGATAAAGCTTACAAGCTGATTACCAAGTCTGCTAGTTCAGTAAAGATTCCTGAAGGAAGAAAAATTTCCCATGAAAAAGCAAAGGAAGTAAGGGCGCTGGGACTTAAAGGTGTATACATTGCGGAGGATTCCAAACGACACTATCCCTTTGGGTCATACTTATCACATGTATTAGGCTTTGCTGGTATTGATAATCAGGGATTGATGGGCATTGAGCTTTCTTATGATAAAGAGCTTAGCGGGGAAAAGGGCTATGTCCAGTTCTACGCCGACGCAAAGGGCAGAAGAATGAAAAACATGGCAGATGACTATAAGCCAGCTATTAATGGCCTTGATTTAAAGTTAACGATCGACAGCAAGATTCAGACCATCATTGAAAGAGAACTGGATCAAGCAGAGGCGGCATATAATCCGGATGGCATTATTGCGATTGCAATGAATCCAAATAATGGAGAGGTAATGGCGATGTCGAGCAGGCCATCATTTGATCCGGCGAATTTTAAAAATGTAGCTCCGGAAATATATAACCGGAATCTGCCGGTTTGGAGTTCATACGAACCAGGGTCAACCTTTAAAATTATTACGCTGGCTGCCGCCCTGGAAGAGAATAAAGTCGATCTGCAAAAGGACCATTTCCATGATCCAGGGTATGTAAAAGTAGGCGGGGCAAGGTTAAGGTGCTGGAAAAGGGGAGGACACGGCTCACAGAGCTTCCTTGAAGTAGTTCAAAATTCCTGTAACCCAGGATTTGTTGAACTTGGAAACCGCATTGGGAAGGATAAGCTGTTCAGCTATATCCGCAATTTTGGTTTTGGAGAGAAAACAGGTATTGATCTGCAAGGGGAAGCAAAAGGAATCATGTTTAACATGAACAGAGTCGGGCCAGTCGAGCATGCAACGACAGCATTCGGCCAAGGGGTTTCTGTAACACCGATCCAGCAGGTAGCAGCGGTATCAGCGGCTGTTAATGGAGGAACACTTTACACCCCGTATATTGCCAAGGAGCTAGTTGATCCGGATACAGGTGAGGTAGTTATGCAAAAAACACCTGAAGCAAAACGGAAAGTCATATCTGAGGAAACATCTAGTAAGGTTCGTGAGGCACTGGAATCAGTTGTAGCTCAGGGAACAGGCAAGGGTGCATTTGTTGAAGGCTATCGTGTCGGAGGCAAAACTGGGACAGCTCAGAAGGCCCAAAATGGCCGTTATTTAGAAAATAATCATATTGTATCATTTATTGGGGTAGCACCGGCAGATAAACCTGAATTAGTAGTATATATTGCCGTCGATAATCCAAAAGGCACTTCCCAATTTGGAGGTGTGGTTGCTGCACCTATAGTCGGAAATATCATGGAGGATGCACTTCGGGCCTTAAACGTTGAACCAAGGAAGGAACAAATTGAAAAGGAAAAGGCCTGGAATGACCCCGTAATGGTTGAGGTGCCGAATTTGGTAGGTATGAGCAAAAAAGACCTCCAGACACAACTGCTTTATTTAAGAATGGATATTGCCGGTCAGGGAGAAAAGATTGTAAAGCAGTCACCACAGGCTGGAGTAAAAGTAAAAGAAGGGTCAACTATAAGGATTTATCTTGGCGAAAGCAATGAATAAGTATAAAATATAAATTGTACGAAGCGGCTGTGCACAATTAACAGCCGCTTTGTTTGCGAATGACAGCTTTTTTTAAAGAGGTTCATTCGACAAGAATAAAAAAATAAAATATAATATTATGCTTCAAGGCTAAGGTTGAGAGGAATGAAAACAAATGAAGCTGCACACATTGCTTTCCTATTTGCGAAGCTTTTCAAAATTTGAAGGGGAAAACCCGGAAATTACTTCGATTGAAAATGATAACCGGAAAGTAAAAGAAGGAAGTTTATTTATATGTATTAAGGGCTACACAGTTGATGGGCATGAGTTTGCGCAATCAGCTGCAGAAAAAGGAGCGGCAGCTGTGCTGTCGGAAAGGGAGCTTAACCTAGATATTCCAGTTATCGTTGTTCGGGATACCCAGCGGGCAATGAGCGTTCTTGCTGATGCATTTTATGAGCATCCAACACAAAAGCTCAAGTTGATTGGGATTACCGGTACAAACGGGAAGACAACTACAAGCCACCTTATTGAAAAAATTTGCCGGGATGCTGGCATGCGCACAGGCTTGATTGGGACAATGTATACAAAAGTTGGGGAAACAATCCATGAAACAAAAAATACAACGCCCGACAGCGTTACGCTGCAAAAAACATTCGCTGAGATGAATCGTGAACATGTGGATACAGCTGTCATGGAAGTATCTTCACATGCCCTTGAGCTTGGCAGGGTCCATGGCTGTGATTATGATATAGCGGTATTTACGAACCTGACTCAGGACCATTTGGACTTTCATGAAACAATGGATAAATACAAACATGCCAAATCCCTGTTTTTCTCCCAGCTGGGAAATTCGTACATTGAAAAACGTCCAAAGTTTGCTGTGCTAAATGCAGATGATGAGGCTACGAAAGACTTTATTAAATATACGGCAGCACATGTCGTTACATATGGAATTGATAATGAAGCAGATATCATGGCCAGAGACATTAAAATCACGGCCTCAGGGACAGAATTTCTTCTGGTGTCTCCCGTGGAAACTTTGCCTGTAAAGCTTCAGCTGGTTGGGAAATTCAGTGTATACAATGCGCTGGCTGCTATTGGCGCTGCGCTTTGTTCAGGGCTTGAGCTTAAGCAAATCATTACTTCCTTGCAGGAGGTACAAGGAGTTTCAGGCCGTTTTGAAGTGGTGAATGCAGGACAGAATTTTTCAGTGATCGTCGACTATTCTCACACTCCTGACAGTTTAGAAAATGCTTTAACAACAATTCGGGAGTTTGCAGAGCGAAATGTTTTTGTTGTTGTCGGCTGCGGTGGAGACCGAGATAAAACAAAACGCCCGTTAATGGCGCAAATAGCCTGTGAGTATGCAACACACCGAATTTTTACTTCAGATAACCCGAGAAGTGAAGATCCAATACAGATCTTACGGGATATGGAAGAGGGCGTGAGAGGAGAACAATATGAGGTAATTGTTGACAGGAAGGACGCCATTTATCATGCTGTTTCGATGGCAAATGAGGGCGATGTGATCCTGATTGCCGGGAAAGGCCACGAAACATATCAGATAATCGGCAGGGGAATTCTTGAATTTGACGATAGGGAGGTCGCGAAAGGAGCGATTGCCCAAATTAAAAATCAATAAATTATCAAATTGAAATTCTGAAAAAAATGACATCAACATATCATGAAATGGATGAAACACATGAAACGATATATATCGTACAATTTTAAAGAGCTAGGAATGAGGGAGTAGAACATGTTAGAGCAAGTGATTTTTTATACAATGGTATTAGGATTTTTGATTACAGTTCTTCTCTCCCCGATTATTATCCCGTTCTTAAGAAGGCTGAAATTTGGCCAGAGCATTCGTGAAGAAGGGCCTAAATCACATCAAAAGAAGTCGGGGACGCCGACCATGGGCGGCGTCATGATCATGATAGGCATTACAGCTGCTACTTTAATTATGACATTTAAATATTCCGAGCCATCAGTGAGAACATATTTGCTCCTTTTTGTCACTTTGGGATTTGGCATGCTTGGATTTATGGATGATTTTATTAAGGTAGTCATGAAGCGGAACCTGGGGTTGACTTCCCGGCAAAAGCTGCTTGGACAAATTATCATCTCGGTTATTTTCTATCTGATTTATGCTCGCAGCGATAAATTTTTGCCGGTGATTACAATACCTGGAACTGATGCATCCTTTAATGTAGGCTGGTTTTATATTTTTATTATTATTTTTTGGCTTGTCGGATTTTCTAATGCAGTGAATTTAACCGATGGGTTGGACGGGCTCGTATCAGGCACGGCTGCCATTGCTTTCGGCGCATATGCTGTACTGGCCTGGAACCAGTCACAATACGATGTTGCTGTATTTTCCGTAGCGGTTACAGGTGCATTGCTTGGATTTTTGGTGTTTAATGCCCATCCGGCAAAGGTATTTATGGGTGATACCGGATCCCTTGCACTTGGAGGAGCGCTGGCAACTGTCGCATTACTGACAAAGCTTGAGCTTCTTCTCGTAATTATTGGGGGAGTGTTTGTAATCGAAACACTTTCGGTTATTTTGCAGGTTGCATCTTTTAAGACGACGGGGAAGCGGATTTTTAGAATGAGCCCGCTGCACCATCATTATGAACTGGTTGGCTGGTCCGAATGGAGAGTTGTAGTTACATTTTGGTCCGTTGGATTGCTCCTGGCGATTCTTGGGATCTACTTAGAGGTGTGGATATAAAGTGAAAGATACAAATAAATATTTACGAAAAAAAGTATTGGTATTAGGATTGGCAAAAAGCGGAGTCATGTCTGCTTCGCTGCTGCATAAACTGGGAGCCTTTGTTACAGTAAACGACATGAAGCCGCTCTCGGAAAACCCTGAGGCCCAGGGACTTCTTGAGCAGGGCATTAAAGTGATATGCGGCAGTCATCCGATTGAGCTGCTGGACGAAGGCTTCGAACTAATTGTTAAGAATCCGGGGATTCCATACCGCAATCCTCTTGTTAGCGGTGCAATCGAACAGGGCATACCGGTGATTACCGAAGTTGAACTCGCTGCTCAGATAAGCAAGGCACCGTTTATAGGCATAACTGGAACAAACGGAAAGACAACAACAACCACGCTGATTTTTGAAATGCTCAAGGAAGGAGGAAAACTTCCGCTTATAGCGGGTAATATCGGTACCGTTGCTTCAGGAGTCGCTCAAGAAGCGGAGCCAAATAATACTATCGTTATTGAACTTTCATCATTCCAGCTTATGGGTATTGTGGATTTCAAGCCGGAAATTTCCGTTTTGACGAATCTGTATGATGCCCACCTTGATTACCACAGTTCTAAGCATGAATACGCAGAGGCAAAGGCAGCTATTACAAAAAACCAGACAGTAGAGGATTATTTTATTTATAACATGGACCAGGAAATAGTCTCAGAAATAGCTTCTAGATCAAAGGCTATAAGTGTTCCGTTCTCCTCAGCCTCGGTTTGTAAAAATGGAGCGTATGTAGAGGATGGATATGTAATTTTTCAAGGTGAACGGATAGTACGAGTATGTGAGATTGCACTTCCGGGTAAGCATAACCTTGAGAATGTTTTGGCGGCTACTGCAGCCTCCAAACTAAAGGGAGTTTCGAATGAAGCAATTCAACAAGTGCTAGCAACTTTCCACGGCGTGAAGCACCGCACACAATATATTGCAACAATTGAAGGCCGGAAGTTTTACAATGACTCCAAGGCTACAAATATATTAGCTGCTTCAAAAGCGCTTCAATCCTTTAAAGAGCCCGTTATTTTACTTGCCGGCGGGCTTGATAGAGGCAACGAGTTTGATGAGCTGAAGCCTTATTTGGCAAACGTAAAAGGATTAATCAGCTTTGGGCAGACTGCCGAAAAAATTGAGCGTGTAGCCAGGGAAGCGGGAATACAGGAGATAAAACGTGTCGATAATGTGGAGGAAGCTGTACCTGCAGCTTATGCATTATCGTCCGAAGGCGATGTAATTCTGCTGTCTCCTGCCTGTGCAAGCTGGGATCAATACAAAACTTTTGAGGTAAGAGGAGACATGTTTATAAATGCCGTGCATAAGCTAGGATAAGAGAGCTTGTTCATGTCATTCCTTTGTAAGAGGTGTGTATCCTGTGCCGATTAAAAAATCCAACCCTGATTTTATTTTGATTATCGTAACGCTAAGCCTTCTTGCTGTCGGTTTGATAATGGTTTATAGTGCCAGTGCGATTTGGGCGACGTATAAATTTGATGACTCCTTCTTCTTTGCTAAAAGACAGCTGCTTTTTGCGGGAGCCGGGGTAGTGGCGATGTTTTTTATCATGAATGTAGATTATTGGACTTGGAGGACCTGGGCAAAGACTTTAGTAATAGCCTGTTTTGTTTTGCTCGTGCTCGTTTTAATTCCTGGAGTCGGAATGGAACGGAACGGTTCTCGAAGCTGGATCGGAGTCGGTGCTTTCTCAATCCAGCCATCTGAATTTATGAAGCTTGCAATGATCGCATTTTTGGCAAAATATCTTTCTGACAGGCAAAAACTGATTACGTCCTTCAAAAAGGGACTCATGCCTTCGCTTTCCCTCGTATTCCTGGCGTTTGCAATGATTATGCTTCAGCCGGATTTGGGGACAGGCACGGTTATGGTTGGAACTTGTATCGCAATGATTTTCATCTCGGGCGCCCGGGTAAGCCATTTTGCTTTTCTTGGACTTTTGGGAGTTGCAGGATTCGTCGGATTGGTTCTTTCGGCCCCGTATCGAATGAAGCGGATTACTTCATTTCTTGACCCATGGCAGGATCCGCTTGGAAGCGGCTTTCAAATTATTCAATCTTTATACGCAATTGGTCCTGGAGGCTTATTTGGCCTCGGATTGGGACAAAGCCGACAGAAGTTCTTCTACCTTCCTGAACCGCAAACAGACTTCATTTTTGCAATTTTGCTGGAAGAACTTGGGTTTATCGGGGGCTCATTTGTAATACTCCTGTTTGGCTTGCTTCTCTGGAGAGGAATCAGGATCGCTCTTGGAGCACCTGACCTGTACGGCAGCTTCCTCGCTGTAGGGATCATTTCCATGGTCGCAATCCAGGTGATGATTAATATCGGGGTGGTAACGGGCCTAATGCCGGTTACCGGGATAACATTGCCATTTCTTAGCTATGGAGGATCATCATTAACGCTCATGCTGATGGCCATCGGAGTGCTTCTGAATATAAGCAGATATGCAAGGTATTAATGAAATTATCGATTATCAGCCGATTGCGCCTGGATGGATGCCTGTTCTATTACATGCCAATTTTAGGGAAGAAGAAATGTTTTTAATGGATGCAAAAGTATTAAAAAGCCTAATTCCTTGCCAAGGATGATTCCTGGCAAGGTTTTTTAATATTGATTTTTTCATGGGTGTTTAGCACGATTATGCCATGTTATGGTTGGCATTGACCTGTGTTTAGAATATAGTATAAGAGGGTAAAGCGACTAAGTGCGTTCTTTGTAAATGAATAATGCTGTTTTAACCATTAGATTTTTCTAGTTAGTGTAAGCAGCGATGCCATGAACAGGATAAGAATACTTCAGCAGTATGCTACCCGAAGCTTAGCTGGAATTAATTTGAAGGCATACTGCCGTTATCCGGTCTGGGGTTCTTGTAGCCGAATGCTGTATTATAGCCTTAGTAAGCCGATAAAGCCTTTCAGGGGGAGGAAACATATTCTCTTCCAAGGCTTTCTTGTGCTTGTCTGGCCAGTAACTGAGCTTATTAATTAAGAAAGCATAAATTTCTAACAGCAGATAGCAGCTCAAGCGCCCGGCCCCGATCCATACATTTTTGGAAGTGCCGGACTTGGGGTCATAAGCAATATGCTTTGAAGGCAAATAGGGCATTCTCTCAGCGTTGTTATATGCTTGTCGGACTTGCACAGGAACGCTACGGCAGCGATACATCCCACGAAACAAGGCGTCAGCTTTGTGAGGATGTGATGGCGTCGACATTTGGCACAGACGGAGTTGAAATGGCCTTGAATTTTAACCCTGGCAGAACTTAGTCGACGTTCGTTTGTCAGGATATGAGTCAGGACAGCATTGTCAAAGGAAAAGGAATGCTTCAGCAGGGGTTCATTGCACGAAACAAAGCGACAGCTTTGTGATGACTTGGCGCACTTAGCTGTCCTTCCTATGTCAGGGCGCTTGCGCTTTTAAATTGATTTGGGGTGACGTTGATGAGGATTGTTGTGAGTGGCGGAGGTACAGGAGGACATATTTATCCCGCTCTAGCATTAATTCGTGAGATTCAGGAAAGCGATAAAAAAAGCACTTTTTTATATATTGGCACTGAAAACGGACTTGAAAAGGATATTGTGACCAGAGAGGACATACCATTCCGTTCTATACATATTACAGGTTTCAAACGGAAGCTTTCATTCGATAATATAAAAACTGTTTACCGGTTTTTAAAGGGTGTCCAAGACAGCAAACGAATGCTGAGGGAGTTTAAGCCGGATGTTGTCATTGGTACTGGAGGATATGTCTGCGGTCCCGTGGTATATGCTGCGGCAAAACTCGGAATTCCATCCATGATTCATGAACAAAACAGTGTACCTGGTCTGACAAACAAATTTTTAAGCCGCTTTGTTAATAAAATTGCTGTCTGTTTTGACGAGGCAAAGGCTTATTTTCCAGAGGAAAAGACGATACTGACTGGTAATCCCCGGGCTTCGGAGGTCCTTCATCATAAAGGGAAGAAAGGATTAAAAACAATCGGGATGGATCCTTTAAAGCCTTCGGTACTCATTTTTGGCGGAAGCAGGGGAGCCAGGCCTATAAATGAAGCAGTCCTTAAGGTTATGACTGAATTGGGTGAGCGTCCATATCAAGTGTTGTATATAACCGGTGAAGTCCATTATGAACGGGTTAAAAAAGAGATTGATCTAATTGGCAAACCGGCGAATGTTCACATTAAACCATTTGTCCACAATATGCCTGAAATTCTGGCAGGTATGGATTTGACAGTTGCCAGAGCAGGCGCTACGACTTTAGCCGAGCTCACTGTATTAGGAATACCAAGTATCCTTATTCCTAGCCCGTATGTAACAAACAATCACCAGGAAAAGAACGCCCGCTCACTAAGCGACAACGGAGCTGCCGAAATTTTACTGGAAAATGAATTGACGGGGAAAAGGCTGATAACTGCTATCGATTCCATTATGTTGGATAAGGAAAGAACAGAATCAATGAAAGCTGCGGCTTCTAAGCTGGGGATACCTGATGCGGCATTCAGACTGTTTGAAGCTATGAGAGAAATTTCTAAAAAGAACTGATTGGGCCACAAAGCATATACTGGAAATATCACATCCATTGCCCATCCGGGGAGGTTTAAAATGAAAGAAGTTATTGATAAATTAAAATCTTTAGATGTTGGCCGGGTACTTGAAAATGAACCTCTGGCCAATCATACAACCATAAAAATCGGAGGCCCAGCTGATAGTTTTATTGAACCTGATTCAATGCAAAGCCTAGAGAAAATCATGAAGGTAATTAAAGAATTCGGGGTAAACTGGCGTGCTATCGGCAGAGGATCCAATCTGCTGGTATCAGATCTTGGAATCGAAGGAGTTGTCATAAAGCTCGGCAAAGGACTTGATAATTATATTGTTGAGGGTACGGAAGTAAGGTCAGGCGGAGGTGTCTCCTTAGTTAGCCTGTCGATGCAAATCAGCAGGCAGGGCCTTGCCGGACTCGAATTTGCGAGCGGAATTCCCGGGTCTGTTGGCGGCGCTGTTTATATGAACGCCGGTGCTCATGGTTCTGATATATCAAAAATCCTGAAATCAGCACGTGTACTTTTTGATGATGGGACAATATCATGGCTCTCCAATGAAGAAATGGAATTCTCCTATCGTACATCAATCCTCCAGAAAAAAAGGCCGGGAATCGTCCTTGAAGCTGTTTTTTCATTGCAGGAAGGAAATCGTGAAGAAATTGTGGAGCGGATGCAAAACAATAAAAACTACCGTAAAGAAACACAGCCATACAATCTTCCGTGCGCCGGAAGTATATTTAGAAACCCGCTGCCAAAGTATGCTGGACAGCTAATAGAGGATGCCGGTTTAAAAGGGCATTCTATTGGCGGTGCAAAAATCTCCGAGATGCATGGGAATTTCATTGTAAATGCAGGCGGAGCCAGGGCGGAAGATGTTCTTGCCCTTATCCAGCACGTTAAGGATACGATTTTTGATAAATATGCGGTGGAAATGGAAACGGAAGTGGAAATAATCGGAAGGCCATTAAATAATTGAAATACGTTCATCTAAACTTCCAATTACTGTGGTATAATAAAATCCCGTTAAAGCCCGTCCAGCGGGCTTTAACATTCTTATTTGTTTTGTTGGAAGAGGTGAGCAGGGATGGAAAACGGAAAAATAGTTTCCATTGAAGATCGAATCCCTAAGCTGAAAGAATTAAGAAAAAGGAAGGCAAACAGGCGTTTAATATTGCTTCTTTCTTTATTTTTTATTCTTATTGCCTGTGTAATATATTTTATCTCACCATTGAGTGAAATACGTTCAATCAAAGTGCAAGGAAACAGGTATATCTCTTCAGGAAAAATCATTCAATTAAGCGGCTTGTCAGAGGGAAGCAGCATCTGGAAGGTTGGCACAAAAGAAATTGCCGGCGAAATTAAACGGTATCCGGAAATCAAGAGTGCCAGCGTTGCCATCAAACTCCCAAGCACGGTGCTTATTACTGTGGCAGACCATGACCGGATTGCCTATCTGGCAAATGACGGCAGGTTCTTTCCAATACTTGAAAATGGAGAGATATTGGAACCTTTAAAAAAACAGGAAATACCTGTTCACGCCCCGGTTCTGATCGATTTTAAAAAAGGCAAGGCGCTCAACCAGCTGCTAAATGAGCTGGAAAAAATCCCTCAGGAAATTACTAACTCAATTTCTGAAATTCATCATACACCTAAAAAAACAGATACATACCATATTACCCTGTATATGAATGATGGCTATGAGGTAAGCGCAACTTCAAGGACACTGTCTGATAAGCTTGTCCACTATCCATCGATAATCAGTCAGCTGCAGCCGGGAGTTAAAGGGGTTATCGATCTTGAGGTGGCATCTTTTTTCAAAGCTTATGAAACAAAAGTCCGCGAAGCAAATAAAGGGAAGGAAAATGATTCTGATGAAAGTGAAAGGTAATCATGTCATCCTATCGCTCGTTGCCCTGGTGCTTGGGTTCATGATTGCATTTTCTTACAATTTGACGAATAGGGAACAGGCAAAGCCTGATCTTAAAGATAAAAGCTGGGACAGGGAGTTCCAGCTTCGCAATAAATTGCTTGAAGAAGAGGAGAAGACAAGAAGTCTCCAAGCGGAACTGCTTGAGAAGCAGGGAAAACTGACGTCGATTGAAAAAAAGCTTGCCAATGAGGCGAACGTTTATTTCAATCTTGCCGAGGACGCTGAAAAATATCGGATGTATCTCGGTAAAGTCAGGGTTAAGGGTGAGGGCGTAGAGGTTACACTTGAAGATGGGACTCCTTCTAATATTATTAACGACAACGTAAATCAATATATTGTACATGAACGCCATGTTTTCCAAGTGATTAACGAATTGTACATTTCCGGAGCAGCTGCAGTCGCAATTAATGGGCAAAGGATAAACCAAAATTCTTATATTGTCTGCAATGGTCCGGTGATTACGGTTGATGGGCAGCAGCATCCTGCTCCTTTCGTTTTTACTGCAATTGGTGATGCAGAAGTCCTTGAATCTTCTTTCAACCTTACCGGCGGAGTGAAGGACCAGCTTGTAAATGAGAATATCACTTTTACAATTGAGAAAAAGGATAAAGTAATCCTGGAGCCTGTTATGGGCAGCTAACAAATTTTTTATTTACCAGATAAGTATAGATTATTCACCTTATACTGGTTTCTAGTTTCAGTGCCCAGCCCCGACGCACAGGAAAAGGAACGGCAAAGTCAGCGATACATCGCACGAAACAAGGCGGAAGCTTTGTGAGGACGTGGCGATCTTAGCTGTTCTTCTTATGTCAGGGCGCTTGCGCTTTTCCTACTAAATTAAGAAAGTATAACTTTTTTAACAAGTACAGATGTCTAGCTCCAGCGCCCAGCCCCTCGAGGTCATAAGCCA
>NZ_QVTE01000080.1 GCF_003429095.1 Peribacillus saganii
TAATTGCCGACTGTCACAGCAACCATCCCATACAAAAACAATCCCCCATCCCAGCAAAAAATTTTTACTGAAACAGAGGATTGTTATCATTGTTAATTCCATTAGTACCAACCGCGCTTTACTGAATCTCAGCTGTGATGACTTCACTGCCGAAGCTGGTTTCTTCTTCAACACGTTCGATGTCTGCACCAAGGGCAGCCAGCTTGCCGTGAAAGTTAACGTAACCACGATCAAGATGCTTTAGTTCTGTAACGCGTGTAACGCCTTCAGCGACCAAACCAGATAGGATTAATGCTGCTGCCGCACGTAAGTCAGTTGCTGCGACTTCAGCTCCTTGCAGGTTGGATGGTCCGTTCATGATAACAGAACGGCCTTCGATTTTGATATCGGCATTCATGCGGCGGAATTCTTCCACGTGCATGAACCGGTTTTCGAATACTGTTTCTGTAATCATGCTGGTGCCTTGTGCGCAAAGCAGCATAGACATCATTTGTGATTGCATGTCTGTCGGGAAACCTGGGTGAGGCATTGTCTTGATATCAACAGCCTTCAGCTTTTCAGGGCCAATGACGCGCAAGCCTTCCGCTTCATCCTTAATGGTTACTCCCATTTCTTCCATTTTTGCAATAAGTGAAGTAAGGTGCTCAGGTACTGCACCTTTAACCAGCACATCCCCGCCCGTAATTGCAGCAGCTGCCATAAATGTACCAGCTTCAATACGGTCTGGAATGATATTGTGTTCAACGCCGTATAATTTTTCGACACCTTCGATTTTCATAGTGCCAGTTCCAGCGCCCTTGACTTTTGCTCCCATTTTATTCAGGAAGTTTGCAAGATCTACAATTTCAGGTTCTTTTGCTACGTTTTCAAGAATGGTTGTTCCTTCTGCAAGGGTAGCAGCCATCATAATGTTTTCTGTAGCACCTACGCTAGGGAAATCAAGATATACTCTTGCTCCCTTTAGTCTGCCATTGACTTCTGCTTCGATGAAGCCATTGCCCACCTTTACCGATGCACCCATGGCTTCAAAGCCCTTTAGATGCTGGTCAATTGGCCGGGATCCGATTGCACAGCCTCCCGGAAGAGCAACACGGGCTTTTCCGTTTCGTGCGAGGAGTGAACCCATAACCAAAACAGATGCACGCATTTTGCGGACATACTCAAATGGCGCTTCCTCTAATAATGGAGCAGAAGCATCTACTGTAACTTGATTATCATAAAAAGTAACCTTAGCATTCAGGTTGCGTAAAACTTCATTAATTGTATATACATCGGACAGTGTTGGCACATCTTTAATGATACTTTTCCCATCACTTGCTAATAATGTTGCAGCGATAACCGGCAAAACGGCGTTTTTTGCTCCTTCTACTTTAACTGTTCCGCTTAGCCTTCTTCCGCCGCGGACGATGATTTTTTCCAAAAGTATTCCCCTCCGCGTCCAATTTCTCTATATTAATATTCAAACGGGATGATGGGTGTGCCAACTACAAATGTCGTCTTCCCACTCAATCCATCTGTTCGTAAAGCTATTTGCAAATTCAAATTTTCTTTAGTTAAGTATTGCCTAAACATCGGTGTATGTGCTGAAACTGAATAAAACCGATCCTCTTTCAAGCTTTCAACTTCCTGAGCATGGAAGAGGTCCAGGAGTTTTCTCACTTCATGAGAAAAAACCTTTTCCATCGTACCATCCATCTTTCCTGATATACAAGAGAAAATTGATGGATTTCCGTGAAATATGTCTTTTATTCTAGTTTGGAATGTCTTAGATATTAACTCAGTCGACCCTTCGTCCCATTTCTCACCCTTCACCTCATATATAATATACGAAGCTGAACCGTTTTTTGTGAGGGCAGAAAGAATTTGAATCGACTCTTGTTGACTTTTTTCGACATGCCGCAGCACAGCAGTAGCCTTCAAACCGTGTTCAGTTTGTTCGACCTTCCAATTGAACGCTGGAAAAAGTTTACTCATGTCAGAGACTTTTTTATTAAAATCCTGTTCTGACTTGATTAAAGTTTTTTCCCTTGCGATAACTGACCATTTGTTTAATGTAAGCCGTTCATCCTGTTTAAGGTTATCCGCCATTGCCAATATATCAATCTCGTTATTTGCCACAATCGTACTATTCCCAATACAGAACATTGCAAAACCAATAAATACCATGTATGTAAAAAAAGTTGCCGTATGTTTTTTCACGATAACCATCTCCTCTCCTTATCCATTGTTGCCATAAGGAGAACGAGCATACACAGCTTTCTTCGTCAGATTTTGACAAAAGTTGATGCCATACTTTTCCTATTAATCTACCAACACGTTACACAATTCACAAACCTGGTAAACAAAAATTTTATTCATTTTTATAAATATAAGGAAGCTGGTTTGACCAGAGAAGATAATCCAGGAAGAAATTGCTGACTGATGAACCAATCGCAATTGTTAACAGGATATAAAGCAACCGTGCCTGCATAACTGCCCGTGTTTTCAGCAATTTATCAAAATGCAAGGCTTGCAGCGCCCACCATGTCAAAGCTATAAATAACAAGTGAACGATAATTCCTGTTAATGCCTGTTGGCCAATGCCAGAGAACATTGACATACCTCCTTATAGGATAGCGAATATGCCCTATCACAGACGCTTGTTAATCGTCATGGGCAACGGACATCCACTACAAAATTCCCGTTTATAATTGTAACACAAGCTAGCTGGCTATTTGTATCCAAAACTTAGTAAATTATAAAAATGGTACCAGTTACCCATTTTGCTGCCTTCCTTTTAAATTTCTATTAAACAAAAAACTCCCTACACAGCCTTACGCTACGAAGGGAGTTTTAAAGTATTGATTACTATTGAAGAAAATCTTCAAAGCTTCCAAAGTTGGTGTGCAAGAAATCAAAGGCTATGTTTGGTGCGAGTCCAAATAATACTGTTCCGCCTATGCACAATACCAGGACAAACATAATTCCGCCTGGCACTTTTAATTTTTCGGTTGGCAATGCTGGCCTGAAAAACATTTGTGTCATGATGCCAAAATAGTAAACATATGAAATGACTGTTGCTCCGATCATGATTGAACCAAGTACATAGTGTCCTGGATCTGCCGAAAAGGCTCCCATAAATATTGTCAGTTTTCCGATAAATCCTGCGGTTCCCGGAATTCCAGCCAGTGAAAGGATGAATATTGCCATCGCCACCGCAAGAACTGGTGAGGTCCGGTAAAGTCCAGCAAACCTGGAGATATCCTCCGAACCGGTTTTATCTGTTATCAGTTGGATCACAGCTAAGGCACCCAGATTCATAAATAAGTAAGCAACTAGATAGAACCAGACGGCATCGAATGTAAAGTAGCCAAGCACCGCAATCGCCACAAGAATATAGCCTGCATGGGCGATACTTGAGTAGGCCAGCATCCGCTTGATGTTCCTTTGTCGTAAAGCAATTACATTTCCGACTACCATGGTAATACCAGCAAGGAAACCGATATAATCGCTATTTCTTTCCAAGAAGGTGAGTGCACCTGTTTCATCGGATGGTGTCATTAAGAATAAGGATATTATGATTCTTAGCAGGATGATAAATCCCGCCGTTTTTGATACGACGCTTAAGAATGCAGTAACCGGTGTTGGTGAACCCTGGTAAACATCCGGGGCCCACATATGAAATGGAACGGATGCTAATTTAAATGAAAGACCGACCAAAATCATAAAGAATGCAAGGCCTAATAAATACTGAAATTGACCATCAAACACGGCTGACATTGTGCCGCTCATTTCTATTAAATTGGTTGATCCGGTCAGTCCGTACAGATAGCTCATACCAAATAGTGTGATGGCTGTGGAAATTCCGCCGTTAATCACATATTTCATTGCTGATTCGTTTGAAGCAAGATTTTTCTTGCGGAACCCTGCTAATATGTATGAAGAAATAGACAATAGTTCAAGTCCAACAAACAGAGTGATTAAATCACCGCTTGAAGACATGACCATCGCACCTAACAGCGCAGCAAGGAACAAATAATAAAACTCGCCTCTGTTTTCTGCCATACCCTCTTTTGGGCTAAAGCTTTCAGCCAGCAGGATGACCAATGCTGCTCCGACAAGTAAAAGCAGCTTAAATGCTTTGGCAAATGAATCAAGCCTAAAGGTGTCATGAAGGATTGAGGTAACCTCCAGATCAAACAGGCTTATTAATGTAATAATGGCAAGTATAATTCCTGCCAGTGCAATCCAAGCAAGCGACTTTCGGTTGTATTGTTTTGGCAGGAACAGATCAAGCAGGGAAAGGAGAGTAACTACACCAAGGATGATAAACTCCGGCATCATGGCTCCCCATTCATATGAAAGCATTGTTTCTAGATCCATCGTTCATCACCCTCCTATTCCTATCATTATTGCTTCAACAGCACCCTGAAGCGGTCCGCTTAATATACTTGGAAAAACTCCAATTAAGACAATCAGCAGAAGCAGCACAAGGACTGGAGCCATTTCAATAGCCCGTATGTCACTTTTTTCAGCCGGCAAAGGGACAGGCTGTTTGGCTGTTCCAAAAGTAATGCCAAGAACTGCGCGGAGTAAATAAACCGCGGTTAAAATAATGCCTATTGCACCAATTCCGGCAAGAACCGGTTCTTCTTTAAACAAGCCTAGAAATGCCATAAACTCACTAACAAATCCGGACATTCCAGGCATCCCAAGCGATGCCATCCCTGCAGCAAGCAGGAATCCGGAGGTTAACGGCATGATTTTGGCCAATCCGCCCAGCCTATCAATGGATGATGTTTGAACTCGCTCATACATAACCCCGACAAGGAAGAAGAGCAGTGCAGCAATTAGACCGTGAGAAACCACCTGGAAGATGGCCCCTTGAATTCCTGCCTCATTCAGGGCCCCCACCCCAATCAGGACGATACCCATATGAGATATTGATGAATAGGCCAATACCATTTTAAAATCTGTTTGAATAAGGGCAAGGAATGCACCATACAACAGATTGATAACACCCAGAATCGCCAAATAAATGGCGATTTTCTGAAATTCCTGCGGGAAAATGCCCATACCGAAGCGAATTAAACCGAAAGCTCCAATTTTCAGCAGTACTCCTGCATGCAGCATAACGATTGATGGCGGTGCCTGGACGTGAACTCGCAGCATCCATGTATGCAGCGGGAAGATCGGAAGCTTAATTCCAAATGCTACTAACAGTGCAATTAAAAGTGCATACTTCATTACCCCGGATATAGGTGCAATCAGCGACACTCCGCCTACGGTCATAATGTAGCGCAATGCTTCAATATTCGATGTTCCTGTCCGTGCAAAAAGAACCATAATAACAATTAATAGAATCGCAGAACCTAGACCGTTGTAGATTAAAAAGCTGTACGCCGCTTTTTCCTTTTCCAGGTACCCCCACTTTCCAATCAAGAAAAACATTGGAATAAGGGTAATTTCGAAAAAGATAAAAAACAAGATCAGGTTTTGCGAGGTAAACACACCAAGCATTCCTACCTGAAGGATTAAAAATAAAATAAAATACCCTTTCCATTCCTTTTTGATATGAATGGAAGCGATTGCCGCAAGTGTGGATAGTACTGCCGTCAGGATAACCATAACAAGGGAAAACCCGTCCAGAGCAAGTTCAAAGTCCACCGCAAACAGTTTAGGATCATATTGTTTTAGATTACCAAACGTGAACCATGCTTCTTTTATCGCAAAATCAGAGAGCTCAGTGCCCGCTTTATACTGAACATATAGGAAAAGCGAGAGTAATAGGGATGGCAATGTTGCCAAAAAGCCAACTATTTTAATCGCTTTTTCTTGATTTTTAGATAAGAAAAACAGGATTACAACACCGAGAAGGGGGGAAAATATCAATGATGGTAAAATGAACGAACTCATAGGATATACCCCCCTGTTAAAACAAAGATTACTAGCAGGATCGCCAAGCCAAGGAATGCAGCCATTCCATATTGCTGAACCTGCCCCGTTTGAAAGGCTGAGCCGGTTTTGCCAAGACGCCTGATAACTCCAGTTACGGCGTATATTAGTCCCTCCACAACAAAGCGGTCGATAAAGGATAAGAAAAGGCTGATAGCTTTTGTGATACTTACAATCGTAAATTGATAGATTTCATCAATAAAGTATTTATTATAGAGGATGCTGTGCATTGTTGAAGCTTCCCCTCCAAGAAAGTCTCTTGAAACCGAGCGCTTTCCATAGACAAGGTATGCAAGTAAAATCCCTGCCAAAGAAACAGCAGTTGCCGCAATCATGATCCATGCGGGGCCTTCGATATGGCCGTGGCCTAATGCTTCGTTGCCTTCTGTCAGCCAATCTCCCAGGAACGTGCCAAACCACGGAGTGTTTACATATCCGCTAATGACTGCCAGGATACCCAACACAATCATTGGAATTGTCATTATGCCCGGTGATTCATGTGTGTTAGAGTGATTGCTTTTCGATTCACCCGTAAATACCATAAAGAAAAGGCGGAACATATAAAAAGCTGTAAAGAAGGCCGCAATCAGCGCGAGCCAGAACAATCCAAAATTACCGTGTTCCCAAGTGGCAATCAAAATTTCATCTTTACTGAAGAATCCTGAAAAAAACGGAACTCCGGAGATAGCCAGCGTTCCTATTAGAAATAACGGCCCTGTTATCCGCATTTTTTTCCAAAGACCGCCCATTTCCTCGATATTTTGGGTGTGGACAGCATGTATGACACTTCCTGCTGCGAGGAAAAGCAGCGCTTTAAAAAATGCATGTGTCATTAAATGGAAAACGCCAGCTGCATACCCTGCTGAGCCCAGTGCAAGCATCATGTAACCGAGCTGGCTGACAGTTGAATAAGCCAGTACGCGTTTGATATCCTTTTGTACAAGGCCTATACTTGCCGCAAAGATGGCAGTAAAGCCTCCAATTACAGCCACAGTCAGCATCGCTGTATCGCTTGCTGAAAAAAGCGGGAACATAGCGGCTACCAAATATACACCTGCAGCAACCATTGTTGCCGCGTGGATTAGAGCCGAAACAGGTGTCGGACCCTCCATCGCATCAGGAAGCCATGTATGCAGCGGGAATTGACCTGATTTACCAACTGCACCGACAAAAATAAAAAGTGAAGTCAGCGTAATCATTCCTGCAGAAATATCCCCTGCTGAAACAGCTTTAAAAATTTCATCGTATTCAAAGCTGCCAACCTGCCAGAATAATAGAATCATTCCAATTAAAAGGCCGACATCCCCGATTCGGGTCATAATAAAAGCTTTTTTTGCTGCCTGTTTTGCTTCCTCTTTGAAAAAGTAGAACCCGATTAATAAAAATGATCCAAGCCCGACGAGTTCCCAGAAGAAATATAGCTGAAGCAAATTCGGTGAAATGACTAAACCAAGCATCGCAAAGGTAAACAGTCCCAGATACGCGTAAAAAATCGGGAATCGTTCATCTCCGTGCATATATCCTTTTGAATACATATGTACCAGAAAGCTGACAAGCGATACGATCACCAGCATTAAAGCATTTAATTGATTCACTTCATAACCCGCTGTTAATTGAACATCCCCTATTGTTAGCCATGTGGCTTCGGCTTTATATGTTGGCGCTGTGAAACGGTCGAACAGTACCAACAACGAATAAAGCAACGAGACAAACGTCAGCATCATACCGATGTATGCACTCGATTCCTTCATTTTCCTGCCGAATAGAAGAAGGAACAAGAACGAGAATAGCGGGAAAAGCGGTATAATCCAGGCATTCTCCATCATCGTATCAAATCCCCTTCTCATCATGCGAAGGTGCCTGAGGGCAGGCTCCATAACATGCATTTTATCCATCTAATAGAAACACACAAACTCATGCTCAGCCGCCTGTCTTAGGTTCACCAGATTTTAGTTCAACGAAGGTTTGCCGCGATTTTTGGCGGCAGGCAGCATAAGGCTGTTGCGGCGGTCAAGTACGACAGCCTCAAGACTCCTAAATCTTGTATCCTAAACAATGATGGCTGCTTGTGTTAGCCTCTTCTATTAAAATGATTAATGAAACTACTAAATTCAATGCTTCATTGTATCCATTTCGTCTACATTCACTGTACCGCGATTACGGTATAATGCCATGAGAATAGCAAGTCCAACGGCAAACTCTACAGCTGCAACTGTAATGGTGAACAGCGAAAAAATTTGTCCGGTTATGGAAGGTGCCACCCCGAATTTACTAAATGCAACCAAGTTAATATTGACGGCATTCAGCATCAGTTCAATTGATATCAGGACAATTACTGTGTTCCTTTTCGTTAAAGCTCCATACAGGCCGATGCAAAATAATACAAGCGCTAAGACGAGATAGGCTGAAAGAGGTACTGTGGTCATGATCGGTCACCCTCCTGTTCATCCTTTTTCGCCAGGATAATCGCGCCAACTAAACCTACCAGCAGCAGCACGGATGTAACTTCGAAAGGAATAACATATTTGGAATATAACGCAAGACCGATTTGTTCTGTATTGGACTCATGAAGCGCGGAAGGCTGAACCGGAATATCAAGGTTGTAAATGCCGAAATACACAGCGGCTGCGAATCCGGCAATCCCTAAAAATGTAAATATCCTTCTTGCAGCGCTTGCCTTCGGTTCACCCGAATCATTATGGCGGGTCAGCATGATTCCAAAAAGCATAATGATCGTAATGGCTCCTGAGTAAATCAAGATTTGGACAACCGCCACGAATTCAGCAGAAAGGATTACATAAATACCGGCAATACTGATAAAGGTGAAAACCAGCGCTATCACCATGTGAACAACCTTGGAGAGGTTAATCAGCAGCATTCCCCCGATAATGGCGACAAGTGAAAGAGAAACAAACGCCAACAACTCACCTGAAAGGCTCATGCTTTATTTACCTCCCTGATGTTCTCATCATTTTCATCGAGCCACTCAAGGTTTTTAAAAAGAATATCCCTGCTATATTCGGCCAGTTCGAAATTATTGGTCATGACAATTGCTTCAGTAGGGCAGACCTCTGTGCATAAATCACATAAAATGCAAATCTCAAAGTTTATGTCATATGTATCTATGATTTTCCCTTTTTTCGTAGGATCCGGATGCTTCTTTCCTGTTAATTGAATGCAATCCGTAGGACAAATTGCTGCACATTGGTTACAAACGATACACTTTTCTGGATAAAACTTTTGTATGCCGCGAAACCTGTCCGGCAATGGCAGCGGTTCATTCGGATATTCATAAGTAAACTTTTTGCGGGTTAAATTCTTAAGAGTATATTTCAAACCCTTTGCCAATCCAAGCATTTTCTGTCACCCCTTGCTTTGGTGTTTCGCCAGTGCTCTGGCGGCTCCCCTCATTGTTCGTCTTAGAGGGGCTTCCTGCTTAAAAGATATGCATCTTCTTTCCATATTACCTGTATATATTTCCAAAGGCAAAATGATGGACAACCCTGTTCAACTTTTATTTATTTAAAATAGCTTCAATAGCTCCTTAAGCAGAGCAGTAAGAAAAATATTGGCCAATGCAACCGGCAGCAATACCTTCCATCCAAACTCCATCAGCTGATCCGCCCGTATACGCGGAAACGTCGATCTGATCCATATTAGCACAAATATAATAAGGCTAAATTTAAGTGCAAACCATACAGCACCTGGAATAAACGCTAAAAATGGCAGCGGATGCCACCCTCCTAAGAATAGAACTGTTGTAAGGGATGCCATCGCGAAGAGATACACATACTCAGCAAGCATAAAAAATGCCCAACGAAACCCGGAATATTCGACATGGAACCCGGCAACAAGCTCAGACTCTGCTTCAGGCAGGTCAAATGGTACCCGGTTCAGCTCCGCTATGGAGGCAATCAGAAACACGATAAACCCGATTGGCTGCAGCACAATAAACCAGACATCCTCTTGCGCAGCCACAATATCATTCAAATTAAGGCTTCCGGCTAATAAAATTACGCCAATGACAGACATCACCAAAGGTATTTCATAGGAAATCATTTGGGCTGCTGCCCGCATTCCCCCAAGCAGGGCATACTTGTTATTGGATGCCCATCCGCCGGCAACGATGCCGACTGTTGAAATGCCGGAGATTGCAATGTAATACAGCAATCCCACTCCGATGTCCGCAAACTGGAACTTATCGGTGAACGGAATGGTCGCAAGCACCATAAAGGCCGGAGCAAATGCAATGACCGGAGCGATGATAAATAACGGTCTGTCAGCCAGCTTTGGAATTGTATCTTCCTTTAGCAGCAGCTTCAATACATCTGCTATCGTCTGAAGCAATCCCCATCTTCCACCAACCTGATTGGGACCCATCCGCATCTGCATAAAGCCCATAACTTTCCGTTCTGCAAGTATCGCATATGTAACAAAACCCAATACTACCATTAGAAGGACAAATGCCAGGAGAAAGAAAATTCCAAAGTTGAGAATGCCAGGCGACGATTCAAGCAAACCATTGATCATTATCCATCAACCTCCCCTAACACAATATCGATTGCCCCCAAAACAACAATCAGGTTTGCCATATTTTCTCCCTTTAGCAGCTTTGGAAGGATTTGCAGATTGTAAAAGGAAGGCCTGCGGAATTTAAGCCTGTATGGCTCTTTTTTCCCGTCCGAAGCAATATAGCAGCCAATTTCCCCGCGCGGCGATTCAATCCTTACATAGGCTTCCCCTTTTGGAGCTTTAATGATTTTTGGAACTTTGGCAAGGATATCACCTTCAGCAGGAAACTGCTCTACTGCTTGCTCAATGATCTTAAGGGATTGTTCAATTTCTTCCATTCGGCATTGGTATCGTGTCCACGCATCCCCATTCTGCCTTGTTGGCACATCAAAATCAAAACGGTCATAAATCGAGTATGGTTCATCCTTGCGAAGATCCCACTTTACACCAGTACATCTTAAATTTACCCCGCTCAGTGAGTAATTTAAGGCGTCCTCTTTTGTGTACTTGCCTACTCCTTTAACGCGATTCATAAAGATTTCATTTCCTGTCACAAGCTCGTGGTAGCCTTTTAGCTGTTCACGCATGTAAGGAACAAATTCCCGAACCTTCTCAATCCAGCCCTCTGGAGCATCCCATTTCACTCCGCCAACTCTCATATAATTAAAGGTCAGACGGGCCCCGGACAATTCATTTAATAAATTAATGATCATTTCCCGTTCCCTGAAGGCAAACAAAAATGGACTGGTCGCACCGATATCCAGCAAAAATGTACCCCACCAAACAAGGTGGCTTGCAACCCGCCCTAATTCCATTGTCAAAACCCTCAGGTATTCAGCTCTATCAGGTATTTTTATTCCCATCATTGTCTCAACAGCATGGCATAGCACATAGTTATTCGTCATGGCCGACAAGTAATCCATACGGTCTGTATAAGGGATGATCTGTGTATATTGCAGATCTTCAGCAAGCTTTTCCGTTCCTCTGTGCAAGTAGCCAATTACCGGCTTTGCCTCCGTAATGATTTCTCCATCTATTTTGACGACAAGACGGAAAACACCATGTGTACTTGGATGCTGAGGTCCTACATTTAGCAGCATTTCTTCTGTGCGTATCATCTGCTACACCTCCACATCATATGGCTCATAATCTTTGCGAAGCGGATGTCCGACCCAATTCTCTCCCAGCATGATTCTGTGCAGGTTTGGATGGTTTGAAAAATGGATACCAAGTAAATCATACGCCTCACACTCCGGCCAATTGGCTCCCTGCCATAGCGGCACAAGCGAAGGAATAACAGGATTGTCCCTGTCCAGCTTTACCTTTATGGCAACCGGATGGCGATGCTTGTATGAATATAAGTGAACATATACTTCCATATGAGTCTCAAAATCGCTGCCATGAAGCTCTGAAACATATTCAAATGACAACTGTTCATTGTACTTTAAAAATTCAGCGATCTTATAATATGTATTCGGTTTTGCAACTAAAGTGGGAACATCCTTTGACAGCGGGTTGAGGTATGCATCTTCCAGCACATCGTTTCCGATGTTCTGCCTAATTACCTTCAGATATTTATCCAGCAGATGCTGGTTTGGAGATTCTTTCGTTTCTTCCGGTGCAGCTTCCTCTGAGACGTCTCCTGCAGCTGCTGCTTTTGCCCTTGCCGCGGCTGCTGCTTTTGCCTTGGCGGCAGCAATAGCTTTCGCTTTCATCTTCTCCGGATCCTCTTCTGCGCCTTCTGTTCCACCCTGCTGTTTAGCCAGTGCAGCCGCCTTGGCCTTTGCTGCAGCTGCCGCTTTTGCTTTCGCTGCGTCAATTGCTTTTTGTTTTTCAATATCCGTGCCTTCTTCGGCTGTACTATTTGCTTCCTGAGCCTTTTTCTTGGCTAATGCAGCTGCCTTTGCTTTTGCCGCTGCAGCTGCTTTCATCTTCGCTAATGCGGCGTCATCACTTTCTTCTGCCGGACCTTCTGTTTGTTCCTTGGCTTTCATCTTCGCTAGTGCGGCCGCTTTTGCTTTTGCTGCAGCCGCTGCTTTTTTCTTTGCCAGGTCGGCATCGTCACTTCCCTCTGACGGGGCTTCTGCCTCTTCCTTTGCTTTCATCTTCGCTAGTGCGGCTGCTTTTGCTTTGGCAGCTGCAGCTGCTTTTTTCTTCG
>NZ_QVTE01000081.1 GCF_003429095.1 Peribacillus saganii
ATATCACGATGGAGGAGGAGAAGTCGAATGAACTTTCTATCGCCCACAGACCCTTCTTGCTCGCGCATTTTTAAATGAAATCGCTTAAATACATCAGGGATTTCAGTGGATTGGAATGCATGAGCGTCTCGGATTGCCCGTGGTTTTTTAAGCAATACTTCTAAATAGTGGTCAAGAACGGTGATCATCTGATTACGATCATAGGAGCGAGTGTGTTCAGCGATCACACGGTTTTGAGCCACTACGATTACACGATCGACAAAAATTTTTGCCCATACAGCTTGACCTACATAGTTACTTGGTACAGAATAACGATTCGTTTCCACGGTAATAAGGGAAGTTTTATTAACTTTACATGATATAAGCTTACAAGCTTCAAAGCGATTCGTTGGAAGGGGATGAAGGTACTCTTTTTCTTTATCCCACATTTCTAAGACAGTCTCTGATTTATTTGGGACATGAGTCCTTCCGGCCTCTATTAAACACCAATCTATGAGATAGTCATTCAGTTCTTTTACTGATTGAACTTCAGGTAAAGGTACCAAGGCATTCCTTCTTATGTAACCAACTGTGCCTTCAACTCGCCCTTTTTCGTTACCACTTGCAGGATTACAGAATTCGGCTTTAAACACGTAATGTGCTTGAATCCCAATGAATGACTCCTGTTCTAGCCGATCTCTTCCTTGTAAGATTTTTAGTACCGCTGTTTTAAGATTATCAAGGAGACCCTCTGTTGGTACTCCTCCTAAAAATTCAAACGCGTGAACAAAGCCATCCAGGAATGCTTCCTGTTTTTCGTGGAGATACGCTCTGACAAACCGCATACGGCTGGCGGAGAGCTGAACGCAGAAGAGGAAAATGCGTTGTTTTCGACCCTGTAGAATAATATCCGCCTCTCCCCAGTCGAATTGGAATTGGTGGCCGAGTTGAAAATCCAAAGGAATAAAGGCTTCCTGAATTTGTTGCCTGCGTTTGGCTACGATTTTACGAATGTTGGAGGCAGAGCCTTTAAAATCATATTCATCTTGTAATCTTCTAAAAATCTTAATTGCGGTATGCTTCTGCTTTTTCCAGTTCTTTAGGTCATCTTCTAACCATTGATCAATGATTGGAATAACCCGTTTTGTTTCTGAAGAATACTCCTTTGTTCCATAAACATTTTTTCGTAAGACTGTTGTTGGTGCTGT
>NZ_QVTE01000082.1 GCF_003429095.1 Peribacillus saganii
TGTATTTGTCAATATTAATTTGAGCCAGCGTGATCACTTCAAAAGTGAGCCACTTCATTCTGTGTTATTTCCATATTTGGGGAAGGATTGGGAGTTTAGGGGAGTTTGCCCCCAGGGGCAAACTTCCCTAAACTCCTCGCGCGCCCATGCTACTGGTCGCTTTCTTCCCTTTGTTTCATACTTTGTCTAAATCGATAAGATTCTCCGTTAAGCAGGAGGATATGAGCCCTATGGGTTAACCGGTCTAGAAGGGCTGCGGTCATTTTTTCATCTCCAAATATAGAGGTCCATTCCGTAAATTCTAGATTCGTAGTTATCATAACGCTAGCTCGCTCATATCGACCGGCAAAGAATTGGAAAAGGAGCTCAGAGCCAATCTTAGTAAATGGCACGTAGCCGAGTTCATCTATGATGATCAAATCAAATTTGAGCCATCTCTTTTCTAAGCCACCTAGCTTATGTTCTTCATTAGCCAAAAGAAGCTCTTCTACTAATTCTGCAGCTGAGATAAACTTGACCTTATAGCCATTTTTAATCATTTCAATGCCAAGCCCGGTTGCCAGATGTGACTTTCCAGTCCCACTGTTACCTAAAAATATTATGTTTTCCTTCTTTTCCACAAAATCTCCCTTTGATAGGGTCAGAAAGCGATTCCTATTCAGACTTGGCATCAAACTAAAATCATAACTATCTAGTGTTTTTTGGACAGGAAAAGCAGCTTGTTTTAGCCTTCTTTGTCTTTGATTTTCTTCTCTAGATTCTGATTCTGCTTCTAGTAAAGCCAATAGAAATTCCTCGTAACTTAAGTTACGATCCTCAGCCTCTCTTGCCAGAGAACGATATTGTGCTGCGATTGTCGGAATCCTTAATTGTTTAGTTAAGTGATCTAAAAGTAATTCAGTTGTCATTTTCCCGTGCCTCCTGTCAATTGACCGTACTGTTCTATATTGGACTTGTTCACTTTATAATCAAGAAGATTGACAGGTGTTTTGTCCGTAGGAAGAGTACTGATCGGTATGAACTGGTTTGTAAGCCTTTGTAT
>NZ_QVTE01000083.1 GCF_003429095.1 Peribacillus saganii
TTTTTTGTTCAAACTCCATTTTCACTCATTACAGGAATGCTGCCCCGTTAGTTAAAATGCGTCCTGCTGCTATTGCAGGAACGCACACAAATAAATTCCTTTCCCTTAATTTTTATTTCCTGACTCCAACTTTTCTCTTATTTCATCAAGAATTTCTGCGATTAAATTTAAGCTTTTTTCAATATTAGCAACAAATGCTGTTGTAGTCGTATATTCCCCAATACCCCCAGAAATAGATAAAAATCCTTTGCCTTTTTTTCGTTTAATGCCAGAGCTAATTTGGTTAGGACGAAAATTGTGAGTAATGTCATTACGAAAATATTCAACTTCTTTATATACATGATTTTCACGAATACCATCTAAATAATTAAACAGTGCTTCGTCTTCAGATTTGAGAGCTTTAGCAACTTGTCCTCTAAAACCTATTTTCGCTTCAATACCTAAATAATATTTAACATTGATAATGTGGTAAATCGTATCAATCAAACTAGCAAACCTTGTGTAATAGCTGTCCGTATAAAAACCAAACCAATAAATAATATGATGATGTTTTTCCTCGAAGTGTGGGAAGAATTGCACTCCCCCTTTTTCCCTTGGAGTAAACCATTCAGTATCGGGAATGCCCTTATCGTAATGGTGCATTAAAATAATATAATTATTGATTAGGTCGTTTGCTTTGTTATTAAATTCACCAATCCAAAAACTTAGTTCTAAATTCATTAAACCTTCACTACTGAGAACCGAGTAAGTTTGTGTGCCGCCTTTTTCTTTCAATCGTATTTTGTTTAATGTATCTTCCTTCTTTCGATATTGCTCGTTCCAACTTTCTTTAGTTGGGTAATCAGCATAATCTAAAAATGTTGCCACAAAAATTCCTCCCCTTCTTAAGCTAAACTGCCCCGTTTGCTCAATAAGAAACTTCCACAAAAATAGTGTTAATCCATATTGAATCAACACCAAAATATGTTAGGGAAATTATTTAAGCACATAAATTAATACGATAATTCCCAATATCATTACTGTAAGAGCAGTCAATAAACCGTTATTAACTAAGGATTTCAACAAAGTCTTTTTTTCGTTCATATAAATCCTCCTGTCCAAACATAACTATTTTATATACTTATTCTGGAAAAGGACTTTTTTTCCTTTTTCAACTAAACTCCCTCAATGAAGAAAGGAAAATCTCACGTTTTCTCCTGTTTTCT
>NZ_QVTE01000084.1 GCF_003429095.1 Peribacillus saganii
TTTTTGTTCAAGTCCCCGAAAATCCTTCTAACAGGAATGCTCCTTAAAAAGATAAAATTTGGTACACTGCAGCTAGACTACCTAAATATCTCATAAATATTATTTTGTATGAAGAATTAAAAAGGCTAGGCATTAAGCACAGGCAGGAAGACATAAACATAGAAAATCTCAATAACTCAATCGGTTAACAGAAAGAAATTAATGGAATGCAACAATTTTGTTTAAATCAAATCGGTGATGAGGATGCCCTTCACTATTTGGTTTTCCTATAGGAAGGATTCCAGCAAATTTCACGTGGGCGGGAAGTCCTAATAGTTCTCTTACCTTATCTTGATCAAAACCCAGCATTGGATTACTGGCATAGCCCATTCCTTGAACAGCTATCATTAAGAAGCCAAACGCAATATTTGTTTGTGTTAATCCCCATTGCCCACGATCTTCAACACTCATTCCATTAAAAAATGCCGATAAAGTGGCAACTTCTTCTTCTTTCCGTTCTTCTGGAAGTCCTGGATGTACTGTTTCTGTTAAATTTGCCAAAACATCCTCCATATCACTTGTTACAACGATTACTGCTGGAGCAGATGTAACTTGTTTTTGTCCGTAAGCTGCATCTTCAAGTTTTTGTTTTAAATCTTCATTAATAACTACATGAAAACGCCACGGTTGAAGATTCCATGCGCTTGGAGATAAACGAACAAGTTCAAATATATGCTGAAGGTCTTCACGGTCAATTGGCTGTTGAGCATATTTACGAATACTACGTCTTGATTCTATAGCTTGTTGAACTGAAGTTGTCTCAATATTTTTCGTCATATAATCATTCCTTTTATAGTAATTTAACTCTAGTATTTTATCCATAATCAATCAAATATACCAAGAAAATGCTTGAGAAACATACTTACCGTCGATTGCCCATATTTTTGATTGACTTAATATAATTAACAGTTTGTTCTAGGCTAAACCATGTTAACAATACGGACTGCTGTCACCGTCAAGTAGTTTTGAACATTTTTTGCTCATTAAGTTTGA
>NZ_QVTE01000009.1 GCF_003429095.1 Peribacillus saganii
CCCACAGGATGTGGGTCAGAACGGCGTTGCCACAGGACGTGGCGAACTTAGCCGTTCTTCCTCTGCCAGAGGGCGCTTGCGCTTTTCTTATTATCGCTGCAGCGCCTGTGCCGCTGTAATCAAAGCCAATTTATAAACATCCTCTGTATCACAGCCCCGGGACAGATCATTAACCGGGCGATTTAACCCCTGCAGGATCGGCCCTACCGCTTCAAAACCGCCTAAGCGCTGGGCAATTTTATAACCGATATTTCCGGCTTCCAGGCTGGGGAATACAAATACATTTGCGGTGCCTTGCAGCGGTGAATCCGGTGCCTTCTTCTGCGCTACGGAAGGAACAAACGCTGCATCGAATTGAAATTCACCATCGACAATCAGCGATGGATCAAGAGCCTGAGCTTCTCTTACTGCTTCTGAAACCCGATTAGTTTCAACTGATTTCGCTGACCCTTTTGTTGAAAAGCTAAGCATTGCCACACGTGGTTCGATATCAAACATCCTGGCTGTTCTTGCACTTTCAATTGCAATCTCAGCAAGATCCTTGCTATCGGGTGCTATATTGATAGCGCAGTCAGCAAATACGTATTTCTCATCCTCGCGAACCATAATAAAGGTACCGGACGTTTTGCGGACGCCTTCCTTTGTTTTAATGATTTGCAGGGCCGGCCTTACAGTGTCGGCTGTTGAGTGTGCGGCACCGCTAACAAGGCCATCTGCTTTATTGGTATAAACCAGCATCGTTCCAAAGTAATTCTCGTCAAGAAGGATTTTTTTTGCTTCTTCCTCCGACGTTTTTCCTTTGCGGCGTTCAACAAAGGACGCTACCAATTCATCCTTCATAATATAATTCTCAGGATCATAAATTTCAGCGTCCTCAACAGAAACGCCGAGACTTTTTGCTTTTTCCTGGATTTGTTCAATATTTCCGATCAGGATCGGGATCAAAACTTTCTCCTCCGCCAGCCTTCCCGCGGCAGTTAAAATGCGGTCGTCCAACCCTTCAGGAAAAACGACTTTCAAATTGTGGCCGTTCACTTTTTCTTTTAATGACTCAAACAAATCGCTCAAAGCGTCTTCCTCCTTTATTAATATCTTAATTTAAAGATAAGAATGTTTAACAAGTACAGATGTCTAACTCCAGTGACCAGCAACTTTTTTTACGGAGTAAAATAAAGCCCCAACGCACAGGACAAGGAACGCTTCGGCAGCGATTCTTCGCACGAAACAAAGCGCTAGCTTTGTGAGGATGTGCTGGCATCGTCGATTGGCACAGGACGGAGGTTGAAATGGTTTTAAATTTCAACCCTGCCAGAACTTAGTCGACGTTCCTTCTGTCAGGGCGCTTGCGCTTTTCTTAGAATACTCCTAACTAATGAATTTTTCTATTGATGGAGTGATTGGGATCGCTTTCAATAGAAAAGTAAGTTAATTCAAAAAAATATGAACTTTTAATAACTAGTAAACCTTTTCTGTTCTATAAAATGATTTCCTTTTTTTTATTGAATAAACCCACATTGGATAATCTTTTTCAAATAAATAAAGCCCTTCCTATAAAATGGTGAACAAATTTCGAACTTAGTATGAAAAGAGATGTTTAAAAGGTTTCAAAATTAGCTGCTGAGAGAAACTATGATATAGTATGTATGGATATACTTATTTACCTATAGGAGTGATTGTTTATGAGTGAAGCAGCACAAACACTTGATGGCTGGTATTGCTTGCATGATTTCCGTCTTGTAGATTGGACAACCTGGAAAATGCTTTCTAGCGATGAACGCCAAGCTGCCATTTCAGAATATATGAACTTAATCGAGAAATGGACTGTTACGCAAAACAAAAAAGAAGGAAGCCATGCGATTTATTCAATCGTAGGACAAAAGGCAGACTTCATGATGATGTTTGTCCGCCCTACTATGGAAGAGCTAAATGAAATTGAAATGGAATTTAACAAAACTAAATTTGCTGAATTCACCATTCCTGCACATTCCTATGTATCGGTTGTTGAGCTAAGCAATTATTTGCCAGCTGGTCAGGATCCTTACGAGAGCCCTGAAATCCGGGCCCGGCTGTACCCGATCCTCCCTACAGCAAAGCATATCTGCTTCTACCCAATGGACAAGCGCCGCCAAGGCAATGATAACTGGTACATGCTTCCGATGGAAGACCGCCGCAACATGATGCGCTCCCACGGCATGATTGGACGCCAGTATGCAGGAAAGGTAAAACAAATCATCACCGGTTCTGTCGGCTTCGACGATTACGAGTGGGGCGTTACCCTTTTCGCTGACGATGTCCTTCAATTTAAAAAATTGGTATATGAAATGCGTTTTGATGAAGTAAGCGCACGCTATGGAGAATTTGGTTCGTTCTTCGTGGGCAACATCCTTCCACAGGAACGTATTGAAGCTTTTCTTCACGTATAATAGTAAAAATTTAATACAACAAAACACCCTGCCTGCAAATGGCAGGGTGTTTTGTATTGTATTCCCTGAAAATTGAAGGTTATTTCTATTACCACATTCATTTGTAAACGTACCGATAAAATATTTACCAGCAAGTTTACTACACAGTTTAAGTATATTCCCTATCGCGAGGGTTTTTTTAATATTGCGGACAGGCTGATGTTAAAAAATACTGACATAAATGCCCTTGCCCCTCCATACATATTGAACAGTGAGTAACTTTTGCGTTATATATTTCTATTAATGATCTATGGAGGGAACAATATGAATCAAAATAATCCTAATCCGTATAATTATGGTTTTCCTTATTATCCGTACGATAACACGTACGGACGTCAGGAAGGAGAATATGGTCAGCCGGGAGGATTCCCGTCTCAAGGCCAATTCCAGCAATTTGTGCCTACACCTGACATGCAGGTTCTTCCTGGTTCTCAGGCTGCTGGCCCTCAACCTGGACTCGGAATGCAAGGTGGAGGGATGCAAGCACCTGGAGCTGGAATGATGGTTCCAGTTATGGGAGGGCAACCTCAAGGAATGGGAGCTCAGGCTCCAGGACAGCTCCCTGTCGAAGAATCATATATTGAAAATATCCTAAGACTAAACAGAGGGAAGCTTGCTACTGTTTATATGACCTTTGAAGGCAGACGAGATGGAGAAAACACGTTAACCTTCAGAGGAATTATCGAGGCTGCCGGGCGTGACCATATCGTTATCAGTGATCCGCAAACCGGAATGCGTTACCTTCTGCTAATGGTATACTTGGATTATGTTACATTTGAAGAAGAAATTGAATACGAATATCCATACGCCGCCGGCGGAATGGCTGTTTACCCTCCGAGATAATATTGGCTTAGGTAAACTAAGTTATTTCGGATTAAATGGTTAGAATTCACGGAGGTTTTACGCAAAAAATGCTAGAATTGGCAAAGGACTGAAGCTATGTCAGTCCTTTTCCTCTTTATAAATATTTATTTACAGCCAGAATCAGCAAAACCCAGGCTGCCAAAAAGGAGACTCCTCCGATTGGTGTAATCGCTCCGAGCACTTTTATTTGAGTTACACTTAAAACATATAAGCTGCCTGAAAAAATTAGGATTCCTGCAAACATAAGCCAGCCTGACCATGTTATCAGTAAATTAGCACCCATTTTTCCGAAGATGATTCCGACTGCTAGTAAACCGCCGGCATGGAACATCTGATAGGTAACAGCCTTTTCCCATATTTTTAGATATTTTTCTGGGATTTTCCCTTCAAGCCCATGGGCACCAAATGCTCCTAAAGCAACTGCAAGGAACGCATTGATAGCACCCAGGATAATAAACAACTTCATATATACCTCTCCTCTCAGGACATTAAAAATCGAAAATAGATTCACCGTTTGCTTCATTTATCTTAGCAGGTTTCCCCTGGGGAAGCGAAGAAACTGGATTTACAATCTCTTTCTGAATGACTGGTGACGGTGCAGCAAGCACAAGTTTTTGCTCGTAAAGATCAGATAGTTCCTCCTGTTTATCAAGGAGAATATCACATAGTGCCTGAACAGCAATTATATAGCCATTTAATTTCTCTTTATTTTCGGCAGCTCTGGCTTTTTGGACAAGCTCTTCCATCTTTATCAAAACAGTATTTGATCGTATTTCCATTTAGTCACCTCTGTGATTCTCTCTTCTATCTTTGATGTGTTCATATGTATTATATTAATTGTAAAGCTTTTTCAAAATGGGTCAACTGCTCTCTGAGCCAAAGGAGTTTTCGAAGGAATTTCAAGGATCCTGTTTAATAAATCATTTTTCATTATCACCGAACGAATCCCCTTATATGCCGCTAGCTGGGCTCATGCTTTCCCAACTCTCATATCGGCCCAAAATATGGGCCAGTAAGTAAGCCCTGAAAAAACTCTCTTCGTCCTCTTACTTTTTTTAACAGCTCCCCGCCAAGCATCAATGCAGGTTTCGCACGGATGCATATCGATTATGCCAATACAGTTGTAGACGTGTTTATTGATTTTATAACGAAGAACATCCAGCTCTTTATCCGCACCGCATCAATTTTTACAATTAGCAATTACTTTTCTTCGTATTTAAGGCATGGGCGGCCCGAGGAACGGAATACTTCCAAAGAAGGAAGTCTGGCTGTCTTGAATTGAAAGGCGCGGCAGCCCTTGGGAAATTTAGAGTCCCATGTTACATAATAATGTTTGCACTTCATGCAGTTGATTCGTTTTTGATCCATTATATGCTTCCTTTATTGTTTTATAGGCTGGTTTTGTCAAACTGTAATGTTTCATGTGAAACATTGTCGAAAGCTGAGGCGCATCTTCCCCATTGTAATTTATCGGCTATCAAACTGCTCTTTTACAACTAAACAGTATCTTTCGGGATTTGCCAGTCAATTTTGTCCCACCCATGCTTTGCAAGGAATTGATTAGCTTTTGAAAATGGACGGCTTCCAAAAAACCCTTTACTGGCTGAAAGCGGGCTTGGATGGACAGAGGTAAGAATTAAATGTTTATTTTGATCAATAAGCGGGATTTTGCTTTGTGCCGGCTTGCCCCACAGTATGAAAACCATAGGCCTTTCCCGTTCGCTAAGCTTTGAAATTACCTTATCCGTGAATATTTCCCAGCCCTTACCCTGGTGCGAATGAGCTTTCCCCTCTCTTACAGTCAATACAGTATTAAGCAGCAATACTCCCTGTTCAGCCCATTTTACCAGGTACCCGTTGTCAGGAATTCTGCATCCAATATCGGTGTTTAATTCTTTATAAATATTCCGTAAAGATGGCGGCACCGCCACACCCTTTTTCACTGAAAAACTTAAACCATGTGCCTGGTTTGGGCCATGATAAGGATCCTGGCCAAGAATGACCACCTTTACGTTTTCATATGGAGTGTATTGAAGGGCATTAAAAATATCTTCTTTATCTGGATGGATTATCTGACTGCTATATTCCTCTTTAAGAAATTCTCTTAATTTTAAATAATAGGGACTGGAAAACTCTTCTGCCAGCAGAGGAGCCCAGTCATTCATCAATATGTCAGCTGTCATATTGGTTCCTCCTTATAGTTGCCTGATTAGCTCTCCAGGAACTTAGCAAGCTTTTTACTTTGTTAATCCATACCCATTTTTTCCAAATTCCAAATCTATTTATTGGATGTTTCCATTCCCGGCAAAGAAGGGAATAGAAAGACAGCTAGTTAGCATTTGTAATCAACAATATCTGCAAATCTATTATAATCATAAAAACCTGCTGATGCTCGTGTTTCCTATTGAATTGGAGGTGTCATCATGAAAAAAATCAGTCTCTGGATACTAAGAAAACGAGTTTATATTCCAGTACTTTTCGTTATCTTATTAACTTTTGTTATTGCCTATAATAGCTACAAGCCTCTGCCAGAAGGTGTCTCCGTGGAGGGCGAGGTTCGCTATCCGAAGAACATTGATTTTCTATACGATTTGACCTATAAGCAGCCAAATGGTGAGATGAAAAGTGAACAGCATATTTTCCCTTCGATTTATAAGGCCATTGAGGAAGCTGAGTCTTTTATTGTCATGGATATGTTTTTATTCAACGGCTATTATGACGAAAACCGGGACTTTCCTGATATCAGCCGAAAACTGACTGATAAGCTGATCCAGCAAAAAAAGAAGCACCCCGACATGAAGATAATCTTTATCACTGACGAAATCAACACAAGCTACGGCTCCCACCCTGCCAAAGAATTAGAGGAACTGAAAAAAAATGATAATGAAGTAGTGGAAACAAACCTGGAGCGCCTAAGGGATCCAAATCCGCTCTATTCCGCTGTATGGCGGTCCTTTATTCAATGGTTCGGTGAGCATGGGAACGGTTGGGTACGGAATCCATTTGCAGAAACCGCTCCAAAGGTTACATTACGATCTTATTTTAGGCTCCTCAATATTAAAGCTAATCACAGAAAGGTGCTCGCTACTGAAAAAACTGCCATCATCTCCTCTGCCAACCCTCATGACGCGAGCGGATATCACTCGAATATTGCTTTTTCGCTGGATGGAAATGTTATCGGCGATGCAGTAAAAGCTGAACATGCTGTCAGTCGTTTTTCAAAAGGAACTGACGCCTTTCCTGTTTTTAAAAAGACAGAAGAGAAAAAGGGTCCAATCACTGCCCAGCTGATTACTGAAGGGAAAATTAAATCCCATGTTGTGGACGGGATCAATGCATCAGAAAATGGAGATATCATTTGGATTGGAATGTTCTATATCGCCGATCGTGATGTTGTGAATGCCATAACGGAAGCAGCAAAACGTGGTGTCATCATTAAAATGGTGCTAGACCCGAATCAAAATGCTTTTGGCAATGAGAAGAACGGCCTTCCAAATCTGCCTGTTGCTGCGGAAATAGAAGAATTAGGGGAAAAGAATATTACAGTACGATGGTACAAAACCGAAAAAGAGCAATTCCATACAAAGCTTATGATGATCAAAAAACAAGATAAAAGCATTATCATCGGCGGATCAGCAAACTATACAAGCCGGAATCTCGATGACTTTAATCTGGAAGAGAATATTAAAATCACCGCTCCAGAAGACGCTCCCATTTCTAAGGACGTAGAAATCTATTTCAAGCGGATTTGGGAAAACGAAAACGGGAGCTATACTGCCGACTATAAAGAATATCAGGATAAGCTCCCTTGGATAAAATATATCGTGTATAGGATCCAAAAGGTATTGCGGTTTACGACTTTTTGATTTTGGAAACAGGGAACTTGGATTAGAAAATTCCTGTTAGTAACAAAACATAGCTCCGGAAAACCTCTTTCACTAACGTAATTTTAATTGGACCGGAAGCGGCGTTGGACAACTTTTTAATAGGAGTTCAAATAAATTAGACGTTTTAATTAGGGTTAACTAGGTTAAATTAATAGAGTAGCTGATCAGCATTTGAATCTAATTTTTTAAATCAAGGAGGAATGTAACATGAGACAAATAGAAGTAGTAGAAAATGGCGTTCAGGCAAAGGAAAAGATGGATATGCTGCTAATGTCAGGATTTACGAAAGACGATATTTATCTGTTCGCCCATGACAAAAACCGCTCTGAGCATCTAACTGAGAACACAAATACCAGCGGAACTGGCATGAAAGAACAAGGCTTCTTCAACTCAGTAGGCAACCTCTTCCGTTCCCGTGGAGATGAACTCCGCTCCAAGATGGAATCACTTGGACTATCAGAATCAGAAGCAGAAGCCTATGAAAAAATGCTGGACGAAGGAAAAGTAGTAATGATCGCCAGTAAGATGAATGTATAAGTAGTTGTTTAATAACCCCACCCCGGGATTTGGTGCCGGGGTGGGGTTCTGTGTTTAATAGATTATTATAGTAGCTGTTCACTGATTCATTGGTTCAGACTCTATTCCGGGATGTATTTCTTATCCCTAAATTTTACGAAGGATTCCAGTTTGAGTATGAAGGATTCAATGTCCAAAATGGAATGTTTTACTGCCAAACCTATGGCTAGCGTATCAACCTCGGCAGTCCGCATTCCGCCAAACTCCTATAAAAACGAAAAACCCCGCCGCGCGGGGTTATCCCAATATCCTCTGATAAAGGGTTTTGGCATGAGCTTCATCCTTTGTTCCGTGTACGAGGGCGCGGCCGTCCTGGAAGATGACCATGCGCTGTCCGTTCTGTTCGATTGAGGCAAGGAAAGGGTTAGCCTTTACAGTGTAGCCGCTGTTTGCCAGGTCATCGGATAGCTTTTGGAGATTCAGCTTCAAGGGCTGCGGAGGCCTGACCTGTACAGTATCGCGGCCGCATAGTACCGCTGTTTTCGTAGCATTTTCCAGTGTCAAGAATGGAAAGGTGCGTTGCTCGCCGCAGGAAAGGCAATCTTTTTTCTTTGCCCGGGAAATTTTCATACTTTGATATTGGTTCCGCCACATATCAAATGTGACAAAGCTCGGGCGGACAGCATCCCAATCCTCTACCAGTATTTTTAATGCTTCGGCTGATTGATGGGCAACGGTCATTGTTACTGCTGGCGAGATGATCCCGCCTGTGTCGCAGGTCATGCCCTGAATCGGAATGGTCCGCAATAGGCAATTTAAGCAGGGAGTAATTCCAGGGACGATTGTCAGGCTCATCCCTACGCTGCCGACACAGGCCCCGTAAATCCAAGGAATCTGATGCTTCTGTGACAAGTCATTGATGACCATTCTCGTCTCAAAATTATCTGTCGCATCCATGATTAAATCAACATCAGCTATGAGCGGTTCCAAACTTACAGCTGTGCCGTCCATCACAACAGCACGGATATCGACATCACTATTTATTCGCTGCAAATGTTTTTTTGCGGCTTCTGCTTTTGGCCATTTCGCTTGAACGTCATCCTCGGTATAAAGCTGCTGGCGCTGGAGGTTGCTTTCCTCTACATAATCACGGTCCACAATTGTTAGTCTTCCAACTCCCGCGCGTGTTAAATATTCAGCATTAGCAGATCCGAGTGCCCCTGCACCGATCAATAAAACGTGTTTATGCCTGATTTTAGCTTGGCCTGCTTCCCCAATCGGAGAGAAAAGCGTTTGCCGTGAATACCGTTCGTGCATAATCACCCTCCGCTGACCGGCGGGATAAAGGCAACCGTATCACCATTGGAGACCATTGTATCAGGATCGGCAAATTCTTCATTAACAGCTGCCATAACGCCTTCAAGGCCATGCAGTCCATATTCGTCTGATAGCTTTTGCCGCAGCTGCTCAACAGTCAGCTCATCCGCATTCACTTCTATTTCATCTTTTCCAATCAAATCCTTCAAATGGGCAAATAAAAGTACTTTAATCATGGAAATCCTCCTTTTCCGGCTTTCCTGTCGGGTAACTTACTGTTTCGAGCTGATTGCCGATCCATTTTTCTCCGTCTTCCCAGTGTTCTTTTTTCCAGATCGGCACAATTTCCTTTATCCGCTCAATGGCATACCGGTTTGCCTCATAGGCATCGTTCCGGTGCGGAGTGCTTACCGCAATTACTACCGCCACATCTGTAATATCCAATTTGCCAACCCTGTGGGTGATTGCCACCTGTGCATCCGGCCAGCGTTCTCCTATCTCAGCACCGATCTGCTCCAATTTTTTCACTGCCATAGACTCGTAAGCCTCATATATCAGAAACAGTGTTTTTTTCCCGTGAGTAAGCTCTCTCACTGTTCCGATAAATGTCGTAATAGCCCCAGCTTCCCTTTGTACGACTTTATCAATTACTGATTGAATATCAATTGGTTCTTTTGCAATTTCAAAGTTCATCGCTTACCTCCATGTTTCATAAAAGGATGATCGTTCAGCTTTTGCCCTTCGTATGATTTATCTGTACTTAATTCTTCGTTCTGAAAAAACATCCTCCCCGCTGGTTTTTCTAACAAAGCTTCTTCAATTGCAACTGCTCTTGAGTAATCTTCTGGCTTATTCATATTGTAAAACATATAGGAAAAAAGTGTTTCATCTTGGAAATACTCTTCAAAATCTGTTTCTTTCAATATTTTAACATGAAGTTTATCTATAAACGCAGCCATGCTCAGCTTTCCATCTATCAAACACTTTTCTAAATCTGCAAGGCAGCTTTTCCTGTAAACGGCAAAGAGCGGATGAAGCTGGCCAAATATCTCTGGAACAACAGCATCAAAGTCTTCTGAAAAACTAATCATCCGCTTTAAAATGTTTGCATTTATAAACGGCATATCACAGGCAGTGATGACATTTATTTCTGTAAGTGAGGCAGATAATCCAGCATGGAGGCCACCCAGCGGCCCCATATCTTTATAAATATCCTCAATCATCGGTACATGTAAGAAGCGGTAATCCTCAGGAGTATTTGTGATTAATAAAAAATCATCCGCCGCCAGCTTTAACTCGTCTTGGATGTTACAAATATTCGGCTGACCGCAGATAGGGAGCAGGGCTTTATTTTTTCCCATCCGGCTCGACCTGCCGCCAGCCAAAAGCAGAGCTGTAGTTTTCATTCCAATGTCCTCCAGCTTTCTAAGCATGGTTTTTTCAATAATACCTTTTTCTCAGGATTACCTTCTTCTTTAAATATAACCTGATTAGGTTACTATCTTCCCTTAAAAATGAAGGCAGGCTCGCATTTTGCCAAAACTCCTTTTTACCGTTTCAGGTTTATCGCTTATAACAATCATTCTTTATGATAGATTAAAATTCCCTGCTCATCATGATTAATATAAAAAATATCTTGTAAGTTATTTTATCAGGAGGAATCCTCTCTTCCCAAAAATCTATCCTGCCTCTGTCCATATTATTTGTCAACCATACTGTACCCCTTCTTCTGATAGACTTAATCCTGATGTAAGGTCTGCATGCTCCGAGACTCTTCTATTTTTTATATTTACTGCTTTTATAAACTGATATAAATTACTCGAATAGTTTATAAATAGTTGATCTTCGCTCCAGCATTACTGAAATCCTGTTCGTTTGGATTCATTCTATTTTCCTATTATTCTTGTTATAATTATTGAAGTTGTTATATCCTTAATAGGATGCAATATCTTAATGTTCATATTTTAAAACCCATTCTATGCAAGGACGAAATTTTAATCCAATTTTTAGGAGGCACCTCATATGACAATGAAAAAGGCTTTAACAATCGCGGGATCAGATTCAAGCGGCGGCGCTGGCATCCAGGCTGACCTGAAGACGTTCCAGGAGCTTGGCGTTTATGGAATGACCGCTTTAACAACAATCGTTTCCATGGATCCTAAAAATGGCTGGCACCACAACGTTTTTCCTCAGGAGCTGTCAACAGTTGAAGCCCAGCTTGAAACTATCCTATCTGTGGGAATTGACGCAATGAAAACTGGAATGCTTGGTTCAGTGGAAATCATTGAGCTTGCAGCCCGTAAAATAGAAGAACTTAACCTAAAGAATGTTGTTATCGACCCGGTTATGGTGTGCAAAGGGGAAGACGAAGTTCTTCACCCTGAAACAGCGATTGCACTTCGCGATGTATTGACTCCAAAGGCAGCTGTAGTCACGCCCAACATGTTTGAGGCTAGTCAGCTAGCTGGGACAGGCCCTATCCGTACATTGGATGACATGAAAAACGCTGCAGCTAAAATTAATGAGCTTGGTGCAAAATATGTTGTCATCACAGCTGGGAACAAGTTTGAACATAATAAAGCAATCGACCTGCTTTTTGATGGAAACGAGTTTGAAGTACTTGAAGGCGAGCGTATTGAAACTACTTATACACATGGTGCAGGCTGCACGTTCTCCGCTGCCATCACGGCTGAATTGGCTAAAGGCAAATCTGTTCGTGACGCAATCTACACTGCGAAGGAATTTATTACGGAGGCAATCCGCCATTCTTGGAAATTAAATGAATATGTCGGTCCAACAATGCATAGCGCTTACCGCATGCATGCTGGAATAAAATAACTTGACTCTTGCATTTTTAGTTCAGACCCTTAAAAAATGGCATACGGGTAGTGCTGTTAATAAAACGATTTTTTAAGCGATCAGTTTTAGGGTTCTAAGCACCTGTTTTAATGGTGTGTTCGCCAGTCCTTCCTGGTAAACGTAGACCACTAGCTGCCCCAGCATCTCGCTTCTGATTCTTCTGACTGTGTCACCCAGAGATAGCGGGGATCCTTTTGACCACTCGGACCTTTGAACTTCCAGGAAATTCTGTGTCAGATACTGGATGACCCAGTAGCGTTCAATGGCCTTGAATGAAAGCATTTGGTACTGGTCAAATCCCAGAAGCTCCTTGAAATAGCGGTATCCCGTCTCGATTTCCCAGCGTACATGGTAATACTCGAGGATGGTCACGACATCCAGAGCGGTATCCGTACACAAAATACAAAACGGAGTTTTGTCCGGGTTGAATTTCTTGTCCCAGGACAAGAGGACTTTCGCATTTTTAATATCTGAAATGGAACCTTCATAAGAATACACCCGGAACCGGCCTTTGTCCTTCACGGTCACAGAGTGAAGGTCTGTGTTTTGGATGTATCGGTTCCCAAATTCCGACATGGGAATTTGTATGCCCGCTGGGCATATCTTCCGGTTGGATTTGACCGCACCAATCACATGAAAACCTTTGGAGTTACAGGCATCGACCAATTTCTTGCTTGTGTACCAGCTGTCCATCAGGACATAGACCTGTTCATCATCAGCGGCAGGAAAAGCATGGACCATTTCCCAGGCCAATTCATTTTTGCTTTTAAAGGGATGGCCCGACTCTTCACAGTAACTCTTCCTGAAGTAGGGGCGGAAATCCCAGGCAAAGGAGTATCCTTCAGCCACCACGTGGGCCGTAACCAGGCAGTGCGACCAGACACTTTTCCCTTCTGTGTGAGAGAAATGAAAATCCAAAGCTTCCATTGTTTTCGTTGATCGATTCTTGTGGCAGCCGGAATCATCAATAATCAGAAAAATAATGTGCCTTTCGTCCCCTCGCTTTATGCGGGCACGCCGAATGGTACTCATCAAATGATTCATTCTTCTACGCTGAACCCGGTTGGCGCACCAGGGAGACTCTTTTAGGAAACGGGTCATGCAGCTGAGGTCACGGTCCTTCCCGGAATGGTTCCGGATCTGCGATATCGTCTTTCTTCCCTCGCTCAGGATGATACCATGCATCATGGAAACCAAATGATTCAATTGAGGTTTTGACAGGCAAAGACCGAGAGAAACAATGAACTTGACGATAGCTGAATAGAAGGATACCATGGCCTTAGACATCTCCTTTTTTCGCGTATTGGTTGTGTGTGGTAACCTTCCAATTCCACGATTAAAGGGATGTCATTCTTGTTTTTATAAGTTTTTCAAGGTTCGACAAAACTAGACAATCTTTACGACAAGATTTTTGCAAGACTCAATTAAAATAATATATTTTTCGTAGACCCTCTGTTGAATTAGACAGGGGGTTTTATTGTAGCGGCAGTTTACCTGCAAAAATGTGAGTAAACGGAGATGGTACGTTACAGCTCATACTTTCTCAATAAGCAGTTGTTTCAAACTTTCTTATAACGGATTCAGCTTTTCGCATTTCGGGATGGTTTTTAGTAAAATAATAAAGATATTAATTGTTTCCTATCGCGTGGCTTAATAAGGAGGATAACATGAAAGCAATTGAACAAAAGGATAGTGTACAGCAAATCATCGATTCATTGGCCGGCAAAGATGTATATCTGCACCTTGAAACGACAAACGGTGCTTATGCCACCCATAAGGATGAATCGTTTTTTTCAGCGGGTGCTTACATACGAAACGCTAAAATCCGTTATGAACATGGAAAGATAGTCGGAGATGGTCCATTCCGAGTTGGATTGAAGCTTGGAATAGGCTGGGTTTATGGTGAAGGCATCACCCATTTTGAGCTGGATGATAAAGGACGGCTGCTTCTTGCAGGCCTTGATAATACTGGCAAGCTTGCAGTAGCTTTGGAACTGAGCGAAAACCCGTTTGAATAATAAAAGGGCAAGCGCCGACAAAGGAAGAACGGCTAAGTTCGCCACGTCCTCACAAAGCTGGCGCTTTGTTTCGTGCGATGCCTCGCTGCCGTAGCTTTCCTTGTCCTGTGGCGTCGCCGTTCTGACCCACATCCTGTGGGCCTAAGCATAAGACAAGCGCTGACAGAAGGCGCTTTTTGCCTTCCGAAGTGATTGGCTTA